>CAJNBY010000010.1 GCA_905221125.1 bacterium | reverse complement strand
GATAGCTTACCAAAAGGTACAACCTACACATGGGTAGAAAAACCAGATACCAATACAACCCCAGGAAGTAAGCCAGGCAAAGTATTAATCACCTACCCAGACAAGAGTACAGAGGAAGTGACGGTAACGGTTGAAGTAACGCCACAAAAAGATGATTATGATCCACAACCAAAAGCCCAAACGGTAGACAACGGAACAGTACCAAAGGCAGAAGATAGTGTAGACAAGATAGGTTTACCAAGCGGCACAAGGGTCACATGGAAAGAAACGCCAGATGTCAGCACACCAGGAAATCATCCAAGTGTAGCCTTAGTCACTTATCCAGACGGAACTACCGATGAAGTCATAGTGCCAATTACGGTGAAAGAACAAAAAGAAACGTTCAATCCAACGGCAAAAGAACCAGCTCCAACCGCAAAACACGGCAGTGACCCAAGCGCAGAAGGAAGTATTAACACAGAAAATCTGCCAAAAGGTACAACCTACACATGGGTAGAAAAACCAGATACCAATACAACCCCAGGAAACAAACCAGGGAAAGTATTAATCACCTACCCAGATAAAAGTACAGAAGAAGTGACGGTAACGGTTGAAGTAACGCCGCAAAATGATGAATACACCCCAACCGCAATAGCGCAAGAAGTGGATAATGGGCACGTACCAGATCCAGAAGCAAGTGTAGATAGAACCGGCTTACCAGCAGGAACAAGGGTCACATGGAAAGAAACGCCAGATGTCAGCACACCAGGAGATCATCCAAGTGTAGCCTTAGTCACCTATCCAGATGGAACGGAAGATGAGGTTACAGTGCCAATCACGGTCAAAGAACAAAAAGATACGTTTAACCCAACGGCAAAAGAACCGAACCAAACTGTTAGACACAACGAAGTACCAGAACCAGCGAAAAGTATAAATACAAATGACTTACCAGCAGGAACAAAATATAGCTGGTCCGAACAACCAGACACAAGTAAACCAGGAAGTAAGTCAGGAAAAGTATTAATCACCTACCCAGATAAGAGTACAGAGGAAGTAACGATAACGGTTGAAGTAACGCCACAAAAAGATGATTACGATCCACAGCCAAAAGCCCAAACGGTAGATAACGGAACTGTGCCAAAGGCAGAAGATAGTGTAGACAAGACAGGTTTACCAAGCGGAACAACAATCGCATGGAAAGAAACTCCAGTTGTGAACACACCAGGAGCACATCCAACCGTAGCCTTAGTAACATACCCTGACGGAACTACCGATGAAGTTACAGTGCCAATTACGGTCAAAGAACAAAAAGATACGTTCAATCCAACTGCGAAAGAGCCAAACCAAACTGTTCGTCATAACGAAGTACCAGATCCAGAGAAAAGTATTAATACCAATGACTTACCAGCAGGAACAAACTATAGCTGGTCAGAACAACCAGACACAAGTAAACCAGGAAGTAAGCCAGGCAAAGTATTAATCACCTACCCAGACAAGAGTACAGAGGAAGTAACAGTAACTGTCGAAGTAACGCCACAAAATGATGAGTACATACCAACTGGTATTGCGCAAACCGTAGACAATGGTCATGTACCAGATCCAGAAGCAAGTGTAAACAAAACCGGCTTACCAAGCGGCACAAGGGTCACATGGAAAGAAACTCCAGTTGTGAACACCCCAGGCAGTCATCCAACCGTGGCTTTAGTCACTTATCCAGACGGAACTATCGATGAAGTCACAGTCCCAATCACGGTGAAAGAACAAAAAGAAACGTTCAATCCAACTGCGAAGCAACCAGCTCCAACCGCAAAACACGGCAGTGACCCAAGCGCAGAAGGAAGTATCAATATCGATGGCTTACCAAGTGGTACAACCTACACATGGGTAGAAAAACCAGATACCAATACAACACCAGGAAACAAACCAGGGAAAGTATTAATCACCTACCCAGATAACAGTACAGAAGAAGTTACGGTAACGGTTGAAGTAACACCACAAAAAGACGATTACGATCCACAGCCAAAAGCCCAAACGGTGGACAACGGGACAGTGCCAAAGGCAGAAGACAGTGTTGATAAAACCGGCTTACCAAGCGGCACAAGAGTCACATGGAAGACGACACCAGATGTCAGCACACCAGGAGCACATCCAACCGTAGCCTTAGTGACATATCCTGACGGAACAATCGACGAAGTCACAGTCCCAATCACGGTGAAAGAACAAAAAGAAATGTTCAATCCAACGGCAAAAGAACCAGGTCAAACGGCAAAACACGGTAGTGAGCCAAGTGCAGAAGGAAGTATCAATACAGATGGATTACCAAGTGGAACAACGTATACATGGGTAGAAAAGCCAGATACCAATACAACCCCAGGAAGTAAGCCAGGCAAAGTATTAATCACCTACCCAGACAAGAGTACAGAGGAAGTGACGGTAACGGTTGAAGTAACGCCACAAAAAGATGATTATGATCCACAACCAAAAGCCCAAACGGTAGACAACGGAACAGTACCAAAGGCAGAAGATAGTGTAGACAAGATAGGTTTACCAAGCGGCACAAGGGTCACATGGAAAGAAACGCCAGATGTCAGCACACCAGGAAATCATCCAAGTGTAGCCTTAGTCACTTATCCAGACGGAACTACCGATGAAGTCATAGTGCCAATTACGGTGAAAGAACAAAAAGAAACGTTCAATCCAACGGCAAAAGAACCAGCTCCAACCGCAAAACACGGCAGTGACCCAAGCGCAGAAGGAAGTATCAATATCGATGGCTTACCAAGTGGTACAACCTACACATGGGTAGAAAAACCAGATACCAATACAACACCAGGAAACAAACCAGGGAAAGTATTAATCACCTACCCAGATAACAGTACAGAAGAAGTTACGGTAACGGTTGAAGTAACACCACAAAAAGACGATTACGATCCACAGCCAAAAGCCCAAACGGTGGACAACGGGACAGTGCCAAAGGCAGAAGACAGTGTTGATAAAACCGGCTTACCAGAAGGCACAAGGGTCACATGGAAAGAAACTCCAGTTGTGAACACACCAGGAGCACATCCAAGTGTAGCCTTAGTAACATATCCTGACGGAACAGTCGATGAAGTGACAGTTCCAATTACGGTGAAAGAACAAAAAGATACGTTCAATCCAACTGCGAAACACCCAGCTCCAACCGCAAAACACGGTAGTGAGCCAAGTGCAGAAGGAAGTATTAATACTGACAATCTACCAAAAGGTACAACCTACACATGGGTAGAAAAACCAGATACAAATTCAACACCAGGAAGTAAGACAGGGAAAGTATTAATCACTTACCCAGACCAAAGTACGGAAGAAGTGACGGTAACGGTTGAAGTAACGCCACAAAAAGACGATTACGATCCACAACCAAAACCACAAACCGTGGATAACGGTACCGTGCCAAATGCAGAAGACAGTGTAGATAAGACAGGTTTACCAGATGGAACAAGAGTCACATGGAAGACGACACCAGATGTCAGCACACCAGGAGCACATCCAACCGTAGCCTTAGTGACATATCCTGACGGAACAATCGACGAAGTCACAGTTCCAATCACGGTGAAAGAACAAAAAGAAACGTTCAATCCAACGGCAAAAGAACCAGGTCAAACGGCCAAACACGGCAGTGACCCAAGCGCAGAAGGAAGTATTAACACAGACAATCTGCCAAAATGTACAACTTACACATGGGTAGAAAAACCAGATACCAATACAACACCAGGAAGTAAACAAGGAAAAGTATTAATCACCTACCCAGATAAGAGTACGGAAGAAGTGACGGTAACGGTTGAAGTAACGCCACAAAAAGATGATTACGATCCACAACCAAAAGCCCAAACGGTGGAACATGCTCAAGTCCCACTAGCAAAAGATAGTATTCATAATGTTAAAGATTTACCAGAAGGTTCAACATTTGAATGGAAAGATGGTAAAGTTCCAGATACTTCTAAACATGGTGAGAAAAAAGGAGTAGTAACTGTAACTTATCAAGACAGAAGTACAGAAGACGTTGAAGTTACAATTACAGTTAATCCTAAAGACTTTACTCCAGTGGTCCCTAAAGAAAAAGTACCAGTGAAAAATCCTGATAACTTAACACAAGATGAACAAGATAAAGTTAAGGAAAATGTGAAAAAAGCAAATCCAGGAAAAGACGTAATTGTTGCTTCAGATGGAAATGTAACAATCACTGATCCAGAAACAAATGTCAGTCATAACATTCCTCGTGATAAATTGGTATTTGCATATGCAAAAGGTGAGCCAGAAACTTCGGAAAACCCTGAATTTAATGGCGGAGTGAACGCACCAGATTCACCAATTCATGAGATTCCAGAGTTTGCAGGTGGAGTGAATGGAGAACCAGAGGTACAACCAGAAAATCCAGGATACAACGGCCCAATTGGAACGACAGGAGTAGATGAAAATGGAGAATTAATACAGCCTCCAGTAGTAGATGTCCCAGAATTCCATGGTGCAGTAAATGGAGAGCTTCCAGATCCACTACAATTACCTAAAGTTCAGTTAATCATCACTAAATGGGTTGATGAAAATGGCAATGAGTTGAGACCAGCGGATGCTAAGGCTCCAACGGTATTGGGTGAAGCCAATGAAGCATACGAACATGGTGAAATTGAAGGTTATGTATTTGTAAGAACAGAAACTAAAGGTGATGTTGTAACCCACGTCTTCAGAAAAGTGAGTCCAGTTAGACCAACAGGGGACGCTCAACAAAGACCAGCTACACCATCTGACGATACAAATCCTAGACCGGATACTTCTACCCCTGCTGAGATGCCAGCTACTCAACCGACTGAACAACCAAGTCAAACAGTTGAAGTGCCTGCTCAATTGCCGAATGAAGTGTCAGAAACGAATCCATCAGTTTCTCAACCGCAAGCAGTATTGCCAAATACTGGTACACAAGAAGACCGTGCTACAGGTGCATTAGGAGTTCTCTCTCTTCTTGGGGCATTTGGTTTGCTATTTGCTAAAAAGAAAAAAGACGATGAAGAGGAAGCATAAATAGATGATCTCATCTGATCCTTAGTAGCTTTCCCTACATGAAGTCTTTGTAAATCAAAAAGAACTAGAAAACTCACTCATTTGTGAGAACTCTAGTTCTTTTTTTGGTATTTCAAGAACTAGTCATTCGATTGTTGATGAATTGTCTAGTTCTTTTATATAGAGGGCTAAAAGTCTGTCCGATTGTCTGTTTTAGACTAGCGATTAGTGATGACTAGATCGCATTGATCAAGTCTTGAGCTTGTTTTTCAAGTGAATTTAGGACTGTTTCTTCAAGAACCAATGTTCCGTCTGCCCAAGCAGAGTCATTAACACGTGCAGCAGTGAAATCCCCAACGACTTGTGTACGGATAAATGGCAAGAGGTCCTTGTAGATAGCGAAGAGTTGATCGTGACCTGCATTGGCTACAGATGATACTGTGACAAACTTGTCTTGAAGGGCAGAGGCACCACGTGTATCAGATAAGTCAAGGGCACGAGATAGCCAGTCAAGCAAGTTTTTCACTGTTCCAGGGATAGAGAAGTTGTAGACTGGAGAGAAAATCCAGATGGCATCCGCAGCGAGAACCGCTTCACGAGCAGCCGCTACAGCTGGATGAGTTGGAACTTCCAAATCTTGGCTAAAGAGAGGAAGGGATGAGTAATCGAGGTAGCTAACTTCCGCTTTACCAGCAAGTGCTTTCTCAGCTTCAAGTGCCATTTGGTGGTTGAAAGAACCTTGGCGTAGGGATCCGACGATAAATAATACTTTTTTAGACATGTTGTGTCTCCTTTTTCTTAAAATTTACGAGAAGTCTCTCGTTGTTATAAAACATATTACAACAAAACAAAAGGACTTGCAAGAAATTTGCTCAAAGATAATTAAAACTATAAAACTGCAGAAACTCAAGTCACTTGCGACTGGAATGCATTCGATTTTCGCAGAGTATTCCCATATTCTCTTGTAATATAGTGACATAAGTGCTAAAATAAACGAGAAAACTCGCAATAGAAACCGCAGAACGGCTATTTTCCGATATCATTTCATAAACAATTAAACAAAAAATAATGGCATTGAAGAATGCTTCTAAAAGGGGTGGAGATCATGTAAGGCACAGATTAACAAGTGACGGACAAAAGAAATAATAATACACTTGTTAAAGGAGAAAAAATGTTAATAAGAAATTATCGGAAAAATATTGGCCTGATGGCCGGAGTTGAGTTTTTTGCATTTCTAGGGATTACCAGTTTTTGGATTCTCTTTCTCAGTCAAAACGGAATGTCTCTTTGGCAGATTGGACTTCTGGAGAGTATTTTTCATACGACCAGTTTTCTCTGTGAAATTCCATCTGGTATGTTAGCTGATCGCTATTCCTATAAGACTAACCTTTATTTAAGTCGAATAGCAGGAATTGTGTCTTCCATTCTCATGTTGGCTGGGCAGGGGAATTTTTGGATTTATGCACTAGCTATGGCGGTGAGTACCTTGTCTTATAATTTTGATTCAGGAACAAGCGCAGCAATGGTTTATGATTCAGCCGTGGAAGCTGGACTCAAGAAGCGTTACTTATCTATTTCAAGTTTTATGTCAGGAGTAGCAGAAGGAACTCGGTCTTTGGGGACAGTGTTGGCAGGATTTTTTGTCCATGGCCGATTGCACCTGACCTACTATATCATGATTGCCACTTCTATCATAGTTCTTTTCCTGATTTGGATGCTGAAAGAACCCAGTGTCAAGCTAGAAAAAGCTGATAGTGTGACCATGAAACAGATTATTTGGACTGTTAAGGAAGAGTTGAAGCGAAATCCCATGCTGTTCAACTGGATGATTTTGTCTCAGATTGTCGGAACACTCATGTGCATGTTTTATTTTTACTATCAAAATCAGTTACCAGATTTAAGTAGTTGGCAAATTTCAGCAGTTATGCTACTTGGTAGTCTCTTAAATATCGTCGCAGTCTATCTAGCGAGTAGGATTGGAAAGAACTATGCTGCCTTGAAGCTTTTCCCTGTCCTCGTCCTGCTGACTGGAGTCACCTATATGCTGTCCTACTTTGGAACACCTCTAATCTATATTTTGATTTATTTGATTAGTAATGCTCTATATGCTCTTTTTCAGCCGATTTTTGACAACGATTTGCAAGAGCGGCTCCCAAGTGAAGTAAGGGCAACCATGCTGAGTGTCTACTCTATGATGTTTAGCCTTAGTATGATTGTATTCTTTCCACTGACAGGCTGGTTGATTGACTATTTAGGCTTTGTGCTAACATTTCTTTATCTAGGCTTCTTTTTAGTCATGATTAGCCTTCTACTGCCTGTCTTTTTAGGAAAAATGGCTAAAAGAATGGATGATAAAGTGATTCTATAAAGTAAAGAACTTACGAAAACTTGAGTGCCAAGCTCAAGTTTTTTAATAGGTTGATTTTGGAGCTGTCTTTACTTTTCTTGCTCGGTTTTAATCAAGAAAAATTGGTTTCCTTTGAAGGAAGAAATAGAATTGGTTGCTTATACTCAATGAAAATCAAAGAGCAAACTAGGAAGCTAGCCGCAAGTTGCTCAAAGCACAGCTTTGAGGTTGCAGATAAAGCTGACGTGGTTTGAAGAGGTTTTCGAAGAGTATTCTTATATTCACTTGTAATAAAGCCTAATAGATGGTAAAATAGACGAGTGAAAAAAAGACAAAACAAAGCAAAAAATAATCTACTGTGGCAATATGGTCTAGGGATGACGATTTTGTTTGTGGTTATCAGCGCTTCCTTTCTGTATCTGGTGTTTCTGAGTATGAAACCCTATCAAACAGCTAAAAGTGAAGGAGAAAAATTAGCTCAGCAGTATGCAGGATTAGAGCAGGCTGATCAGGTTGACTTATACAATGGCTTGGAATCTTATTACAGCGTTCTTGGTCGTAATAAAAAACAAGAAGCACTTGCTGTCCTGATTGGAAAAGATGACCATAAAATATACGTTTATCAGCTAAATCAAGGTGTTTCACAAGAAAAAGCAGAAGCGGTTTCTAAGGAAAAAGGAGCTGGTGAGATTGACAAGATTACCTTTGGCCGTTATCAAGACAAGCCAATCTGGGAAGTCAAGTCAGGCTCTAATTTTTATCTAGTAGATTTTGAAACAGGAACATTGGTCAATAAGGAGGGCCTATGAAACTATCCAACCGTGTTTTAGAAATGGAAGAAAGTGTGACCTTGGCTGCTGGAGCCCGTGCTAAAGCACTCAAGGCTGAGGGAAGAGATATCCTGTCTCTAACCTTGGGTGAGCCAGATTTCACTACTCCGAAAAATATCCAAGATGCCGCCATTGCATCGATTCGAGATGGGCGTGCTTCTTTTTATACAGTAACCTCAGGTCTGCCAGAGCTTAAGGCGGCGGTCAATAGCTACTTTGAGCGCTTTTACGGTTATTCTGTTGCACCAAATCAAGTGACAGTCGCTGCTGGAGCCAAATATTCTCTCTATACTTTCTTTATGGCTGTGGTCAATCCAGGTGATGAGGTTATCATCCCAACCCCTTACTGGGTCAGCTATGGAGACCAAGTCAAGATGGCAGAAGGTGTGCCAGTCTTTGTTCCTGCTAAGGAAGACAATCATTTTAAGGTTACTGTAGAGCAGTTGGAAGCAGCTCGTACAGACAAGACCAAGGTTTTGGTGCTAAATTCGCCATCTAATCCCACAGGAATGATTTACACTCGCGAGGAACTCTTGGCAATCGGGAACTGGGCTGTAGAAAAGGATATTCTCATCCTAGCAGATGATATCTATGGTCGCTTGGTCTATAATGGTCATGAATTCACACCGATTTCTAGCCTATCTGAAGCGATTCGCAAGCAAACAGTGGTCATCAATGGTGTGTCTAAGACCTATGCCATGACCGGTTGGCGGATTGGTTATGCTGTCGGTGAAGCAGACATTATCGCTGCCATGTCCAAGATTGCAGGTCAAACAACCTCCAATCCTTCAGCTGTAGCCCAGTATGCAGCAGTTGAGGCTCTATCAGGAGAGCAAGATACTGTAGAAAACATGCGTCAGGCTTTTGAGGAACGACTAAACACCATCTATCCCCTTCTTGCTGAGGTGCCTGGATTTGAAGTAGTCAAACCGCAAGGAGCCTTCTATCTCTTCCCAAATGTCAAAAAGGCAATGGAGATGAAAGGCTACACGGATGTGACAGACTTTACAACCGCTATCCTAGAAGAAGCTGAAGTGGCCTTGGTAACAGGAGCAGGCTTTGGAGCACCAGAAAATGTTCGTCTCAGCTATGCGACAGACCTTGAAACGCTTAAAGAAGCAGTTAGTCGCTTGAAAGCATTTATGGGTAGTGAGAATGATTGATCATTTTGAAATTAAGGTAAAAGATTTACAAATTTCAGAAGGATTTTATAAGAGATTTCTCGCTCCTTTAGGATATGAATTGGCTTTTAGGACTAGTTCTCTAATCAGTTTTCTTGCCCCAAATAGCCCTCATCCTGGTGGTGATTTTTGGCTGGCTCAGGGGACACAAGATCCTATTCACTTTGCTTTCTTAGCAGAAAATAAGGAAGAGGTTCAGGCTTGTTATGAGGCTGGCTTAGAGGCAGGTGGGCGAGACAATGGGGCTCCTGGCTATCGCAGTGAGCATCCGATTTACTATGCTGCTTTTATGATTGACCCAGATGGGAACAATATAGAAGTGGTTTGCCATAAAGAATAAAAAAGAAAAGGAAAAATAATGACAAAACGTGTAACGATTATTGATGTAAAAGACTATGTTGGTCAGGAAGTGACGATTGGCGCTTGGGTTGCCAACAAATCAGGAAAAGGGAAAATTGCCTTCTTGCAATTGCGCGATGGAACGGCCTTCTTCCAAGGTGTGGCCTTTAAACCAAACTTTGTCGAAAAATTTGGTGAAGAAGTGGGACTTGAGAAGTTTGATGTTATCAAACGCTTGAGCCAAGAAACGTCTGTTTATGTGACAGGGATTGTCAAAGAAGACGAACGTTCTAAGTTTGGCTATGAGTTGGACATTACAGATATCGAAGTGATCGGTGAATCTCAAGATTACCCAATCACACCAAAAGAACATGGAACAGACTTCTTGATGGACAACCGTCACTTGTGGCTCCGTTCTCGCAAGCAAGTAGCGGTGATGCAAATCCGCAACGCGATCATCTATGCAACCTATGAGTTCTTTGACAAGAACGGCTTCATGAAGTTTGATAGCCCAATTCTTTCAGGAAATGCGGCAGAAGATTCAACAGAACTTTTTGAAACAGACTACTTCGGAACGCCAGCTTACTTGAGCCAATCAGGTCAGCTTTACCTTGAAGCAGGGGCTATGGCCCTTGGCCGTGTCTTTGACTTTGGTCCAGTATTCCGTGCTGAAAAATCAAAAACACGCCGTCACTTGACTGAGTTCTGGATGATGGACGCAGAGTACTCATACTTGACACACGATGAGTCACTTGACTTGCAAGAAGCTTATGTGAAAGCTCTTCTACAAGGTGTTCTTGACCGTGCGCCTCAAGCCTTGGAAACCTTGGAACGTGATACAGAGCTTTTGAAGCGCTATATTGCAGAGCCTTTCAAACGCATCACTTACGATCAAGCTATTGACCTCTTGCAAGAGCATGAAAATGATGAAGACGCTGACTACGAGCATCTTGAGCATGGTGATGACTTTGGTTCACCACACGAAACGTGGATTTCAAACCACTTTGGTGTGCCAACATTTGTCATGAATTATCCAGCAGCCATCAAGGCCTTCTACATGAAACCAGTTCCTGGAAATCCAGAGCGCGTGCTTTGTGCAGACTTGCTTGCTCCAGAAGGCTATGGAGAAATCATCGGTGGGTCTATGCGTGAGGAAGATTACGATGCCCTTGTCGCAAAAATGGATGAACTTGGCATGGATCGTACAGAGTATGAATTCTACCTTGACCTTCGTAAATACGGTACAGTTCCACACGGAGGATTTGGTATCGGTATCGAACGTATGGTAACTTTTGCAGCAGGAACAAAACACATTCGTGAAGCCATTCCGTTCCCACGTATGTTGCACCGTATCAAACCGTAAAAAAATGAGATGAAAAGTAAAAGGTCCTATTGGCTGGCCTTTTACTTTTTTTAAAATGGAATTACTTAAAAATAAGATTAATATATATATATATATATAGAAAATACATGTTTTGCATATAAAACGTAGACATTTTAATTGAAATAATGTTATAATGTAAATTAGGAATAGAGTACCTAAGTGTAGCTATCTTACTTTCTGAATCAGGCTGAGAATGGGGGAGTTTTTGAACTACTTGGGTCTAATTCCGCAGTTAACATTTATTTAAATAAAAAAAGGAGAAGATATGTATTCAAGAATGGACAAGTATCACGGACAAAAAGTCCAGCGCTTTTCAATCCGTAAGTATAGTTTTGGTGCAGCATCAGTAGCTGTAGCAGCCTACATGATGTTTGGTGGGGCAGCGACTGTTCACGCAGATGTTACACCTTCAACAACTCCAGCAACAAACGAACAAGTAAACCCTAACGCTGGAAATCAAGCAGATTCAAGCAAGCCTGTAGATTCAACTGAAACTTCTACATCAACTGAAACTTCTACATCAACTGTGGCGACACCAGCAACTGAGCAACCATCAGCACCAGCTACAGCAACACCTGCATCTGAGGTAGGACAACCATCAGCACCAACTACAAAGGCTGACACAAGCAAGTTGGAAGCAGCTATTGCTCGTATGGAGACAGCCCTTGGCAAAGCAGGTCTAACTGAAAAGACTGCCGCAACCATCGAAAATGCTAAAGCAGAACTAGCTAAGGCTCAAACCTTCTTATCAAATGAAAAAGCAACACAAGCAGAAGTAGATAAAGCTACTCGAGAATTAAAAAACAAAGCTTTCGTTATTGAAAGTATGCCAAAAGCAGAAAAGAAGGAAGAAAGCCAAAATCAAAATTCGCGTAACGGAAAAGTCATTCCTGGACAAGGTGAGAGTGGGTTTAGAGCTGTAGATACTACTGTAGATACTACAGCTGCAAATGCTGCATCAGAAGCAGAAAAATATAAAGGTATTCGTGATGCAGCTATTCCAGAGTTGCAAGCAAATATTGATAAACTTCAAGCTGAAATAGCAAAAGAAGAAGCGCTACCTACGGATAAAAAAGATCAATTTAAAATTGATGTTTTAAAACATATTAAACAAAAAGCAGAAAATGTTATTACAACTGCAAATGCAGCGGATGTAAGTTCAGCTCAAAAAATGAGCCAACAGGCAGAAGCTGTTAAATCTGAGCGTGATTTATTAGCTTTATATTTGGCTGGTAAAGCAGACTTAGGAGCACCTGTTAGTGAAAACCACGTAGCGTACGGTAATAACCCAACTAATGGTGTATTTGAAAGTCTAAAAGAAGGTTTTGGAGATAAAGTTACATTTGATGATGTAGCTACTAAATCAGAAACAATTGCTAAGCAACAAAGAGGTACAGGAGAAATTAATGCACGTACTGAAGGAATTGGTAGTGCTACTTATAACTGGAAAGAAAAAACTATTACTAAAGCTGAGGCAGAAACTGGTGTACTAAATGGGTGGAAAATTGAAAATGGTGAAAAAGTAACAGCCGTTAAACCACTTGACGTAACGAATATTACAGATAAAGATGGGGCACCAAGTACTCGTACAGTACCGAAATCAAAGATTTATACAAATGATGGAGAATTAAAAAAATTCCAAAAAGAAGGGCACCAATTATCATATAATATCGGTAGTGGTATAATTCCGACTGTAACGCCCACTATTGATGCGATGAAAACTAATAATTCTGGAGAAGTGAAAAATCGTGATTATTATCTTGAATTAGGTAGTAAAGGAACAACAATTTCTAAAGAATATGACGTTAATGGGAATTCACGTTTAAATGTTAACTTGGTTTACGCTGGAGCTTATGGTCATGTTTCTACTTCAGCAACAGGAGAAAAAGTTAAACTTAAGATTGTTGATGCTTTCACAGGAGAAATTATTAATCCAGTTGAAGGGAAAAATGGTCCACTAACTACGGAACAAGGTCCTGGATCAGGTAATGGCTGGAACTATATGGCTCGTCTATATGATATTCCTGCAACTACTACAAAAATTAAAGTTTTAATTGAAGCTGGTGACCAAGCGGGATCACAAAATGGAGGTACTGAAAACCAAACAGAATGGGGGAATAAGGTTAAGCTTAAAGATGGATACCTTATCGGTGGTATTGGTATTGCCACATCTCCAGCAACTGAAATTGTAACAGATGTTTCTTCAGGACGAAAGAAAAATGAGTATGGCTACACACCAGACACAATTTATGATAAGAATCAAAAAGGTAGTTTTAACTTTACTCTGAAAGATACGGCTGGAATGAATATTGATTATTATGCGGCATCAAAAGTTCAAGTGACCGTAAAAGTACCTAAAGGTGTAATCTTAGAAGATCGAGTTATTAATGCAAATGGCGGAAATGGATTCCTTGGAGGTGTTTATGCTAATTCCATTAGATGGACTCCAAATGATCCAAATGACAATTCTAAAGGTGGAACATTAACTTATGATGTGCCAGCTGGTAGTCGTATGGCTGCTGCTGAAAAAACTACTCGTTCATCAAGTATTGTCTTTACAACTGCGGATAACTTCATTGGACCAGCTGACTTCAAAGTAATAGCAAAAAGTGGATTTGGAGATACTGACGCGGAAGGAAATAGATTATATTCATATACAGCGCTAGGATTGAAACCTGAGTATGAAAATCAGTTCCATCGAGGAGGATTGGCAAATTCTGATAATCCAGATTTTGAATATGGAAAAGTAATCTATATTAATAGCTTACAAGCAACAGGTACCGTGACTGTTCCAATTAATACTAACGATGATCAGTTAAAAGAAGTTGCTTATGCAAAAGCACAAGAAGAAGTTAATTCAGCTAATTTCCAACAATTGCTTAGAGATATGAATGCAACGGCTGCAATGGGTCAAATTACGAATGTTACCCTTAATTCTAAAGATAAAGTTGAAATTACAAAAATAGCCGCTGATGGACGTGGTGTTGTTAAAGTACCAGTAACATATACTGCTGATGGAAGAACATACGATACAACAGTAGATATCGAAGTAAATGTTGTAAAATCAACCACAGATAAGTTAGTAGTATTTGAAGGTGATAAGATTACTAATGATCAAGTTAAATCTTCAGTCACTCCTGCTACAATCGAGACTAAAGCGGGAGTTGTAAATAATCCTAATGAAGCAGATGTCTTTAGTACGACAGGAAAAGCTGGAGAAGCAGGATTGAAAATTCCTACAACGGTTACTTATGTTTCAAATGGTACAAATATTAATGAAACAGTAGAAGTTCCGATTACAGTATTGCCAAAACCAAATGGTGAAGTACAAGTTCATAAAGGAGCTTCAGTAGATAAAGTAAAAGAAGTAGCGAAAGCAAAAGTAACAGAAGTGGCAACGTCAGCAGGCTTCAAAGGAAAATTACCAACAGGAGCAACAGTAACAGTTGGGGATATTACAGAAGAAGTACTAGCGACAATAACTGCAGAAAAAGGGACAAATAAAGGTGTTGTAAATGTTCCAGCAACATATATAGTAGATGGAAAAACATATAATACAACAGTTCCAGTAACTATCAACGTAGCAGGTTCTGAAACAAAAACGATATATACATTAGAAGGAACAAAACCAAGTGTTGAGAAAGTTAAGAATGCAGTAACACCAGGAAATGAAGGAACAGTAAACGATCCGAAAGAAACAGATTTACCTGCTACAACAGTAAAAGCAGGAACACCAGATGTAACTGTACCAACAACAGTAACATATCCAACAGGAGATGAAACTGTAAATGTACCAGTTGAAGTATTACCAAAAGCAACACCAGAAAAAGTAACAACATTAAAAGATACAACTAGTGACAACCTAACAACGGCTGTGAAAGAAAAAGCACAAGCTGCACTAGGTAAACTAACATTACCAACAGGAGTTACAGCGGAATTAGTTCCAAATCAAACATATACTGTTCCAGCAACAGATTCTAATGGTGATAAAGATAATGTACCCGTAAAAGTACAATACAAAGACGCTACAGGTACAGTAGTAGCAGAAGACACAATTTCAGTACCAGTAACAGTCGTAAGCTCAACACCAAGTAAAATCGTAGTGTTCGAAGGTGAAGAAGTAACAGCTGATGCAGCTAAAGGTGCCGTAACACCAGGTGCTGGAGGCACAGTAGGAACACCAACTGAAACTGATTTGCCAGAAACAGCAGGTAAAGCAGGAGCAACAGACGTTAAAGTAGACGTACCAGTAACATATGACAATGGTAAGTTAACAGAGACAGTAAGTGTTCCAGTAACAGTATTACCAAAACCAGAAGCTGATGAAATTCTAGTTGCTAAAAATAGTGACAAGGATAAAGCTAAAGAAAAAGTACTAGCTAAAGCTAAAAAAGCAATCGAAGATGCAACATTTAAAGGTAAATTACCTCAAGGAGCAAAAGTTGCTATTGATGAAACAGCTACAGTAACAGTTCCAGACTTAACAGAAGATACTGAAGTGGATGTAACTGTTAAATACACTGTAGATGGTCAAGACAAAACGACAACGGTTAAAGTTCCAGTTAAAGTAGTTGAAGGTGTACCTCAAATCGTACCGGTTAAAGAAAACAATGATGTTCTTCCAGACCCAGAGAAAAGCATTGATAAAACAGAATACCCAGCAGGTTCTACATTCAGATATAAAACTCCTAATGGACAAACATCTCCAATTGATGTAACAACAACTGGAGATAAGAACGTGGTTGTTGAAGTGCTTGACCCACAAGGAAACACAATCGTTGAAGTACCAGCAACAGTACGTGTAGTAGAAAGCAAACCTCAATTTGTAGTAGCAAATCCAGATAAGAAACAACCTGAAGCGAAAGATAGTGTTACACCAGGAGAATATCCAGATAGCACAACATTTGAATATAAGAAACCAGTAGATACAACAACTGCAGGTGAAAAAGATGTCACAGTTGTAGCAAAACTAAATGGTCAACCAATTGTAGAAGTTCCTGCAAAAGTAGTGGTAGTAGATCCTAAGACACAATACGTAGTAGCAGATCCAAGCAAACCACAACCAGATGCATCTAAGAGTATTGATCCAGAACAATACCCAGATGGCACAACATTTGAGTACAAAACACCAGTAGATACAACAACACCAGGTGAAAAAGATGTAGTTGTTGTTGCCAAAGATGGAGATGATACACTTGTTGAAGTTCCAACAAAAGTGAAGGTTGTACAAGGTTACCCACAAATCGTTCCAGTGGATGAAGGTAAGAAACAACCGTCTCCAGAAGATAGTATTGATACGGATGATTATCCAGAAGATGCAACATTTGAGTATAAAGAAGAAGTAGATACGTCTACATCAGGCGACAAGAAAGTTACCGTTGTTGTGAAACAAGGGGATAAAGTATTAGTTGAAGTTCCAGCAACAGTACGTGTTGTTGAAAGCTATCCACAATTTGTCCCAGTAGACAAAGATAAAAAACAACCATCTGCTGAAGGAAGTATTGATCCTAAAGCCTTCCCTAAAGATACAGAGTTTACTTATGAAACTCCTGTAGACACAACAACACCAGGCGAAAAGGATGTTATTGTAGTAGCGAAAATTGGTGATAAGGTCATTACAAAAGTCCCTGCAAAAGTAATGGTTGTAGAACCGAAGACACAATATGTGCCGGTTGATAAAACAAATAAACAACCAGATGCATCTAAGAGTATTGATCCTGAACAATATCCAGATGAAATTACATTTGGATATAAGACTCCAGTGGACACAACAACGCCAGGCGAAAAAGATGTAGTCGTTGTTGCCAAAGATGGAGATGATACACTTGTTGAAGTACCAGCTAAAGTTAAAGTAGTGGAAGGAAAAGAACAATTAGTTCCTATTAATGCTACAGGTGAAAATCAACCAAAACCAAAAGATAGTATTACACCAAGTGATTATCCTGCAGAATCAACATTTGAATACAAGATTCCAGAAGGAAAAACGGAAGCGTATGATGGATCTACTCCGGGGGATAAACCAGTTACAGTTGTGGTAAAAGATAAAAATGGTAATGTATTAGTAGAAGTACCAGCAACGATTAAAGTGGTGGAAGCTAAACCGAAACCAATCGAAACACCAGTGACGAAAACACCTTTAACTCCAGAGGATTACACAAAAGAAATTATCATTCCAGAAGGTGGTAAAGTAACAAATGTAGAAAACATTCCAGACTTAACAACACCAGGTGAAAAAACGCCTGTAAAAGTAACGATTACATTACCAAATAAAAAAGTAATTACAGTGGAAGTCCCAGTGAATGTAACGCCGGTTAAGGAAATTGAGACACCAGTAACAACAACACCATTAACACCAGAGGATTACACTAAAGGAATTACAATTCCAAAAGGTGGAAAAGTAACGAATGTAGAAAATATTCCAGACTTAACAACACCAGGTAAGAAAGACCCAGTGCAAGTAACGGTGACATTACCAAATGGCAAAGTAGTGACGGTAG
Source organism: bacterium (assembly GCA_905221125.1). Lineage (GTDB taxonomy): Bacteria > Bacillota > Bacilli > Lactobacillales > Streptococcaceae > Streptococcus. Next base: position 55,909 of record CAJNBY010000010.1, on the reverse strand, counting down.
AAGTTCCGGTGAATGTAACACCGATTACACCAATCGAAACTCCAGTTACAAAAGATAAACTGACTCCAGAGGATGTATTAAAACAAATTAAAGTACCAGACGGAGCAACAGTTAAGGTAGGAGATCTTCCAGACTTAACAACACCAGGTAAGAAAGATCCAGTAAAAGTAACGATTACATTACCAAATGACAAAATAGTTACTGTAGAAGTACCAGTGAATGTAACACCTATTGAAGATATTGTTAAAAAACAAGGTGATCCAATTACTGCTGAGGATGTTGAAAAACACATTCCAAAAGGAGTAAAAGTTATCTCAATTGGAGATAAACCTACAACAGATGTTCCAGGTGAAAGACCAAGTATTCCAGTTGTAGTTGAATTGCCAAATGGAATTCGAGTAACGATGAATATCCCAGTAATCGTAACGCCGAAAGTAACACCTGTAGTAGTTTCAGTAGGAACGCCTGTAACGTCAGAAGATGTTAAGAAACATATCGAATTGCCAAAAGGATGGCCTGTAACAAAAGTGGGCGAAATTCCAACGACTACAACACCAGGAACAAAACCAGTTGTTTCAGTGGAAATTGAATTACCAGATGGACGTAAGATTACAGTAGATGTACCAGTAATCGTAACGCCAACTGTAAGACAAATTGTTGTACCACAAGGAACTCCAATCACACCAGACGATGTGAAAGGTCATATCGATCTTCCAAAAGAACCAGGATGGGAAATTGTAGAAGTAGGAGAAATTCCAACAACCATTCCGGCTGGAGTGAAACCAAGTGTTAAAGTGAAGATTAAAGTTCCAACTGGAGAAATTGTTGAAGTAGATGTACCAGTCATTGTAACACCGAAAGTAACACCAATTGTAGTAGAAGTGGGAACACCAATTACTGAAGAAGATGTTAAGAAGAAAGTAGATCTACCAGAAGGATGGGAAATTGTTGAGGTCGGAGAAATTCCAACAACAGAAACATCAGGAGTTAAAAAAGCTGTTAAAGTTAAGGTGAAATTACCAAATGGCGATGTTATCGAATTAGAAGTACCAGTAACGGTAACACCTAAATCACAAAATGGTGGAGGAGTCATTTCTCAAAATGGCGATTCAACTGTTCAGATTGTAACGGAATATCTTGATGAAAATGGTAACCGAATTACTTCAGATAAAGAAGGAAAACACAATCCAATAGAGTTGGAAGGATATGAATTTAGTCATTCAACAACGGATGCTAAAGGAAATATCTTACATCACTATAAGAAAGTGGGAACAGCACCATCTGAAGTTGAAACTCCTAGACATCAAGAACAACCAACAACTCCAAACCAACCTGCTGTTCCAACACCAGCTGAACCATCAGTACCAACTGATTCAGCTACTCAACCAGCAACACCTAAATTTGTTGATGGTCAAAAAGAATTGCCTAACACAGGTACAGAAGCTAACGCTAGCCTTGCAGCGCTTGGACTTCTTGGAGCCCTAAGTGGATTTGGACTTCTTTCTCGCAAGAAAAAAGAAGACTAAAAACTCATAGTTTTTGAGAAGATGATTCGTCATCTTCTTTTTTTATTTCGGTGTTTTTACTTGCGTAAAAAAATTTTTTCTAGTATAATAGTTTATTGTGAGCGAACCTCACTTACCCCTTGCAAAGTCTTGGGGTCATTAGACCAAAAGGAGGAACATATCAATGGCTAAATACGAAATTCTTTATATCATTCGTCCAAACATTGAAGAAGAAGCTAAAAACGCTTTGGTAGCACGTTTTGACTCTATTTTGACTGACAACGGTGCAACTGTTGTTGAATCAAAATCTTGGGAAAAACGTCGTCTTGCATACGAAATCAAAGATTTCCGTGAAGGACTTTACCACATCGTTAACGTTGAAGCAAACGACGACGTAGCTCTTAAAGAGTTTGACCGTCTTTCAAAAATCAACGCTGACATTCTTCGTCACATGATCGTCAAAACTGACGCTTAAGAAGGTAAACTATGATTAACAATGTTGTACTTGTAGGGCGTATGACACGTGACGCTGAGTTGCGTTATACCCCATCAAATGTAGCAGTTGCGACTTTTACTCTTGCAGTAAACCGTACATTTAAGAGTCAAAATGGCGAACGTGAGGCTGATTTTATCAATGTCGTTATGTGGCGCCAACAGGCTGAAAATCTTGCTAATTGGGCTAAAAAAGGCTCGCTTATCGGGGTGACAGGCCGTATCCAGACTCGTAGTTACGATAACCAGCAAGGACAACGTGTCTACGTGACAGAGGTCGTGGCTGAGAATTTCCAAATGTTGGAAAGCCGTAGTGTGCGTGAGGGTCACACAGGTGGAGCTTACTCTGCACCAAGTTCAAACTATTCAGCACCTACAAATTCAGTACCAGACTTTTCACGTGATGAAAATCCATTTGGAGCAACAAATCCATTGGATATTTCAGATGATGATTTACCATTCTAATGGACAACTAAAATTATAAAGGAGAAAAAACATGGCTCAACAACGTCGTGGCGGATTCAAACGCCGTAAAAAAGTTGATTACATCGCAGCAAACAAAATTGAATATGTTGATTACAAAGATACTGAGCTTCTTAGCCGTTTCGTTTCAGAACGTGGGAAAATCCTTCCTCGTCGTGTAACAGGAACTTCAGCTAAAAACCAACGTAAAGTAACAACAGCTATCAAACGCGCTCGCGTAATGGCTTTGATGCCTTTCGTAAACGAAGATTAAAAAAGAGGTCCGGGTGGACCTCTTTTTCAGACCCCGACGGGTCTTTTTTTCACGAGCTTTGAAATGGGAGAGCGAGTTGGGTCCAGTGGACCTCTTTTTCATGAGCTAGGAAATAAGGAAGCGAATTGAGACCCGGGTAGGTCTTTTTTTCACGAGCCTTGAAATGAGAGAGCGAGTTGGGTCCTGGTGGCCCTCTTTTCCATGAGCTAGGAAATAAGGAAGCGAGTTAAGACCCGGGTGGGTCTTTTTCACGAGCTTTGAAATGAGAATGCGAGTTGGGTCCGGTTGGCCCTCTTTTTCAGACCCGTTTGGGTCTTTTTTTCATGAGCTCAGCGAGTCAAGACCCGGCTGCTTCTTTTTTCTTTCTCTATAAACGTGCTATAATGATAGTAGGAATTTTTAAAGGAGCATCTTATGAAGGGAAACGCTGTTATTAGAAAAATGATTGAATCGGATATCAAACACCTGTCCCAAGGTTTTATCAATCAGGGTTGGCCTGGTAGAGAGGAAATTTTGGCTAGATATTTTCTGGAACAGGAAAGTGGGGAGAGAGAAGTATTAGTTGCAGAGATTGATGGTGCTGTAGCGGGCTACGTTACCATTTTGCCCTCTGCTAAACATGGTCCTTTTGCAGAAGTCTATCCAGAATTATCAGATTTTAATGTGTTTGAGCCTTTTCGAAATCAAGGGATTGGGAATCAACTGCTAGAAGAAGCAGAAAAACGAGTCAAGTTTGTTTCAAGTAAGGTCACTCTTGGTGTAGGTTTGCACTTAGGCTATGGCCCTGCCCAGAGATTGTATATCAGACGGGGATATATTCCAGATGGGACAGGTGTCTGGTATCGAAATCAACCCTTGGAAATGAATGCAACTTGCCAAAATAATGATGATTTGGTTTTGTATCTAGTAAAGGAATTCGGATAAGAGACAAGGATTTTATTGGGGATGTGGGATTTGCCTACTTTATGGTATAATGGAAAGAGTTAGATTGAAAGAGGTAGTGAGATGGATGCGAAATTAAGATACAAGGCAAAGAAGATCAAGATTGTCTTTTTTGATATTGATGATACATTGCGAAATTCCAAGACTGGTTTTATTCCGTCTTCAATCCCAGCTGTTTTTAAGCAATTACGTGAGAAAGGAATGTTGACAGGTATTGCTTCTGGACGTGGGATTTTTGGTGTTGTACCAGAGATTCGTGAACTTAAGCCAGACTTTTTTGTAACCTTAAATGGTGCCTATATCGAAGATAAAAAAGGCCAGGTTATTTATCAACATCAGATTGAGAAGTCAGATGTTGAGGAGTATATCTCTTGGGCTAAGGAAGAAGGAATTGAGTATGGCTTGGTTGGTAGTCATGATGCTAAGTTATCGACTCGCACTGATATGATAAGTGAAGCTATCAATCCGATTTATCCAAACTTGGACGTGGATCCTGACTTCCATGAAAAAGAAGATATCTATCAGATGTGGACTTTTGAAGATAAAGGAGATGACTTGAGCTTGCCGGACAGTCTCTCAGATAAACTTCGCATGGTTCGTTGGCATGAGCATTCGTCTGATATTGTGCCGATTTCAGGCTCTAAGGCGACGGGTGTGGAAAAGGTTGTGGAACACCTAGGCTTGAAACCAGAGAACGTCATGGTCTTTGGAGACGGCCTCAACGACTTGGAACTCTTTGATTACGCTGGTATCAGCGTTGCAATGGGAATTTCTCATGATAAAATCAAAGAAAAAGCAGATTATATAACGAAAACACTAGAAGAAGATGGCATTTTTGATGCCTTAGAAGGATTTGGTATGGTAGAAAAAGAATTGCATTTCCCACAAGTAGACATTGAAACAGTAGAAGGTCCTATCGCGACTATTAAGACCAATCACGGAGACTTGCGTATCAAGCTCTTCCCTGAACATGCTCCTAAAACAGTGGCTAACTTTGTTGCTCTTTCTAAAGATGGCTACTATGATGGAGTCATTTTCCATCGTATTATCAAGGACTTTATGATCCAAGGTGGAGATCCAACTGGAACTGGTATGGGTGGCGAGTCAATCTATGGTGAATCTTTTGAGGATGAATTCTCAGAAGAACTTTACAATATCCGTGGTGCCCTTTCCATGGCCAATGCTGGTCCAAATACCAACGGTAGCCAGTTCTTTATCGTACAAAATCAACACCTACCTTATTCTAAGAAAGAAATTGCTCGTGGTGGTTGGCCAGAACCGATTGCGGAAATTTATGCGGAACAAGGTGGAACTCCTCACCTGGACCGCCGTCACACGGTTTTTGGTCAGCTAGCTGATGAAGCATCTTACGCTGTTTTAGATGAAATTGCTGCTGTTGAGACAGGGGCTATGGACAAGCCAGTTGAAGATGTCGTGATTGAAACTATTGAAATCGAGGACTAAGATGAAAATTGGTGATAAGCTAAAGGGGCGTATTACAGGGATTCAACCCTACGGTGCCTTTGTTGAGTTAGAGACGGGTGATACGGGGCTGATTCACATTTCAGAGATTCGAACAGGATTTATTGAAAATATTCATGAAGCTTTGAAAGTCGATGAAGAGGTTCAAGTTCAGGTAGTTGATTTAGATGAATTTACAGGGAAAGCCAGTCTTTCGATCCGCACTTTGGAGGAAGAAAAGCACCAGTTTCCTAGACGGAGACGCTTTTCAAGCGACCGCTTTAACTACGGCTTTGCGCCTCTTAAAAGAATGATGCCAATTTGGACCAAGGAAGCCCTTCAACATTTGAAGAAGCAGAAGAATTAGTTAGAAAGCTATATTCTTTGTGATATTAATATAAATTTGCTATAATAGGACCATGGAAGAAGAACAATTATTAAAATCAGGAGAGCGCATTAACCAGCTCTTTTCGACAGATATTAAAATCATTCAAAATAGAGAGGTTTTTAGCTATTCGGTGGATAGTGTTCTCTTGTCACGCTTTCCACGTTTTCCTAAGAAGGGCTTGATTGTGGATTTCTGTGCTGGGAATGGAGCAGTGGGGCTTTTTGCCAGCACTCGTACTCAAGCACAGATTTTGGCTGTTGAGATTCAGGAGCGTTTGGCGGATATGGCTGAACGCTCTGTCCGTTTGAATGGATTAGAGGAGCAAATGCAGGTCATTTGTGATGATTTGAAAAATATGCCTGCTTACATTCAGGGAAGTAAGGTGGATATGATTTTGTGTAATCCACCCTATTTCAAGGTGGATCCTCATTCCAACCTGAACGAGAGCGAGCATTACCTCTTGGCGCGCCATGAAATCACGACCAATCTAGAGGAAATCTGTCGCAGTGCCCAAAGTATTCTCAAGTCCAATGGGCGCTTGGCCATGGTTCATCGTCCTGATCGACTTCTGGATATTTTGGATACGTTACAACGGCATAATCTAGCCCCTAAGCGCCTGCAGTTTGTTTATCCAAAAAGAGAAAAGGAAGCCAATATGCTTTTGATTGAAGCTATCAAGGATGGTTCAACAAGCGGCTTTAAGGTCTTGGCACCTCTCATTGTTCACAATGATGATGGCTCTTATACGCCTGAACTTGAAGAGATTTATTATGGATCATAAGGCTTATATGTATGTGCTGGAGTGCCGTGACGGATCCTATTATACAGGCTATACGACTGATGTGAAGAGACGCCTCACTGTCCACAATAGTGGGAAGGGAGCCAAATACACACGAGCACGCTTGCCAGTCAAACTTATCTATGCTCAAGGTTTTGCAAGTAAGGAAGAAGCCATGTCGGCGGAAGCCCTTCTCAAGCGTAAGAAGAGGCCACAGAAGGAGCAATTTTTATCTGAAAATCAAGATAGAAATTTACTCAGTTATTTTGAAGAATCGTGAGGAGCCCTTTGACTCCTCTTACTTTTGTCAAAAATCGAAAAAAATGCTACAATAAAGAGAATAAATAAAATGAGGTATTATCATGTCTAAGATTCTAGTATTTGGTCACCAAAATCCAGACTCAGATGCCATTGGGTCATCTGTAGCCTTTGCCTACCTTGCAAAAGAAGCTTACGGTTTGGATACGGAAGCTGTTGCCCTTGGAACTCCAAATGAAGAAACAGCCTTTGTCTTGAACTATTTTGGTGTGGAAGCACCACGTGTTATCACTTCTGCCAAAGCAGAAGGTGCAGAGCAAGTTATCTTGACTGACCACAATGAATTCCAACAATCTGTATCAGATATCGCTGAAGTAGAAGTTTACGGTGTTGTAGACCACCACCGTGTGGCTAACTTTGAGACTGCAAGCCCACTTTACATGCGTTTGGAGCCAGTTGGTTCAGCGTCTTCAATCGTTTACCGTATGTTCAAAGAACATGGTGTAGCTGTTCCTAAAGAAATCGCTGGTTTGATGCTTTCAGGTTTGATTTCAGATACTCTTCTTTTGAAATCACCAACAACACATCCAACAGATAAAGTCATTGCTCCAGAATTGGCTGAATTAGCTGGTGTAAACTTGGAAGAATATGGTTTGGCTATGTTGAAAGCTGGTACAAACTTGGCTAGCAAATCTGCGGAAGAATTGATTGACATCGATGCTAAGACTTTTGAATTGAACGGAAACAATGTCCGTGTTGCTCAAGTAAATACAGTTGACATCGCTGAAGTTTTGGAACGCCAAGCAGAAATCGAAGCTGCAATGCAAGCTGCTAATACAGCAAACGGCTACTCTGACTTTGTCTTGATGATTACAGATATCGTCAACTCAAACTCAGAAATCCTAGCACTCGGTGCTAACATGGATAAGGTCGAAGCGGCTTTCAACTTCAAACTTGAAAACAACCATGCTTTCCTTGCTGGTGCCGTTTCACGTAAGAAACAAGTGGTACCTCAATTGACTGAAAGTTTTAATGCCTAAGACTTTGGGTGTCAGTTCAAAATAGGAAAGGCTAGTTTGAATTATATCGAAAGGAGTTTCGGCTCCTTTTTTTCTAGGAGTGAAGCATGTTAGCAAATGGCGATTTGATTTTTGTGAGAGATGAGTCGGATATGGGACAGGCTATCCAGAATTCCACAGGCAACTATAGCCATGTTGCCATTTATTTGGATGGGATGATTTACCATGCTAGTGGAAAGGCGGGTGTTATCTGTCAAGAATCAGCAGACTTCTTTGAACCCCATCACTTGTACGACCTCTATGTCTACCCAGAAATGGATATCCAGTCGGTGAAGGAAAGAGCTTGCAAACATCTTGGAGCTCCATATAATGCTTCTTTCTATCCAGATGGCGCTGGTTTTTACTGTTCCCAGTATATAGCAGAAGTCCTACCGATTTTTGAAACTATTCCTATGAAATTTGGGAATGAGACTCAGGAGATTAGTGATTTTTGGAGGGAGTATTATAGAGAACTAGGTTTGCCTGTTCCTCTGAACCAAGCTGGGACCAATCCTAGTCAGTTGGCAGCATCGCCTCTGTTAGAATGTAAAGAAAGGAATCTTCATGATTCAGATTTTTAATCCCTCTCGTTTGACGAGACAGCCATTTTTTGGAGAATTGATCCGCTATCTGGACCAGCATGATGATGTGATTCTACGGGAAATCAAGGCTCAATTTCCAGATGTAGCAGTTGATAAACTCATGGAAGAGTATATCAAGGCTGGCTTGATTCTACGAGAAAATAAGCGTTATTATCTCAATCTTCCTTTGCTGGAATCACTTGATAGTCTCGAACTGGATCAAGAGATTTTTGTCAGAGAAGATAGTTCGGTCTATCAAGCCTTGTCGAAGCAGCGTTTTGAGACGGAATTGCGAAATCAGACAAATGCGGCTATTTTAGTTGAAAAGACGGACTTTGCACGAACAAAAATGACCCTGTCTAATTATTTCTACAAGGTCAAACATCAGTATCCTTTGACAGAAAAACAGCAGGAACTTTATGCCATTTTGGGAGATGTCAATCCTGAGTATGCTCTCAAATACATGACAACTTTTTTGTTGAAATTTCTCAAAAAAGATCAGCTCATGCAGAAACGCCGTGATATCTTTGTGGATAGTTTAGTGGTCTTGGGCTATATTGTCCAAAATGAAGATGGAAAGTATGAGTTGGCTATCGATTTTGATAAGGAAAGATTAACTTTCTACTTGGCGTGATTTCTTGTTTCTGAGCACATTGTTTGACTTTCCTTAGTATTCGGTATAAACTATATGTAATCGGTAACACATATCGGAATAAACTAAAGGAGACAATCATATGTCACTTGAAAACAAATTGGAACAAGCAACAGGCGCTATCAAAGAAGGATTTGGTAAGGTTACTGGGGATAGCAAGACTGAAGCAGAAGGCGCTGTAGAAAAGACAGTTGCTAAGGCAAAAGAAGTAGTTGAAGATGCTAAAGGTGCTGTAGAAGGTGCCGTTGAAGGTTTGAAAAACGCTTTTAAATAAAAATAGAAAAAATCAAGGGATTCGTTTCCCTTGATTTTTTTACGATCCTTATAAATAATTTTCCGCGACGGCTGCATCTCCTGGATAGGCTTCTTTCTTGCCTTGGACGATTTGATAGCAGTCAGCTCCCTTACCAGCAATAATGACAGCATCTAATTCTTGGCTTGTGATAGCCATTGCTGCCTTGATAGCTTCTTGGCGATCCGCAACCTTTTTAACAGGATGATTGATGTAGCTACTAATTTCATCCGCAATGGCCATTGGATCTTCATAGTTAGGGTCATCAGCAGTCAGAAAGACTTGAATCTCAGGGTGTTGATTGAGGAGGAGGCCAAAGTCCTTACGACGGCTTTCTCCCTTGTTTCCTGTCGAACCCAGAACCAGTGCAATCTTTCCAGTTTGATGAGTCTCTACAACATTGATGAGTTTTTTCAGACTGTCCCCATTGTGGGCATAGTCGATGAAGACCTTGGCGCCATTTTTCTGAGTGAGGACTTCCATACGACCAGGAACGCGGGTTGCAGCGATTCCTTTTTTGATGTCCTCAAGACTTGCGCCCAGACGGAGACAGGCAAGTCCTGCAGCGACTGCATTTTCTTGGTTAAAGTGACCAATCAGTTGGATATCATAATCACCAGCGAGTTTCCCGCTTGCTGAAAAGCTAAAGGCTCTAGAATTCTCGATTTGGTTACTTGACTGGCTACCATAGAAATCATGCTCTTGATCGTCCACCTGTTCTTTCAAGACTGAGAAGTGGTCCATGTCGCTGTTAATGATGACTGCTCGGCTATTTTCCATCAAGAGACGCTTGTGGTAGAAATAGTCTTCAAAGCTAGGGTGTTCAATCGGACCGATATGGTCTGGGCTGATATTGAGGAAAACTCCCACATCAAAGGTGAGACCATAGACACGTTTGACCAGATAAGCTTGACTGGATACCTCCATGATGAGGTGGGTGCGGTCATTTTGCACAGCTTGATTCATCATGTCAAATAGGTCAATGCTCTCAGGCGTTGTCAATGCTGACTTAAAGAAAGTTTTGCCGTCTAGAGTTGTATTCATTGTCGACAACATAGCAGGTCGATGCTCTTGAGACAAAATGTTATAGGCGAAGTAGGCTGCTGTTGTCTTACCCTTGGTTCCAGTAAAGGCCAGGAGTTTAAGTTTTTCCTGTGGATTGCCATAAAACTCCATAGCAATCAAACTCATGGCTTTCTTTATATCACTGACGATAATGGAAGGAATACCAACCTCATAGTCCTTTTCAGCCACATACCAACCGAGGCCTTGAGAGATGGCTGAAAGAAGAAATTCCTTCTTAAAGGCAGCACCTTTGACGAAAAAGAGGCTCTTCTCTTTGGCCTTGCGGCTGTCATAGCAGATGGTGTCAAAGACGACATCGCTGTAGTGGTAGTGGTAGTGTCCTTGGTCGATAATCTCGCGGAAGAGACCATCTTTCTTTAATATATCTAATACGGTTTCAATCTTAATCATACTTTCTATTGTAAACCGAAAGTCGCAAATTTACAAGTAACAAGGAAAAGTTTATAATGGAAGATAAGGAGTTTTTCCTAGTTATCAAAATTGAATGAGGAATCTATGTCGCACGAAAACAATCACCAGCAGGCCCAGATGTTACGGGGGACTGCTTGGCTAACGGCTAGTAACTTTATCAGTCGCCTACTCGGGGCTATTTACATTATTCCTTGGTACATCTGGATGGGGTCTTATGCGGCTACGGCCAATGGTCTCTTTACCATGGGCTACAATATCTATGCCTGGTTCCTGCTGGTGTCAACAGCAGGGATTCCAGTCGCGGTGGCCAAGCAAGTTGCCAAATACAATACCATGCGAGAAGAGGAGCATAGCTTTGCCCTGATTAGAAGCTTTCTAGGATTTATGACAGGACTAGGCCTCGTTTTTGCCCTAATCTTGTATGTCTTTGCTCCTTGGCTAGCAGACTTGTCTGGCGTGGGCAAAGACTTGATACCGATCATGCAAAGCTTGGCTTGGGGAGTCTTGATTTTCCCTTCTATGAGTGTTATCCGAGGATTTTTCCAAGGAATGAATAATCTCAAACCTTATGCCATGAGCCAAATCGCTGAGCAGGTCATTCGTGTTATCTGGATGCTCTTAGCAACCTTTATCATTATGAAGCTCGGTTCAGGAGATTACCTAGCAGCGGTTACCCAATCCACCTTTGCAGCCTTTGTCGGCATGGTAGCCAGTTTTGCAGTTTTGATTTATTTCCTTGCTCAAGAAGGATTACTCAAAAGAGTCTTTGAAACAGGAGATAAGATTAATAGCAAGCGTCTTTTGGTCGATACCATTAAGGAAGCTATTCCTTTTATCCTGACAGGGTCCGCCATCCAGCTCTTCCAGATTCTGGATCAGATGACCTTTATCAATAGTATGAGCTGGTTTACCAACTATAGCAACGAGGACTTGGTTGTCATGTTTTCTTATTTCTCAGCCAATCCTAATAAAATCACGATGATTTTGATTTCTGTAGGGGTTTCAATTGGGGGTGTCGGCTTGCCACTTTTGACTGAAAACTATGTCAAGGGGGACTTGAAGGCAGCTTCTCGTCTCGTTCAGGATAGTATTACCATGCTTTTCGTATTCCTACTACCAGCAACAGTTGGAGTCGTCATGGTAGGAGAACCTCTTTATACAGTCTTCTATGGCAAGCCAGATAGTTTGGCTATGGGCTTGTTTGTCTTTGCAGTTTTGCAATCTACCATTTTAGGTTTGTACATGGTCTTGTCACCAATGCTTCAGGCCATGTTCCGCAACCGCAAGGCCGTTCTCTATTTTATCTATGGTTCTATTGCCAAGCTAGTCTTGCAAATACCTACCATCGCTCTCTTCCATAGTTACGGACCTTTGATTTCCACAACAATTGGTCTTATTATTCCTAATGTTTTGATGTATCGGGATATTTGTCAAGTAACAGGTGTCAAGCGCAAGGTGATTTTGAAACGAACCATTTTAATCAGTTTGTTGACCCTTGTTATGTTCATCGGTGTAGGTGCCGTCCAGTGGATTTTAGGATTTGTCTTCCAACCAAATGGACGTTTGTGGAGCTTCCTTTATGTAGCTCTTGTTGGTGCCATGGGTGGAGGAGTATATGGAGCCATGAGTCTCCGTACTCGTTTATTGGATAAGGTGATTGGAAAAGCCCAAGCAGATCGCTTACGAGCAAAATTAAAAATTTCTTAAAAAATAATTTATAAATAAAATGAATAAGTTGAGTTTTTTAAAAATCAAATCACTCTCTTATTCATTTTTTATTGTTAGAATTGGATATTAAATGTAAAATAGAGAATAAATAACAAAAGTAATTGAATTTTATGTCAAAAAACACTTGACTAAAAAGTAGTTAGTCTGTATAATAAAACAAATCTTTAAATCAGGAGGTTCTGGAAATGAAAAAGTCTAAGGCCAAGTATGCAGCACTTGCAGGTGTCGTGCTAAGTGCAGGTATTTTGTTAAGTGCCTGTGGAAATTCTAGTACAGCGTCAAAAACATATAACTATGTTTACGTAAGTGACCCATCAAGTTTGAACTATCTAGCAGAAAACCGTGCAACAACCAGTGATATCGTGGTTAATTTGGTAGATGGGCTCATGGAAAATGACCAGTATGGGAACTATATCCCATCCTTGGCAGAGGATTGGAGTGTTTCTCAAGACGGTTTGACCTATACCTACAAACTGCGTAAAGATGCTAAATGGTACACTGCAGATGGGGAAGAATATGCTCCTGTAACTGCCCAAGATTTTGTAACTGGTTTGAAATATGCGGCTGATAAAAAATCAGAAGCCTTGTACTTAGTTCAAGAATCCGTTGCAGGTTTGGATGATTACATTAACGGTAAAACAAGCGACTTTTCAACTGTCGGAGTCAAGGCTCTTGATGACCAAACCGTTCAATATACCTTGGCACGACCAGAACCTTACTGGAACTCAAAAACAACCTCAACCATTCTCTTCCCAGTCAACGCTGATTTCTTGAAATCAAAAGGAGATGATTTTGGGAAGGTAGACCCATCTAGCATTTTGTACAATGGACCTTTCTTGATGAAATCCTTTGTTTCAAAATCAGTTATCGAATTCAAGAAAAATCCTAATTACTGGGATGCTAAAAATGTCTTTGTAGATGATGTCAAATTGGCCTATTATGATGGTAGTGACCAAGATGCACTGGCTCGTAACTATGTAGAGGGAGCCTATAGCTACGCTCGTCTCTATCCAAATAGTTCAAGCTTTGAAGGAATCAAAGAGAAGAATAAGGATAATATCATCTATAGCATGCAAGATGCTACTTCTTACTTCTTAAACTTCAATTTAGATAGAAAATCTTATAAATTCACTTCCAAGACAAGTGATGCTGAAAAGAAATCGACTCAAGAAGCGGTTCTGAGTAAAAACTTCCGTCAAGCCATTAACTTTGCCTATGACCGTACAGCTTACGGGGCCCAATCTCAAGGAGAAGATGGTGCAACTAAGATTTTGCGTAACTTGGTTGTTCCTCCAAACTTCGTAAGTATCAACGGAAAAGACTTTGGTGAAGTAGTAGCCTCTAAGATGGTGAATTATGGTAAAGAATGGCAAGGAATCAACTTTGCGGATGCCCAGGATCCATACTACAATGCTGAAAAAGCTAAAGCCAAATTTGCTGAAGCTAAGAAAGAACTCCAAGCCAAAGGAGTCCAATTCCCTATCCACTTGGACATGACAGTTGACCAAGCTGATAAAAAGGGTGTCCAAGAGGCAAATTCTATGAAGCAATCTATTGAAGCAGCCTTAGGTGCAGAGAATGTTGTAATTGATATTCAACAACTTTCTACTGAAGACTTTGATAATACAAGCTATTTGGCTCAGACTGCAGCTCAGAAGGATTACGATCTATACAACGGTGGTTGGAGTCCAGACTATCAAGACCCTTCAACCTATCTTGATGTCTTTAACGTTAATTCTGGTGGTTTGATGCAAAATCTAGGTATAGAGCCGGGTGAAGCCAATGACAAGGCCAAGGCTGTTGGGCTGGATGTCTATACTCAAATGTTGGAAGAAGCTAATAAGGAACAAGATATTGCAAAACGCTATGAAAAGTATGCTGAAATCCAAGCTTGGTTAGTAGATAGCGCTTTAGCGATTCCAAATGTTTCTAAGGGTGGAACACCAACATTGAGAAAAACAGTTCCTTTCTCAGAACCATATTCATTAGCTGGTAATAAAGGTATCGAATCATATAAATACCTCAAAGTACAAGATAAGACAGTCACAAAAGATGAATATGAAAAAGCTAAAGAAAAATGGTTGAAAGAAAAAGAAGAATCCAATAAAAAAGCCCAAGAAGAATTGGCAAAACATGTCAAATAAGGATTTTTCAAGAAAAACGATGGTTTCGAATGAAACTGTCGTTTTTATATAGAATGATGGAAAATTTTGGGTAAAAATGATTATATTTTTTTATTTGTTAATTAATTTTATGTTATAATGAATATAAGAAAAACGTGAGACGCTATTTTAGAAAATCTACCCAGCTTTAATGGAAGTATGCACATGTTAGGGTAATGTTATAGGAGGGATGTCGTCTACTGGAAAAGTAAGATAAAATGCAACAAATGATAGGTTCTTCTTTATGTGAAGAGTTCTTATTTGCCTATTTACTAATCGTTATGGAGGTAACATCATGGGCGCTATTATGGAGTTTGCAACAGAAAAACAGATTGCATCATTTCTGTCAACTTGTCAGATTGAAGGGCAAAATAATTTTCTGATGGCCTTCAAGAAAAAGACATGGCTGAAATCTTTTATTGATTTCTTCGTTATAGGAGGAAGTTACTATGTTCAGTCGAGTGTGAAGCCTAAGATTCTGGCATTCACACCTAAGGGAATCTACTTGATGGACATCAGTGATATAACTGAAAATCGTTCTAATCAAGTCCTTGAGATGCCTTGGAATCAAGTTAAAGATTTTACTTATAAGCCAGTCTTGAATACAGTTAGGCTGAACTGGAACTATCAAAATGAAACCTATATGTTTTCCGTGGATGTCGGTCAGCTTAGTCAGCGTGTGGGCCAGTATCAATTTAACAAAGAGCATTATGACTATTTGGTTCAACAGGATTTCTTTCTGTCCAAGTAAGCCCTAGCATTCATTGTCACAAAAGAATCTGGAATCTTTTCTGGATTCTTTTTAGCTTTACTAGCTAATACTCAATGAAAATCAAAGAGCAAACTAGGAAGCTAGCCGCAAGCTGTACTTGAGTACGGTAAGGCGACGCTGACGTGGTTTGAATTTGATTTTCGAAGAGTATAAGTGTATAGTTTGAAACTATAACTAGCTCTTGAAAAGAAGAAAATGAGTTGATGAAAATAAGTGGTACAATAGTTACTATAGATTTGGAGGTATTGTATGAGCAAGGAATTACACATTAACACAATTTTGGCCCAGGCGGGTATCAAGTCAGACGAAGCAACAGGAGCTTTGGTGACACCGCTTCATTTTTCGACGACCTATCAGCACCCAGAGTTTGGTCAGTCTACTGGTTTTGATTATACGCGTACCAAAAACCCAACTCGTAGTAAGGCTGAAGAAGTCTTGGCAGCTATTGAGTCAGCAGATTATGCCCTAGCGACTAGCTCAGGGATGTCAGCAATTGTACTGGCCTTTAGCGTTTTTCCAGTAGGAAGTAAGGTTTTGGCTGTCCGTGACCTTTACGGAGGTTCTTTCCGCTGGTTCAACCAAGTGGAGCAGGAAGGCCGTTTCCATTTTACTTATGCCAATACAGAAGAAGAGTTGATTGCTGAGTTAGACAAGGACGTGGATGTTCTTTATATCGAAACACCAACCAATCCTTTGATGTTGGAATTTGATATCGAAAAACTAGCAAAATTGTCTCATGCTAAAGGTGCCAAAGTGGTGGTGGACAATACCTTCTACAGCCCTATCTATCAACGTCCGATTGAAGATGGAGCCGATATCGTTCTGCATTCAGCAACCAAGTATCTAGCAGGCCACAATGATGTCTTGGCTGGAGTGGTTGTGACCAATAGTTTAGAACTATACGAGAAACTCTTTTACAATCTCAATACGACAGGGGCAGTCTTGTCTCCATTTGACAGTTATCAGTTAATTCGTGGACTCAAGACCTTGTCTCTTCGTATGGAGCGCTCAACAGCCAATGCCCAAGAAGTGGTTGCCTTTTTGAAGGATTCTCCAGCAGTTAAGGAAGTTCTCTACACTGGTCGTGGAGGCATGATTTCCTTTAAAGTAGCGGATGAAACACGCATTCCTCATATTTTGAACAGTCTCAAGGTCTTCTCTTTTGCGGAAAGTTTAGGTGGGGTGGAAAGTCTTATCACTTATCCAACGACACAAACTCACGCCGATATTCCAGCAGAAGTGCGCCATTCTTATGGTTTGACAGATGACCTCTTGCGTTTGTCAATCGGGATTGAGGATGCTAGAGATTTGATTGCAGATTTGCGCCAAGCATTAGAAGGATAAGACAAAGATGGGAAAATATGATTTTACAAGCCTGCCTAATCGTTTAGGGCACCATACCTATAAATGGAAAGAGGCAGAAACGGATAGCGAAGTCCTACCAGCTTGGATAGCAGACATGGACTTTGTAGTTTTGCCTGAAATCCGCCAAGCCGTGCAGACTTACGCAGACCAATTGGTTTATGGCTATACTTATGCCAGTGAAAAGTTAATTCACGAAGTTCAAAAGTGGGAAGCAACACAACACGGTTACCACTTTGACAAAGAGGCCCTTGTCTTTATTGAGGGTGTAGTACCAGCTATTTCAACAGCTATTCAAGCCTTTACAAAAGAAGGCGAAGCAGTTTTGATTAACACACCTGTCTATCCACCTTTTGCTCGCAGTGTCAAGTTGAATAACCGCAGATTGATTACCAATTCTTTGGTGGAAAAGGATGGTCTCTTTGAGATTGACTTTGACCAACTTGAAAAGGATTTGGTAGAAGAGGATGTCAAACTCTATATCCTCTGCAACCCTCATAATCCTGGTGGACGTGTGTGGGAAAAAGAAGTGTTGGAGAAGATTGGCCAACTCTGCCAAAAACACGGTGTATTCTTGGTTTCAGATGAGATTCACCAAGATTTGGCCCTCTTTGGTCACAAGCATCATTCCTTCAATACTATCAATCCTGATTTTAAAGAATTTGCTATCGTCTTGACTAGTGCCACTAAAACCTTTAACATTGCTGGGACAAAAAATTCCTATGCAGTGATTGAAAATCCTAAGTTGAGAGCGGCTTACCAGAAACGTCAGTTGTCTAATAATCAGCATGAAATTTCAGGTTTGGGTTATTTGGCGACAGAAGCTGCCTATCGCTATGGGAAGGATTGGCTAGAGGAACTCAAGCAAGTCTTTGAAGACCATATCAATTATGTGGTAGATTTATTTGGAAAAGAGACTAAAATCAAAGTCATGAAACCGCAAGGAACCTACTTGATTTGGCTTGATTTTTCAGCCTATGACCTGACTGATGAAAGATTGCAAGAGCTTTTGAGAAATGAAGCCAAGGTTATTTTGAACCGTGGTTTGGATTTTGGAGAGGAAGGAAGTCTCCATGCCCGCCTCAATGTAGCCATGCCTAAATCTCTGCTGCAAGAAGTTTGTCAGCGGATTGTGACGACTTTTGCCAAACGTTAAAAATCCAGCCTTCTAGGAGAAAAGTATTCCTAGAAGGCTATTTTCATAGGTGAAAATATGGTATAATAAAAAGATAAGGTAAAGGTGAAAATATGGCTAAATTGATTCCGGGCAAAGTCCGTATCGAAGGCGTTGCCCTTTATGAAACTGGTAAGGTTGACATCATCAAGGAAAAGAACAATCGGCTCTATGCTCGCGTTGCAGAAGAAGAATTGCGCTATAGTCTAGAGGATGATTTGGTTTTTTGTGCCTGCGATTTTTTCCAAAAGAGGGGCTACTGTGTGCATTTGGCGGCGCTGGAGCATTTTCTAAAAAATGATGAGCGTGGTCAGGAAATCTTGCAGAGTCTAGAAGAAGGTCATGAAGAAAAAGAGGCCGTTGAAACCAAGGTGACCTTGGGTGGCAAGTTTTTGGATCGAATCTTGTCTCCAAAATCAGACCGAGCCTATGAATTATCAGCTGTGGGTCAGGTGGAAGCAGGAACCAATTATATCTTGTGGACCCTGAGAATCGGCCAAATCAATAGCCAAAAATACTATGTCATTCGGGATATTCCACTTTTTTTAAGGATTGTCGAGCAGAGAAAGTCTTATATGATTGGCAAGATTTATGAGGAATCCTTGTCTTGGGAATCCTTTAATGAGGAAAGTAAAGAGCTTCTAACTTTCTTGCGTGGACTGATGGAGGAAGGACAGGCTCCAGACCTCTTTTTCCAAAACCAAGGTCGGCACCTCTTTTTCCCTCTGACCTTTTTTGAGCAGGGTGTGAATTTACTGATGAGCTTGCCTCATTTTCAATTTGACCACCAAGTGAATAGCTACCAGACCCTGCTTTTTCAGGATATGCATGCTGATGCTAATCTATTTGCCTTTACAGTAACAGAATACTCGGACTATTTTGAAATGGAAATCAGTGAGAGTCCAAGGGTCAATGTCTTTTATCAGGGAGCTGTACTTTTCCATAAAGGACAGGTTTATTTTCTAACAGACCAGCAGATGCGTCTTCTCAAGGAAATCAAAGCGCTGCCATTGGATCAACATGGGAAAAAATTCCTGCAATTTGATAGCAGTGACCGAGATAAGTTGGCTTCTTGTTTAACTCTTTTTAGCCAGATGGGGACTGTCTCAGCTCCAGAACGGTTACAAATCAAAACTTTTACACCCTCTTTTTACTTTGACAGGGAAAAGGATAATCGGATTCGTCTGGAAATCCAGTTTGATTATGGGGATAGACAGGTATCTAGTCGACAAGAGCTAGAAGAATTGCCCTTTTCGAGTGATGCTGACTTAGAAGAAAGAATTTTCCAAGTCTGTTTGGCAGCTGGTTTTGAAGCAGATTTTCAATCTTGGCGTCAGGCCTTAAAAGCCGAGTCTGTCTATCATTTCTTCCATGACATCATTCCAGTTTTTGAAAAACTCGGGCATGTTGACCTATCAGACAAGCTAGAAGAACTCTATAACCTAGCGAGCCCTCAAGTGCAGGTTGCTTCCAAGGGAGGTCTCTTGGAAATCCAGTTTGATTTTCAAGATATTGCCCAAGAGGAAATTGACCAAGCCATGCAGGCCTTGGTTGACAATCAAGATTTTTATATTGATTCGTCCAATCAAGTCTACTTTTTTGATGAAGAAACCAAGAAAATTCGTCAAAATTTACAGGAACTGGGGCGATTTGAATTAAAAGATGGCTCCTTGCAGGCTCGGAAATCCTTGGCCTACAGTTTAGCTCATCTCTTTGAAGGGCGAGACCGTATTTCTTTCTCACAAGAATTCAAAAATCTGGCCGACGATTTGACGCATCCAGAGGACTTCCCTCGACAAGCAACTCAGGTTCAGGCTGATTTGCGAGATTATCAGGAAAAGGGAATCGGCTGGCTGCAAATGCTCCATCATTATGGTTTTGGTGGGATTTTGGCTGATGATATGGGATTGGGGAAAACCCTTCAGACCATTGCTTTTTTGACCAGTCAAGTGACAAAAGAAAGTCGAGTCTTGATTCTAGCTCCGTCGGGTTTGATTTACAACTGGGCAGATGAATTTCAGAAATTTGCCCCACAGTTGGATGTGGCTGTTGTTCATGGTTTAAAAGCTAGTCGTGAAGAAATTCTTGCCGAAAGCCATCAAATCTATGTGACCAGCTATGCCACTTTCCGTCAGGACAGTGAGCTTTATCAGGGGATGGCTTTTGACTTCCTTTTCTTAGATGAAGCTCAGGTCATGAAAAATGCCCAGACCAAGATTGCCCAGACCTTGAGACAATTTGTGGTGCCGTCGGTCTTTGCCTTGTCAGGGACTCCGATTGAAAATCATCTGGGTGAGTTGTGGTCTATTTTCCAAATCGTCATGCCAGGACTTTTGCCAAGTAAGAAAGAATTTATGAAATTGCCAGCTGAGCGTGTGGCTCAGTTTATCAAGCCCTTCGTTATGCGGCGCAAGAAAGAAGAAGTTCTGACTGAATTGCCAGACTTGATTGAAGTGGTTTATAAGAATGAACTGGAAGACCAGCAAAAGGCTATTTACCTAGCCCAGTTGCAACAGATGCGAGACCGTCTGGCTCAAGTTTCAGATCAGGAATTTCAACGAAGTCGGGTGGAAATCTTATCTGGTCTGATGCGCTTGCGCCAAATCTGCGACACGCCTGCCCTCTTTATGGAGGATTATCAGGGTGCCAGTGGTAAACTGGATAGTCTCCGAGACCTGCTGGTACAGGTAGCAGACGGCGGACACCGTGTCTTGCTTTTCTCCCAGTTCAAGGGAATGTTGGAGAAAATTGAACAAGAACTGCCAGAATTGGGCTTGACATCTTTTAAAATTACGGGTTCAACCCCAGCCAAGGAAAGACAAGACATGACCAAGGCCTTTAACCAAGGGGAAAGAGATGCTTTTTTGATTTCCCTCAAGGCTGGTGGGGTCGGTCTGAACCTGACAGGTGCTGATACGGTTATCTTGGTTGACCTTTGGTGGAATCCTGCGGTGGAAGCGCAAGCTATTGGCCGTGCCCATCGGATGGGGCAGGAAGAAACGGTTGAGGTCTATCGCTTGGTAACCAAGGGAACCATTGAAGAAAAAATCCAGGAACTCCAAGAACAAAAGAAACATCTGGTGTCACAAGTATTGGACGGCACAGAGTCACGTGGCAGTCTGACCCTAGCAGAAATTAGAGAAATTTTGGGAATTTCTGAAGCCAGCACTTGAAAAATCAAGACAATACGCTATAATGAAGTGTTGAAAGGAAATAGAAAATGAAACAAGAACGATTTCCATTGGTGTCAGATGACGAGGTCATGTTGACTGAGATGCCAGTCATGAACTTGTACGATGAGTCTGATCTGATCAGTAATATCAAGGGTGAGTATCGAGATAAAAATTATTTAGAATGGGCTCCTATTACTGAAGAAAAACCAGTCAAACCGATTGAAAAGCAAGTAGAGAAACCTAAAAAGGCTCCTTTAGGGGTCAAAAAAGAAGGAAAGAGCTATGCGGAGGTGGCGCGTGAAGAAGCGCGTGCAGACTTGAAAAAGAAACGCTCTGCTAACTATCTAACTCAGGATTTCAGCCGTGCGAGACGTCATTCTCAATCTGGCCTCTTTAGACAGGGCAATCAACCGACAGCGCCTTTCCAAAAGGAAAATCCTGGTGAATTGGTGAAGTATAGCCAAAAATTGACCCAGTCTCATTATATCTTGGCGGAAGAAGTCAATTCTATCCCTACCAAGAATGAAGAAGTGTCAGCACCTGCTCCAAAGAAAAACAACTATGATTTTCTGAAAAAGAGCCAAATCTACAATAAAAAAAGCAAACAAACAGAACAAGAACGTCAGGTTGCCCAAGAGTTGAATCTGACAAGAATTACAGAATAGGGGAGAAATCATGCCAAAGACATATCATTTTATCGGAATTAAGGGATCAGGTATGAGTGCCTTGGCCTTGATGTTGCACCAAATGGGGCATAAGGTACAGGGATCAGATGTTGAAAAATACTACTTTACTCAACGCGGTCTAGAGCAGGCGGGTATTAGCATTCTTCCTTTTGATGAAAAGAATCTAGACGGTGATATGGAAATTATCGCTGGAAATGCCTTCCGTCCTGATAACAATGTCGAGATTGCTTATGCAGACCAAAATGGTATCAGCTACAAACGTTACCATGAGTTCCTAGGTAGCTTTATGCGTGACTTTGTTAGCATGGGGGTAGCAGGAGCGCACGGAAAAACTTCAACGACAGGTATGTTGTCTCACGTCTTGTCTCACATTACAGATACTAGTTTCTTGATTGGAGATGGGACAGGTCGTGGTTCGGCCAATGCCAAATATTTTGTCTTCGAATCTGACGAATATGAGCGTCACTTCATGCCTTACCACCCAGAATACTCTATCATCACCAACATTGACTTTGACCATCCAGACTATTTCACAAGTCTAGAGGATGTTTTCAATGCCTTTAACGACTATGCCAAACAAATTACCAAGGGTCTTTTTGTCTATGGTGAAGATGCAGAATTGCGTAAAATTACGTCTGATGCACCAATTTATTATTATGGTTTTGAAGCAGAAGGCAATGACTTTGTAGCTAGCGAACTTCTTCGTTCTACAACTGGTTCAACCTTCACAGTTCACTTCCGTGGACAAGACTTGGGGCAATTCCACATCCCAACCTTTGGTCGTCACAATATCATGAATGCGACAGCTGTCATCGGATTGCTTTACACAGCAGGCTTTGATTTGAACTTGGTGCGTGAGCACTTGAAAACATTTGCCGGTGTTAAGCGTCGTTTCACTGAGAAAATTGTCAATGATACAGTTATTATCGATGACTTTGCCCACCATCCAACAGAAATTATTGCGACCTTGGATGCGGCTCGTCAGAAATACCCAAGCAAGGAAATTGTAGCAGTCTTCCAACCGCATACCTTTACAAGAACCATTGCCTTGTTGGACGAATTTGCTCACGCTTTGAACCAAGCAGATGCTGTTTACCTAGCGCAAATTTATGGGTCAGCTCGTGAAGTAGATCATGGTGACGTTAAGGTAGAAGACCTAGCCAAAAAAATCAACAAAAAACACCAAGTGATCACTGTTGAAAATGTTTCTCCACTCCTTGACCATGACAATGCTGTCTATGTCTTTATGGGAGCAGGAGACATCCAAACCTATGAATACTCATTTGAGCGTCTCTTGTCTAACTTGACAAGCAATGTTCAGTAGGATGTTCCCATGGAAATTCCAATTAAGATCATTCAGGCAAATAAGTCTGATTTGGCTGAGATAGAGGCGATTCAAACTTCGTCTTTTCCAGCTGAAAAGCAGCAACCTTCCCATATCTTAGAAGAAAGTATCCGTAAGTGTGCGGATACCTTTCTTCTAGCTAGGGATGAAAATCAACTTTTAGGCTATATTCTATCAAGTCCGCAGTCAGACAATCCGCAATGTCTAAAAGTACATTCTTTAGTCATTGAGTCTGACCATCAGAGACAGGGCTTGGGAACACTTCTTCTTGCGGCTTTGAAAGAGGTGGCAGTTGAGCTGGAGTACAAGGGGATTCGTTTGGAGAGTCCTGATGAGCTGCTTTCCTATTTTGAAATGAACGGTTTTATTGATGAAGAAACTTCTCTTTATGAAACTAGCCAGGGTTTTAGTATGATTTGGTTTAATCCCTTTTATCTGGAGGCACAATGAAGATCAGACAAGCAAAATTAGAAGATTTGGATCGGGTTGTTGAGCTTGAACTAGAAAATTTCTCGATTGAAGAAGCCATTCCTCGCTCTGTCTTTGAGGCACATTTGCGAGAAATACAGACCTCTTTTCTGGTTGCAGAAAAAGAAGGTAGAATCATGGGTTATATCGAAGGGCCAGTTGGCCCCCATCGTCATCTGCAAGACCAGTCTTTTACAGAAGAAATAAAAGACCATAGTCATAATCCTGGTGGCTATATCTCTGTGACCTGTCTCTCTATTGCCAAGGAGGTACAGGGCCTTGGACTGGGTCAGAAATTGCTAACAGCCTTGAAAGACCTGGCTCTTGAAGATGAGAGAGAAGGCATTAACCTAACCTGTCATGACTATCTCATCGCCTACTATGAAAAGCATGGATTTGTCAATGAAGGCTTGTCCCAGTCAACCTTTGCAGGGGAAACATGGTATGATATGGTCTGGGAAACGAAAAAATAAGCTAGGAAAAGTATCATAGGTTGCTTTTCTTGGACTTTTAAGATATAATATTATGGATTGTCAACAAGGAGGAAAAACTTTTGAGTGAAAAGTCAAGAGAAGAAGAGAAATTAAGCTTTAAAGAGCAGATTCTGAGAGATTTAGAAAAAGTAAAAGGCTATGATGAAGTTCTGAAAGAAGATGAGGCAGTAGTTCCTACTCCTGCAAATGAACCTTCAGCTGAAGAACTCATGGCTGATTCCTTGTCAACGGTAGAGGAGATTATGAGAAAAGCTCCTGCTGCGCCTACTCACCCAAGTCAAGATGTACCAGCTTCTCCAGCAGATGACCTTCAAAGAGAAACTCCTGCCGTTCCAACCCATCCAAGTCAAGATGTGCCTTCTTCTCCAGCAGAAGAAAGTGGCTCAAGACCAGGACCAGGTCCTGTTAGACCTAGCAAAGTTGAAAGAGAATACAA
Organism: bacterium; assembly: GCA_905221125.1. GTDB lineage: Bacteria > Bacillota > Bacilli > Lactobacillales > Streptococcaceae > Streptococcus. The sequence goes on along the minus strand of CAJNBY010000010.1, from coordinate 31,469 downwards.
TGAAACCCCAACAAGGGTAGCTGTTTCCTATAAGACAGCAGAGAAAAAAGAAGAACAAGCACGTCCAGAAACACCGATGCCTGCTAAAGAAACAGTGGATATCATCAGCGATACACCACGTCGTAGCCGTAGAGAAGGAGCAAAACCCGTTAAGCCGAAGAAAGAGAAAAAATCTGGCTTCAAGGCCTTCTTCATTTCTCTACTGATTTTCCTTGCCTTGATTTCGGCAGGTGGTTACTTCGGTTATCAGTATGTTCAGTCATCTTTACAGCCTGTTGATGCTGATTCTAAGCAATATGTAACGGTTCAAATCCCAGAAGGGGCTAATGTTCAAGAAATCGGTAAGACACTTGAAGATGCCGGCTTGATTAAACACGGTCTAGTTTTTGGTTTGTATGCTAAGTACAAAAATTATGCTGATTTGAAATCAGGTTACTATAATTTGCAAAAGAGCATGAGTACAGAAGATATTATCCACGAGCTACAAAAAGGTGGAACAGCTGAAGCTCAAGAACCTGTCCTTGCGACTTTGACAATTCCAGAAGGTTATACGATTGATCAAATGGCACAAGCGGTAGGTCAATTGCAAGGTGACTTCAAAGAGCCTTTGACAGCGGATGCTTTCCTAGCAAAAGTTCAAGATGATAGCTTTATCAGCCAAGAAGTTGCTAAATATCTTAGTCTACTTGAAAGCTTGCCTACAAAGGAAAGTGGAGTTCGTTATCGTTTAGAAGGATTCCTTTTCCCAGCTACTTACTCTATCAAAGAAAGCACAACTATTGAAAGCTTGATTGATGAGATGTTGGCAGCTATGGACAAGACTTTGGCACCTCATTACAGTACGATTAAGTCTAAGAATTTGACGGTCAATGAATTGCTGACCATTGCTTCACTCGTAGAAAAAGAAGGAGCTAAGACTGACGATCGTAAGTTGATTGCAGGTGTGTTCTACAATCGCTTGAATCTTGGTATGCCACTTCAAAGCAATATTGCCATCTTGTATGCCCAAGGCAAACTTGGTCAGAAGATTAGTCTTGCCGATGATGCTGGAATCGATACATCGATTGATTCACCATACAATGTTTATACAAATCTAGGCCTCATGCCTGGTCCAGTAGATAGTCCAAGCTTGGATGCTATCGAGTCAAGTATCAATCAGACTAAGAGTGAGAACCTTTACTTTGTTGCAGATGTGACAGATGGTAAGGTCTACTATGCTAGCAATAAAGAAGAACATGATCGGAATGTTGCTGAACATGTCAACAGCAAATTAAACCAAACAAACTAAAATTATGTGATGATTCACATAATTTTCTTTAGAAAATATCATCAGAAGAAAGTTGAGAAAAATGGCAGAAAAAACATATCCTATGACCCTTGAGGAAAAGGTAAAACTGGAAAAAGAATTAGAAGAATTGAAATTGGTCCGCCGACCAGAAGTGGTAGAACGCATTAAGATTGCCCGTTCGTACGGTGACCTTTCTGAAAACAGTGAATACGAAGCGGCTAAGGATGAACAAGCCTTTGTCGAAGGACAAATCTCTAGCTTGGAAACAAAAATCCGTTATGCTGAAATCGTCAATAGCGACTCAGTTGCCCAAGACGAAGTAGCGATTGGTAAAACAGTCACTATCCAAGAAATTGGTGAGGACGAAGAAGAAGTTTATATTATCGTAGGTTCAGCAGGTGCGGATGCCTTTGCAGGTAAAGTCTCAAATGAAAGCCCAATCGGACAAGCCTTGATTGGTAAGAAAACAGGTGACACAGCAACCATTGAAACACCTGTTGGTAGCTATGATGTAAAAATCTTGAAGGTTGAAAAAACAGCCTAAAAACAGAAAAAAGGAGTGGGGAGGCTGTGCGCTTCACTCACTCCTTTTTCCATTTTAAATTGAATTGGAGACGATATGAGTTCAAAGAAGAAAAAAAATAAGATGGAGCGTGGTCTGACCAATCGTCACGTACAGGTTATGGCCATTGCAGGAACAATCGGAACAGGACTCTTTTTGGGAGCAGGTCGCTCTATTAGCCTAACAGGTCCTTCCATTGTGCTGATTTATATGATTACTGGGGCTTTTATGTTCCTCATGATGCGTGCGGTTGGGGAAATGCTCTACCAAGACCCTGAGCAACATACCTTTATCAATTTTATCACACGCCATTTGGGTAAGGGCTGGGGTTATTTCTCAGTCTGGTCTTACTGGTTATCCGTTGTCTTTATCGGTATGGCGGAAATCACAGCCATCTCCCACTATGTTCAGTTCTGGTTCCCTAGCTGGCCAAGTTGGATGATTGAGATTGGATTTTTGACCATTCTAGCCTTGGTCAATCTGATTGCGGTTAAGCTCTTTGGAGAAGTTGAGTTTTGGTTTGCGATGGTCAAGATTGTGGCTATTTTAGCTATGATTGCCACAGGAGTCTTTATGGTCTTGACAGGCTTTAAGACACCTCATGGAGTAGCAAGTTTGGCTAATATTGCTGACAATTTCTCCCTCTTCCCAAATGGTGGAGTCAACTTTGTCATGGCCTTCCAGATGGTGTTCTTTGCCTACCTCATGATTGAGTTTATCGGGGTCACAACTTCTGAAACTAAAAATCCACGTCAGGTCTTGCCAAAAGCCGTTAAGGAAATTCCTTTGCGTATCGCCTTTTTCTACGGTGGTGCCCTCTTAGCCATCATGGCTATCATTCCTTGGCGTGAGCTTGCTTCTGCTGATTCTCCCTTTGTTACGGTATTTGAGTTAGCAGGTGTCAAGTGGGCAGCAGCCTTGATTAACTTCGTCGTTTTGACCTCAGCAGCATCTGCCCTTAACTCAACCCTTTATTCAACAGGGCGCCATTTGTATCAGATTGCTCATGATTCGCCAAATCCATTCCTAAAAGCGATCAAGGCAGATACCCTTTCTCGCCACAACGTGCCACAAAATGCTATCATTGCCTCAGCGGTTCTGATTGCCCTAGCAGCCTTTATCAATATCTTGCCAGGTGTTTCCGATGCCTTTGCCTTGATTACGGCATCGTCGTCAGGTGTTTATATCGCTATTTATATCTTGATCATGGTGGCTCACCTGAAATACCGCAAGTCACCAGACTTTATGGCGGATGGCTACCTCATGCCCCATTATCGTTTCCTAAATCCTTTAACCATGCTCTTCTTTGCCTTTGTTTTTGTAACCCTCTTTTTACAAGAGTCTACATTTGTAGGAGCAATCGGCTCAGCTATCTGGATTATCGGTTTCGGGATTTATAGCCAGTGGAAATTTAGAAAATAAATCATGAACTCATCAACTCAGCTTGGTGGGTTTTTGCTAGTTTGACAGTCTATTGAAATAAGACTATAATCAAGCTGTAACAGTGTTTGAGGAGGTTTAGATGTACTTTAGATTGGAAAATAAGGAATCCCAGAAGGCGCAAGAAATAGGGAATCTGATTCGTGTTTATAACCGTTCCAAAAGAGAAGAGGCTGAAAGTGAGCCATTGAATCTTTATGTTGAAGATGAAAAGGGCAATCTTCTGGCAGGATTAGTAGCTGAGACTTTCGGAAATTGGTTGGAAATCGAGTATTTGTTTGTAAAAGAGGAATTGCGAGGACAAGGAATCGGTACAAAACTATTGCAGCAGGCAGAAACTGAAGCTAAGAATCGAAACTGTCGTTTTTCCTTTGTCAATACTTACCAGTTTCAGGCGCCAGACTTTTATCAGAAACATGGATACAAGGAAGTCTTTGCTTTGCAAGACTATCCCTATACAGGGCAAAGATTTTACTATCAAAAGGATTTGTAAGGAGAATATGATAGCATAAATCAAAGAGGGGAGCTTGACATAAGTCTCGATAAATACCAGTTAAATCCTACAAATTGTGTCTTTCTAGACGATATTGAATACAATGCAATCGCAGCTGAGAAATTGGGCATCAAGATCTATCAGGTTAAGAAAAAAGGTGATGTTGCCGATATTTTGAAATCATATATTTAGACTCAAAACTCTCTATCTTTTGTGGTAGAGAGTTTTTTGTTAATAAGATCTTACAAAATGACATTTATATATTGCATTAAGCTATGGCGAATGGGCTCAGAAAAAATTTGAGCAAGATATGGATGAACTGGAGAGTGGAGAATAGCTTGTTACTCTTTTCTCAATCCAGCTAAAATGTGATATAATAGTACTAATTTATTGGAATACATGAAAGTTTTTGAAAATTTTTATGGGTTTCTAGTTAAGGAAGTAGGAAAAGTATGTATCCAGATGATAGTTTGACATTGCACACGGACTTGTACCAGATTAACATGATGCAGGTTTACTTTGACCAAGGGATTCACAATAAGAAGGCGGTCTTTGAGGTGTATTTCCGCCAACAGCCTTTTAAGAACGGCTATGCGGTTTTTGCTGGTTTGGAAAGAATTGTGAACTATCTTGAAGATTTGCGTTTTTCAGATAGCGATATCGCCTATTTGGAGTCGCTTGGCTATCATGGGGCATTCTTGGACTATCTCCGCAATTTCAAGTTGGAGTTGACCGTTCGTTCTGCCCAAGAAGGGGACTTGGTTTTTGCTAATGAACCGATTGTGCAGGTGGAAGGTCCTCTAGCCCAATGTCAGTTGGTCGAAACGGCTCTTTTGAACATCGTTAACTACCAGACCTTGGTGGCTACTAAGGCAGCTCGTATTCGTTCGGTTATCGAAGATGAGCCTTTGATGGAGTTTGGGACACGTCGGGCGCAAGAGATGGATGCGGCTATCTGGGGGACACGCGCAGCGGTGATTGGTGGTGCAAATGGAACCAGCAACGTGCGTGCTGGTAAACTCTTTGACATTCCTGTCTTGGGGACCCATGCCCATTCCTTGGTGCAGGTTTATGGTAACGACTATGAGGCCTTCAAGGCTTACGCTGCGACCCACAAGAACTGTGTCTTTCTTGTAGATACCTATGATACCCTTCGTATCGGTGTGCCAGCTGCTATTCAGGTAGCGCGTGAACTGGGTGACCAGATTAACTTTATGGGTGTGCGGATTGACTCTGGGGATATTGCCTATATTTCTAAGAAAGTTCGTCAGCAACTGGACGAGGCTGGATTTACAGAGGCTAAGATTTATGCTTCTAATGATTTGGACGAAAATACCATCCTCAACCTCAAGATGCAAAAGGCCAAGATTGATGTCTGGGGTGTGGGAACCAAGCTGATTACAGCCTATGACCAGCCAGCTCTTGGTGCAGTTTATAAGATTGTGGCCATCGAAGATGAAAATGGTAACATGCGTAATACCATCAAGCTGTCTAATAATGCGGAAAAAGTGTCTACGCCAGGTAAGAAGCAGGTGTGGCGCATTACCAGTCGTGAAAAAGGCAAGTCAGAGGGTGACTACATCACCTATGATGGTGTGGATGTGAGCGACATGACAGAAATCAAGATGTTCCATCCGACCTATACATACATCAAGAAGACTGTTCGTAATTTTGATGCTGTTCCTCTCTTGGTGGATATTTTCAAGGACGGGAAATTGATTTACAACCTGCCTAGCTTGACTGAGATTCAGGATTATGCTCGTAAGGAATTTGACAAGCTGTGGGATGAGTACAAACGTGTACTCAATCCGCAACACTATCCAGTGGATTTGGCGCGTGATGTATGGCAAGACAAGATGGACTTGATTGACAAGATGCGCAAGGAAGCCCTTGGTGAAGGAGAAGAAGAATGAGTTTGCAAGAAACGATTATCCAAGAGCTGGGTGTCAAACCAGTGATTGATGCCCAAGAAGAAATTCGTCGTTCCATTGATTTCTTAAAGAGATACCTGAAAAAACATCCCTTTCTTAAAACTTTTGTGCTAGGGATTTCTGGGGGTCAGGACTCAACCTTGGCAGGGCGCTTGGCTCAATTAGCTATGGAAGAACTGCGAGCAGAAACTAGAGATGACAGCTACAAATTTATCGCTGTCCGCCTGCCATACGGAGTACAAGCTGATGAAGCAGATGCTCAAAAAGCCCTAGCCTTTATCCAGCCAGATGTCAGCTTGGTAGTTAATATCAAGGAATCTGCTGACGCCATGACAGCTGCAGTTGAAGCGACAGGTAGTCCTGTTTCAGACTTCAACAAGGGCAATATCAAGGCTCGTAGCCGTATGATTGCCCAATATGCCCTTGCAGGTGCCCGTAGCGGAGCGGTCATTGGAACAGACCACGCTGCGGAAAATATCACAGGTTTCTTTACCAAGTTTGGTGACGGTGGTGCAGATATTTTACCCCTTTTCCGCCTCAATAAACGCCAAGGAAAACAACTATTGAAGGAACTTGGTGCAGACCCAGCCCTTTATGAAAAAATCCCAACAGCAGACCTAGAAGAAGATAAACCAGGCCTAGCTGATGAAGTAGCATTGGGAGTCACTTACAATGAAATTGATGACTACCTAGAAGGCAAAACAATCAGCCCAGAAGCTCAAGAGACTATCGAAAACTGGTGGCACAAAGGCCAACACAAACGCCACTTACCAATCACCGTATTTGATGATTTTTGGGAGTAAAAACCTCCAGTGGAGGTTTTTACCCTGAGCACAGAAATAAGTAAGCGAAGAAGGTCCGGGGGACCTTTTTAGCTTCTTGCTCTCACCTTGAAATAAAAAAGTGAGAGTAGGTCCGGTGGACCTTTTTAGCTTATAACCTTGAGATTAGAAAGCAAAACAAGTTTCAATGGAGATTGGACAGAGAATCATCTATCAGAAAGTGAGGTAGTATCGTGAAATCTATCGGTACACAAATATTACAAACAGAACGTTTGATTTTAAGAAGATTTGTGGAGAGTGATGCAGAAGCTATGTTTCAAAATTGGGCTTCATCCGCTGAGAATCTGACCTATGTTACCTGGGATCCCCATCCTGATGTCGAAATCACTCGAAACTCGATTCGCAATTGGGTTGCTTCCTATACCAGTCCCAACTATTACAAATGGGCTATTTGTCTCAAAGAAAACCCAGAGCAAGTGATAGGAGATATCAGCATCGTTGAAATAGATGAGAATGATTCTTGTTGTGAAATTGGGTATATTTTAGGAAAAAACTATTGGGGTCGTGGTCTTATGACAGAGGCCTTGAAAGCTGTCTTAGACTTTTGTTTTACTCAAGCAGGTTTTCAAGATGTCAGAGCACGATATGCTAGTCTCAATCCAGCTTCAGGTCGTGTCATGGAGAAGGCTGGAATGTCCTATCTAAAGACTATTACCAATGGTGTAGAGAGAAAAGACTATCTTGCGGATCTGATTTATTATCAGATAAGTAGGGAAGACTAGTGAATTTTCTTTTCAGTTCCCATCAAAGTCAGACTGTGTCTGGCTTTTTTTGCAACATTTTTTACATAACCTGATTAAATTCCTATTTTTTCCTATCATTATCCCTGTTTTTTCTGGAGTTTTGGGTCTATAATAGTCCTATCAAATCAAAGAATGGAGGAAGTCAATGGATAATATAGTCTTTTTTATCAGTGTTTTTCTTGCTGGAATTCTTTCCTTCTTTTCTCCTTGTATTTTACCCTTGTTACCGGTTTATGCAGGGGTCTTGTTGGATGACAAAGATGGTGCTAAGAATTCTAGTGGAAAATTGTCAATCTCACTTGTTAGTTTATTGCGAACTCTGGCCTTTATAGCAGGGATTTCCTTTGTTTTTATCTTGCTGGGCTATGGAGCTGGTTTTTTAGGCAATTTGCTGTATGCTTCTTGGTTTCAGTATGTGACGGGTGCGATTATCATTCTCTTGGGCTTGCATCAGATGGAAGTCTTACATTTGCAAGGGCTCTACAAGGAAAGAAGGCTACAATTAAGGAGACAGGGGCAAAAGGGTAAGGGCTATAGTCAGGCATTTTTACTGGGCTTGACCTTTAGTTTTGCTTGGACGCCATGTGTGGGGCCGGTTCTTGGGTCTGTTTTAGCCTTGGCGGCTTCAGGTGGTTCAGGTGCTTGGCAGGGAGCTGGTCTCATGTTGATTTACACGCTGGGTTTGGCACTACCATTTTTGGTTCTAGCTCTTGCCTCCAGCTATGTTTTGAAACATTTCCGAAAACTCCATCCTTATCTCGGAACCCTCAAAAAAGTGGGCGGTTTCCTTATTATCGTGATGGGAATCTTGGTGCTTTTGGGAAATGCTTCCATTTTGACTACATTATTTGAATAGAAAGGAAGAAGAAATGAAAAAATGGCAAACATGTCTCCTTGGAGTAGGCTCAATCTGTTGTTTGGCAGCCTGTTCGGCTAAAAATATGTCAGACCAATCTACTATGAAGGAGCAAACAAAAACAGAACAAGTCAGTGCGCAAACTGCGACTAAAGGTCAAGCAGTCGCTGATTTTGAACTAACAGGTGTAGACGGCAAGACCTACCGCTTGTCTGATTACAAGGGAAAGAAAGTTTATCTCAAATTCTGGGCTTCTTGGTGTTCCATCTGTCTAGCCAGCCTTCCAGATACGGACGAAATTGCTAAGGATGCTGTAGACGACTATGTGGTCTTGACAGTGGTGTCTCCTGGTCACAAGGGAGAACAAGCTGAAGCGGATTTTAAGAACTGGTACAAGGGCTTGGATTATAAAAATTTCCCAGTTCTAGTTGATCCATCAGGCAAACTTTTGGAAAGTTATGGTGTCCGTTCTTACCCAACTCAAGCCTTTATAGACAAGGAAGGCAAGCTGGTCAAAACGCAACCAGGTTTTATGGATAAGGATATGATTTTAAAAGAATTGAAAGAAATGGGGTAGCGAAAGGTCATGAATGATAAAGTAAAACTTTTTGTCTTGGCAGGGATTTTTTTCCTAGCCATAACCGGTTTCTATTTTCTATTGATGCGAAATGCAGGGCAGACAGATAGCTCGCAAATTGAGAAAGCATCAGTTAGCCAAGGAGGAAAAACAGTGAAAAAAACAGAAATTAGTAAAGACGCAGACTTGCATGAAATTTATCTGGCTGGAGGTTGTTTCTGGGGAGTGGAGGAATACTTCTCACGCGTGCCTGGAGTGACAGATGCCGTTTCAGGCTATGCGAACGGTAGAGGGGAAACAACCAAGTACGAATTGATCAATCAAACAGGGCATGCGGAGACTGTCCATGTCACCTATGATGCAAAGCAAATTTCCCTTAAGGAAATCCTGCTTCATTACTTCCGCATTATCAATCCAACCAGCAAAAATAAACAAGGAAATGATGTGGGGACCCAGTACCGTACCGGTGTTTATTACACAGATGACAAGGATTTGGAGGTAATCAACCAAGTCTTTGATGAGGTGGCTAAGAAATACGATCAACCTCTAGCAGTTGAAAAGGAGCCCTTGAAGAATTTTGTGGTGGCTGAGGACTATCACCAAGACTACCTCAAGAAAAATCCAAATGGCTACTGTCATATCAACGTCAATCAGGCTGCCTACCCCGTCATCGATGCCAGCAAATACCCCAAACCAAGTGATGAAGAATTGAAAAAGACCTTGTCACCTGAAGAGTATGCAGTTACCCAGAAAAATCAAACAGAACGAGCTTTTTCAAACCGCTACTGGGATAAATTTGAATCTGGTATCTATGTGGATGTAGCAACTGGCGAACCCCTCTTTTCATCAAAGGACAAGTTTGAGTCTGGTTGCGGATGGCCTAGTTTCACCCAGCCCATCAGTCCAGATGTTGCTACTTACAAAGAAGATAAATCCTACAATATGACACGCATGGAAGTGCGGAGTCGAGTTGGAGATTCTCACCTTGGCCATGTCTTTACAGATGGGCCTCAGGACAAGGGGGGCTTGCGCTACTGTATCAATAGTCTTTCTATCCGCTTTATTCCTAAAGACCAAATGGAAGAAAAAGGCTATGCTTATTTACTAGATTATGTCGATTAAGAATTCTTTCCTAAGCAGTTAGAGGAGAATTTTGCTATACTGATACTAGTAAGTGACAAAGGAGCAGAGCATGACCTACACAATCTTAATCGTAGAAGATGAGTATCTGGTAAGACAAGGCTTGACCAAGCTGGTCAATGTAGCAGCCTACGATATGGAAATCATTGGTCAGGCTGAAAATGGAAGGCAGGCTTGGGACTTGATTCAAAAGCAGGTGCCAGACATCATTTTAACCGATATCAACATGCCTCAGCTGAATGGCATCCAGTTGGCCAGACTAGTCCGAGAAACCTATCCTCAGGTGCATCTAGTTTTTTTGACGGGCTACGATGATTTTGATTATGCCTTGTCTGCTGTCAAACTCGGTGTGGATGACTACTTGCTCAAGCCCTTTTCCCGTCAGGACATTGAGGAGATGTTGGGGAAAATCAAGCAAAAGTTGGACAAGGAAGAAAAGGAAGAGCAGTTACAAGATTTATTGACTGATAAGTTTGAGGGAAATATGGCTCAGAAGATTCAGTCCCATCTGGCTGACAGTCAGTTTAGTTTAAAGTCTTTGGCTAGTGACTTGGGTTTTAGTCCAACTTATCTGAGCTCCTTGATTAAGAAAGAGTTGGGCTTGCCTTTTCAGGATTATCTGGTGAGAGAGCGTGTCAAACAAGCAAAGCTCTTGCTTTTAACTACAGATCTGAAGATTTACGAGATAGCAGAAAAGGTTGGCTTTGAAGATATGAACTACTTTACCCAACGCTTTAAACAGATTACAGGTGTGACACCTCGTCAGTTTAAGAAGGGAGAAGGCAGATGAAGCGTTCTTCTCTCCTAGTCAGAATGGTTATTTCCATCTTTCTGGTCTTTCTCATTCTCCTGGCTGTAGTTGGGACTTTCTACTATCAATCTAGTTCATCAGCCATTGAGGCTAGCATTGAGGGTAATAGCCAAACGACCATTAGTCAGACTAGCCACTTTATTCAGTCTTATATCAAAAAATTAGAAACCACCTCTACCAGTTTGACCCAGCAGACGGATGTCCTAACCTATGCTGAGAATCCTAGTCAAGACAAGGTCAAGGGAATTCGAGATTTGTTTTTGACCATCTTAAAGGCTGACCAGGACTTGAAAGCTGTGGTTCTGGTCACCAAATCCGGTCAGGTCATTTCTACAGATGATAGTGTGCAAATGAAAACCTCCTCTGATATGATGGCTGAGGATTGGTACCAAAAGGCCATTCATCAGGGGGCTAAGCCAGTTTTGACACCAGCTCGTAAATCAGATAGTCAATGGGTCATTTCTGTCACTCAGGAACTTGTTGATGCAAAGGGAGCTAATCTGGGTGTACTTCGTTTGGATATTTCTTATGAAACTCTGGAAGCCTATCTTAACCAACTTCAGTTGGGTCAGCAGGGTTTTGCCTTTATCATCAATGAAAACCATGAATTTGTCTACCATCCTCAACACACAGTTTATAGTTCATCTAGCGAAATGGAGGCTATGAAACCCTATATTGAGACAAGGCAGGGCTACACTCTGGACCACAAATCCTACGTCAGTCAGGAACAGATTGCAGGAACTGATTGGACGGTTATAGGAGTTTCTTCGTTGGAAAAATTATCTCAAGTTCGGAGTCAGTTATTGTGGACCTTGCTTGGGGCTAGTGTCACCTCTCTTCTTGCCTGTCTTTGCTTGGTGTGGTTCAGTCTTAAACGCTGGATTGCTCCTTTGAAGGATTTGAGAGAAACCATGTTGGACATTGCTTCTGGTACTCAAAATCTTCGTGCCAAAGAAGCTGGTGCTTATGAACTGAGAGAAGTGACTCGCCAGTTCAATGCCATGTTGGATCAGATTGATCAGCTGATGGCAGATGTACGCAGGCAGGAAGAAACGACCCGTCAGTATGAACTTCAAGCCCTGTCGAGCCAGATTAATCCCCATTTCCTCTATAATACCTTGGACACCATCATCTGGATGGCTGAATTTCAGGATAGTCAGCGAGTGGTTCAGGTGACCAAGTCCTTGGCAACCTATTTCCGCTTGGCGCTCAATCAGGGTAAAGATTTGATTTGCCTGTCTGACGAAATTAACCATGTTCGCCAGTATCTCTTTATCCAGAAACAACGCTACGGAGATAAGTTGGAATACGAGATTGATGAAAATCCTGCCTTTGATAACTTAGTCTTGCCTAAACTGGTGCTACAACCTCTGGTAGAAAATGCTCTTTACCATGGCATCAAGGAGAAGGAAGGGCAGGGACATATTAAAGTTTCTGTCCAGAAACAGGATAGAGGACTAGTCATCCGCATTGAGGATGACGGCGTTGGATTTCAAAATGCTGGCGATAGTAGTCATAGTCAGCTCAAACGTGGGGGAGTTGGTCTGCAAAATGTTGACCAACGGCTCAAACTTCATTTTGGTGAACATTACCAGATGAGGATTGATTCTGCACCCGACAAAGGGACAACGGTTGAAATATACATAAATAGAATAGAAACTAGCTAACTCCCAGTCAATTCTGGGAGTTTTATGCGTAATTGAGCAAGCTTTCTAGGTTGTCTATCTTGCTAAAAACAAGAAAAAACGATATGATAGATAATGACAAAAGAGGTATCAAGTATGAAGGAAAAAGATATTCAAAGAGAAACAAGCCAGATTGTAGAAGATGTATTGGAAAAGGCCAATTTGAAGCAGGGATCCATCTTTGTTTTGGGCCTTTCTTCTAGTGAGGTGATAGGTGGTCAGATTGGCAAGGAATCCAGTCAAGAAATTGGCGAAATCATTGTAAGAACCATTCTAGATATCCTAGAGGAAAAAGGAATTCATCTAGCTGTTCAAGGCTGTGAACATGTCAATCGGGCTCTCGTTGTTGAACGTCAAGTTGCAGAGCAGTTTGGTCTGGAAATCGTCAGTGTCCTTCCGACTCTTCATGCAGGAGGTTCGGGTCAGTTGGCAGCCTTCAAGTTTATGCAGGATCCAGTTGAGGTTGAATTTATCAAGGCTCATGCTGGTTTGGATATCGGAGATACTGCAATTGGCATGCATGTCAAGCATGTTCAGGTTCCGATTCGCCCTCTTTTGAGAGAGATTGGGCATGCCCATGTAACGGCTCTTGCTAGTCGACCAAAATTAATCGGAGGTGCGCGTGCGCATTATCCGCAAGATTCTATTAGAAAGTCGTGAGAATGAGAAAAACAAAACAACAACTAGAAAAAATTACTAAATATTCAATTCGTAAGCTCACTGTTGGGGTAGGTCCTGTAGCCATCGGGGCCTTCCTTTTTGGTGCTAGTACCCTTTCAGTAGATAAGGTACAAGCCAATGAAGTTGGTGGTGCTCATAGCGTTCATTACCGTTATTTGGCAGAGCAGGAATTGACTGAGTCTGAAAAAGCTCTGATTCACCATGAAGTTCCTACAGAATTTCAAGATGATGATATTCTTTATGTGGTTTATCGTAAGAAGGCAACTAACAGTCAACAACTTCCTTACACAGGAAGTAAGGAACTAGCTTTGTCAGGTCTTGGCTTGGCAACGGCTTCTCTAGCAGTCTTTTTGGTGTCCAAAAAAGGTCGCAAAGAGGTTCTAGGTATTCTCTTGATTGGTTCTTTAGGAGCTAGCACCTTTGTACCTTATGGGACATTTGCATTTGAAAATAAAGAATTACTTTCTTATAACCAAACTATTTCAGCCTCTACACATGAAGGCTTAGCTGAAGGGATTATCCACATTGATGGCTATGAATACATTGGCTACTTCAAGGAAGCAGAACTCCATCCATCAAGACCAGCTTTAGCTGAACAGCCTCAGTTGCCAGTAGAAAAGCAAAGTTCAAAAGAAATCGAGAAAACAGAAGTCGTTCAAGAAAGACCTTCTGTTGCTCCGGAAACTGTCGTTGAAAAACCTGTAGTAGAGAATCCAGTTGCTCCTGCGGTTGAAGCAAAACCAGTTTCTGAGAAGCCTCAGGTTAGACAGGAAGAGAGCTTGGTAGAGATTCCTTTTGAAACGGTCACAAGCCCAGATGCGAATTTGGCAGAAGGACAGACTCGTATCGTCACAGCCGGAGTAAATGGTCAGCGTCGCCTTGTAACCAAAGTTTCGATGGTTAACGGTCAAGAAGTTAGAGAAGTCGTTGAAGACCAAGTTGTTCAAAATCCTGTGTCGCAAGTCATTGCTGTCGGAACTAAGAAAGAGGTGCAACCTGCCCCAACTCCAGTACCACAAGCTGAACCAAATCACCAAGCAGCTAAAGGAACCCAAGAAGAAGGTAAGGTAGGCCAAGCCTTAACGCAACCTGAATTGCCAGAGGCTCTAGTAGAAGAAAAAGGTACGCAAGAAGAAGGTAAGGTAGGCCAAGCCTTAACGCAACCAGAAAATCCAGAATATCATGAAGCAAAAGGTGTTCAAGAAGTGAAAGAAGGCGAGCAGCAAGGTCAAGCCTTAAGCCAGCCAGAACTTCCAGCATATAAAGAACCAGTTTCAACAAAGGGAACTCAAGAACCTGGTCAAGAAGGTCAAGCACCAGTACAAGAAGTAAACCCAGAATATAAAGTGACAACAGGTACAGTTGAGAAGTATACCGAGAGTGAATTAGATTTCACAACAGAAGTAGTTCCAGACGATACAAAATATGTGGATGAAGAAGTAGTTGAAACCCCTGGTTCTAAAGGTATTCAAGTTACGAAAACAACTTACGAAACAGTGGAAGGTGTCGAAACTGACAAAGTCCTTTCTACAACTACAGAAGTGAAAACGCCTGCCGTTTCTAAAGTCGTTAAAAAAGGAACGAAACCACTTGAAGGAACAACAGTTGAAACAAGAGAAGAAGTCATTCCTTTTGAAACAAAAGAACAAGAAGATGACACTTTAAAACGCGGAACAAGACAAGTAGCTCAAGAAGGTGTAAACGGTAAGAAACAAATTACTGAAACCTATAAAACAATTCGTGGAGAAAAAACAAATGAAGCTCCAACAGTAGAAGAAACAGTTCTCCAAGCACCTCAAGATGAGATTATCAAAAAAGGTACAAAAGGTTTAGAAAAACCAACCTTAGAATGGGCTAAAACAGAAAAAGATGTCTTGAAGAAGAGTGCTACAGCTACTTATACATTAAATAAACCAGCTGGAGTAGAAATCAAATCAATCAAATTAGCGTTGAAAGATAAAGATGGACAACTTGTAAAAGAAGTAACGGTATCTGAAAATAATTTAAACGCTACTTTAGATAAATTGAAATATTATCAAGGATACACTCTATCTACTACGATGGTTTATGATCGTGGAGAAGGCGAAGAAACTGAGAAATTAGAAGATAAACAAATTCAGTTAGAGCTCAAAAAAGTTGAGATCAAGAACATCAAAGAAACAAGCTTGATGAGTGTGGACGTTGAGGGTAATGAAACAGATAGTAGTTTATTATCTTCTGTTCCAAATGATATCAAACCTTTTTATTTGAAAGTTACGACACGTGATAATAAAGTTACTAGATTAGCAGTAAATAAAATCGAAGAAGTAACGGTTGAAGGAAAAATTTTATATAAAGTTACTGCTACAGCGCCAGATTTAGTGCAAAGAACTTCTGATAATACTTTTACTGAAACTTATACACATTATTTTGCTAAACCAAAATCACGTGAGAATGATGTTTATTATGATTTCAATGAGCTTGTGAAAGCAATGCAAGAAAATCCAACTGGAAATTATAAAATTGGTAGTGATTTGAACGCGGTAAATGTGAAACCAGCAGGCAAATCTTATGTAACCAATTTATTCAAAGGTACATTATCAAGTACGGAAGGAAATCATTTTGCGATTCATAATATTACTAGACCATTATTTGGGAACATCGAAGGTGGTTCAGTAAAAGACCTACAATTAGAAAACGTCAATATTGAAATGCCTTGGACAAATAATGTTGCTCCATTGGCAAATGTTGTAAAACGTGGAAATATCGAGAATATTAAAGTCACAGGTAAAGTTTCTGCTGGAAATGATATTACTGGTATGGTGAATAAATTAGACGAAAGTACAATGACAAATGTTGCTTTTATCGGTAAACTTCATATTTCCGGTGATAAAGGAAACTGGGCTGGTGGTCTAGTAAGTGAAAACTGGAGAAGTAACGTTGATAAGGGCTATGTTGAAGCGGACGTTACTGGAGAGGTTGCTCGTTTTGGTGGAATTGTTGCTAAAGTAAATCATGGTACAGATCCACGAGATGTTGGACAAAAAGGATTCTTGAAGAATTCAGTTGCTAAAGGAACTATCGATATTAAAAAACCGATTGAAGTTGGTGGATTAGTACATTCTAACTGGTCATGGGGACTTGTTGAAAACAATGTAACAATGATGAAAGTTAAGAATGGTGGAGAGATTCTATACGGTTCCAAAGATTTAAATGACGATAAATATTTTGGTGCTGATTGGGTAAGAAATACAAACTTTACTGTTAATGATGTTAGTGAAGGGCTTCAATCTTATAAACTTTCTAATAAATGGAAAGGAATTTCACAAGACGAAGCAAATAAAAAAATTGAGGCAATGGGAATCACAGCTGATAAATTTACTAGCAGAAAACCAGTGGAAGATCGCTTAAATAATAGTTTAAATAAAGAAGAGGAGTATAAAGCGATTGATGATTATGATGCATCTCGTGAGCTTGCTTACCGAAACATTGAAAAACTTCAACCATTCTATAATAAAGAATGGATTGTTAACCAAGGTAACAAGATTCCTGCTGGTTCTAAATTATTAACTACAGAAGTTTTGTCTGTTACTGCTATGAAAGGAAATGACTTTGTCACAGACCTTACAGATGCTGATCACATTATGATTCATTATGCAGATAAGACGAAAGAAATTAAAGCTATTACACAAAAAGAATCGAAGGTTCAACAAGTTCGTGAATATAGTATTAACGATTTAGGTGATATTGTTTACACACCAAATAGGGTTGTTAAAGATCGTGCCGATTTAATCAGTGCTATCGAAAGTAAATTGAGTCCAGTTGAATTGCAATCTGATGATGTTTACAAATTATTCGGAAAAAATGGTGACGGAAAAGTTAACGCAATTAAGAACCTTTACTTAGAAGAAAGCTTCAAGTATGTTAAAGATAATCTTAATCAATTCGTTACGAAGTTAGTGGAAAATGAAGATCACCAACTGAACACTGATGAAGCCGCTAAACGTGCCTTAATTAAGAAAATTGATGACAATAAAGCTGCAGTTCTTCTTGGTTTGTCTTATCTCAACCGTTACTACGGAGTTAAATTCGATGACTTTAACATTAAAGAGTTAATGTTATTCAAACCGGATTTCTATGGTAAGAATGTTAGTGTCTTAGATAGAATCATCAATATTGGTTCTAAAGAAAACAATGTAAAAGGTGACCGTACTCACGATGCATACCGTGAAGTGATCGCTGGTGCTACTGGTAAAGGTAATTTACATGAGTTCTTGAAATACAATATGGAACTCTTCACAAGTGACACAGACTTAAACGATTGGTTCATTAAAGCAACTAAAGATAATGTATATGTCGTTGAACCAACAACTACAAATCCTGCATTCGCAGATAAGAAACACAGAGCTTATGAAGGATTAAATAACGATGTTCACGGTAAGATGATTCTTCCCCTTCTGAACCTAAAAGATGCACATATGTTCTTAATCTCAACATATAACACTATGGCATACAGTTCATTTGAGAAATATGGCAAGTATACTGAAGCTGAGCGTGAGGCATTCAAGGCTGAAATCAATAAAGTAGCTAAAGGGCAACAAAACTACCTAGATTTCTGGTCACGTTTATCATTAGATAAAGTTCGTAATCAATTATTGAAGAGTCAAAATATGGTACCAACTCCAGTATTAGATAACCAAAACTATAAAGGAATTAGTACTGATCGTTACGGACACACTGCTAGTGGTAAAGATGTTGCACCAGTTCGTGAATTATACGGACCAACAGGTCGTTATCATGCAACTGATGGACGTATGGGAGCAGTAGCTCGTGTTTATCCTAAACCATATAAAGATGATTCTGTTTTCTTCATGGTGACAGATATGATTAGTGACTTTGGTATTTCCGCCTTTACTCACGAAACAACTCACGTAAATGACCGTATGGTTTATTTAGGCGGTTCAGGACATCGTGAAGGTACGGACTTAGAAGCGTTTGCTCAAGGGATGTTACAATCTCCTGCTGAATCCAGTCCAAATGGTGACTTTAAAGCATTAGGATTAAACATGGCCTATGAACGTCCAAACAATGGAAACCAATGGTATAACACGAATCCAAATGACCTTGCATCTCGTGATGAAATTGATCATTATATGAAAGGATTTAATGATACATTAATGCTTCTTGATTACCTCGAAGGAGAAGCTGTATTGAATCAACGGGATAAAGACTTAAATAGTGCTTGGTTCAAGAAAGTGGATAAGAAATTACGCGGAGCGAATACGAAAAATCAATATGATGTAGTTCGTGATCTGAATGACGAAGAAAAGGCATATGATTTGAATTCTGTTAATGACTTAGTAGAGAAGAACTTCATGACAAAACATGGTCCAGGTAATGCTACATATGACCCAACTGGATTTGGAACTGCCTACGTAACAGTGCCTATCACTGCAGGTATCTACGGAGGTAACACAAGTGAAGGTGCTCCAGGTTCAATGTCATTCAAACATAACACCTTCCGTATGTGGGGTTACTTTGGATATGAAAAAGGATTCTTAAACTATGCTTCTAACATGCTGAAAAATGAGTCTAAACAGGCTGGTCATGCTAGTCTAGGTGATGACTTCATCATTAAGAAAGTTTCTGATGGTAAATTCAGTACACTGGAAGAGTGGAAGAAAGAATACTTCAAAGAAGTTGTGGATAAAGCGAAAGCAGGAATAAATGCTGTTGAAATCGACGGTACAACTTACAATAGTTACGAAGAGTTACAAAGAGCATTTGCAGCTGCAGTTGAAAAAGATAAAGCGACGATGAAAACTGATAAGAATGGAAATAAATCTGTTTCTATGAATAATACAGTGACGCTTAAAGAAAAAGTCTATAAAAAACTTCTTCAACAAACAAACAGCTTTAAAACTTCAATCTTTAAATAATCGAAATCTCTCATCTGCTTTTGCAGATGAGGGTTTTCTTATTTTATGCTATACTTAAGGTATGCATAGAAAAACAGTGATTGATTTTAGGGCTTTGGGGGAGAGATACACCTTCACTCAGCCTATCAAAGAGTTAAAAACGAGAGATTTAGCGGAAGTAACAGCCTTGCTGGTACAAGTGGAAAGCTACCAAGAGCAAGGCTATTATGTGGTGGGCTATGTCAGCTACGAGGCTGCACCTGCTTTTGAGGAGAAACTAGCAGTTCACAAGGCACCTTTATTGGACGAGTATTTGCTTTATTTTACTGTTCACGATAGGGTGGAGACCTCCCCTATTCCTTTGACTTATGATGAAGTTGATTTGCCTTCAAATTGGCAGGAAGTGACGTCTGAAGCAGAATATGAAAAGGCGATTGCCCAGATTCACCATCATTTACGGCAGGGAGATACCTATCAGGTTAACTACACCGTCCAACTCAAGCAAGACTTAAGTGCCAATCCGTTTGCCATCTACAATCGTATGGTGGTAGAGCAGGAGGCGGGCTACAATGCCTATGTGGAACATGACGAAATGGCAGTGATTTCCATGAGCCCAGAGCTCTTTTTTGAGCAAAACGACCGTGAGTTGACTACGCGGCCAATGAAGGGGACGACTCAGCGTGGAGTGACTGACCAAGAAGATCTTGAACAGGCTGGCTGGTTGGAGCAAGATTCCAAAAATCGCTCTGAAAACATGATGATTGTGGACCTCTTGCGCAATGATATGAACCGTATTTCTGAAGTGGGGAGTGAGCACGTGGAACGTCTTTGTCAAGTGGAACAGTATTCAACTGTTTGGCAGATGACTTCGACTATCAAGAGTCAATTGCGAGAGAATGTTGACCTTATTGAAATCTTCCGTTCTCTCTTTCCTTGTGGTTCCATAACGGGAGCACCCAAAATTGCGACTATGGAGATTATCAAGGACTTGGAGCCACAACCGCGTGGAGTCTACTGCGGAACGGTTGGTCTCTTGCTTCCAAATGGGCGACGGATTTTCAATGTTGCTATTCGGACCATTCAACTGCATCAAGGGAATGCCATCTATGGAGTGGGTGGTGGCATTACTTGGGATAGCACTTGGGAATCTGAATACCGCGAGGTTCATCAAAAGGCGGCAGTTCTTTATCGTAAACAAGCTCGCTTCCAACTGATTACAACTGGAAAAATCAGCCAAAAACAACTGCTGTTTGAAGAGCAACATATAGAAAGACTGAGAAAAGCTAGTCGGTATTTTGCCTTTCCTTATGATGCAAAAGAACTGAGAAAAAAGATAGAGGAAGAGTGTCAGGCTTGTGATGCTAATCAAGATTACCGTCTACGAATCAGTCTCAACAAGTCTGGAGAAATAGAACTCAGTCGTCAAATCTTAACACCTCTTAGTCCGAGCTTCTGTCATGCTCAACTTTGCTTGCAGGAAATGGATTTGAATCAAGCTTTTACCTACTTCAAAACGAGTCATCGACCGCATTTAAACCTAGGGGAACAAGAGAAGATTTACCACAATAAGTCTGGAGAACTTCTTGAAACCTCTATTGGTAATTTGATCTTGAAAATTTCTGGGAAACTCTACACACCGCCTATCCGACTTGGCATCTTACCAGGAATTTATCGTCAGTATTTACTAGAAACAGGACAGGCAGAAGAGAAAGTCTTGACCTTGGCAGACTTAGCCCAAGCAGAAGCAATTTACGGCTGTAATGCAGTGAGAGGCTTGTATGAATTAAGCCTAGAGGAGAACTAGATGAAACTGATATTTTTACACGGTTTAGGGCAGTCAGCAGAGAGTTGGAAAGAAGTTCGGAATCTACTGATAGATTATCCTTCTGAGGCTATCGAGTTATTTCCTTCTGGAGTTAGCAGCTATCAAAAAGCTAAGGAGCGAGTTTATCAGCATCTAGCTCAAGAGACAGAACCTTTTATTTTGGTCGGCTTGTCCTTAGGTGCTGCACTTGCATTAGAGCTGTCAAGTTACGATTTGCCAAATCTTCAGGCCTTGGTTTTGTCAGGCTGTCTATTGAAACTAGCTGGCAATATCCCTTTTTACATTCAGTTGCTGATATTTAAACTACTCCCCAAAAGGACATTTGAGAAACAGGGAGCAGATAAATCGCTTTTGGTTGGAGTTTCTGAGGAATTAAAAACACTTGATTTAAGAGAGATTGCAAAGACTTGCCCCTATCCAACCTTGCTAATTTGTGGTAGTAAAGATAAACCGAATCTTAGTTCAATGAGAAGTCTTCATAAACTAATATCAGAATCCCAATTTCAGATTATCCCTGACGGCCCTCATGTCTTGAATAAGGAAAAACCAAAGGAGTTTGTAGAAAATACCAGAAGTTTCCTTGAATTGCTGAAATAAGTTTGATAAAATAATATTGAAATCGATAACATTCCTATAGGAGAAAGTAATGAACAAACGTCTATTTTTTAAAATGAGTTTGGCGACGTTGTCAGTTTTAGCTTTGTTTTCACAACCAGTTTTAGCAGAAGAAAACATCCATTTTTCTAGTTGTAAAGAGGCTTGGGCTAATGGCTATTCAGATCTTCATGAGGGAGACCCTGGTTATTCTGCCAAGTTAGACCGCGATCATGATGGTGTGGCTTGCGAATTGAAAAATGCCCCTAAGGGCGCCTTTAAAGCAAAACAAGAGACTACAACTCAAACTGATACAAGTTCAGCAACAACAAGTGGTTGGGTTAAGCAGGACGGTGCTTGGTACTACTTTGATGAAAATGGAAATCCAGTGAAAAATGCTTGGCAGGGAAGTTATTACCTGAAAGCAGACGGGAAAATGGCCCAGATCGAATGGATTTATGATGATTCTTATCAAGCTTGGTATTACTTGAAATCAGATGGTTCGTATGCTTATAGTACATGGCAAGGAAATTACTATTTGAAATCAAACGGTAAAATGGCACAAGGTGAATGGATTTATGATGATTCTTATCAAGCTTGGTATTACTTGAAATCAGATGGTTCGTATGCTTATAGTACATGGCAAGGGAACTACTATTTGAAATCAGATGGTAAAATGGCTATCAATGAATGGGTTTATGATGCTACCTATCAAGCTTGGTATTACTTGAAATCAGATGGATCTTATGCTTATAGTACATGGCAAGGAAATTACTATTTAAAATCGAATGGTAAAATGGCTGTCAATGAATGGGTTGATGGTGGACGTTATTATGTAGATGCGACTGGTTTGTGGAAAGCTAATTCCAAAGTAACCAATAAAGGTTCTTATTATAGTCTTCAAGGGAAGTATGATGAAATCGTAGTTGCTAATAAACACTATCCTATGTCCAAAGATTACTATCCAGGCGAAAATGCTACTGCAAAAGCGGCCTTTTTAAAACTGATTGCACAGATGCAGGAGGAAGGATATGCTATTAGCGATAATTATAGTGGCTTTAGAAGTTATGCAACCCAAGCACAATTATATCAAAGTTATGTGAACCAAGAGGGGCAGGCTGCTGCGGACCGTTATTCAGCCCGTCCTGGATATAGTGAACATCAGACAGGACTTGCTTTTGATGTGATTGGCACAGATGGTCAATTGGTTGAAGATTCAAATGCTGCTCAATGGTTATTAGAGCATGCGCCAGACTATGGTTTTGTTGTTCGATATCCTCGTGGTAAGGAAAGTATAACTGGTTATATGCATGAGGAATGGCATTTGCGCTATATTGGGAAAGAAGCTAAAGACATTGCTGCAAGTGGTTTGACGCTGGAGGAATATTATGGATTTGATGGTGGAGACTATCTAGATTAAAAATCTATATCAGTTGAATGCAAACCTTTGCATAAATGAGTGAATTTTGTTATACTAGTACTGTAAGCATTTTCAATTACTATACAATGAAAAAGGAGAATATGATGAGTCAAAAGATTATTGGGATTGACCTTGGTGGAACTTCTATCAAATTTGCAATCTTAACAACAACAGGAGAAATCCAAGAAAAATGGTCTATCAAGACCAACATTTTGGATGAGGGAAGTCATATCGTTGATGATATGATTGAGTCTATTCAACATCGTTTGGACTTGCTTGGATTGGTAGCAGCGGACTTCCAAGGTATTGGAATGGGATCACCAGGTGTGGTTGACCGTGAAAAAGGGACTGTTATCGGTGCCTACAACTTGAACTGGAAAACCCTTCAACCAATTAAAGAAAAGATTGAAAAAGTCTTGGGTATTCCATTCTTCATCGATAATGATGCCAATGTAGCGGCTCTTGGTGAGCGTTGGATGGGGGCTGGTGATAACCAACCAGACGTTGTCTTTATGACACTCGGTACAGGTGTTGGTGGCGGTATCGTCGCTGAAGGCAAATTGCTTCACGGTGTTGCTGGTGCAGCAGGTGAGCTTGGCCACATTACTGTTGACTTTGATCAACCAATCGCATGTACTTGCGGTAAGAAAGGTTGCCTTGAGACAGTTGCTTCTGCAACAGGAATTGTCAACTTGACTCGTCGCTATGCCGATGAATACGAAGGCGATGCAGCCTTGAAACGCTTGATTGATAACGGAGAAGAAGTAACTGCTAAGACTGTCTTTGATCTTGCAAAGGAAGGAGACGACCTTGCTTTGATCGTTTACCGTAACTTCTCACGTTACTTGGGAATCGCTTGTGCCAACATCGGTTCAATTCTCAACCCATCAACAATTGTTATCGGTGGTGGTGTGTCAGCTGCAGGAGAATTCCTTCTACAAGGTATTCAAAAAGTCTACGACGAAAATAGCTTCCCACAAGTACGCACATCCACTAAATTAGCTCTTGCAACTCTAGGAAATGACGCTGGGGTTATCGGAGCAGCATCACTTGTATTGCAATAAAATAATAAAAGAGGAAAAATGCGAACCTAGAGTTAGTAATGTTCCTCTTTTCTTTTTTATGCTATACTAGTTAGGACAATGAATGAGGTGAAACGAAATGACAAAAGCAGATACGATTTTTAAAGAAAATATTGAACGAATCCTCAAAGACGGTGTCTTTTCAGAGCAAGCTCGTCCCAAGTACAAGGATGGGACTGTTGCTAACTCCAAGTATGTAACGGGTGCCTTTGCCGAGTATGACTTGGCCAAGGGAGAATTTCCCATCACAACCTTGCGTCCTATAGCTATCAAATCTGCCATCAAGGAAGTGCTCTGGATTTACCAAGACCAGTCTAATAGCTTAGAAGTGCTCAATGACAAGTACAATGTTCACTACTGGAATGACTGGGAAGTGGGAGATACAGGAACTATTGGTGAGCGTTACGGGGCGGTCGTTAAGAAACACGATATCATCAATAAGCTTCTCAAGCAGTTGGAAGCCAATCCTTGGAACCGCCGCAATATTATTTCGCTTTGGGATTACCAAGCTTTCGAAGAAACAGATGGGCTACTCCCATGCGCCTTTCAGACTATGTTCGATGTCCGCCGTGTTGATGGGGAAATCTATCTGGATGCGACCTTGACCCAGCGTTCTAACGATATGTTGGTGGCCCACCACATCAATGCCATGCAGTATGTGGCTCTTCAAATGATGATTGCCAAGCATTTTGGCTGGAAGGTTGGAAAGTTCTTCTACTTCATCAACAATCTCCATATCTATGACAATCAATTTGAACAAGCTCAGGAATTGCTTCGTCGTGAACCGTCTGACTGCCAACCACGCTTGGTTTTGAATGTTCCTGATGGGACTAATTTCTTTGATATCAAAGCAGAAGATTTTGAGTTGGTGGATTATGATCCTGTTAAGCCCCAGTTAAAGTTTGACCTAGCTATTTAAAAGAATAGAAAAAGAAGTTGAGACAATGAATCCCAACTTCTTTTGTTTCTTAACGTGATACGCGGCGGCGAGCTGCTTTTTTACGGTTTTCTTCGATGAAAGCTGCTTTTTGCTCTTCTGGTTCGATCACTTTCTTTTTAAATGCATATACTGCACCTGCAACTGCAGCGACAGTTCCTGCGACACCTGTTACAAGACCTTTAGCGAATCCTTTAGCCATGAGTCTTCCTCCTTTATCTTCTTAATCAGCCAGCCTCCTCAAGAGGTCACATTTTTCTGACTGACCTTTTTGTGTTATAATAATAGTAACGAAAAAATGGGAATTTTTCAAGGAAAAAAGATGAAAACAAAAATAATTGTGATTGTTGGGCCAACTGCTGTTGGAAAAACGGCTCTTGCCATTGAAGTGGCCAAGCGCTTTGGTGGGGAAGTTGTTAGTGGCGATAGTCAGCAGGTTTACCGAGGTCTAGATATTGGGACGGCTAAGGCTAGCCCAGAGGAGCAGGCGGCTGTTCCCCATCATTTAATCGATGTTAGAGAGGTAACCGAGTCTTACTCGGCTTTTGATTTTGTTTCAGAAGCTAAGATGGCTATTGAGGATATTCACAGCCGTAGCAAGCTTGCCATTATCGCTGGTGGAACAGGGCTTTATATCCAGAGCTTGTTGGAAGGTTACCATCTAGGTGGGGAGACTCCCCATGAGGAGATTTTAGCTTATCGGGCTAGTTTGGAGCCTTATACAGATGAGGAATTAGCCCATCTGGTGGAGCAAGCAGGCCTTGAGATTCCTCAGTTTAATCGTCGTCGTGCTATGCGTACCTTAGAAATAGCCCATTTTGGTCAGGATTTGGAAAATCAAGAGACCTTGTATGAACCGCTGATTATCTGCTTGGATGATGAACGTAGTCAGCTTTATGAACGTATCAACCACCGAGTGGATCTGATGTTTGAGGCTGGGCTTTTGGATGAGGCTAAGTGGCTCTTTGACCATTATCCAGATGTGCAGGCAGCTAAAGGCATTGGCTATAAGGAACTCTTTCCGTATTTTCGTGGGGAGCAGACTTTGGAGGAAGCTAGTGAGAGTCTCAAACAGGCGACCCGTCGTTTTGCCAAGCGTCAGCTGACTTGGTTCCGTAATCGCATGCAGGTCACCTTTTATCAGATCGGAGAGTCTGGTGTGCAGGAGCGTATTTTAAGCCAGATAGAGGAGTTTTTAGATGATTGATACGGAGAAAAAAGAGGAGCGAGTCCTGCTTATCGGTGTAGAATTGCAGGGCATGGACAATTTTGACCTCTCCATGGAAGAATTGGCCAGTCTAGCCAAGACAGCTGGTGCCGTCGTAGTCGATAGTTACAGGCAAAAACGTGAAAAGTATGACTCCAAGACCTTCGTCGGTTCTGGTAAGTTGGAAGAAATTGCGCTCATGGTGGATGCAGAAGAGATTACCACTGTCATTGTTAATAACCGCTTGACTCCACGGCAAAATGTCAATTTGGAGGAAGTTCTGGGTGTCAAGGTCATTGACCGTATGCAGTTGATTTTGGATATCTTTGCCATGCGGGCTCGAAGTCATGAAGGAAAACTCCAAGTGCATTTGGCCCAGCTCAAGTATCTTTTACCTCGCTTGGTTGGTCAGGGGATTATGCTTAGTCGTCAAGCGGGGGGAATTGGTTCCCGTGGACCTGGTGAAAGCCAACTGGAGTTGAACCGTCGTAGCGTTCGCAACCAAATCACAGATATCGAGCGCCAGCTCAAGGTGGTTGAGAAAAATCGGGCGACAGTCAGAGAAAAACGTCTGGAGTCGAGCACCTTTAAGATTGGTTTGCTTGGTTACACCAATGCTGGGAAATCAACTATCATGAACACCTTGACCAGTAAGACCCAGTATGAAGCGGACGAGCTCTTTGCGACTCTGGATGCTACAACCAAGAGTATCCATCTAGGAGGCAATCTCCAAGTGACTTTAACTGATACGGTTGGCTTTATCCAAGATTTGCCGACAGAGTTGGTGTCTAGTTTCAAGTCAACCTTGGAAGAAAGCAAGCATGTGGATCTTCTAGTTCATGTCATCGATGCCAGCAATCCTTACCACGAGGAGCATGAAAAAACGGTTCTGTCCATCATGAAAGACTTGGATATGGAGGATATTCCTCGCTTGACCCTTTATAATAAAGCGGATTTAGTGGAGGATTTCACTCCTACCCAAACGCCTTATGCCCTCATTTCTGCCAAGTCTGAGGATAGTCGTGAGAATTTGCAGGTTTTGTTTTTAGAGAAAATCAAGGAGATTTTTGAGAGATTTACCCTGCGCGTGCCTTTTTCTAAGTCTTACAAGATTCATGATTTGGAAAGTGTAGCGATTCTGGAAGAACGCGATTATCAGGATGACGGTGAAGTCATTACAGGCTACATTTCCGAGAAAAATAAATGGAGGTTAGAAGAATTTTATGACTGATATTAAAACTTTGGCTCTAAAGTATGGAGGTTATACAAGTCTGGATAAGGTCTTTCTGGATCAGCTTCTAGCTGGTAAAACAGAACAGGAGCAGTTGGCCCTTATCACGCCTCCGCCAAGTGTGGTCAATGCCTACTTTGCAGAACTCTACCAGAAAAAAAGTCCTGAGGCTGCGACGGATTATTTTGCAGAAGTCAGTCAGGAACTGAATCTCTACAATGCTGAGCCAAGTTTCACTCTCGAAAACAAGCCTTTTATTCGGCTCAATCTGTCTGGTAAATCCTTTGGTTTTTGCTATGAGAGTGAGGGTCTGGGTCGAATTTTCTCTGAAAATAAAGAGATTATTTCAGAAGACTTGCTTTTTGAGATTGCGCAAATTTTCCCCCATCAGCTAGTCTTTGAGGAGTCTGGAAAGATTTACATGAAGCCTGTCGGGGATGAGGAAATTGTTAGCGTGGAGAGTCTCACAGCTTTGACTGATTTAGAAAGCTTGGCTGATGGTCGTAAGCGTCTCAAAGGCTACAGCCAAGAGGATTTACTGCAAGAAGCTACTGCTTTTTCTGGCAAGCGCTATTTCCGATCGGAAAACCGCACAGCCATGTTATATATTGATTAATTAGAAAGTATCGAATGGATATTCAATTTTTAGGAACAGGGGCTGGTCAGCCCTCTAAAGCCCGCAATGTTTCAAGTCTTGCCCTGAAGCTCTTGGACGAGATTAACGAAGTCTGGCTCTTTGACTGTGGAGAGGGAACGCAAAATCGCATTCTGGAAACCACGATTCGACCACGTAAGGTCAGTAAAATCTTTATCACCCACCTACATGGAGACCACATTTTTGGCCTGCCAGGATTTCTTTCTAGCCGTGCCTTTCAGGCCAATGAAGAGCAGACAGATTTGGAAATCTATGGACCTCAAGGGATCAAGTCCTTTGTCTTAACCAGTCTTCGTGTGTCAGGTTCTCGTCTGCCCTACCGCATTCATTTCCATGAGTTTGACCAAGATTCTCTAGGAAAAATCCTTGAGACCGATAAATTCACGGTGTATGCTGAGGAGTTGGATCACACTATTTTCTGTGTTGGCTATCGTGTTATCCAAAAGGATTTAGAAGGAACGCTGGATGCTGAAAAACTCAAAGCTGCTGGCGTCCCATTTGGCCCGCTTTTTGGAAAAATCAAAAACGGTCAGGATGTTGTTCTCGAAGATGGGACTGAAATCAAGGCAGCTGACTATATCTCAGCTCCTCGTCCAGGTAAGATTATCACTATTCTTGGTGATACCCGTAAAACTAGTGCTAGTGTGCGTCTGGCTGTCAATGCTGATGTCCTGGTCCATGAGTCGACTTATGGCAAGGGTGATGAAAAAATAGCTCGTAATCATGGTCACTCAACCAACATGCAGGCAGCGGAGGTTGCAGTAGAAGCAGGTGCCAAACGCCTTCTGCTCAACCATATCAGTGCCCGTTTTC
Organism: bacterium; assembly: GCA_905221125.1. Taxonomy (GTDB): domain Bacteria; phylum Bacillota; class Bacilli; order Lactobacillales; family Streptococcaceae; genus Streptococcus. The sequence continues at coordinate 2,759 of CAJNBY010000010.1, read as the reverse complement.
TCTCAAAAGATATCAGCAAACTCAAGAAAGATGCGGCTACAATTTTTGAAAATGTGCATGTAGTCAAAGACTTGGAAGAAGTGGAAATCTAAAAGACTGAGAAAGGATAAGTATGCCTACTATTCTGATTACAGGAGCTAGCGGTAGTCTAGCTCAAGAAATGGTCAAACTTTTACCAGAAGACCAGCTTATCTTGCTTGGTCGAGATAAGGAAAAATTAGCTCAACTCTACGGAAATCATCCCCATGCAGAATTGATTGAAATCGATATTACCGATGATTCAGCCTTAGAAACTCTGGTAGCAGACCTCTATCTCCGCTATGGCAAGATTGATGTCTTGATTAACAACGCTGGTTACGGGATTTTCGAGGAATTTGACCAGATTTCTGACCAAGATATTCACCAGATGTTCGAGGTCAATACCTTTGCTTTGATGAATCTGTCTCGTCGCCTTGCTACTCGTATGAAGGAAAGCCGAAAAGGCCATATCATCAATATCGTCAGCATGGCAGGTCTAATAGCTACTGGTAAGTCCAGCCTTTACTCAGCGACTAAGTTTGCGGCCATTGGTTTTTCAAATGCGTTACGTCTCGAACTCATGTCCTACGGTGTCTATGTAACGACGGTTAATCCAGGACCAATCCGCACAGGATTTTTTGACCAGGCCGACCCAGATGGCACCTATCTTAAATCAGTTGACCGCTTCCTGCTAGAAGCAGATGCAGTGGCTAAAAAGATTGTCAAGATTATAGGAAAAAACAAACGAGAACTCAATCTCCCAGTTTTGTTGAACCTAGCCCATAAGTTTTATACCCTCTTTCCCAAGCTAGCTGATAAGTTGGCAGGGGAGACTTTTAATTATAAATAAAAAGAACCAATGCGTAGGTTGTTGCTAGCCTACATATTGGTTCTTATTTGTCAACTATCAAACTGGACTTCTTCTAGTAGATAGTCGATAAAGCGTTCGCCCATCTTGGATAGACTGGTTTTCTCATGCTGGATATAGACCAGCTCAATTGGGTCGTCAATATCCAATGGGATAGAAACGATGTTGTCTCCGTTGAGATTACTGTTCAAAATTCCTGTTGCAATCGTGTATCCATCCAGACCAATCAAGAGATTAAAGAGAGTAGCACGGTCGCTGACTACGATAGATTTCTTATGGTGCTCTTGGGAAAGGATTTCCTCTGAAAAGTAGAAGGAATTGTGAGTTCCTTGGTCATAGCTGAGGTAAGGAAAGTTCTCCAAGTCTTCTAGTTTGACCTTATCTTTCTTTGCCAGAGGATTGGTCTTGCTGACAAAGATATGAGGCTGAGCTGTAAAGAGATGGTGAGCCAGCAGATGGTTGTCATCCAGCATTTTTGTTAAAACATCACGGTTGTAGCTGTTTAAAAAGAGGACACCGACCTCACTACGGAAATTCTTGACGTCGTCGATAATTTCCCAAGTCCGAGTTTCACGAAGGAAAAGCTCGTATTTCTCCATATCACTTTTCTTGAGTAGAGAGACAAAGGCATTGACAACAAAGGCATAGTGTTGAGACGAAACGCTAAAGAGTTCGCGGTGGGCAACAGGATTTTTATAACGTTCCTCCAGAAGCTGGGTCTGCTCGACAACCTGACGGGCATAAGAGAGAAACTCCATGCCATCACGGGTCAAGGTGATGCCTTTAGGATTGCGGATAAAGATCTCAATGCCCATTTCATTTTCTAAATCTCTCACAGCATTGGAAAGACTTGGTTGGGTGATAAAGAGTTGCTTGGCTGCCTCATTCATGGAGCCAGTTTCGACGATTTTGATAATATAATGTAATTGTTGAATTCTCATGTTTTTATTGTACCACACTTGCGTCAGAATCGCCAAGGAAGATAGGAATTGTGTGAGTCTCTTGTAAAGTAACTAAGAAGAAAATTCTAAATAACTTAATAGGGTAAAAAAGTAGCTGAGCAAGATATTATTCAGCTGTTTTTAATTGGGAAATATGAAAATTTTACTCGAAAATAAGAAACTTGCACGATTTACTCATTACTTATCCAGTACTAGAGTTTATACTAGTTATTGTAAAGATGATCATCTAAAAGAAGGAAGGAGGCAACCTTGTGGCTGAAAATACAAGTCGTCCAGAGATTGATTCTCTCAGTTTCGAGGTTGAAAACCAAGAACTTTTCGGGAAATCAGGAGCTAGTGGTACATATCTTTTAAAATGACACTAGCAGGTCGCTGTGGATTGTGTTTCACCTGTTCCTATGAGTGTACGACAAATAATGTTCGTTGTTAGATAAAACAAAAGGAAAATTCTAGAGTTTTATTACAAAACATTGACAACACTTTGATTTGGTGTTATATTTACGAGGAGAAATACAAATAAAACAAGATAACTTTGAGATTGATTCTTTGGATTATGAAATTAATAGCCAAGAGTTAAATGGTAAATCTACTGCTGGGTGACGTACGACTGTTAGATTAACAGTACAAGGTCGCTGTGGTTGGTGGTTTACGTATTCTTATGAAAGTACTTCACCAAACGTGCGCTGTGGATAAAATTATCTCTATTCTTTGACAGGAGAATAAAATGGAAGCAATTATTGGAACACTATACTTCTATGCACCTGTACTGGTCTTAGGAGTTCTTGTCATAGGGATTGTTTACTTGATGAAAAAAAGAAACGATCGCAAATAATCGGCTCTTTGTCAACTGTAGTGGGTTGAAGAAAAGCTAAGATCGAGAAAGGACGAATTTCGTCCTTTCTTTTTTGATG
>CAJNBY010000009.1 GCA_905221125.1 bacterium | reverse complement strand
TACCGCCGTGAAAAGGCGGTGTCTTAACCCCTTGACCAACGGACCAGAGTTGTTATTTTCAACTCTTACTATTATACAGCCTTTTTAGTTTTTGTCAACATCTTTTTCTAATTTTTTTCATTTTTTTTGCATGGCTTCTTACTGGCTACGGATATCAAACTCTTTAAACACAATACGTAAGTCCCTTAACACTCTTTGACGTCCTCTGAAGCGTTCATTTCTTAAGACACGTTCTAATTCTTCTTGTTGCTCTTTAGTTTGTTTGTTTCTATAATCTCTTAGTGTTTCATGAAAGAGATAATAATCGTCTAGCCAGAGACCTCCCTCACTTATACGATGACTTATCTCACCCACTTCTTCATAAACCTCTTTATCATATCTACGCTTCCGGCTTTCTTGTTTACGAATATAGTCTAGAATTCGATTTCGGAACTTGGTTTTGAAATATTTACGTAAGCGTGGAATATCTTCAACTAATCCTTCTTCTCTACTGATCAATTCATGTAAGCAGATCATTCCCTCTTGGTCCCAATCCGATAACTCCCATAAATGAAGATAATATTCATTTCTACACTTATATACAATACCCTGGACTTCTTCATACAATTCTTTAAGCATTCTATTCCCCTTTCTAGATACAGTCTAACAGATTCAGAAACACTTTTGGCACATTTCATCCATTCTGCACCCTTTACCGCCTCAACTGCACAAAAAAGAGAAGCATTGCCTCTCTTTGGGTTATAATTCTGCAATTTGGTTTAGGTTTACTTCTGCAACTGTGTCATTACCAAACATAGAGATAATCATCTTCACTTTATTGTTATCAATTTCTGTAATCTTACCAGTATAATCTGCAAAGGCACCATCAATAATACGTACAGTTTGACCAACTTCAACATCGATATCAAACTCTTGTACGGTTTGTCCCATAGAAACCAAGATATCACGGATTTCTTGTTCCAATAATGGAGTTGGTTTTGATCTATTTCCGTGAGATCCAACGAATCCTGTAACGTTTGGTGTGTTTCGAACAACAAACCAAGCTTCATCTGTCATGACCATTTCTACAAGAACATAACCTGGAAAGCGATTTTCTTCTATTTCTTTTCTCTTTCCATTTTTTTCAACTTGCACTGTTTGTGTTGGAATTTCAACGCGTAGAATATTATCCAACATATTGTAGGTTTGTGCACGTTGTAATAGATTTTCTTTTACCTTATTTTCATAACCAGAATAAGTTTGTAAAACAAACCACCCTTTATCAAAACTATCCATGATATTTCCTTTCATAAATAGAAGATTTCTAGTGTAATTAACTCCACTAACCTTCTAAAAAATGTTAATAAATCGAATCAAACCTGAAACAATCAACTGGTCAAAAATGTAAATAATTACTACAAAGAAAGCTGTGTATTCCATAATAGAACGAAAATCTCTCCAGCTTTCCTTGCGAGTTGGCCATGTTGTGTCTTTAAGAAGTCTAAAAATATCTCCAATAAAACGCATCGCTCTCTCCTATCTCGTTTCTCTGTGTGTAGTGTACTTGCCACAATGCTTACAAAATTTATTTACTTCTAGTCGTGTAGGCTTGGGGGTTCCACTAATCTTGATTGAATAGTTTCTCGAACCACAAACCGCACAAGCTAGGCTTGCTTTTTTTAGTGCCATAACGCCTCCATCTTATCTATTATAACAAGAAAGCTAAGCTTTGACAAGCATCTTAACGAAATAGATTGACTACCGAATCCCATATCGTTTGAGCCTTTTCCTTAATTTTAGCATCGGAGATAGCCCGGCTAGCCTCATCTACTAGACTTTGCGCACGTCCTCGAATATCAGACAAATTATCATCTGTCTGGCTATTATCATTGGTTTGTACTTGTCTTTTTGTGTTAGCTGGTGCAATTCCATTTTGCTTATAAGCATTTTCAACTGTAAAGGTACTTCCTGGTGTATAAGGTAAAATGGTATTGGCAATGTTTCTAAAGACATGAGCTGCACCATTTGAAGTAGATCCTGCTAGATAGTGGTTTTCATCAGTAGTCGGAAAACCAAGCCAGTGACTGATCACCACATCCGGAGTATAACCAATTACCCACTGGTCACTTGTGTACTCTGGATTGAAAACTGCTTCGGTTGTACCAGTTTTTCCTGCCATAACATAATCTGCAGGCGATGAACTAATACCCGTTCCGTTTGTGAATGTCCCCAACATCATACTGGTCATCTTGTCAGCTACAGCTTTATCAATCACTCGTTTTTGTGAATTTTTATGGCTCGCAATGACCTGACCACTAGCATTTTCAATTCGACTAATAAAATGAGCTTCAGGCATTAAACCTTCATTTGCAAAGGCAGCATATGCTTGAGCCATTTGAAGAGGATTGGTTTCGACACCGCTTCCCAAGGCGACACCAAGAACACGATCGACCTTTTCCATGTTGAGTCCAAATTTTTCGCCTGCCTCAAAAGCCTTATCAACACCCAAATCATTAACAGTAGCAACAGCAGGTAGATTAAGCGATTCTGCCAAGGCTTGATACATGGGAACTTCTCGACTCTTTTTAATTCCTGCATAGTTATCTACCTTATAGTTGTCATACTTCATGGTATGGTTATCCAAGAGCTTATTCAAAGCCCAACCTGCCTCAACTGCTGGCGTATAAACGACTAAAGGCTTAATTGTAGAGCCAGGGCTACGTTTTGATTGAGTTGCATAGTTGAAATTCCGGAATCCAGTTTTATCATTGTCAGCAACTTGACCGACAACTCCACGAACTCCTCCTGTTTTCGGTTCGAGAGCGACACTTCCTGATTGAGCAAATGTTCCATCCTCTGCCCTCGGAAATAGCGATGTATTTTCATAGACAACCTGCATATTTGCTTGGTAGTTTTGGTCCAGCTCTGTATAAATGCGGTAGCCATTATTGACGATTTCTTCCTCTGTTAGATTATACTTAGACACAGCTTCATTAACCACAGCGTCAAAATAAGAGGGGTAACGGTAATCTGAAATTTTCCCTTCATACTTATCATGCAATTGCGTAGTCATATCAACTTCAGCAGCTTCGATTTCTTGGTTTTTATCAATATATCCTGCCGCAACCATATTTTGTAAGACAGTGTCGCGACGATTAGTCGAATCTTGTACGGAATTCAAAGGATTATACAGTTCCGGCCCTTTGAGCATCCCTGCCAGAGTCGCAGCTTGATCCAAACTCACTTCTGACGCAGAAACTCCAAAGTATTTCTTACTCGCATCTTCTACACCCCACACACCATTTCCAAAATAAGCGTTGTTAAGGTACATGGTTAGAATTTGATCCTTACTATATTTTTTTGTTAATTCTAAGGCAAGAAAAAATTCTTTCGCTTTTCTCTCAACGGTTTGATCCTGTGACAAATAGGCGTTTTTAGCTAGCTGTTGGGTAATAGTAGAACCACCACCCGAACGTCCAGCAGTTACAATAGCCAAGAAGAAACGACCATAGTTAATCCCGTCATTTTTATAGAAAGAACGGTCTTCGGTTGCAATAACAGCATTCTGCAAATTTTTACTGATATCAGCCAATTCAACGTAGGTTCCCTTTTGACCAGACAAGGCACCAGCCTCCTTTTCTTCACGGTCAAAAATGATAGTCCGAGTTTTCAAGGCGTTTTGCAAATCATTGACATTGGTTGACTTAGCTACCGCAAACAAATAGGTTCCAACTAGCAAGCCTACACTCAAACCTAGTATAAGGACAATCTTTGTCAGATGATAGCGACGCCAGAATTTTCGAATCGGACCCACTTGGGCTAATTTTTTTCGATCACTGCGAGAACGACGCAAGCTAGTAGACCCAGAATCCTCTGATCCACTTGTTTCTTTTTTAAAAAGAGAAAGAAATTTCTCGAATAATTTATCTAATTTCATGCGTTTATTTTATCATCTTCATCATAGGAAGACAAGAATTTAGCTATTTCCTATCCAAATAGGGCTTTTTTTGTTACAATATCTGTATGCAATTCACATTTACATTACCAGACTCTCTACCTCAAATGACGGTAAAGCAATTCCTAGAGGAACAACTCCTCATCCCTAGAAAAATCCGTCATTTTTTGAGAATCAAGAAACACATTTTGATTAATCAGCAAGAAGTTCATTGGAACGAGACGGTAAATCCTGGAGATGTTTGCCAATTGACTTTTGACGAGGAAGATTATCCCGAAAAAGAAATTCCTTGGGGCAACCCAAACCTCATTCAGGAAGTTTATCAAGATCAACACTTGGTTATTGTCAACAAACCAGAGGGGATGAAAACGCATGGTAATCAGCCAAACGAAATCGCCCTTCTTAACCATGTCAGTGCCTATGTTGGCCAAACCTGCTATGTCGTTCATCGTCTGGACATGGAAACCAGTGGCTTGGTTCTCTTTGCCAAAAATCCTTTTATCCTACCTATTCTCAATCGCTTATTGGAGAAAAAAGAGATTTCTAGGGAATATTGGGCACTTGTTGACGGAAATATCAACAGCAAAGAGCTTGTTTTCAGGGACAAAATCGGACGTGATCGTCATGATCGCAGAAAACGAATAGTTGATACAAAACATGGGCAATATGCTGAAACGCATGTAAGCAGATTAAAGCAATTTCCAAACAAAACTTCCTTGGTTCGTTGCAAACTAAAAACAGGGCGAACCCATCAAATACGTGTGCACCTCTCTCATCATAACTTCCCGATCCTAGGCGACCCTCTCTATAATAGCAAAGGAAAATCAAGTCGACTTATGCTTCATGCCTTTCGACTTTCCTTTACACATCCACTTACATTAGAGAAATTAAGCTTCACTGCCCTTTCAGATACTTTTGAAAAAGAGTTAAAAAAGAATGGATGATTGTGTCATCCATTTTTCCATATAAGAAAAGCAAGACCAAGAGGCCTTGCTTTTTATCGACTCATGAATTATTTAGCGATTTTTGCGAAGTATTCAAGAGTACGAACAAGTTGTGCAGTGTATGACATTTCGTTGTCGTACCATGATACAACTTTAACCAATTGTTTACCGTCAACGTCAAGAACTTTAGTTTGAGTTGCGTCAAACAATGAACCGTAAGACATACCTACGATATCTGAAGATACGATTGGATCTTCTGTGTAACCGTATGATTCGTTTGAAGCTGCTTTCATAGCTGCGTTCACTTCATCAACAGTAACGTTCTTTTCAAGAACTGCTACCAATTCAGTAACTGATCCAGTTGGAGTTGGAACGCGTTGTGCAGATCCGTCAAGTTTACCGTTCAATTCTGGGATTACAAGACCGATAGCTTTTGCAGCACCAGTTGAGTTAGGAACGATGTTTGCAGCACCAGCGCGAGCACGGCGAAGGTCACCACCACGGTGTGGTCCGTCAAGGATCATTTGGTCACCAGTGTAAGCGTGGATAGTAGTCATCAATCCTTCTACAACACCAAAGTTGTCTTGAAGAGCTTTAGCCATTGGAGCCAAGCAGTTTGTAGTACATGAAGCACCTGAGATAACTGTTTCAGTACCGTCAAGAACGTCGTGGTTAGTGTTGAATACAACTGTTTTAACGTCGTTTCCACCAGGAGCAGTGATAACAACTTTTTTAGCTCCACCAGCGTGCAAGTGTTTTTCAGCAGCTGCTTTCTTAGCAAAGAAACCAGTAGCTTCAAGAACGATTTCTACACCGTCGTTAGCCCAGTCGATTTGTTCTGGATCACGTTCAGCAGAAACTTTGATGAATTTACCGTTAACTTCAAATCCACCTTCTTTAACTTCAACAGTACCGTCGAAACGACCTTGAGTTGTGTCGTATTTCAACAAGTGTGCAAGCATAACTGGATCTGTAAGGTCGTTGATACGAGTAACTTCAACACCTTCTACGTTTTGGATACGACGGAAAGCAAGACGACCGATACGTCCGAAACCGTTAATACCAACTTTAACTACCATTAGTGATTTCCTCCTTATGAAAATCATGAAATTTTTATTGTGAAAAGAGTAACTTGAATCACTACAAATCACCTTTCAACAAACCTATTATATAACTATTTAAGTTTAATTGCAAGTACGGGCGTTGTTTTTTGTCTACACCTCACTTATTTTTCTTTCTCCTTTGAAAGCCTATGCTGCTATCTTTCTTTGTCTACCTAGTCATTTACCGGTTTCCTTTTAAAATGAAAAGTGAAAATAGCTAAGCTAAAAATTATTTTCAATCTTCAAATTTCACAAAAAAGAGACAGGAAATTCCTGCCTCTAGGCTGATAAACGATTATTTACGGCGTCCTGGTCTTTCTTTGTAACCATAGTAAGAATCTTCGATGATTTCTTGCATGTGGTCAACCATTGGAAGACGTGGGTTAGCTGGTGAACATTGATCTTCATAAGCAAGGAAGGCCAATTCACGAGAATGTTCTTTCCATTCTTTTTCATCTATTCCTTGTGCTTTGAAGTTCATTTGGATGCCTACGCGCTCACCAAGTTCGTAAACAGCTTTTGCGTAAGATTCCACACCTTCTTCTGGAGTAGAAGCTGGAAGTCCAAGCATGCGTGCGATATCTTGATATTTTTCATCTGCACGGTAGTAGTTGTACTTAGGCCATGTTGCTGTCTTAGCTGGACGTGTACCATTATAGCGGATAACGTATGGAAGCAAGATTGCATTAGTACGGCCGTGGATTGTGTGGAATTGCGCACCAATCTTATGGGCCATTGAGTGAGAAATACCTAGGAAGGCATTGGCAAAGGCCATACCAGCGATTGTTGAAGCGTTGTGCATTTTCTCACGTGAATGGAAGTCTGCATTCTTAACTGAGCTTTCAAGGTTTTCAAATACAAGCTTGATGGCTTGAAGTGCAAGTCCATCAGTGTAGTCGCTAGCCATTTGTGATACGTAAGCTTCAGTTGCGTGAGTCAATACGTCCATACCAGTATCCGCAGCAACAAATCCAGGAACTGTCAATACCAAAGCAGGGTCTACGATTGCCACAGTTGGTGTCAATGAATAGTCAGCAATTGGGTATTTACGGTTGTTTGCTTTATCAGAGATAACGGCAAATGGAGTTACTTCAGATCCTGTACCAGATGTAGTAGGAATTGCGATGAATTTAGTCTTCTTACCAAGCAATGGGAACTTGAAGGCACGTTTACGGATATCCATGAATTTTTGAACAAGGTCACGGAAGTCCACTTCTGGTTGTTCGTAGAAGAGCCACATTACTTTAGCAGCATCCATTGGAGATCCACCACCGAGAGCGATGATTGTATCTGGTTTGAAGGCACGCATAATCTCAGTACCACGGTTTACAGTTGTGATATCTGGATCTGGTTCTACATCAGCAAAGATTTGATAAACAACCTTATTGCGACGAAGATCAAGTTGTTCGATGATACGATCAAGGAAACCAAGCTCTACCATGGCATGGTCAGTAACGATCATGACACGTTCAACGTCACGACATTTTTGAAGGTATTGAATTGAATCACGTTCAAAGTATGTTTTTGAAGGAAGTTTCATCCATTGCATGTTATTTCTCCGTCTTCCGACTTTTTTGATATTCAAGAGGTTAATGGCACTAACGTTATCCCCAACTGAGTTGCGTCCGTAAGAACCACATCCGAGTGTCAATGATGGCAAGAAGGCATTGTAAACGTCCCCGATACCACCGAAAGTAGAAGGTGAGTTACAGATAACACGAATAGCTTTAACAGCTTTACCAAATTCTTTAGTCAATTCTTCGTCAGCTGTGTGGATGGCTGCTGAGTGGCCAAGACCGTTAAATTCAACCATTTGACGAGCCTTAGTAATACCATCTTCACGGCTTTCAGATTTCAAAACTGCGATAACTGGTGACAATTTTTCACGAGTCAATGGCTCGTTTTCACCAACTTCTTTACATTCTGCAGCAAGAATGTTTGTTCCTTCTGGAACTGTAAATCCTGCTTGTTCTGCAATCCAAGTTGCTGGTTTACCAACGATGTCAGCGTTCAATTTTGCACCAGCACAATTTTTGCTGTTTGCTTTTACGCCGAAGCAGAATTCTTCAAGAAGAGCTTTTTCTTTTTTGTTTACAAAGTAAGTGTGGTAAGATTTGAACTCTGCTACAAATTCATCGTAAATTTCTTTATCAATGATAACCGCTTGCTCTGAGGCACAGACCATACCGTTATCAAATGATTTAGACATGACGATATCGTGTGCTGCTTGACGGATGTTAGCTGATTTTTCAACATAAGCTGGAACGTTTCCGGCACCTACCCCAAGAGCTGGTTTACCACATGAATACGCAGCCTTCACCATTGCGTTACCACCTGTTGCAAGGATTGTCGCAACACCTTCGTGGTTCATAAGAGCACTAGTTGCTTCCATAGATGGTTCAGTGATCCACTGTACGCAGTTTTCAGGAGCTCCAGCTGCGATAGCTGCATCGCGAACGATACGAGCTGCGTGAGCTGATGATTCTTGAGCTGATGGGTGGAAGGCAAAAACGATTGGATTACGTGTCTTCAATGAAATCAATGATTTGAAGATTGCTGTTGATGTTGGGTTTGTTGTAGGAGTAATACCACAGACAACACCGACCGGTTCAGCAATAAGAGTCAATCCTGTTACATCGTCTTCTTCGATAACGCCAACTGTCTTAGTGTGGCGCATGTTGTTTACTACGTGTTCACAAGCAAACAAGTTCTTAGTTGCTTTATCTTCAAATACACCACGTCCTGTTTCTTCAAAGGCATGTAAAGCCAATTCTCCGTGGGCATCCAAAGCTGCTACTGATGCTTTGGCAACGATGTAGTCAACCTGCTCTTGATCCAACTTACGCATTTCTTCAAGGGCAACTAGAGCTTTTTGCACCAAGCCGTCGACATGCTTTTCAGCAGCTAGTTTCTTTTCTTCTGGTGTCACAGTTTTTTTATCAGCCATATTTTCCTCCATAGCTTTCAAGGATTGATATCCTTTGTTAATTTTTTCACAAGTTTATTATAACGCATTATTTCAACTTTGTAAACAGTTTCATAAACATTTCACAAAGAATTTTTAGTTCCTTGTGAAATTTTTCTCATTTTCTTTTCTTATCAACTTCTTTCTTTAAAGTTTGTGAAATTTATTTCAAATATTTTTTTATTTCACAAACTTACTTGGAAGAGGGATTTGGAAAGAAAGGGATTTGCAGGTAAGCGCTTACTTTGCGTTTCTAATAATACCTCCTTTGATAAGGAGGATTTATTTTTGTTGAAAAACGCCTTGTTTAAAAGTCCCTTCGTAAACGACTTCTTGTTCTGTTGTGAGTTTTCCTTTTCCTTCAGCCTGACCATTTACAAAATCCCCTTCGTAGGTCCAGCCTTCTTTGGATTGAAAGGTACCTTTTCCGTTGAAGGCTCCATTGCTGAAACCACCTGTATATTGGTCTCCATTTTGGAAGGTAATGGTTCCTTGACCATTCATTTTACCTCGGACAAGACTGCCGTCATAAACAATCGTTCCATTATCGAGTTTTAAGATGCCTTTTCCGGGAATATTTAGAAAAAAGACGAGTACAGCACAGAAAACAATGGTAACTACTGCTATAATCTCTAAACGTGGACGAGTCAGATAGACACGATACTTGTCGTAAAAATTCTTAAGATTTTCCACCTTCACTCTCCTTTTCTAAACGTTCTAACCAAGCTCGACAACCCTCTTGAACACGCCGATAAGTTTCCTCAAAATCTCCTGTATACCAAGGGTCTGGAACACTTTCAGATGCAAATGAGTAAATCTTATCTTGCAAGCCTTCTGGACACATCTGACGTAAGTCCGAAACATTTGAAGCGTCCATTCCGATAATGTAATCAAAGGCTTCAAAATCTTCTTTAGTAATCTGAAGAGATGTCTTGCTCTTGTCATAAGGAATCTCATACTGTTGAAAAATTCCCTGAGTGCCCTTATGAATCGGATTTCCATGTTCCCAAGAGGACGTCGCTCGACTTTGGACTTCGTAGTTATCTGTCATTGATTTCATAACAAACTCTGCCATAGGGCTGCGGCAAATATTTCCCAGACAGACAAAGACTAGTTTTTTCATCCCATTTCCTTTCTTTTATAGAAAAACGGGAGTTAGTGATCCCGTCTTATTTTTCAATTGCACCTTCGAGTGAAGCAGTTTCTTTCAGTGGTAATACGGTCTTGATTGCAGCTAGTTCGAAAGTCAAGTAAACTCCATCTACATCAAGAACAATCGTTCTCTTCTCAGTATCTACTTCATCGACTGTTCCGTAAAGTCCACCAATTGTAATCACTTCATAGCCTTTTTGTAGTTTGTTTAAACTTTCCATACGTTTTTGTGCTTGTTTCTTTTGAGAGCGTTGCATAAAGAACATCAAGCCCAACATCGCCACAAGCATGATTAAAAATGTATAATTTGGATTCATTGTTTTCTCCTTTGTATTTTACATAGGACTACTATATCAAATTTCAGCTACTTTTACAAGGTTGTACCTTGCTTTTCTAGTAAGAAAAACCAGAGCTTGCGCTCTGATTCTTAGGATTATTTCAAGTTTTGAACAACTTTTACAAGGTTTTCTACAGTAAAGCCATATTCTGCCAATACTTTTGGTGCTGGGGCAGAGGCTCCGAAGGTATCAATACCTAGAACGGCACCATCAAGACCAACATATTTGTACCAGTTTTGAGTTGCACCCATTTCGACTGCAACACGACGGCGAACTGCATTTGGAAGGATTTCTTCCTTGTATGCTGCATCTTGTTTATCAAAGACATCTGTAGATGGCATGCTGACTACGCGGACTTTTGCACCTTGACTAGCTAATTCTTTGGCAGCTGCGACAGCAAGATTGACCTCTGAACCTGTTGCAATCAAGATGGTATCAAAGTCTGCTGCATTTTCATAAACAACATAGGCACCTTTTGCAACCTTGTCAAAGTCTGTTCCCTCTTCGACAGTCAAGTTTTGACGGGTCAAGACAAGGGCGGTTGGTGTTTTCTCACTTGTCACTGCAAGGTACCAAGCTGCTTGAGTTTCACGCGCATCTGCTGGACGGAAAACATTTAGATTTGGCATAGCACGAAGACCTGCTAAGTGCTCAACTGGTTCGTGAGTCGGACCATCTTCCCCAACCGCAATAGAATCGTGGGTAAAGACATAAGTCACAGGAAGTCCTTGCAAGGCTGACAAACGGACTGCTGCCTTCACATAGTCAGAGAAGACGAAGAAAGTTCCACCGTATACACGAAGTCCACCGTGAAGGGCCATTCCGTTCAAGATCGTTCCCATTGCAAATTCACGAACACCAAACTGAATATTACGGTTCAAGCGATTTGCATCGTCTTGAAGTCCATCAGTCTTGATATAAGTCATGTTTGAGTGAGCTAGGTCAGCTGATCCACCCAAGAAAGTTGGCAACTTAGCTGCCACAACGTTCAAAGCATCCTGACTCGAGTTACGAGTTGCTTGAGAAAAGCCGTTTTCTAAGGTTGGGAAGTCTGCTGGAGTCACTTCAACTGGATCACGTCCGTCGATGATGGCATCTACTTCTGCTGCTAGTTCTGGATAAGCTTCTTTATAATCTGCAACTAATTTTGTCCAAGCTTGATAAGCTGATGCACCACGGTCCGCAACATTTTCCTTGAAATCAGCATAAACTTGTTCTGGAATTTCAAATGGTTCATAGTCCCAACCGAGCGCTTGGCGAGTTGCTGCAGTTTCATCTGCTCCAAGAGGGGCACCGTGTACAGCATTAGTTCCTTGTTTATTTGGAGAACCGTATCCAATCACAGTCTTCACTTCAATCAAAGATGGTTTGCCTGAATCTTTAGCTGTTTCGATAGCAGCATGGATAGCTTCTAAGTCTGTTCCATCTTCAACCAAGGCTGTATGCCAACCGTAGGCATTGTAACGGTCACGAACGCTTTCAGTGAAGGAATCCTTTGTCTCACCATCCAAGTTGATGTCATTTGAATCATAAAGAACAACCAACTTGTCTAGTTTTTGCAAACCTGCGTATGAAGCCGCCTCACTTGAGACACCTTCCATCAAGTCTCCGTCTCCACAGATAACGTAAGTATAGTGATCAAAGATATTGTAGCCTTCGCGGTTATATTTAGCTGCCAAGAAACGTTCTGCTTGGGCAAAACCAGTAGCAGTTGAAATACCTTGACCTAGAGGACCTGTTGTAGCATCAATCCCTGCTGTATGACCAAATTCTGGGTGACCTGGTGTTTTTGAACCCCATTGACGGAAGTTCTTGATTTCATCCATGCTAACATCTTCAAAACCAGAAAGGTGAAGAAGGGCATAAAGAAGCATTGAACCATGACCAGCTGAAAGAATAAAGCGGTCGCGGTTAATCCAGTTTGGTTGAGCTGGATTGATACGAAGCTGTTTTGTAAAGAGGCTGTAAGCCATCGGAGCTGCTCCCATAACCACACCTGGGTGACCTGAGTTGGCTTTGTTGATAGCGTCAATACCTAGGAAACGAATTGCATTAACAGATAGATTTGACATAGAATTTCCTTTCTATTTGAGGTGATTATTGAATCACACATTCTATTTTACTATTATATGAAAAAATACATAGAATAGCAATAAATCAATTCGACTCTAGATAAGTCTCATGATTTCTACCCTCTGGTCGCCTGATAGTAGGGAAGTAAGCGTTCATAAGCTTCTTCTAATTTTTCTAAAATTGCTTCTAATGATTGAGTTTCTATAAAAGAAATATCTGCTTTAACTAAAACTTTTCGGATTTCTTGATTGGATAGTTTATTTCTTAAAATTTGACGGTTCTCCTCAGTAGCCTCCCACCGTTGACTTTGACCATCACAGTAGGATAGATAATAAATTCCTTCTACCACCGGAACTTCTAATACCTTGGTTTGTTTATCCAAAGTTTGCTCATCTTTCTTACGTTCAACAAAACTGACCTCTAAAGAAATCCCAAAGTCAGCAGATGTCCCATACAAACGAAGAGCCATCATAGGTTCTGTCACTTTCCCCTCACGCTGTATATAAACCCAAAAATGTGGTCGTAAACGCTGCGCTTGGTTCATCCACTGACTGGTCTGTTGGAGTTGCCATTCCGGATGACTGGCTTGAAATGCTTTAGCCAATTCTGTAAAAGCTTTTCGAGCCTCTTGGCCTTTATGGCGCAATTCCAGCATTTTTTCTCGTTCTTCCCCCGCCTTATCTGGATTACGGTATTGCAAACCTGCAAAGTCTAGATAATCTCTTATCTTATTCAACATCCATTTAACCTCCTCTAACTAGCAAAAAATCAGGATAAACCTGATTTTACTTATTCTGTATCTACAACGACATAGCGATTTGGCTCGTCACCCTCAGAGTAACTAGTCACGCCATCCATACGTGAAATAATACGATGAATAATCTTGCGTTCACTATTCGACATTGGATCTGTCTGATGACTGCGTCCTTCTTCTAAAACACGAGTCGCCAATTTTTGAGCGTAGGTTTGCAAGACTTCTGCACGGTGTTCAACATAATCATTGACATTAATAGTAATGTAGAAGGTTCTTGAATAGCGATTGTAAAGATAATTTTGAGCCAATAGTTGCAAGGCCTTCAAGACTTTACCATGATAACCGATAATACGACCTGGCTCATTAGTGTCAATTTGTAAATTGATACTACGACGGTTATAGTCATTTGAAAGTGTGGCTTCAACATCCATGTCATCAATAATTGTTTGAACATAAGTCGTTACTTCCGTAGCTACTTGTTCAATATCAAAGCTCGGTTCAACTTTCAAGCCCAAATCTTCTAGTTCTTGACTTTCAGTTTGCTCAGCTTGGCTTTCAATATTAGGAGTTGCTACTTCTTCTTCGAGATCAGCTCCTTCAAGTTGTAATTCATTTAAAATCTCAATGTGACCAGTTTCTTCTAAGATAGTGCTGGCATGTCTTTCATGTTTTAAGATTTCAGCCTTGACTTCATCAGAAATACCTTGGCCTTCCTCTTCAATCTTTTTAATTGCTTCTACAACATGCCCCAAATCAACAGTTGCTTCACTAACTGTTTTAACAGGCTCATTCAAATCATTGATTTGTTTTGGAACTCCCTTTACAGCTTGTTGGTTTGCTTTTACAACTGTCGTTTCACTAATCGCATCGATATCCACTTGGGCTGGTTTTTTACCAAATAAACCAAGAAATCCTTTTTTCTCACGAGAAATGACTTTGATATGAGCCTTCATTCTTGGAATATCTAATTCTTTCAATCCTTTCTGGATTGCTTCTTCAACAGTTGAACCTGTAAATACTACCATTACCAGATTCCTCCTTATTATTTCGTTTTCTGAGCCTTTTTCTTGGCTTTTCTTTTTCTATTTTCCAAATCTTTTTGTGCCTGTACTACAGCCTCACGCTCTGCGATAATCTTGAATGGATTGTTCAAGAAATAGGTTTGCAAGACTTGATAAGCATTTGACACTGCCCAGTAGAGAGCGACTCCGCTCGGAGCATAAACCCCAAAGATAAAGATCAAGACTGGAATCCCATACATCATCGCAGTCGTAGCTCCATTTCGCTCAGACAAGGCTTTATTGGACAACCAAGTACTTAAAAAGGTGAATACTGCTGCTAAAATCGGAAGCACAAATGTTGTATCCACGTCACCAAGGTTAATCCATAAGAAATGACCTGTCTTCAAAAAGTCAACTCTTGATAGGGCTTGGAATAAGGCCAAGATGAGCGGCATCTGAATCAAAATCGGCCAAAGAGAATCCGACTGTCTGACACCCATTTCTTTAAAGACTTTACGCATTTCCTGCTCTAATTTGGTTCTGCTTTCCATATCGCGACCTGGATATTGTTCTCGAAGCGCCTTAATGCGTGGTTGAGCTTCCTGCATTTTTCTAGACGCTACCATTTGCACTTGAAAGACTGGCAAGAGCACTGTACGAATCAAGATTGTAAAGAGAATAATCCCCACTCCGATACTAATATCAAATGATAAAAAGCGAATGACTTCTGCAAAGAAGTAAACCAATTTACTCCAAAAATCAGTCGAATCTGCCGTAATATCGCTAGTTGTCCCATTAGTTACACAGGCTGTCATGATAAATAGAGACAGTCCTAGCAAACTAGTCAACTGTAGTTTCTTTTTCACTCCCATTTCCTTCCTGGTAAATCTTTGATAATTTTAATACGTGGAGTAGATTTTTCTCCATCTCTGCGTATTCCAAGGTCTCAACCCCTTTTCGAGCAATGACAACAAAGTCGACATCTTCTACCAGACTCTCTTTTGCATTCTGGATAATATGTCGGATTCGTCGCTTGATTTGATTTCTAGTGACGGCATTCCCCAGTTTTTTGCTAACTGATAGACCTACTCGAAAATGGTTTTTCTGATTTTCTAATTGGTAGACAACAAATTTTCGGTTAGCAAAACTTGTTCCTTCCTTGAAAATCGCCTTAAAATCTTTCTCTCTTTTTACACGAAAGTTTTTCTTCAAAACTCAACTCCATCTATTAAATTACTACTATTATACCATATTTTTCAAAAAAGCCAATCATAGCAAGGTTTTGGACAATTTCATCAGAAAAAGAAGCTGGAAAAATCACTTTTCCAACTCCTTGTACGGAATATTTTTTCTGATTTTTGTTATTTTTTCAAGCGTTCAACGTCACGGGCAATGACTAATTCTTCATCTGTTGGAATAACCAAGACACGAATTTTCGCTGCCTCTGTTGAGATGTCTCCTGTCACACCAAAGACGTTCTTTTCATCATCAACATCACAACCAAACCAAGAAATACCTGAGATAACATCCTTACGTACAGCAGCTGCATTTTCTCCAATGCCTGCAGTAAAGATAATAGCATCTGCCCCGTTTAGGACTGCAAGGTATTGACCGATATGTTTTTGGATACGATCAACATACATTTCATAGGCTAAAGTGGCATCGTGGTCCCCTTCTTCCATAGCAGCAATCACATCGCGCATATCACTAGATTTGCCTGAAACACCCATAAGCCCTGATTCACGGTTAAGGACGCGACTAATGTCTTCAGGCGTGTTAAAGTCCTCTGTATATTGCATTAAGTAAGGAATGATAGCTGGGTCAACATCCCCTGTACGAGTTCCCATCATCACACCACCAAGTGGAGTGAAGCCCATTGAAGTATCCACAGATTGACCACCCTTAACAGCTGTAATAGAAGCACCATTACCGATATGGCAAGTGATCAATTTCAAGTCTTCTAATGGACGTCCCAAGAGTTTTGCAGCTTCTCCTGCTACAAACTGGTGACTTGTACCGTGGGCACCGTATTTACGAACCTTGTTTTCTGTGTAGTATTTTGTTGGTAGAGGGTAGCGGTAAGCTTTCTCTGGCATACTTGTGTGGAATGAAGTATCAAACACAACTACACTGGTAATGTCTGGCAACAATTCCTTAAAGGCACGAACACCTGCTGCATTGGCTGGATTGTGGAGAGGAGCTAACAAACTCAACTCTTCAACTTTTTCTAATACATCACCTTCAACAACTGTTGATTCTTTGAAATATTCTCCACCTGCAACAACACGGTGTCCAACACCAGTAATCTCATCATAAGCCTTGATAATATCGAAACGGATCAAGTCATCCAATAAAATTTTAACGGCTTGTGTATGATTTTCGATATCCAAAATTTGTTGTTCAGAACGACCGTCAAATTTTACAGTTGAAATTGAATCTTTCAAACCGATACGTTCAATCAAACCTTTCGCCAATACTTTTTCTTCTGGCATTAAGTATAATTGCCATTTCAAACTTGAACTTCCGGCATTGATTGCAATTGTTTTTGTCATAACAAGACTCCTCTTTTAAGCGTTTTCATCTATTATAACAAAATCTATTTTATATTTCAGTACCTTGAGTCCATTTTTGAAAATTTTCTTTAAATTTCATTAAAACACTTGCATCTTGCAGGCTAGAAAGTGGATAAACAAAGGGTTCTACTGTAATATCAGTTTTCTTTTGTAAGATAAAAATCGTCTTAGATTGTTTGGCATTAGCAAAAAGATTTTCAGGCAGACTGATCATGGCAACTAGATTCGCCTCCTCTTTCAACCAGCCTTTCAATAAATCACTCTGAGGACTGGTCAACAAATCACTCGGAGCGAGAAAAATAGCGTAGCCATCTGATTTGAGGTACTTAAGCCCTTGTTCCATGAGCAAGTGATGGGCGTAGGTATGTTCTTGACTAGAAGCAACTTGATGGCGCGACGCAACGGCGTCATCAGGATAATAGCCAACAGGCAAGTCGCTGATGACCACATCACTTTCTTTGAGCATTTGTGGACGAACGGCATCTCCTTGAACAAAGCCAGCCTGCAAACCAATTACATCTGCTATGCTTGCTGCCAAATCAATCAGCAAATCATCCACTTCCATTCCCAAGTAATCCACCTTTTTATCAAGCGAGGTCAAGAAAGTAGCGCCCAGAATTCCCATCCCAGAACCCATTTCGAGGATAGTAATTTCCTCCTCTTTAAACAACTCTTCCACAATAAACACCAGAAGTAAGGCAATAGCATCCGGTGTAAACTGGTGATTGGCCTGTAGGGGCTCTGTCTGACCAGCCTTCATCAAGAGAAACTGGTAGGTCTTGAGCCATTCTTCTTTGCGTAAGGCTAAATGCTTAAGGGCATGATTGTTCTCCTTGACCTGCTCTAACTCAGTCTCACCATCCAAATAGATGCTGTTTTGCTCCACCAAGGCGTCATAAAAATTGGTCGCCAAATCACTTTGGATGATTTGGACATTCTCTAGTAAATAGGTATAAGCTTGTTCAATTTTTTCAAAATCCATATTCCTATCTTATCAAATTTCCCTTCTTTTTTCCATCCTTATAGAAAAATCACTCCCTGACTAGGCGAGTGATTTTTGGGCTACTGTTAAAAAGAGTTCTGAGTAATTTCCTTGAAACAAGCCTTCGGCGCTATAGAGGATCTGACTATGCACAGATGAAAAACCATGCTCATTTAGCTTTTTTTCCAGTGCAGGCAATTCAAAGCCGTGATGGCTGGTCTCCGTCTTGGTAAAATCAGCAATGAGGAGTTGTCCATCTTTCCTCAAATGTTGATGAAACAGTGAGAGAGCTGCATCCAAATCAGGCATATGATGAAGAACCCGACTAACAACAATGAGATCAAACTCTTTCTCCAAGGGATTTTTCAGTAAATCTTGCTCCAAAAACTGGATATTCTTGATGTCTTGCTGTTCCGCTTTCAAACGAGCTTGCTCCATCATTTTCTCAGAAATGTCTACAAGAGTGACTGACTTAGCCTGCTTGGCTAGAGGCAAGGCTAATAGACCCGTTCCTCCACCGAAATCCAGAATTTCTTTGTCTGATAGAAGATCAAGCTGTTTGTCGATAGCTTGATAAACCAAGTTTGCGAGGAAGATATTTTTAGGGGAATCGAAAGTTTCTGCTTTGTGATTAAAATCATGTTTCATGCTTTTAGTTTAGCACAAAGTAGTTGAATTGACTAGGAATTCTCTTTCTTTTCAGGTTTCTTTTCTGATTTTTTCTTCTCCGCTTTTTCGCTTGAATCAGTCTCCACTTCTTCTTTTTTCTCTGTTTTCTCTTCTTTGATTTTGACTGAAGGAAATAGGAACTCATATTGGCTCTTAGGCGTACGAACCCTTGTCACTAAGCTTGTTTTCTTATTCTGATAACTCACCTGACCCAGATTAAAGGACTGTTCCCCACTTTCTTTCTCGGCTTTATCCTTGGTTCGTTTAGCCATAGCAAAAGCAACCAACTTTTCTTTATTCAAAGCATAGTCTTGATAGTGGGCGACTTGTCGGTTCAAGTAAAATTGTAACAAAAGGCTAAAGATGGCTGCCAGGGTGACTGCATAGAGGAGAACTCCTGCCTTAACTTTTTTCTTTTTCCACACGATAGATGAACTCCCTTTCTAAGCCTTTTTGAAACTGGAAACGAAAACGAACCACTTGATTTTCCTCTGTAATCTGTGCTGATTTGAGTCCATAAACCATAGGCTGATAACCTCGTCCACTGGCATCGGTTTTCCGAAAATCGTCCGATTTAGACTTGCCTATCGCAATTTCCTTGCTATCCTGCTTCATATAAATGCGATTGCCTTCCACTTTGTCGAACTGCGAACGGTTTAATTCTGCCTCCAGCTGGTCCACAAACAAAAGCCACTCTTTTTGCTCGCTTTGTTGCTGGTAGCGAACTTCTGAAATGAGGAGCTGACTCATGGCTTGAAAGAGGAGTAAGCTTCCACTGATGACAATGAGGGCAATCAGCGATTCCAACAGGGTAAAAGCCTTGACCTTATGGCTCTTTGATAGCCAACAACTGTTCTGAACCATGATAAACCTCCAATCCCTTTTCACTAGAAAACACCTGAATCTCAACTCCGTTGATGTTTACCTGATTTTGACCTGTCTGTAGGGCCATCTTAGCTACACGCACAACTTCTTCTTTCTGCAAGATTCTTGCTTCTTCCTGCCTATTTTTCTGAATTTGTCCCAAAAGAAGGGTCGCAATGCTGGCAAAGATAGCTAGAGCGACTACTGCTTCCAGTAAAATTACTGCCCTAATTTTTTGTTTCCTTAATGCGTTTAATTTTTCCATTTCCTAGATATAATTGATAGCGAATTGCTCCTTTACTGGTCTGAAATTCAACCTTAGCTAGGGACGAATTACCCCCAGCTCGGTCAAATGTAATACTTTGGCCTGATGGTGCCTGAATTCCTTTAGGAACTGTCAACTTTTGACTGCCGTTACTGATCGTCTGCCCATCTAAGTTTAGACTAGTCTTTTGCTGACTGGCTACACTGCGCTTTTGGGTTTCACGATAAAGTTCCTCAAACTCCATAAAGAAAATCTGCTCCTCTACCGCCGCAAAAGTGGACTGGACAGAGCCGGATAAGCCCAAGGCAAGGATACTCACAAGTCCCAAAACCAAGAGACTTTCCAGCATGGTAAAGGCCTTAATCTGCAACGGTTTGACTGGTATTTTGTTTAGCATGGTATTCTTTATAAGCTTTAGCCTGTTCTTCCGTGATTCGCCCATCTGCTTGTAACTTACTTAGGCTAGCATCTTCATTTTTATCTAAGCTATAAAGCTCTGCCTGACTTTCCACCACCTTAACAACAGCAGCTTTTCCTTTATCATTGACCGCCTCTTTTTGCTTGGTCAAATTAGGTACAAAAAGCAAGAGAAGCACGCTGATGATGAGCAAGACCACCAACATCTCTACCAGTGTGAAAGCTTTCACTTTCGCTTTTTTCAAGAATGTCATCATTTTTTTCATTTTAAAAATTTACCTCCATATTTTGATACATGGGCATCAGCATTGCCGCATAAAGTAAAACGATAATCAGAGCCACAAAGATAAAGACCAGTGGCTGTACTAAGTTCATGGTGCGGTTGACTCGGGTAAAAAAGGCTTCCCAAGTTTTTTCAGCATAGATTTCCAACTCACTCCCCAGCTTGGACTTGACTTCCCCATACTCGATGATAAGACTCAACTCCTTTTTAAAGAAAGGATAGGTTCCTATGGTTTGAGAAAATTCCCGACCATTTTGTAGGGATTGAGCCAGATCTTTACCGATTTCTTTAAAGAGCTGGGAACCTTGTTCCTGCATCATTTGAAAAATCTGCGTCAGTTCCATCCCTTGAGAAATCATATTACCCCATTCACGCGCATAATAGGCTGTCAGATAAGTCTGAACAAAAATTCTAAAGAAGGGAAGGCGTGCTAAGATAGAAAAAACGCGCATCTTCGAACTTCTTTTATAAAAAGTGAGTGCTAAAAGGACACCTACTGAAACAAAGCCTACCATTCCTAGAAAGATTTGTGGCAGATTGCCGATAATTTGGGTGGCAATATTGCTACTATCCAGTTGTGGTAGTAGGTAGTTACGCAACCCCAGCATAATTAAGAGAAGAAAACCCAGTAAAATCAAGGGATAGGTCGCTACTTCAATTAGTTTTTTCTTGACCTTGGCCAGATTGTCTAGATATTCTTCTATCTTTCCCAAACTCAGGTGGAGATTTCCATGAACTTCAGCTAGGGATAACTGAGTGACAATGGCACTTGAAAAGCCCAAACTTTCCATCATTTCTGAGAATGATTTCCCCTGAGACAAGCCTGTACACATCTGGCTCACACACTGCTTGTCCAACAAGGCACTCCTATCTAAAAAGGAGATAGTCTCCACCAGATGAAAACCGCTGGAAAAGAGATTGTTAAACAGGGTGATGATATTTTTTTGCTTAGCTGTAGCTAATTTTTTCCGTTTCAGCCTGAAGGCTTGTGATATGTCCATCTTTAAGAAGCTGGTCAATCTGCGCATTCCAACTAGTTGGCTGGTGGTCTTGATAGTCTTTGTTTGCAAAGTCAACGATTCCTCCTCCCCCGATTAATCTCTGGTAGCAGACTCCTTGCAGAACGACTGCCAATTCCTCCTCACTCACACCCAACTCCAGCAGGCGTTCATAAACACCTCGGATACTCTTGGCATGAATGGTTGAAAAGACTGTCGCCCCTGTCAAACTAGCTCTGACCACTGCACGCGCCGTCTCGCTGTCACGAATTTCTCCGATAATCAAGAGGTCAGGACGATGACGCAAGGAAAGTTTGATTAGATTTTCATAGGTTAGTCCAATCGCCTCATTCAACTGCAACTGGAGCATATCCTCTTGTTTGATTTCTACCGGATCTTCAATGGACATGACCTGCTGCCCTTTAAAAAGAGACTTGGCCAATTCGTGCATCAAGGTCGTCTTACCACTGCCGACTGGACCAGCAAAGAGATAGAGCCCCCGTTGCCTGTACTGCTTGCCCAGTTCTTCAATATCCTGAAACCAAAAATGCAAATCCTGCTCCTCATCGTGTAACAAACGAATAACTAAACTCTCATGCCCTCGATAATCGCCTACGGTAGATAAGCGCAGGGATACCATCTTCTGATCATATTCATAATCACAAGAACCAAGCTGACTACGTCGCTTTTCTCCCACATTCATACCCGCCACAAACTTAAAGTGGCTGATGACGGCCGCAAACTTTTCAAAATCATAACAACCGATTTTACAACGCTCGTCTCCTATCCTCATATGAAGCTCATAGGCGTCTAACTTAGGGACAAAATAAATATCCTGCGCCCCTTTTTTCCGGGCCGAACGAATGATTTCTTGTGCAATTTCTTGAACCATACTTACCTCCTCACCTATACTATTCGCAAAGAGTTGGAAAAAATAAAAAAGCAACTCCAAAAAAGTTACTTTTCTCTATTTTAATTTCATACGGCAAGAACGATGCCTTTCCTGACCAGTTTGTTTTTCATAGCCTGGGCGTAGTTTTTCATCTGGAATAACCTGCTCATCCTGCAAAAGAGCCAACGAATGGTATTGTTGTAAATACTCATCACATTCATCGCACCAGCGTTGGTCTTCTGGGTCCCAAAAAATGGTCATCAAGTCGCTTCTACTTTTATAAAGAGGGGATTCTTGCTCCAATCGAAACCAGCAAGTCTTGTAGTATTTGAGAGCATCATAATACTGGTCAAACTTCTTACTTGCTACAATATCTTCTTCCCAACCTTCTAAGAACCACCACGGTTCAAAATCTCCATACATTTCTATAACACGATACATATTCATTCCTCTGTACCGTATATTATAACCAATTCCGCCAAACAAGGAAAGAAATATGCTCATTTCTTAATTTTTCGATAAAAAATCCAGCCATCTGATGGATGACTGAATTTCTATTTGCTTATGTTCAAAAATCTTTTTACTACTTAGGCTTCTGAGATATCGTTTTCGATGATGACCTTAATAGCATGGTGGTCTGCTGCCTTACCGAAGACTTCATAGGCTTTTTCAATTTCACTGAGTTTGAAATAGTGAGTGACCAATTTTTCTGGTTCAATCTTATGACTTTCAAGAGCTTTCAACAATTGTGGAGTTGTATTTGTAGATACCAAACCAGTTGTTACATTGATGTTGCGAATCCAAAGCTTGTCCAAATCGAATTCAACTGGTTTACCATGTACACCACAGTTGGCAACTGTTCCGTCTACACCGATAATCTTTTGACATAAATCAAATGTTGCAGGAATACCAACAGCTTCGATAGCAACATCTACACCACGACCATCTGTCAAATCATAAATTTCTTTAATGGCTTTTTCAGGGTCTGAAGAATTAACCTTATGAGTCGCACCGAATGATAAAGCAGTTTCCAAGCGGTTATCGTCTAAGTCCACCATAATCAATTTAGCTGGTGAGTAGAATTGAGCTGTCAAAAGAGCAGCCAATCCAACTGGTCCTGAACCAATAATGGCTACGCTACAACCAGGTTCTACTTTCCCTTTCAAGACACCAATTTCATATCCAGTAGGCAGAATGTCTGATAGCATAACCAAAGCCTCATCTGACAAGTCTTCTGGAGTGTGGTAAAGAGTATTATCTGCATGAGGGACACGTAGATATTCAGCCTGCATACCATCAATCAAGTGACCGAAAATCCAGCCCCCTTCGTCTTCACAGTGAGCATAAATTCCTTTTTTACAGTAGTAGCATTTACCACAGGCACAGACACAAGAAATCAAGACCTTGTCGCCTTTTTTGAAGTTCGAAACTCCTTCTCCAACTTCTTCAACAATCCCAATCCCTTCGTGACCAAGAATGGTACCACTTTGGCAAGCAGGAACATCCCCTTTGATAATATGGAGGTCTGTTCCACAAATAGTGGTTTTTACGATACGCACAATAGCGTCTGTTGGCTTGCGAAGCACTGGTTTGTCTACATCAACAAAAGAAGCAAGTCCTGGTTTAACATAAGTATAGGCTTTCATAAAGCACTCCTCCGTTTTTTTATTTGTACTATTTATAATATAATTGTAAGCTCTTTCATTTGTTTGTTCAAGCTTTTTTGTGATTTTTTTAACTTTTTTATTTACCGGTAAAGTACCATACATAAAAAAGCAGAAGCTAGTCTCTAACTTCTGCTTTCTCTCTTATGCTTGATAACGTTTCACACCGTCTAGGTAGGTTGCTACCAATTCCAAATCTTTATCTAGTACGATAAAGTCTGCGTCGTAGCCTTCACGGATTTGGCCACAGACATCATCAATGTGAACAGATTTTGCTGGGTTGAGGCTAGCCATCATGACCGCTTCGTGTGGATTTGCAATACCCCACTCGACTACATTTCTCATACCATCTTTAAGTTTGAGGATAGAACCTGCCAAATTACCAGTAGATTTGAGACGTGCAGTTCCATTTGCTACTACAACAGGGAATTCTCCCAACATATAGTCACCGTCTTCAAGCCCACCAGCTGTCATACAGTCCGTAATAAGAGCGATGTTTTCTGTCCCCTTTTGCTTAAGTAAAATCTCACAAGCTTTTGGATCTACGTGATAACCATCACAAATCAATTCAGCATAAGTATGTGGCAATTCATACATGGCTCCCACCATACCGAGCTCACGGTGAGTCAACCCACGCATGCCATTGTAGGCATGTACCCAAACGCTCGCTCCAGCATCAACTGCCTTCTTAGCTTGTTCAAATGTCGCATCTGAGTGTCCAAGTGCAACTGTCACACCTTCACCTGTAATAGTACGTACAAAATCTTCCACCCCATCACGTTCTGGTGCAATAGCGATTTTATTTAGCATCCCTTTTGCAGCATCCTGCCAAGAATGAAACTCCTCAACACCCGGGTCTCTCATATAAGTTGGATTTTGTGCCCCCTTAAAAGTTTCTGTGAAATATGGACCTTCATAATAAATCCCACGAATCTTAGCACCTGTTGCTTCTTTATAATGGTTTCCAAGATTTTCAGTGACTGCAAGCAATTGCTCATAAGTGGCTGTTAAAGTTGTGGGCAAGAAACTGGTAACACCGGTACTAAGAAGTCCTTCACTCATAGTATGCAATGTACCTTCAATGTTGTTGTCCATCACATCTACACCTGCATATCCATGAATATGAGTATCCACAAGACCTGGTGCAATGCTATAACCAGTATAGTCAAGAACCGCTGCTCCTTCAGGAATTTGATCCACATGTTTCCCAAATTTGCCATCAACAAGTTCTAAGTACCCACCGCGACGAATGCCAAATGGATAGAAAAACTGATCCGCTTTAACGTAATTAGGCATAATAATGACCTCCTTAAAAGATTACTTTTGATATTTATTATGTCAATTACATTATAAACCTTTCTGATTCATTTGTAAATGGTATAGACCTATTTTCTAGAGATATTTTAAAAGAGCTGGATTTTTCCAACTCTTCTCTTTTTAATACAAGTTATTTTGATTTGACTGGTTTGTCTTGAGCTGTTTGCAAAGCTGTAGCAATGGTATCTGCATACAATTTAGCTCCTGCTTCAATTTTACTAGTGTCACTTCCGAAATGGACTTGGTCTGTTCCTGTCCAGATCTCTGGATGTTCCTTAGCAGCTTGATTCCAATCTGCTATCGTGATATAAGGAGTCTTCTCTGCCAATTCTCTCATGTAGGCAGCAGCCTTCTCAACGATGGCATAGGTCTCTTTTGTTTTATCTCCTTCATAAGGTGTCACCAAAATCATATGGTGCCCCTTTGGAAGATTTTTCACGATACTATCCCAGTCTTCCTTGTAATTTTCAGGATTATTTACCCCAGTTGCAATGACCACCATCTTAGGTAAAAATTTATTCTGGCTATTGTTTAGCATGATTTCATTGGCAGTCTTGGTTGTTCTGCTGACCTGCGCATTAATCTGTGCTCCAGGAAGGGCTGTCTGTAGTGCTGTATTTGCCCTCAAAGCCACCGAGTCACCAATTAACATAGTGCCATCAGCAATTCCCAGACTGTTTGCATCTGCCCGCTCTGCCATTACCTTGGTCTGGGCAATATTGGTTGCGGCTTGCTTCAAGCCATTGACAGTTAAGTCTGTCTCAAAAGCTCCAACTTGTGGCGCCAACAAGGTCACCGTGCAGACAATGATGGTCAAGATTCCTGTACTTGCTGCAAGGATTGTATGGATATAAGGTAGGGGACGAAGGGTTTGTATAATAGGTGTGTTCTTTCCTGCAATCCAAGGTTCCAACACATAAAATGACAGACTGGCAAATCCATAAGAAAAAATCAAAGTCAGTAAGACAGCAAGAAGATTTGTTGTCAACTGCGAGAAAATGATATAGAAAGGCCAATGGAAAAGATAAACCGCATAACTAGTATCTGCTAAAAAGCTAATAATCTTTGGCTCCTGCACGTTAGGAGTCTTTTCATGCAAGACTCGCGCCGCCAGAATCATAGCAATGGCTGCAAGGCTGGCAAGCAAGAAGCCTATAAGATAGGCAAATAGATAGGTAAATTTGACAAAGAAGGTCAAAATGATTAAAAAGCCAAAACCTCCCCCAAAAACTAAAAGGGTCTTGCGTAAATCCCAGATTTTATCCAATTGCTTAACTAGGGAAGTCGTCTGACGAACACCTACAATCGTTGCTAGAATACTTCCCAAAAAGAATGGATAGACATGAGTTAAACTGGAGAAATAAACAGAGGAATAAGAGGTTACTAGAAAACTACCAATAAACATGGAGAAGAAACTAATCAAGAAGGCAACAGCAGACAAGAGAAAAACCATCCCTCTTAACTGACCATTTGATCTAAACTGTTTCGATAAGAACCAAACTGCCAAGCCCCAAAGAATATAGTAGTGCACCTCAACAGCCAAACTCCAATTATGAACAAACAAATGAGGAATGAACTGAGATTCATAACTCCCACCTGTTAGGAGCTCATAGAAGTTGGTCATAAAGCCTAAAACACCCGCAATCTGACCCCCAATTCCAGCCACATAATCTTGGCGAACTAGAAAGGTAAAGGGCATGGTTACCAAGACCATCAAAACCACAGGTGGCACAATCCGATAAAAACGTCTCCTAAAAAATCCAATCAAATCAATCTCATGATTTTTAGAAAATTCTTCGATAAGTAGAGCCGTAATCAGGAAACCTGAAAATGTGAAAAAGACATCTACCCCGAAAAATCCTCCAGGAAAGATCGTCTGAAAGAAGTGATACAAGAGTACCAAAAGTAAACCTGTAATCCTAATCAAGGAAAACCATTTAATGCGCATACGAGTTTATTCTTCCTTTCATTGTACACTTTATTCTATCAAAAAAAGAAGAAAAATCCTAAGAGAAAACTTAGGATTTTTAGCTTATATCCATTCCATTTTAGAAATTACGGCCTGATTTATTATAGCCATATTTTTCAACAAAATACTCACGGAATTCCAAAAGATTGTCATCCATGATGGCTTGTCGCACTTGCTTCATCAGGTTAAGCAAGAAGTAAAGATTGTGGTAACTTGTCAAGCGAATACCGAAAGTTTCATCGGCCTTGAGCAGGTGACGAAGGTAAGCGCGTGTGTAGTTCTTACATGTGTAGCAATCACACTCAGGATCCAGTGGCGTAAAGTCCTCAGCAAACTGAGCATTTTTAACAACCAAACGTCCCTGACTAGTCATACAAGTCCCATTACGAGCGATACGAGTCGGCAAGACACAGTCAAACATATCCACCCCACGAATCACCCCATCGATCAAGCTATCTGGCGCTCCCACACCCATCAAATAGCGAGGTTTATTTTCAGGTAGCAGTTGGGTTGTAAAGTCCAAAACTGCATTCATCTCTTCGTGGGTTTCTCCCACTGCCAAACCACCGATAGAGTAGCCTGGGAAATCCATGCTGACAAGGTCGTGAGCTGACTGACGACGAAGATCTTCAAATCCTGCTCCCTGCACAATTCCAAACAAACCTTGGTCATGTGGACGACGGTGAGCCTTCAAACCACGCTCAGCCCAACGGCTAGTACGCTCGATTGATTTCTTAACGTAGTCGTAAGGTTGATAAAACTGAGGACATTCGTCAAAGGACATCATGATGTCTGAGCCCAGATTGTTCTGAATAGAAATGGCCTTCTCTGGCGATAGGAACATCTTAGAACCATTGAGATGGTTTTTAAAGGTTACTCCTTCTTCTGTGATATTACGGCTATCTGCTAGAGAATAAACCTGAAAACCACCACTATCCGTCAAGATTGGCTGGTCCCAGTTCATGAACTTGTGGAGACCGCCTGCGCGTGCAATGAGTTCGTCTCCAGGACGAAGCCAGAGATGATAGGTGTTTGATAGGATAATCCCTGAACCCATTTCCTTCAATTCTTCAGGTGACTGAGTTTTGACAGTGGCTTGAGTTCCAACTGGCATAAACATAGGCGTCGGGAAGGTGCCGTGGGGAGTGATGATTTCTCCCAGACGAGCTCCCGTGTGTTTTTCTTTCTTAATCAAACGATATTTGATTGGTGAATCTGACATTTTTTTACCTCCGAAGCTGGGAAAGACAGTCCCAGTTCATACTTTGTGCCCAAGGGCATACTGTATGATTTTATCAAAAAAAGCTGGAACTGTCACGAACTATGGTATAAAGAATTTGTGTTTACAAGTACTTTCCATTGCTTGTTGATAGTTTAGTTTTTGTTTATTTTTTCTTTTAAATCATTTCCATTAATTTCTATCGTTTTTTTAAATCGTATTCATCTTCGTATTCACTTTTGCCCGTATAGTTGAGAAGGTTGCTATTTAATTCTAATAGTTTACAAAAGGATCAGTGAGTAATTTCACTGTTTTTATTTTGACAATAATTCTCCCTCCCTATTCTTCAAGTAATTGTTTTTCATTTTCCATGTCTAGCTCCTCCGCATAATTTGTTAATTTGATAGCATTTTCTAAACTCATTTTTCCGATTGGTGTTTTACCTGTGACCCACCTGCTGATTGTAGTGTCACCAATTCCAGTAGCTTTAGAAATTCTATAAGCTGTCACAGTCTGTAGTAATTTTTGAATTTTGTTAAAATCTGCTTTACTCATTTTTTATTATCTCCTGAATACCAAGCAATAGCGATCGCTAAAATTGCTACAAATAAAATAATTTTCATCTTGATTTTTCTCTCACTTTCTTATACAATGAAAGGCAAGGAGAGCTTTCGCTCTCTTACCCTTTAGCGATTATCTCTTCCGCCGTCTGCAAAACTTGGGAGCGATTTTCGCTTTTTTATTTTGCTCTTTTAGTACCTTGTACCAAGAGCGACTCTCTTTTGAGATTGCTACTGCAATCCCTATTGCAACTGTGACTCTTGCTAGCCACTCGTCTATGTTGTCCATTTGTATCACCTCCTTACATTATTTATTATACAGCATTACAATGCGGTAGTCAAGTGTTTTAACAAAGAATTTAAACTTTTTTTATTTTAGAAAGTACTTTCAAACAAAAAAACCGCAAGCCTGAGCCTGCGGTAAAAGAACATTTTAGAAAATTTCCTTTCTATTTATTTAGTTGTAATCAAGCCTTCTGGCTCTACCGTGAACTCTGGCTTGTCTGCCAATGTTCCGTCTGGCTTGAGATAGTACCAGCCTTTCTTGTCTGCTGATTGAACAAAAGCATTAGATACCATAGCGCCTTCTTTACCGTCTAGGTAGTACCATGTATCCTTATACTTGACCCAACCCGTCTTCATGGCACCTTCTACGTCGAAATAGTACCACTTCTCAGCGATTTTCTTCCAACCTGTGGCCATTGCGCCCGATTGGTCAAACCAGTACCAGTTGCCGTCTGTGTGCTTCTTCCAGCGGTCTGCAAGCATATAGCCTGAGCCGTCGAAGTAGTACCAAGTGCCGTCAATCTTCTCAAATTTCTCTTTTGGATAGCTTCCGTCTGAGTGTACATACCAGGTGCCTGTATCATTCTTCTGCCAGCCTGTTTCAATTCTATCAGGTTGAGCGTCTGAGTTGGTCAAGCGATAAATATAATAGTAAGGACGACCTGCATACATCCAAATATCATCGTGGTCATTCACAGTGATTCCATCGAAGCGGTAGTTGCAGTGGATAATGTTGTTTTCATCCACAAACATACCAGTATGTCCACCAGCACCACTAGAATATCCTTTGCGACCCCAAATGAAGATATCTCCACGTTGAGCATCCCAAGGTGTGTTCTCCGCAATGAGCTCATACCCGTTCTTAATCAGCCAGTCGTGTTCATATTCAGTATTTACCGCCCAACCTGCTGAAACTGCCCCAGCACTCATGAGAGAGTAGTAAATCGAACTAGAGCAGTCGTAAGAGTCTGGCCCATCTCTCAAATCCATTGAGTAAGAAACCTTACCTTCACGCTCTTTCATCCAGTCAATTGCGATTTCAATATTCACTGTCATTCTTACTCCTCACTTGGTTTCTTGTATTCTAGAGCTCGTGTACTGTCTGTGATCCCGCTTGTCGTCGGGTCGTTGACAAGACCGATAGCAGTCAAGAACACGAATACCGCATTAACAAGCAAAATCAGCTTGTTGCCGATATCACCCAAATCTAGATGATACCCAAAGACTGCTGCACCAGCTTGCAAGACAAGCAAGAAGGCTGGGATAGCAGACAGGTAAAAGAATTTATTTTGTAGTCGTAATTTCCAATTAATCATGTGTTTTTTCCTTTCTTTTATGGCAATGTTGTTGGCCAAGGGTCGTCTGTTAGGTATGAGATGGAACTCACACGAATATCCCCGATATCTCGGTCGGTTGGTACTGGGTTTAAGAATTGAAATCTTAAGTGGTTCATGTCCTGGGGATTTCCGACATACCACGTTCCATAAGGTACACCTCTGTCGTTGTATATAGATCCTATCAAGGAGTTAGGTGTTCTAAAGCCTTCTGGTATTCCATTGTCATTCACTATCTTACAGTTTCTTTCACTATCAGTAGTTTGAGCTGCATATCCGTAGCTTCCACGCCTCACAATTCCAAACCAGCCCCATTGAAGCCCTCCGAATTGATAAGTAACTAGATTATTCACCCGTCTTATTTTTACGAACGAACTTCCTAATTTTGAAGCTATATTCAATGTCCTCCAGCCAGTATCACCAATCAGAACACGCCAGCCAGTATTGCCATTTCCGCTCTCTTTTATCCATTTAAGAGCGCCATTCGTAACATTAACATCTACATAGGTCGTACCGATTTCGGCCGTTATACGGCCCTCTGGAGAGCCTGTACCACGGATTTCGTGACCTACGTTTGTTGGCAGAGGTAGAGTGACATTATTACCCCCGACAATTCCGAGGGTATTTCCTGTCAATGTCAGCCTTGGCTCCGGCTTTTGGTTCAGCACCTTCACATCACGGCCAACCGCTTGAGCAAATTCCTCTAAATTGCTCATGGCAATCACGCTTTCGCCGCGTTATATGTTGCGACCAAGTCAAGGTTGGCAAACTCGTCGATACGACGGCCGAGGTCAGCTAGTTTCTGCACGACTGCGCCTTCAGTGCTACCGCTCAATTTAGCGATTTCCTCAGCGAGCTCTTTAAGCGTATTGAGATTTTCAGGTACGCCATCACCTAAAAGGTCATTTTTAACTGCTGTTTTTGCCTGCTCAATAGCTTGCGTTAACATAGCGTTGTCAATCTTTGTATCGATTAACTGCTTCAGCGCCTTGTAATCCACTCCCAATGCTTGAGCGAATGCAATCCATTTACTTGTATCCATGTTTTATACCTTTCCTAAGTTATAGTATGTGAGCAAGTCTGGGATTTCCTGACATGCCCCACCTTCGCTTGTAGGTCGTTCTGCAAGCTGTTTTTTGACTTCTTCTGCGATATCCAGCTCCTTGAGAGCGTGGATTTCCTCTGTGACCAGTTCTTTATCTGAAGCAACTACCTTGATATGCGTCGTCTTATCGCTCGGGAAAACATATCCGCCAGCGCTAATTTCTAAGCGGTATTTCCCAACAGGCAAGATAGCGTCCAGATTAAAATTCACGCTTGAGTTCGTGACAGTCACCTTCTTCTTCCACTGGTACTTGTCCATGGTCAGACTAACGACCGCCACCTCCCCTTCCAGAGAGGAGACAGCACGATAATCTTCATCCAAGAGGACGAATCCAAAGGTAGAAGCTACATCACCCTGCTTGATGAGGTGACCGCCATCAACTTGAGCAAGATTGGTCGTATTGAGATTACAGACCATTATTGCCCTCCTTCTTAAGTTTTGCTTTGAATCAACGTTTTCAACTCTCTGACGTCCTCGCCTAACGACTTAACTTGTTCTGCAAGAACTAAGATAGCCTTGTTTTGTTCATCATGGTTATCTAGTCGTTTGTTTGCAGATTCTTTAAATTCACGTAGGTTCTCAATGTCTTTTTCCATCGCGGTAATGCGATTCTCCTGCTTTGTGGCTCTGTCTTTCATGGAGAAATACAAGATAATAACAGGAATCATAGAGATTACGAAACGAATAACGAGGTGTTCAAATTCCGCCATAGGCACCTCCATTATTGGTTAGATATAACTGTTGTAGCAGACGGTTCTGCAGTTGTAGGCGCCACGGTAGCTGTCGTAGAAACTGCAGCAGCTGGTGCGACAGTAGGCTCATTTGGTGCTTTCGGTGCACTAAACTTCCAAGGTGCTAGAACGCCATTCTGGTAAGGTGTTCCTTCAAGTTGAGCAAGGGTTTCTCCTTGATAAGTAAATGACTGATTGGTTTGAATCAAGATGCGTTTAC
The DNA here is from genome assembly GCA_905221125.1 of bacterium. Taxonomy (GTDB): domain Bacteria; phylum Bacillota; class Bacilli; order Lactobacillales; family Streptococcaceae; genus Streptococcus. The sequence continues at coordinate 42,093 of CAJNBY010000009.1, read as the reverse complement.
CTTCTCCATTAATTTCAGCGTGACTTGGGTCTTCAACCGCAAAGATTGCGCCAGGCTCGTAAACTTTACCAACTTCAGCCAGTGGGAAGAGTTCAACCATTTCTTTGTAGGTGGTGCCGTAAGAAACTTTCTCACCCATGATGGAATCTTGAGCCATCACTCGAACTACTTTATTAATGCGGTTCGCAAGTGCTTCAAGGTCATTTTGCTTCGCTTCTGCTTGACTCAATTTCTCTTGGGTTTGTTCAAGATTTGCTTGAGCTTGAGCTACTTTCTGCTCAGCTTGTTCCAATTTAGCCAAAGTCTGCTCTAATTTCGCTTGAGCAGTCACGATGGCATTTGTCGGGTCAAGTTCTGTTCTAATAAAGTCTAAAACGGCTTGAATCAGCACTTCTTCATTATCCTGCGTGCGATTACCTGGCAATTCCACACGCTCATAGCTGTAGCGCCCAGTCTCTTCTTTCTCAATCGTTACGATAGTGACATTCTTTTCCCCTTTCAAAATAGGGCTTCCTGTTAATTTGTAAGTCATTAGTTAGTTCCTTTCATTTTATCCTGAGTTTCTTCGAACAGTTCTTTAAGCGCTGGGTCGTATTCCAGTACCGCTTTAAAGGCCTGTAATTCAGCCAAAGCCAACGTATAGTGTGCATCTAAATGCGCACGCCCCAATTCGCCCTCAGCCAAGCGGTTAGCGAGCGACTCAGCGACAAGCTTGTCGATTGTGTGATTATCCATGTAGTTTCTCCATTTCTTTAATTTTAAGGTCTAATTCTTGGACAGCTTTTAGCAAGTAGGGTACGAATTTTGAATAGTTGATAGACAGATAAGATGTCACTTCATCTGTTTCAATTGCTTCAGGTACTACCTTCTGTGCTTCCTGCGCAATCAAACCAACCTCTTCGTGTTTCTGGCTCTCGATGAAATCAAAAGAGACCATGTTCAATGCTTGGATTTTATCCAAAGCATTAACTGGACTCCCTTTAATATTTTCTTTCAAACGTCTATCTGAACTTGAAGTAATACCTGCATATCCTCTCCATTTCGCTGTAGTGATTTGATTCCACCAGACAACGGCATTATCTCCTCCAGCTGGGTTTGACCCAGCACCATAAATATCTGCATTTCCTGTCCAGATACCTTTGGTAGCATTAATCTTACTGTAGAAGTTAACGTTTGTAGAGCCAGAGAAGTCAACTTTACCATAGAAGCTAACTGTATTCTTACAATACATCTGCCCATCTGTATCCACATGCCAAGAGTTCGGTCCTGCTTGGTTCCAGTTATCGCCCCAATTCGCCCAAAAGGCTGTCTTAGTACCATAACCAGCACCATTTCCCATTCCAACCGAGAATTGGTTGACACCAGAAATCCAGCGTCCACCTCCGTTGTCAAACTGACCTAAGGTGAAACCTCCAATTTCACCTTGATATGCTTGTAGGAAGGTTGAGCTAGACACGACTGATTCAATCTTGGTTGTGAAGATTTGCTTGGATGTCAGCTTGTCAATCAAGGCATCTCTTGCTGTCAGGTTCCGAATAAGTGCATCATCTACGTTGATTTTATCGCCCGTAATGGCACCAGCTTGGATATTGTCGGCAGTGACAGACCCAGCTGCTAACTTCCTAGCTGTTACCGCACCATCTACCAACATATCGGACTGTACACGAACGTGTGGAGCAATGATGTCAACGCCTCTTGGACTTGCGGAAATCGTAGAGGCTAACTGCTCACCAGTTAAAGTAGTAGAGCCGATGGTCACACCTTCAGGCGTCACTTGTACCCTCGCACTGTTAGCAGCGTCTCGCACTTCCTGTCTGATTTCTCTAGCCGTCTGAGCGATAGCGCTCTTGACATTCGTATCAAAGAACTGAGTCAGCGCCCCTTGGTTATTCTGCTGGATTTTACCCCAAAGAGTACTGTTCGGGTCTTTCAGTTCTATTTCAATAGAACGCATATCCTTGAAGAGGCCTGACAGAGTACGTTGCGTGACGGTAGGCTCCACAAAGCTAGTCGGGAAATCCCCTTGCTCTAGCTGGATGTCCGTCACTACTGTGTCACCAACGCAACCCATGTGGTGTAGTTTCAGCAGTTCATCTCGTGTCCGTGGCTGAAAGACCTTGTAGTATCTTCCGTTATGCTCAAGAGCAGGCGAACGAACGTTTTGAATGGTAATATCCATGTGTTACCTCATTCTGTCATATAAAACAATATCTTTATAATCATTTCTAAACCAGTTTCGTGTCAAATCAGATAAAGCTTGACGCTTGCTTGCTTCATCTACTCCTGCATCTTCATTTTGACCTAGTAAAAACACAAAAGATGGATTAGGTGTTGATAAATTATAGGCATATACTTTGACGAACTTTTCTTCTATCCTCAAATAGTAGTACCCTGAGTTTAATCCTACATATCGGTACGAGAATCGAGTGTAAAAGTCTAAAGTAGCTGACTGATAGTTAATATTTAATATAGTCAATGACAACGTGTTTACAATTCGAAATCTGTATTTTTTCCAGATTAGCTTATCTCCTATATATCTTTCAACAACTTCCTTGCCACCCACGTAAATTCCTTCTCTAGCCATACTACCTCCTACGAATTACTATAGATGTCATAGATAGTATTACTATCCTTGTTAGGAATCGCGTCATATTGAGCCCTTGTACCAGACCAATACTTCATCGGTTGCCCACCATTTTGATTGATGATGTTTTGTCCAGGCGCTCCGTCCGCACCTCTGGGTCCAGCTGGTCCTGCCGGCCCTGCTGGACCCGTTGCACCATTCGCCCCCCTTGCACCGTCACTGACATTATCAAGACGTGTGCTAGCAGCTGCTTTAATACCATTGTGTGTTACAACGATATAGACCTCAAACCAGCCTCCTGAACGCTGAGAAGCGTTCCACTGAGCGAATTTCCCGTTTGCGTCAGGCGTTTGGTTTTGCAAGCTTTGCCAGTTGTTATTTCCGAACCCTCTGTAGTAATAATCAACAGTATAGCCACTTGTTAACCGTGTTCCGTCATAGTAGACATCTGCGATCAGGTTTAACTGACTGGTCGCACCGTTTCGATAGCTTCCCTCGATACGTACGTTCGCATTTAAGCTGTGGCCATTCTCGCCACGCAAGCCCTCTCTCTGTTGAGTTGTCAGTGCTTCAAATCGCATGACACCGTCCGCTCCTCGTGGTCCCGTTTCCCCACGGTCACCACGGTCACCTTTAGGTCCCGTCAGATATTGAAGAGCTGAAAATCGGTCACGGCCATTTCCGACCTTGACCTTACCTGTGTCGCTCTCAACACCTAACTCGCCATCAAGTAAGACCAGAGTGCTACTTGCCCAGTCTCGTGCTGGCATGCGCTTGTGTTGAACCCTTATTGGGATTGTTTCCGTCATGTTAAACCTCCGTCAAAAATGAAAGTTGGACTCTCGTTCCAACTTCCGTCATATCTTGAATTTTGCCCGTCTGCTACTGTCTTATAGACTGGCATTAGTTCAATCCGTCTTGTCTGATTGTCAATCGTCACAGACTGTTCTAAATCCTGATACCAGTCGCCTGAGAAGGTCAGACGATAAGCACCATAGTAAACCGATAGGACCTTTTCCTCTTTCTGAGCGAGGTCCTTCTCAATCACTGGCATAATCGAATTAGCAGGCGCAAGATGAACGTGTCCACCATAGAACGTAGGCTTATTCACCACCATAGTGACATCTACACGTCCGTAAGGCGTGCAGGTCGCTGACCAGCTGATGACGTACTGCTTGCCAACCTCAAAACCATCGCCGTTATGCCCTACCTCCACGAAATCCGTTCCATAACTGATTTTCTTAGCCGTGCCACCGTTCAAGCGGTTCTTATTGTACTGGGTATTCCCGTCACCACCAATCAGGCTTGCGTTAACCCTTGCAGTTTCACTGACCTGCTCTAATTTCTTACTGAGTTCAGCAATAGAGTCAGCGCCACTCATGAGTTCCTCACGAATCCGCTTCACAAACTCAGGGCGCTCTTTCTCCATTTCTTCGTGGATTTTGGCACCGAATTCTTCGGCTTTAGCCTTGTACTGCTCGATGGCGTCCGTGATAGCTTTCTCACGCTTGGCAAATTCAGCGTCAAACGCACGGTCGGCGTTGGCGATTTCCTTTTTCAAACGTTCATCAAAAATCTTATGCAGATTTCTGCTTTCATTCAAAACGGCATCATTTACAATTCCACCAATCGCATTAGCCAGACTTGACTGGAACGCCCCAAAACCTATTGATTTCAGACGTTTAGACATTGGCGAATAGGTGTATTTAGTGATTTTCTTACGAACATCAAGGCCATACCATTCATGGTAGATACTGACCACATCGAACATCCGAACGGCTACATCACTCTGACCGACAACCGAGATTTCAAGGTTATCTTCCAGCATATCGCACATACTTGTCCGAAAATACTGCTTACCGTATTCAATCAAGCTAGCCTGGTCTTTGACGTTTTGGTCATTGACCTCAACAACAGCTTCATAGATTTGGCTGTATTTTCCGAGTAAGGGGCTATCAATCACTACCACATAGTCAACGTCAGGCGCCTTTTCTCCCTCGCCTTTAACAGTCGTTTTAAAGGTTATCCGAGTTTTCAGGGATTTAGTAGAGGTCTTGTGCTGGTAGCTAGACAGGTTTTTCTTGTACATGAAAAGCGATTCATTTTCTGAACCGCCATTTTTCAACAAGCGCAAATTGTAGCCATTCCGGACCATATCTCCGCCCCATTGACCAAGGATAGAGTGCTTGTCTTTGGCCAAGACCTCCATAGCATTCTTATCCTTGATGTTAAGCGTATGCCTATCATCAATGTCCGAGAAAAAAGAGAAAGGATTGGTTCTGGTAATACTACCAGCCAATGCGCTCAATACCCTTGTACCACTGACACGGTCAACATCGATAGAGCTGACGATGTAGTTATTTAACAAGCTGATAACCTGATTAGCATAGACTTGGATATATCCTTGTTGCTTTTCAACCTCAAAAATATAAAAATCCTGCTCACCATGCAGGTCATCTGCAGTCAAGAAAGTTTCCTCTTTCAGCAATTCCCACTTGGGATCCGATGTAGGAAAACGAAAGGTCAGTTGATAGGTATTGTTTCGCTCCTGAACAATTTCATCGTTGTAAGCCTCGTTTAAAGGCGTGTTCCCCTCTGTAAGATAAATCATAAGATGTACCTCCAATTTGGCCGAACTGTGACCTTACGAACCGCGCCAGTGAAGACCAGACCGTTATTACCTACTGCCAATTCAAAGAAGCCTCCACGTTTCCGTAGCGTATTTTGAACCGCACCATCTGCGTTGTAGATATTTTGTTTCTTATGTCTACAATCAATGGTCACTTTTCGTCTAATGGTCAAGTGCATGGTTGTCCGTCCGATAGTCAAAGAAATATCTCCATCCCCTTCAATCTCAATCACAGGCTCACTGTAAACAGAGCCTGGATTGTTGACATTGCCACTGGCGGTAAAGACCAAAGGAGCGACACTTTTTTGATAGCGGAATGGTTGCATACTCAGCTTAATTTCTAGTTTCCAGCCATGCATACCATGAGGTTTGTATTTTGCGCTGATGAAATCAGCATAAAATAAAGAGCCTAGCTGGTAGCTAAATTCTAGCGTATTGTCATTTGGTTGGAATCTCTCAACGATTTTAGACGGGTCTACCGTCCTTGGAAGGTAAAATGCAAAAGTCCTTTCGTAACTCTCATAAGCACCGTCCAAGACACGGTAATTCCCGTTAACCCCAAACAGGGTAGCTGTTTCCGAGACTTTAGGCTTAGCAGCCTCTACCTCGCCAAAGTCGGTCACCACACATTTAGGAATGGTTGAAGTATTGAAACCATTGATAATCATGTATTCCATTAAATTCCCTCCCTAGCATAAATTGCACCTTGGCGTTGGTAGACGCTCATTGAAATTTTATCAGCGTCCAGGTAAGTATCTGACGGCTTTTCAAGGATAGCAGTAAGGATCTTCTCCATACTTGCTCTCAGAATCGCTATCTCAGACACGGTTTGACTGTCTTTTGCCTCAATTTGAGCGCTTGGCATAGCCAAACTTGCTTCAATATTTTTGGCAATAGTCGGTGTTCCACTCAAACCAAAATCATCATTTGAAAATGCGTTTGAGATTTCGCCAGCCATTCCACCGACCGATTTCTTAACATCTTTGAAACGGTCTTGCAACCCTCTATTCAAACCTTGCATAATCGCATTACCAGCAGGAATCAAGAGTTTACGGTCGTATTCAATCGGACCTTTGTGGTCAGCAATCCAACCAGCAATACCTCCGACGAAATCAGTGACAGCATTCCAAGCTGATTTCAAACCATTTAAAAATCCATCAAGAATAGCTTTACCAGCCTCCCAAAGGTCAATGTTTTTGATTCCATCGAATATGCTTGTAACCTTATCAACAAGATCACGAACACCTTGTTTCATGCTTTCCCAAGCATTTTTAGCTCCTTGTACAAGTCCATCAATCAGACCTAAGACAGTTGATTTCAACCCTTCCCAGGCATTACTTGCGACAGTTTTGATCGTGCTCCAGATATTAGATAATATCTGAGCAAAACCATCAAAGATAGCCTTACCTGCAGCAGACAACCCTTTCCAAATGGCTTCACCAACACCTTTTATAGCATTCCAAGCGGTGTCCCAGTCACCATTGATGATAGCCATGACTGCTTTTATAATGCCGCCAATAACATCCATAGCCGTCTGAATAGCAATCTTGATTAATTCCCAAACCGTCTTCACAACCGTACAGATATTGTTCCAAGTCCCTTCAATAAAAGGTCCGAGGGTATTCATTGCGGTTTCAATAATGGATTGAATAATCGGCATAACCGTCTGAATAACTGTCTGGATTGCGTTCCAAACCGTTGTGAACGTTTGTTGAATCAACCCTTGATTTTCAGTCCACCATAGGGAAATACCGTCCCAAACTGATTTAATAAAATCAATAACCGTTTGAATGATTGGAGCGACAACAGCCATCATATTATTCCAGACGGTTGTAGCTGTTTCAACAATACCGTTCCAAACACCAGACAATGTTGAACTAATAGACTGCCAAGCACTAGACAACCAATCCATGAAGCCTTGCCAAATTTGTCTACCTGTTTCGGTTTGAGTGAAGAACCAAGCCAAGGCGGCAACAAGTGCAGCAATAGCACCGACAACAAGAACGATAGGATTTGCAGACATAACTGCATTAAATAGACTAAAAGAACCACTCGCTCCAACTGCTGCCGCATTCTCAGCCGCTAAAGCAGCCGTCAAGGTTCCACTGGCAACCGCTCTAGCTTGAGATAAGGCAAAAGAGATATTAAAGATTGCGTTTTTAGCGCTCTCGATAGTTTTTATAGCTAAACTAACAGCTTTGTAGGTTTTCCATGCTGTAGTTAATCCAATAACAGCAGACGCAACTGCAGATACAATACCTGGATGCTCTTTTAGCAATCCTGTTATATCCTTCAAAATTGAAGAAGCACCTTTTAGAACATTAGAAAGAAATTCAAATGCTGTCCCTAAAAGATTGACATTTTGACTGCTATCTTGTATGCCTAAAAAACCTCCAACAAAATCAGCTACGATACTACCAACATTACCGATAGCAGAACCGATATTCTCAAAGGTTACACGGATATTGTCTGCAATATTGATAATTTGGTTCGCTGCATCCTCGCTAAATCCAAGTGCATCTAATATCTCGAAGTTCCCCTCTTTATCCATAGACCCAAAGATCATGTCAAAGAATGTTTCGAAAATTCCTGTTACACGTCCAATCTGCTCATATACCGCACTACCAAAAGCTTCCCCAAAAAGCTGAGAAGCTAGTGAACTGAGTCCTTCAGTTAAGACTACTCCTAACCCTGATAAGATATTTCCTATCATTGGTAAGAAGTTACCAAAAAGGAAAGTCTTTGTGGTTTCTAGTAGTGATTGTAAGGCTGGTGTTACATTTTCGCCAATCGCAATTTTACCAAGGATATTCTGAGCAGCTGCTTTCATCGATTCAAAGGATCCTGTGAAAGTCGTTGACGCTTCTTTTGCAGTCGTACCAGTGATTTTCAATTTACTCTGCACAACAGAAATAGCGTTAACGATGTTACCAAAAGACATATCTCCATCTTTTACAGTAACGTTCAGCTCTTCTTGCTCTTTCTTGTAGCTAGCTGCGTCTGCAATCAGACGCTTCATTTCTTGTTGAGTACCACCATATCCTAGCTTCAAGTTGTCCAGCATGGTATAGTTCTGCTTGGCAAAACCTTGATATGCCATCTGGATGCTTTCCATAGATGTCCCCATCTTGTTAGCATTATCTGACATATCAACCATTGCCCTGTTAGCAACATCAGCTGCTAAACTGACATCACCACCAAGAGATTGCAATAAACTAGCTGAGAAGCCTGTTACATTCTCCATGTATTTATTTGCAGAAAGTCCCGTAGTTCGATAGGCTTCTTCTGCATAGGCTCTTACTTTTCCTGCTGAGGTTTTAAAGAGGGTCTCAACACCGCCAATTGATTGTTGGAGTGCTGCCCCTTCACTCAATGCGGCGCTAAAGGCTTTTCCAATACCTGCAGCTGCAACTATCTTTTTAAAGGTGCCTACAATGTTTGATCCAAGTGATTCTCCTGCGAAAGTTCCTGCTGAAGCAACCTCGCCACCTATCTCTTTCTGGATCATTCCGCTTATTCCTTTAGCGGATGGAATGATTTGTACATAGGCTTTCCCTAGTTGTGTTGCCACTAGCTTTCACCTCCTGTTTTCGCAAGTAAAGCCTTGCGATAGTTTTCAAAGTCCTCCCCAGATTCAAAGACGAGATAGTCTTTCTCATCATTCTCACTCTTATCTCTCTTAATGAGTTGATCTGCGATGGATGCAGGACGATTAACACCCTTTTGGCCATCCTTGGTTTGCAACCACAAAGAAAGAGACAGTCTGTCTACAATACTTGCAAGCAAAGTAGTTTCCAGAGGGACAATCTGATTAGACATCATCTGCTTTATCCGCGAATCATCACGCAAACCATACGCAAAAACAGCCACCTGATTTAAAGGTAGCTGTTTATAATCGTATATTTGATATGTTTCCGCTAAATCACAGACAAGAGCATCCTCGTCTAAGGTAATCATCTGAGCAAGGACTAGGATTTTTTTAAGTCATTACTTTTATCAAAGATACTCTTAATATCTGCAAATAACACTTCAGAATCCACGATTTCATCTTCATCCTCTAAATGTTTTAAAAATGATAGAGCTTGTTCTTTACCAAATAGAAGATTTAAAAATGTTTCTGTTTCTTCAAGATCTTGCTTTTCAACTTTCGCGACAGATTTGAGAAGATAATAATTTCTCAATCGTTTTTTAGGAATTTTATATTCAAACCCTGATTCGGTTGTTCCTTTTAAGATTTCTTCCATTTATTTTACGCTCCTTGAATGTATTCGTAGTGAGTGTTCTCACTGTTGTCTGGTAATGCAGTGATCGTCAATTCATAGCCGATAGGTTCGCCGTCTTTATAGCTGATTTCGCCAATTTCGCTAACCTTACCACGAGGAATGACAACGCGTTTTACATAGCCATTTTTCAACAATGTATCAATAACCAAGCTATGTTCTGGCAATTCTTTACCATTGGCTTTTACAGTGATACCTGTTTCAAGGGTTCCTGAAACGTTATCTGGTCCATAGACTTCTTTCAAGACTTCAATATTCAGACCTTCAATCAATTTGTATTTGAAGGTGTCTTTTTTTTCAGTTTGAGAAGACAAGACTGTTTGTCCGCCCCACGCCTTGACTTCTTCTGACTCTGGTGAGTTCTCATTGGTCAATCCATCTTCCGAAATGTAACCTAGCGTTTTGAATGCTACGTCTAAGGCCGTTTTTGCATTCGTTGGAAGATTTGTTCCAGCTGGAGCAGTAGAAACCGCCCCTCCGATTTTCGGCTTAGCAGCCGTTACATTTGATGCTGATGCAGTCGTCATATTCTTTCCTCCTGTTGGTTCTGCATTTGGTGTTCTTACTTCTGGTGCTTCTAATTCTGGCGCCAAAACTACACCTCCTTTTTAAAAATAATTGATGTCATATACCGCTTGATAGCGATATTGCTTCGTTTCCGTATCTGTAAAGTTGTAGTCACTATTGTGATGCACACCACTGACTTCGTTAACCGTGATGAGATCCTCAACTACTTTCTTGACTTTCTCATTTAACTCAGCAGCCTTTTCTAATGATGGCGCATAACTCTGAAAAGCGAATGTAGCGGAATGAACGTAGTCACTTCCACCACTTCCTGTCTTTTCAAGAATGACATAACTTTCAGGCATTTTCGGTTTATGTTCAAAAAAAGACGGTACATCTAACTGTCCGTCCAAAAATTTCTTTATAACTAATTCGATCATCTCATAGCCTTCAGTAAAATATTATGTTTTTTATTTCTAGCCATGCTCTTGATGTCAGTTGTGCTAATCTTCGCATTGGCACGCTTCTTCCCTGGCGATACGGTCAATTCAAACCCCTCGCCAGCTCTTTCAGCAATTCCTTGCCCTTTCTCCCTCAAAATACCCTGCATTTCGGAAGAACGTAGCAAGGCAGACACGCCAGCCGAGTTCAATTGAAATTTCATATCACTCATAAACTTCAACCATAACCTTTCTATTCCAAGATAATGGAATCATTGACTCAATTCCCTCTTGAGGGATGCCAATCGTCCGCCATTTGCGACCAAAAAACTTAACCTCACGGTTTTCCCACTTGTTAGTATCTCCTTTGGGAATACCAAGTGTATATTCCGCCTTTTTCCCAGTCAAATTCATTTGATTGATGACGTCCTCTGATGAAGTTGGGGCAACCAATACATTTTGAACCTCAATCTCAACATCACGATAGATTGGATGACCGAAATCATCATTACCAGTTTCTACCTTGTCTACTAAAATGACAGGGATTCCTTTTAGGTAGGTCATAAATTTCAATCGCTCCATATCGTTGTTTTTTCTTCAAACCAAGCCTTTTCAGTTCGGTGTCTTTGATAAAGAGACCGCCACCAGGGACAAGGTAAGAACCACTAAACGAATAACCCAAAGCACTCTCAGATACCTGAGTCATCGGTTCATGGTCCGTTGAGGTCATTAAGGTCCGTGCCACGATATCGACCGTGACAGACTTGGCAACACTAGCGAATGACACGCTTTCCGCCACCATGTCGTCAAGGTCTTTGCCGACTTTTTCAGCTTCAACTCGCAAAGAATTAGATACAACTTCCAATAGAGCCTCAGCCCTTGCACGCTCATCAAATTTCAACGAGCGCCACAACAATTCCAAGTCTTCAATCTTTGCAAAATTTTCCATAGCTTAACCCTTGTTTTCCTCGTACAAGGCTACCAAATCGGATTTTTTCAGACCCTTATCGTAATCAACGCCTAATTCATCCAAACTAGACTTCAATTCCGCTACAGTCAAATCTCCTCCGCTTGGTGCCGTATTTTCCACAGGCACCCAATCACCTCCGAGAATACACTCAGAGGCGATTATAACGCCTGATTTTAAATCACGGTATAAAGCCATAGAACTTACGCTTTCACACGAGAGAAGGCTTCTTCATCAAGGATGCCCCAACCGATAAAGGCTTCCGCACGCAAACAGATTTCATTGTAGGCTTTAAGGTCACGACCTGCACCATCTGGATCCCCATATTCAATGATTTCCATCGGAATGTTTTCAGCGTAACCCCATTTGAAGCGGTTTTGGAAATCCCCTACAATGGCGTGGTCTGTTTCAGCAGTACCACCAGTTACAGTGAGGTTCTTGTTGATATCTGATTTCATACCGTAGAATGAATCAGGGTTTTGACCAAAGCGAAACTCAGGATATTGAACAACACCATTGACCTTAATTTTAGCCAAATTTTGACCTGCTGTTGGTGATAAGGCGATACCTGTTACTTCACCACCTTTTGCAACGATTTGTTGAACTGCCGCATCAATATTATCATCGATATGGTCTTCAGCGTAGTTGACAATGTTACCAGTAATCAATCCATCGAATGAGTTTGTTGAACGGAAAGAAGCATCCGTCATTGTTTTTGGCTCCAATCCATGAAGAGCAGCAAGGTCAAAGGCTTCTGCAATCTTCTTAGCGAATCCGTCCATATATGCTGACAAGAAGTTCATTTGTTTTTCTTCTGAAGCGTATTTGAACTCATCTGTGATACGAGCCTGGTAAACGAATTTAAGTGGTTTGATTACTTTGGAAGTGATTTTAGCTTTACCAGCTTGTTTTTGTTCACCCTCACCGACAATTTGGGCATTTCCTTCAAGATTGAAGATAAATTGCTCCACTCCATTAAATGGAATAGGTGTTTGAGATGAGAGTTTAGCAAGAACAGAACGTCCTTGTACTTTGCTAATCAATTCTTTTACTAGTTCTGGTTTAAAAAGTGTTCCAGCTTTCGTTGCATTATCTGCCATAATTTTTATTCTCCTTTTGGTTGTAAATCTCGAAGCATTTGCTTCATTTGCATAGTTTTGTCATCACCCATAGCAGGCTCAGTATCTCTTAGCGGTGCTTGAGGTGTTGCTGGTCTCATAAAACCAGCTAGACGTTCAGCGTCAGCCCTCAATGCTTCTTCGTCAGCACCTTGAAGACGGTCAGCTAAGTCATAAGGCAAGCCATTTTGTAAAGCGATACGAGTTCGCAAGCTAGCAGTTTCATAATTGCTCACTTGCCCCTGCAATTCAGTGATTTGAGCGTCTAATTCTGCTCTGGTTTGCTTGTCATCTTCAACAGTAGACTTCAAAGCACTGTTTTCAGATTCCAGTTCTGAAACACGTTTCTTGAGATCATCATAATCACCGAATTTTTCACGTTCACGTCTGATACGTTCCTTCACGATGTTATCTAGTTCTTCCTGTGTTTCAATCGTTTTAAATTCAGACATCTTCATGTCTCCTTTCTCCTGCTTTCCCGGCAGTTCGGTAATTTTTTAGGCATCAAAAAAAGCAGTCTCTCAACTGCTCCTCTTAATAACTGATTTTTTGCTTTTTCTTAGGCTTAGTTGTCAAACAAGCCCAATGCGCAAGCAAGGCGCTATCCATCAAGGAAATATCCATATCCGCAAAATGCGAGCGATAGCCAAACCCACCGTTTGAACCGATATTCCGCTTCTCACAGTTGGTTGTGATTTTCTTCAAAGACGGTTGACCAGCATGGCACAAGGTCTTTTGATAAATACCTTGTTCCCACATAGAGTTAGCCACGATGATTTCCTTAACCGTAGGCAATATCACGCTCTTCATGCGTTCCTTTTTCAACTCTTCATCAAGGATTTTCTGACCGCTTGCCCCATCGACTACGATAGTAGCCACATCGGCACGCTTGACAAAATCCAAGATCCAGTCATTTCCGTTACGAACTGACTGACAGTCAATCGTCTCAACAAAAATCCGCTCATCTGCCGTACGAACAGCGATACTTAACGCCACATTTGCGCCATCTTGCCCATATTTGACTCCGACAAACAACTTACCTGATAAATCAGGCATAGAGTCCACACACAACTCATTCCATTCCGTTTCCGAAATAGCAGATTTCTGGTTGTATTCAGGCCAATAACCCAAACGTTGCACGTTATGGTCTAACTTATCGTCACCAAGCTCAGCTTCTATCTTCCGCTCATTCAAATGGTAACCCATAGAGGGATTGGAGTTATACCATGCTTCCACATCGTCAATCTCTTTTTCTTCAGAAACCGACCATTCCGCCCAACCAGAGTATTTCCCTTTCCCAAATAGGCAAGTCTTACGGTAGTTTGTGAAAACCGTACCATTTGAAACAGGTGTAGGAGGTGTCCCACACATGATTGTGATTGGATTGCTACTATCCGTTACCGTATATTTCAAGGCCGATTCCTGCTCAGTCGTATATTCCTGAGCCTCATCAATTACAAGAAGGTCAAAACCTTCCCCCAAACCACCATTGGATGTTCTGGTACGAAATTGTACAATCCCACCGCCGTCAAAAAGTTCAATCCGCTCTTGTCCCTTGGCTCGTATAGAGCTAAAGTGCTCACCGTCCACATATCCCATTTTTTCAAGGTAACGTTTCACCTTTTCAAAAGAGGAATGAGAGGTGGATATTCTATGAGCCGTGTGTAGGATGTTCAATCCATTGTGCAGGCCCCAAAGTTCAAAAAGGTACAAGAGTTCGGACTTCCCATTACGACGAGGAATAGAGTAGCCAAATTTTTGATGAACCCACAAACCATCCTTGTCAACAGCCATGATGGATGTCAACAAGTTGACTTGCCAAGCGTAGCAAGAAAGACCCGTCCGCTCGTAGATTTCTACCGCTTCTTTTGCCTTAGAATTTTTCTTGACGTACTTTAAAATTACCGATTGAGTAGGATTCTGATTGCCAAGTTTCTTTCTAGCCATCCACTGCTCCTTTCAATCGTACCGCATGATAACCCTATCGCTGGGAGGATTTAATTGATTACGTTTAAAATATAGTTTTTAGCAACATCGAGCATTCCCAATGCCTGCAAACTACTTTCCCAGCTATAGCCAAGATTTATCTCACCATCTTTATCCAAAGAAACCACTAATACCGAAGTATAGTTATGACTAGCCTCAAGATTTTCTTCCAAAATTTCTTTCACAGAAGCACCACGCTCCAGACTAGACTTTTTCTCTAAAAAATCAATCATATTTTCCAGTGTTACCCCTTTCTAAGCACAATAAAAGCACCCTTGCGAGTGCTACATTAATAAAGACGGTCTTCGTATCCATCTGGTTTAACATAAGGTTTATTTTGAGATATACATTTTTCAACTGCCTTTTCAATTTTTTCAGCGGTTACAGAATCTATCTCATCCTCAAAAAAAATATCTGACGGAAATCGTTCTCTAAAGTGAATTAAATATTTCGCTTCCGCGATTTCTACCCTCAGACTTACTTCCTCATCAATCACATGAAACATTTTAGACTCCTTTCAAAATATCATTAACAATTTTATGATAAACGTTTACTGCGTTTGGTAATATTTCCTTTACCACCCGATATGCCTCATGGTCGACTGCTATCAGTTCAGAAATCTCAGCAAAAAACTCAGCTTCCGCCGAACCTGGTTTCTTCCAATAGTTCTTTCCATGTCCATATCCAAATGGTTGAGGCTCTTTATACCAGCCTGTAGCTTCTACCATATCTGAAAGATTCGCAACCGCAGAAGGATTTTTTTTGAATAATTCTTTCATCTCCTCCTGGAATTTTTTTTGATTTTCCTTTGCAGTCTTAATGATCTTATTCTTTTCAGATTGTTTTGGATTCTCACCTAATTCTTTAATCATCGGTAAGTCTCCATTAATGCGTCTCCATAAATCTTCTCTAATTGTTTCTCTTAGATTGTATTGAGGTAAATGAGAGCTATGTGTTGCATATACTGAAACTTTTGTCGTTTCTCCAAATAGTCGTACATTTTTTTCTCCGATAACAACTTTTTTTCCTTTGGTTATAGCTTGTAAGCCCAGATAATCCAAAGCGTGGCCATTTTCATGAAATGTAGTTGACAATGGTTTAGCCCAGTATTTGTTTAAAGTTTTTACTACCTTTCCATCGAAAGCGTTTTGGTTAAGTTGTACACGATTTTTCTCAGCAAAATTTCCTGTTTTACCCAGTCTTTCGTATTCTATTTTTGATCCTAATTTTTGGTACAACTTCAACGTATTTTCATCCTTGATTGTATCAAAAATATCTATGAATTTCTTATAATTGTCCGCCCCAACTTTTTGGGACATATTTGTTTTCTTAATGGCATCAATAGCCTCATTTTTGTAATGGAGCAATTGTCTGTTTTTGAACTCAGATTCCTTTTTTTCAATAATTTTTTCAGAGTACTGTTTTTGTTGTTTAATTCGTTCCTCTTTGCGAGAGTTACTATCTTCCTTACTCCATTTTTTTGTCCAAACATTTTGGACCTTACCACTTTTAGGATTATAATCAACAGTGCATCTACAACGTTGGTGTCTCCGATAAATATCCTTTGGAACTCTTGGGTATTTGTAAATACCTTGAACTTCCTGGCACCACTCGCAACAGTGATAAGCTGATTTTCTTACAATCTCAGGTTGCAAACCAGATTTATGATGAAATTCCGCATTTTTTTGGATAGTATCATCAATTATTGACTGAGTAAAGTTCACAACAGGCTCTTCTAACAGCCAACGAACATCATCAAAACTTTCCTCACTGGCTAAACGATTGACCAGGCCATCAATTCGGTCTTGATTAAGTTCAGGAACTTGAGCAGCTAACCCGATTTTAGCCTCAGAGTTCAAATTCTTCTGAACTTGCTCAGCATAATCACTCACAAGCTCATGATTTCGCCCCAGAACGTCCGTCAGCACGCGCTGAGCGATATTGTAATACATTTTTCCGTCTGGTAGTGTTTCATTCGTCAGAGAAGCTCCCAGAGCCTTAGAAAGTATCTCCCCAATTTCAATAGCATATTGATTAGCGTCCAAATAACTTGCCTTGCTATGATGTAGCTTAGACAGCAAGTCTTTCAAGACCTCGCTGTCCAACCTAGCACCTTCAAACTCAGACTTGATTTTCTTGAGCAGGCTCGGAACGATATCCTCCACCATCTGCAACCTCCTTCACTACTGGAGCAGGCTTGTCTGACCCTTTGATTCCAGTCAAGTCACGGATGGTTTCAGCATCCATATAGCCAGGCACCGCTTGATTCAGTTTGATAACACCGTCCCCAATCAAGGTCAACATGTTAGCGTCCGCTTCAAACAAAGGCTCCCACTTCACGACCGTTTTATTGAACTGCTTTCTCAGATACGGAAACTCATCACGTAAGCAAGTAGCCACATAAGCCACATTCAGCAGACCAGAACCCAGAGAGCGCTGAGCCTTCCGACCAGCTAACCGCAAGTTCTCATGACTAGCCTTGATAGCTTCAACAGATGACGGATTGTCAGATACAAAACCAAGGTCATCCAAGGTCAATCCCATCTCTCCAGCAAATCCAGCTGCTGCAGTCCGTAACTGCTCAGTAAAAGGAGACATACTGGACGTGGTGAATTGTCCCACATTCGGCTTGTCCCCTTCGTCATCTTTTGTAAATGTCAGCAAGCTAGACACAGTTGCTTTCCAAGTATCAATTGCCTCAGCATCTTGACTCAATCCCAACACATACTTCTGAGGAAACGAATAGAACTCAGCAGTCACATCTGACCGCTCAAGCGTTCGTTTAGCATATCTCTGATAGTACATCCCAGCCCTAGTAATTCGTGACCGACCAAACGGACGAACCGCATCAGGTCTATGAATGACTGGCACCAGCAAAGGAACACCCGTTGGATTTCCGATCGCAAACGGCTGACCATCTTTAGGATAGAACCAAGTCACATCACTAGTGAAGTAAGCCTCAAGCAAAGCATATCCATTGTCATCCCGTTTCAAGACTGCATAGCCCTCTGTCAGCAGGCCAGTGATAGGATCTAACACACCAGTCGCATTGCTTGCCTCAATAACCTGCAACCGAGGAGCGCCATCGTCGTCTCCTTGCGAGATGTAGACAAAACAACACGACCCAATCAAAGCTGAAAGGATCGCGCTGTCAAAGAATACATCTGGATTGTTCTGAGCAAAGATTTCATTCGCCCCAAATTCGTCATTGGCAAACTCACGAAAGACCAAACGGTCTGCTAGACTATCAACACCCTTAGCAGCCCAACCTAAGACCGCCCGATATTGTTGCCTAATTTGAGGTGGTATCGTAATACCAACATCTATATCGTTATGTTGCATAGCATACTGATTGTATCTAGTATCTACACCCATCTTATAGTTAGCTAGCTTCTTCCTGAGATAGCCCATACCTTTCAATGTCATTTTATACAACTACCTTTCATTTTGCGCGAGAAAAAATGTACAGTGACGGTGTGAAGCCCTGAAGCACCGAGGGGGAGGGGGTCATCCCCCCACCTTGGCAGGAACACTCGTCCTTTTTTCGATCTCTGTCTAATTATTTTTTTAAAACAAGGTCTATTTATTTTTTAAAAATACTTACTGGTGGTTTTAGTATTAACTCTTATACTTTAACCAATCTGTACTTTGTGGTAAGTTCCTATTACCAATGACCTTTGTTCCATTTGTCTTCTCATCAGCATATAGCTTGTCAGACTTCTGTCTATTGCATTGCCAGTGCGCCAATTGCAAGTTAGCAATGTCAGACGGATGCCCGTTCTTATTTACTGGAACGATGTGGTCAATGACTGGACTTAATGGATGAGGATATTTCAGGTCTTTATCTACAGGCTGGCCACATATCCCACAAGTGTTTCTTGTCTTTAAGATAATATTCTTGTTCTTCTCAAAGGCTACCCTATGTGGTCCACTACGGTCTGGACGGAGGGGGTTGGTATTCATCTAGGGAGGGGGTCCTTTCTTTTTTAAGGGAGGGGTTGGCATTTCCAAATGTACCCCCTCGGTATCTTTCAAAGTAGGGGTGTTTTTAGTGTACCCACCCCCTCTTATATTTAACATATCTTATATTCTGTTAAATAAAATTAAACAACTTCAAAGCCAAGAGTACCAAGGCTTCCACTATATTTTTCTAAAAACTAATTTACATTTTCTCATTATGTAAAATAGATAGGTTATTTAATAGTCAAACGATAGTATACTCTGGTCAAGTTCGTCTTGACTGTAACCAATATATCCTAGTGTGATGTCTGGTGTAGAGTGGTTAAATATCTTTTGAAGGATGGCTACATTACTATTCTTTTTGTAATGATGATAGCCAAATGTCTTCCTCATTGAATGAGTCCCTATGTGATTCAAGCCTACATACTTAGCTGCGTCTTGCAGTATTTGATAGACCGCTACTCTTCCAATGTGTGTGATACGAACACCATCCGTTCTCTTTTTCTTTTTACTTGGAAAGAGGTAATCATACTCTGCTAACTGATTATCTTTAATGTATCGATTGATTTCTTTCCTGAGAGGTGGACTGATTGGAAAATACCTTATCTTCCCTGTCTTCTTCTCTTTTAGTTCAATCCTATCAGCAATCACTTGCTTAACTTGAAGAGGTACTATGTCGCTCACTCTTAGACCAGAATAGATTCCAAACATGAACAAAACATAGTTTCTATCGCTTTTGTTCTTCAAATAATCTTTGATTCGTTCGATATCATCTAGATCACGAATTGGTTCCACTTTCTTCATGTACCTCTCCTTTCTACAGAAAAAGCCACTGGTCGTGGCATTGAATATGACAGTAGCTGGAATTGAACCAGCTGGTCTAGCAGTAAAACGCACGCTTGGTAAAAGTTTCAAGGAGACCCAAACAACCTGCTAACCTGTCCTTACTGTCTAAGAGGCCAAAGCCTCTGCATTTTTAGGAGTCCTCATGACTGTTCGTTGCCAATCATTGGATAATACTATTTTAGCACCTTTTTCCGCTCCAATTCTCCCAAGATTTTCCCAGATTTTTCCCAAGATTTTCCCAGAAATCACTTGTAGACCAAAAGGTTACTTGCTTGGTAGGACTCCGCAAACTCTAATAGAGCTTTATTCAATATCCGATAATACTCACTGGATGAGTAACCTAGTTCTGAATAGATGCTGTAGTCTTCCCTCTTCTTTTTCCTGCAATATCGTTCAACAAGAATACGTGTGTATTCCAAATCGGAAAGATTGTTGATTGCTTTAGCGATTAGCTCTAGGTCCTGCTGAGCTGACACTCTACGCACAACCATACTTTCTACCTGCTTGCTTGTCTTGCCACTTGATGATCTTGGTTCAAGCGAGTAGGATATTGTTATTTTGGGGGCGTATTCTTCTCCAGCTATCCGTCTCAGGCGACTGTATTTTTTAAGGACTTTGATAGCTTCCTTTCTGGTTTTCTTTTCATCGATGATATCCAATAATTCTATTTGCACACGAACTCCTCCTCATGATATAATAGTGTTAATGATTTGTTACTATGGGGTCAGCCGTGCGCTGGCTCTTTTTTTATATCTCAATTCCAAAGAACGTACAGATGTCTTCCATCGCATATTTAGATATCGCTGTCCCTCGTTCCCAGTTGCATATTGATGCCTGAGTATAACCCAACTTATCAGCCACATCCTTAGTAGTCATTCTACGTTTCAATCGCTCTGCTTTTATTTTTGAAGCGAAACTATTTGTGTTGTCTACGAATAAATCAGAAATACTTATACCTAGCACCTCACAGATATGCGCTTTATATTTATCTTTCGGAACTGCTCCCCTTTCCCATTTGCCAATTGTCTCCGCTGCAACACCCAAAATGGTTCCAGCTTCATCTCTTTTTAAACCTTTTGATTTTCGCCAAATCCGTAATTGTTCTGGAAAAGTCTTGTCTTTTCTATTCATCATCCACCTCAATCTTTACGACTGCTCTACCATTCGGATTTCTTCTTTACGTAGATGCAAAAGTATAATACTTTAACATCCGTTCAGCAATTCCTGTTTCTTTGCTGATTTCTGCAAGAGTCCCCATAGTAATGAATGTGTCGCCTTCGTACAATGCATACTCACTCATTGCTTAACTCCTCAATCAGCCAGTCAAGATTCTTTCTGGCTTTTTTTAAGTCTTCGAGACCGTTTTTCTTCTGATGTCGTAGTATGTACTTCAAGCTGTTACCTAGAAAAAAACCTTTCAGCTGTTCGTCTGTCATGAAGTTTCTTAAGGCATCGATAGATTCCATGCCAAATCTTCCTTGGTAGTGGCTCGGGTTGTTTACGTTATCAATTATTTCTGGGTTCATTTGATGACCTCCAAAAGTTCTAAGATTATTCGATTCCATTCTTCGATTGTTGTTTCTCTAAAATCAAACTGAGACATCTGTTCAGCTCTTTTGAATAATACTCTCTTAAAGAATAAAGTTTTTCTGAAAAAATCCATATCATCTGTTTTAAATTCAGTTATGATTTTCTTTCCATATCCCTCTATCTCTACATAGACTCTTGTTTTACTATAAATATGGAGAGGCTCCGCCCAAACACTTCCTTTCAAGTCTGATTCATCGACTTTTTTAAGCATTAACGATATTTTCTTAGCTTCACTCTCTTTTTTAGTACCACTGAAAGGGTATCTTTTCGGTCTCATTCCTTATCCTCCAAAAAATCTCTGTTTTCGTAGATGTTGCCGATGATTTCACATTTCATGTAAGCTAAATAAAGAGGTTTCCATTCTGTGTTTCGCTTTTGTAACTCATCTACAAATTTGTAAATAAAACTTGCATAAGATCCATGCCATCTTACAAGCGCTTTTCTGCCTTTGTAATCAAGGATATCCCCCTCAAAGATTTCCTTGCCGTTCTTATCTTTGAGTCCTGTTGATTGCATGAGCACTAAATCTTCCGCTGAAACCATATAAGTAATTCCATCTCCAATACAATATAGCTCATCTTCAAGCCAACTGATATGGTCGATATAGTTATCCATTTTCTGTTCTTTCTTCAACCACGCTCTAAACTTCGGTATCATCCCAAATCCTCCTCTTTGACAAACGAGCCATCAATCCAACGGCCTTTTCGGCCTTTAATCTCGTTGTATGCCAGTTCAAAACATTCTTCAAAATCATAACCGAGTGCGGTACTGATTGATTTTAACCATCGAATTGTACGTATCAGACTTAATTTACGAAAACCTTTAGAAAATGAGTCTCGGTAAATCTGAAAATCGCTTATATTTCTACTTAAATGACTAAAACATGTCATTAAATCTCTATCATTTTCTGATGATTTAAAAATCTCCTGCACATCCTCTTTAATCAGCAATGCCAGCCCGACAATCACGACCGCACAGTCTCCGATACTGTCCTTGGTCAGTTGCTCATTCTTTTTGAGATAGCCTGCGCATAACTCACCGAACTCCTCACTAAGTTTCAAAGACTGCTTGTCTAACCGTCCACCATTCTCAAGGTCACGGTCTATAAACCATTGCTTGACTTTGTCTATTGTGTTCACAACATCACCTCATCTCCAACTCGAATCTTCTCAAACTGCTCTTTCGTAACCACGAACACCCCGTAATCACGAATTGTGACAGTATACAACTTCCCATGCCGTCCTTTCTCAAGGACACGGCCAAATATCTCAGCGCCTGCGTTGTCAGCTTTATAGACAACCATCGGCTTCTTCTCTTCCAAATCTCGAATCCTGTCCATCTGCCAGATGTTCAATCCAGCAGAGACAAGAATCCAGATAGCTATGAATCGTTTCAATCTACTTCAACTCCTAACTCTATCAACTGCTCTTTTAAATCCTCGATTGTTCGCGTCAAAGCAACCTTAATCGCTTCTGATAAAACTTCAGATGTAATAAACAACGTTGTATCAGAATAAAATGTACAATTTTTAATTGATAACCTAAATTTCGGATCTTGTCTCAATATTAATTTTTCTTCAAGCGCTGACGGTCTGTGATTGATAAACTTTTCAAGTTCTTTAATCTGTTGCCTAATTTCTCCTGCTTTTTCTAGTTCTTTCATATCCATCACTCTACCTCCTCAATCTCAATCCCCTCACAATCGAACACCCAGCCGAATCCAGCTTCTTCGAGTTGTTTGCGGGTGAATTTAGTTCTAAAAGGATACCACTCACCGCACCAAAATATTTTGCCATCTTTTTCGCACAAAAATTGAGCGTGGTTCATGTAATTTCTAGCTTTTGGAATAGAAATCCGATACCGCTTCTCTTCCTCGACCTCGTAGCCGTCAAGTATGGCTTTTATTAATCTTTTTCTGTTTTCAAGTTTCCTGAATCCTTCACTCAAATTTTTTAATTCTATGCCATTGTTATCTGTTAAATAATAACCCCAGCCAGTTCTTGAAACACGATATAAAGCTGTTGTAACATCACTTTCACAATTAAAATCAAACGTTTTAAGGAATTTTGCTTCTTCCTCAGATACTGTGATTTTTTCGAGTTCAAGTTCCTGAAGCACTCTTAATAACCAAGTTCTGTTTATTTCGATTGTATCTATGAGTATTCCATTGTTGTAAGGAATTTTTTCAATTTTCTCAATCAATTCCTGTTTATTCATCTTCCAACTCCTTTATTCTCTTCTTCCAGTTTTTTCACTTTCTTTTTAAGCAAGTCTCTTTCCTCAGACCTGCTAAAAGCAAGCGATTTGACACACGGCTCAGATAGTTCTACTATCCTTGCATCCGTCTGCTCGATCGTACGTTTCAGTCCTTCGACGATTATCTTTTTATCATAATTCATCTTCTAAAAATCTTTCAATAGCTTCTCTGTAGGATACTTCCACCAAGCCGTCTAAGTCGTTCAGGGCTTCGATATAGTCTGGACGACCTTGCCCATACTGCTTTTTCAAAAACTCAACAAAGAGATGAATTTCCTGATAGCTTACTCCAATCATATTTCTTACCTCCCACTAAAACGGCAAACCATCCTCATCAAATGCACTTCCTGGCATTTGTTCCTCAATGTTCGAACGGTTAGCAGTATCATCACGCTTTTCAAGTCGCTCAAAACTCTCTGCGACCACCTCGGTCAGATAGACTCTGCGTCCTTCTTGGTTCTCATAGTTCCTTGTCTGGATGCGACCAGTCACACCGACCAGATTGCCCTTCTTGCACCATTCGGCAAACAACTCCGCCTGCTTTCGCCACATCATACAGTTGATGAAGTCCGCCTCTCGCTCGCCATTTGCTCCCTTGAAGTTCCGATTGACTGCCAGAGTAAAAGTTGCAACCGCCACATTCGACGGCGTATATTTCAATTCAGGGTCTTTCGTCAAGCGACCCACCAACGTAACATTATTGATCATCTTTCTTGTCCTTTCTTGCTGCACGTTCCCCGACTAAGTAGCCGAGAAATAACCACAGAATAGCCATTCCAAATTCTTTAAAAAGTTCAATCATTTTCTTCTCCCTTCATTTGTTCTGCATCTGTAAATAATTCCATTGTCTTAATAATTTTTTCTAACATAGATTTATGTAGTGTAATGTAATTATTTTTCTTCACTTGTTCACAGAAGATACAAATTCGTTTGCCAAGATAATTACATTTTCCGTCTGAACGGTAACTTTCATCTGACTCAATTTGTTCTTTGTTAGCCGAGCTAACAAGAATTACTTCATCAGACTCTTTCCAATCAGTAATTCCCATACATTTGTGAAAATTCTCAAATGCTAAATCCATTAAAATATTTTTAGTCATTTTTCTCCTCCTGAAAAAGTCGCTAAATAGTAACAATCCTTAGCACCGTAGTCAAACCGTGTCGTCCGCTGACCAATGTGCTTCTGAAACCTTGGATGAGTGATAGCCGAGAAAGCCCACTGATGATTTTCCATCTGTTCAATGAGATCATCGACATTGTCAAACGACCCAAGGTAAAACTTGCAGTGCCCGTTGTAGACGAAGTAAAGATTTAACATCACTCCACCTCGACCGGGTAGAAGTTTCCAAAGGAACCCCTTAACGCCTTGCCAACCTGTAATGCTGCCGCCCGAGAAACAAACCGCAAGGCTTTCTTCTCCTCTGAACATGAAATGTCCAAGCCAGTCACACCGATAATTGCAGACCTCAAGAATGGCTTATCCTCTCTCGTCCCATGTTTTAAAATAAACATCAGCCACCTCCATTCTAAAAATATTGCTTCCGCTTGTTTGTCAAGTCGTTGAAAACCATCAAATGGTCTTTATCCACACCCTTCATCAGTCTAGACATGAAGGGCCTGCCATATCGTTTCTGAATATCAGCAGAAATTAAATTCGTAGTAATGATTGTATTTGAACGCTTATTCAGGATATTGTAGAGAATAGTAAACGACCACTCACTATCCTTCTCCATACCCAAATCATCCAAAACCAAAAACTTAGTACTCGCAATTTTATTGACCAGGAACTCTTCCTGACTAAAATCAGCTTTAATCTTCATCATCAAATCAGTCACGTTGATGAAAATAGCAATCTCTTTCGTGTACTCAGATAAAGCTTTGACCATAGCAAATGCTAAATGGCTCTTGCCTGTCCCAGGTTCTCCTTGTAGCACGATGTTGTTCCTAGCACCCTCAGACCATTCGCGATAAATCCTCTTCGCAAAAGCTAGCTTTTCTGCTTCTTTTTCGGTTGGGGTCTCAAAATTGTCAAAAGTCGCATTTTTCAAAACCTCATCATAAAGAGAGAACTTCTCAAGATAGTATTTCCTCTCTCGCTCATTCTCAGCGTTGGCCAGTTCATTAACCCTTGCTTGATTCTCTTCATGGATTCGCTCAGATTCACACATACGGCACACAACACTCTCAGTTCTCAATATCTTTATCAAAGGAATGTTGTGCTTTTCGCAAAGCTCTTCCTGCTGTTCTGTATTCCTGCGATAAGATAAGGCGATTTCCTCAAATACATTGTCTACCATACTAGCCGACCTCCACATTCCTGCCAGCTGGCCATTTCAGACAAGCAGGCAATCACTTGATGAATTGGCTGGTTGGCTAAAAGAATTTTCTTCTCGTAGCTTAACGGATAGTAGTCTATCTCGAATTGCTCAATTAGTTCTAGTACCCCCATTCGTCCTTGGCCTCCTGTTCTTCTTTCTTATCCTTGTTTTTCTTTTCGCATTGGCGAACCTGCTCAACAGTCGTGACATTGTTCATCTGCCAATTTCTTAAAATGCCACCTATATATTTGATATTAGGCTTTCCTGAGTTAATAGCAGTCTTCAGTGCTTCCTTTACCAAATCCACATCATTCTCATTTAGTAGATGGTTGATTTCTTCAATCTCAAATCCAGATAAGAGTCTGCGAAATTCAGATTGAAAAAGTTCTAAGATATTTTCTTCACTACCACTACTATTAGTAGTAGTTATTCTTTTCTTATCTTTATCTAATCTATTCTTATTCTTATCTTCTTCTAGTACGTTACCGTCCGTTACTGTAACGTTACCTGTAACGTTACCAAGAGCGAGATTTTTCTGTTTTTTACGGTATTTTGCTACACGGTTACGTGTTTGTTCCTTGATTTTCTCCATTCCGTCAATATTTTGATGCTTTTCCCAATTAGGCAAAGTGATGACACCGTCAATAATCTCAATCATCCCGAACTGTTCAAATACTCCCAAAGCCATTCTGACAGTATTCAATGGTCTACGAAAAATAGTAGCTAACATTTCATCAGTATAATGAACCTTATCAGTCATCATCAACAATCCACTACTGTTATGTTTCCCAGCAAGTGTCAAAATTTTGAACCATATCACTAGAATGGCGTCAGGATCAGGCAAGGCATCAATCAGACAAATCTTTTCATCGTCAAAAATATCTGTTGTGATTTTTATCCACTTGATTTCAGACATACCTAGCACCCCACTTCCTGCGGTTCGCACGATACTTCATCCGCATATCCTCATAGATGTACCTGTCTTCCAGCTCCATTTTTTCAATCTTTAGCAGCTTATTTTTAAGCTCCACATAACGATAGTCCTTAGCTAGTTTTTTATAGTCCGTTAGATATTCTTTGATGAGTTCAATCGTCTTGATTTCCTCTTCTACAAAGAGGTTAAAGTATGAACTTTCTTGGTTGGAGGCGATGACATCTTTGTTTAGTTGGATTTCCTGATCCAGCCATTCAATCAATTCTTCCATTTCCTGACCTCCTCATTACAAAAATCTGATTGCAGACTGTTTCGGCTCTGGCAATGCCAGAGGTTCTGGGCGCAAGCCTACAGGCGGTTCATTATCAAACGTAAAGCCTTTGAACTCCCGACGGATGTTCTTGCGGATTTCTTGCCATTTGTCCTCTCTACCACGTTCGTAAGCATGGTTATACCCTTGGACAATCATAGACGCAAATTCTTGCTCTTCTCGTCTTTCTTTTTCCTTACGCTCCTCTTGCAATTTGATATGACGGCAAAGCCCTGCAAATCCAATCAGCAAGGCTCCAACCCCCATCAGCTGGTCTAAAATCGGTGGTTCAAACATTTTTATCTCCTTATGCTCTTAATTTTCGTACTTCTTTTTCTAATTCCAAAATCTCATAAACATCATTGACATCGTACATGATATCTTTCCCTTGCTTACGAAATCTTAAGCCTTTACGTTCTAACTTCTTAATATAGCCATGAGTGAAGCCAAACTTCTTCATCAAAGCCTGCTGATTGATTGGCATGCGATCATTCTCTAACTGCTCCTTGACCTGCTTTTCAGCAAAGGCCAACAATTGATTCGTGAACAATTCGGCACTTTCGCCATCCAATCGTAATTGTAGCGTTATACCTTCCATTTTTTACATCCTCTCAACTATGCGGGCAAGCATTTTTGTGATATAATGGTTTAAATTATTTAAGTATGCGCCTGATTACCGTCAGGTGCTTTTTGCGTTGTTGTCAAACTGTTTTACTTTCCATCGCTCTGAGTTCTATCTCATGGCTCACTTGTCTAAATAGCTTCTCACACGCTATCTTAGCTTCTCTGTACGTTGTCGATTCGCTGATAAAGTAATCAGCAAGTTCAATGATTTTATCTTCCATTCAACCTCCTATATCAGTCTCAAGACTGATGTAATATCCTCCTAAATTGCTATAATACTCTTGACTAGGACCTCTCACCGTTTTAGTCAAAATTCCCATAGAAAGGAGATGTAATATGGATTCTAATAAATTTATGGAAGTTGCCTCAAAACACATAGATCAAAATTTTAATTCAAACAATCAACTAATAGAATACGTTGTAACTGAATTAAATTCGTTAGATCTCGGTATCAATACTGAACAAGCTCAACATATTGTCAATATCATTGAATATGTGTCAAAATCAACTTCTAAAAGCACCATTGTTAGTTTGGTAAATTCCATGCTAGAGCTTGGAATCCTAAAGAGCGACAACTAATTTTCTTCGCGTCCAAAGTAGTTGTCAAACTTTCGGAATCAATAGTAAAGCTATGTGGTCTTAAAAGTTTTTCTACTAACTCAGGGTCTACCTTTACAAAGGTGGACTCTTTTTTTCCACTATACGGATATCGTCTTGGTCTCATTTTCCCCTCCCTACGCTTGACTAAAAGCGTTCAGCTCCATAATCTTCATCTTGGTATTAGTGCTTGGCTCCCACGTCATCCAGTAAGCAAGAGCAGCTTCTGCAAACTTCTTCGGTAGCAAGTCATAGCGACTAATGTTGAAGTGGTCTTTAAAATCAATCTCAGCTTGTCTAAATACTGACTGAGCAAAAATCTTATCCGCATAAGCTGGACTATCAATACCACCTAAGCAAGCCACGACACGGGCCTTGCGCTTCTTCAGTAGCGACTGAGCATAGCTTGGATGAATCGGTTGCTCACTCTTAAGATAGTCAATATCTTCCAGCATGGTAGCCTGTTGCTCACGCAATTTCTTCTGGCCAGTGAAGAGAGCGATGAAGGCATCCTCGTCCAAATCCTCACGGATAAATCCGCCCTGCTTACGAATAGCTGGCAAGACCTCTGATGTCACCCAACGCTTGAACTCTTTGGCTTGCGGAAGCTTACTTGAAAGAATAAGAGAGTAGAGACCAGATTCATTGATGATGATAGTATTTTGTGTTCTGCCTAAATTGTCGGTGAGTCCGTATTTCACGGAGTCATCTTCATCAACGTGCCGAGAAATTGCGTCCAGAGGTTTAGCATATCCTAAGATGTCTGCGACATCTTTTCCCACAAACCATGGTTCATTATCAATTGTCAAAGTACGGACTTCATGCCCGTGAAAATTAAAAATTTCGTTCATAGTATTCCTTTCTTTAAATTGTTGAGTTTGTGAATTACTCCTGTGCCTTCTTTAAAATCATTCCGCAAATATTACGCCATTTTTCAAGGACATCTGGATTTTCATTTAAAAATCTAGCAATTGTCAAAGCTCTGCTAAAGTTCAAAACAAATTTTATTTTTTGGTCTTTGGTATATCCTTCCACCATCGGACCGAATGAGTTATCTATACTAGCTAGTATTTCTTCATCCATAACTACTTTTGCTGATAATAAATCAATGCTCATATTCCTACTCCAGCACCTTACTGCCGACTACCAATCGTTTAACGACAACATCCATCTCCTTAAATTCGGCATTCTCTGCACAGTAGCGGACGCTCTCGCTGATGATGTGACAAATAGATACTCCGTACTCGTTCGCCAACTCTGTAGCGATATCCCAGGCATCTTTGTCAATCCGTGTTACTTTTTGCGCTGCGTTGTTCATAATGTCCCTTTCTAGTTTTATTTAGTTCAAGTTTCTTGAACTTCAGGTTTAAAAAAATAATCTCCTATTTGGTTATCTGGAATAAGTAAGAGATCACAAGCTATTGTAATTTCGTTGTTTTTCCAATAACGCTGATTATTTAATTTAAGTGAAATACTTCGTTCTGAAAGTTTCATAGCTTTAGCGAATTTTTTCCGGCTATTAAAAATTTCAGTAATTCTTCCATTCAATTTTGAATAATCAAATTTCATTTATTCTCCTTTCTACCTTTTGTTCAAGTTATTTGAACTTTTGTGATTATAATTCTACTCCTTATTTTTTGGCTTGTCAATACCTAAGTTTATTTTTTTTGAACTTTTTGTTTTTTCTCTTGAACTTTTGTTCAAATAGATATATAATTACAATTAAGAACGGAGTGTTAAATATGAAAATTACAACATCTTTACGACTAAAACAAATTCTGTCTGAAAGAAATCTTAGACAAGTAGATATCTTGAATAGTTCTTTACCACTTCAAAAAGAACTTGGTATCAAAATGGGTAAGAGTGCTTTGTCACAATACGTTTCAGGAAAATCTTCTCCTGATCAAGATAAACTTGTTTTATTGTCTAAAACATTGGGTGTCTCTGAAGCTTGGTTAATGGGATATAATGTTCCCATGTCAGACGATACCCCTGTCCAAGAACTGAAGATACCTACTTCCCCTCTTGTTCAGAAAATAACTGAAAAAGCTGTAAAGCTTACTGCTCCTAGAAAACAAAAGGTTTTAGATTTTACAGAAAACCAATTGCGCGAGCAGTCTAACAAAGTTATTTCATTAGAGGAAGACTTATTTGAATACAAGGTATATGAAAAACTTTCAGCTGGTACTGGCTTTTCATACTTCAACGATGGGAACTATGACACTGTTTTTTATGACAAAGACCTAGACCACGATTTTGCTTCTTGGGTTTTCGGAGATTCAATGGAACCTAAGTATATGAATGGAGAGGTCGTTCTTATCAAAGAAACAGGATTTGACTACGATGGTGCCGTTTATGCAGTTGATTGGGATGGCCAAACTTATATCAAGAAAGTCTATAAAGAAAAAGACGGTCTAAGACTCGTCTCTATCAATAACAAATATAAAGATAAATTCGCACCATATGAAGAAGATCCGAGAATCATTGGAAAAATAGTCGGAAACTTCATGCCAATTGAAAATTAAAAGGAGAAAAAACATGAACAAAAGAAATATAAACAAAAGAAACATAAACAAAAGAAAAAATTCTAAGCCAATTTATAAAAGAGTATGGTTCTGGGTACTAATTGCTTTCTTGGCTATTAGTGTGATAAATAGTCTTTCAAAGAACCCATCTAAAAATACTGAAACTAAAACTGAAAACACAAAACCAGCTACAACAGAGGTCACCTCATCATCTTCATCTGAGAGTTCCGAAAGCACGGAAAATTCAAAAGAAGAGAAAGGTAGTAAATCAAAAAGTAAAGCGAAGTCATCCCAAAAAACAAAAAATGATGGACCTGAATATACAGAAGCATCTAACACAGAATTTGCTAACCATTTGACTACCGAAATCAATAACCAGCTAGGAGATACAGGTTATCAGATTATAACTAAACCAGTAGGCAACAATGTCATCTACTTGTATCTTCCTCAAGATGTCAAATATTACTCTAAGGTAGAAATTCAACAAATCGCTGACAAACTGTACCAAATTAAAGAAAGCACTTTTAAAAATTGGGCAATAGAAAATGGATATGATTTGAGTTATGCTAACTCGCCTCATCTATATGTGAAAGCGGAAGATAACACAACACTTGCAGAAGAAAGTGGTATCGTCAATAAATCGATGAAAGTCAAAGT
This sequence comes from bacterium, assembly GCA_905221125.1. Lineage (GTDB taxonomy): Bacteria > Bacillota > Bacilli > Lactobacillales > Streptococcaceae > Streptococcus. The sequence goes on along the minus strand of CAJNBY010000009.1, from coordinate 10,969 downwards.
AAATAATTAAATAAAAAAATCCCCACACTCTCCGACGGCAATCTTTGAGTGTGAGGATTCAACTTTCCATCAAGCAAGCAATGGAAAGGATGATAAAAAAATACAACTATAGTTTATCATAAGTTCTACACCTTTTCAACTATGCGGGCAAGCAATCGAAAAGAAAGGACTTTTTATGATAAAAAAATACCTTACAAAAAAAGGAGAGACTAGATATCTCTTTCAAACATACCTGGGCATAGACCCTGCTACTGGAAAAGAAAAACGCACAACACGACGTGGGTTTAAAACCATTAAAGAGGCCAAGGCGGCCGAACGTGATCTTCTCTTAGATGTAGAAGAGAATGGTTTTTCAAACAATGAAGATTTCCAGAACCCTACATTCGCTGAAGTTGCTGAATTATGGCTTGATAGCTATAAAAACACTGTAAAACCCACAACTTATCAGAATGTCAAGGATAAGCTTGATGTTATGATTGACTTGTATTTTACAGATATGAAAATCCAGCAGATCAGTGTCGCTTATTGTCAGAAGGTTGCTATAAAGTTAAGTAATCGCTATATCCTCTATGCCAACTACTACTCTGTCATTAGCCGTATTTTCAAGTATGCTACTTCTATTGACATCATTAAGTCAAATCCCTTAGACAAGATTATCAAGCCTAAAAATAGGCCCTTAAAGACCAAAGAAAACTACTATACAAAGCAGGAGTTGACAGATTTTCTACAAATTTACAAAGCAAATTGTAATTTCGTAGACTACACTTTTTTTCACTTACTCGCTTTTTCAGGATTGAGAACTGGAGAAGCTATCGGACTCATGTGGTCAGATGTTGACTTTGAAAATAAGCTGTTAAGTATTTCTCGTACAGCTGTCGTAATTGATGACAAGCAAACTGTTCAGGATCCTAAAACCAAAAGGAGTAAGAGGGTTATCACTTTAGATGATGAAACTCTGAATGTATTAAAACTCTGGAAACGTCAGCAAATAAAAGAATATTTCCAGGCTGGTGTGCCTTATAAACATAATTCGAATTATATTTTTACGAACAATAGCGGGGGATGGCTTTTAGCTGCAACTATGAAAGTGAAACTTTTAAGATTCTTTCGTAAACACAATAATCTTAAAAAAATCTCGCCTCACGGGTTTAGACATACACATGCTTCTCTCCTATTTGAAGCTGGTGTTACAGCCAAAATTATTTCGGACAGATTAGGCCATAATAATGTTCAAACTACCCTTGATATGTATACCCACATCAACGATAATCAACGTGTTGAAGTCGTTAATCAGCTCATGGATTTCATCCGCTCCAGCTAAAAGTAGTGTCGTATTCAATTTCGTATTCACTTTTACTTAACACGCTAGAAACCCACTGATTTCAAACGATTAGCAAGCTATGTACTATTTATGGTATAATGAGAGAATGAAATACCCCAAAATTGATTTAAAAACCATTCGTCTGCAGGCCAGACAATTTCAAGCTGAAAATCCCCGCCTCTTTCTCGTCTATCTCTTACCTAGCATGCTGGTCATCTTGTCTGGCTTCCTTAATCCCTTAGAGCGCATCAACGAGTCTATTTTAGAGCAATCCTTTTTAAGCGTTCTTGGTCATGTATTCCAAGCCTACCTTTTTCCACTATTCGTCTCCTTTATCGGAACGATTCTCCTGACTAGTTCAGTTTATACAACGCTGAAACTCATCAAGAATCCTGATACAGAACTATCCGTCAAAAATAGTCTCGCTCTCTTTGGCGAAGAGCACTTTTCACAAACCTTTTTGACTCTCCTTCTCAAACGCTTCTATCTCTTCTTATGGAGCATTCCTAGCTTGCTTGGGATTTACTTCCTCTTTTACAGTAGCTTTTTAGCAAAGAAATTCGTTGTCCTTCATCCTGAGTTTCCTAATCTGGATCTCACGTCAGTTGAAACGGAAAGTTTCCTCATGATCTTTGGTCTTTACGTTCTAGCAAGTATTTTCTTGATGATTATAGGAAATAGTCTCTATATTCCACAATACTATGCCTATTCACAGGTAGAATTTCTCCTCTGTGACACACTAGACTTGGGACAAGCTAAACCAGGACAAATCCTTAAAACCAGCCGTTTCCTGATGAAAGGTTACAAGTTTCAGCGTTTTGTCCTAGACTTACAACTCCTTCCTTGGTACTTCCTCAATTGGATTACCTTTGGAATTGCTAGTTTCTCACTCCTGCCCTACATTCAAATCAATAAAATAATTTTCTACCGAGCAGTACTGGCTCGAAAACGTCCAAAAGCTTGAAGGTTTTCCCTCAAGCTTTTTTCTATCAATGAGTTTCTCCGCCTACCAACTTGAGGTCCTGATCTCCATGTTCGATAATGGCGCCGATTGCCGCTTCTATCCCTCGCCTAATATCCACTAAACTCATAGCTGGGGTAGTCGGTCGATTCACCACCTGTTCCATCATATAAGGAATATGCATAAAACCTGCCTTAACATGTGGAAATTTCTTTTCTACCAAATAGAGGGCCTGATACATCAAATGATTGCAAACAAAAGTCCCTGCCGTATTGGAAACAGAGGCCGGCAATCCCTCTTTTTTTATAGCTTGAACCATTGCTTTAATCGGTAGACTACTAAAGTAGGCAGGAGCACCATCTGGACGAATAGGAAGGTCAATCGGTTGATTTCCTTCATTATCAGGAATGCGTGCATCGTCTTGATTAATGGCCACTCGTTCTGGCGTCAAACTAGATCTTCCACCTGCTTGACCAATACAAAGGACAAAGTCAGGTTGATAACGGTTCATTTCTTCTTCCAATACATGGGCCGATTTGTGAAAGACTGTTGGCACTTCTAGCCAACGGATCTCAGCACCATGGATTTTAGCTGGTAAACCTTTAATTGCCTCCAAGGCTGGATTGACCTTTTCCCCTCCAAAGGGCTCAAAACCTGTCACTAATACTTTCATTTATAGCTCCTTACAACCAATTCAATGAGACTCTTTTCTTAAAAACAAGTATAACATATTTCCCTTATTCTGGAGTAAAAAGGACTAGCGAGGCTAGGTTTGGTCTCTGATACTCAATGAAAATCAAAGAGCAAACTAGGAAGCTAGCCGCAGGTTGCTCAAAGCACAGCTTTGAGGTTGCAGATAAAACTGACGTGGTTTGAAGAGATTTTCGAAGAGTATGAACTTATTTAAAGAGTAAAATACTAATCAAGGCCAAAATAGCTGGTCCACCTTGCTTCAAAATAATTTTCTTATCTGCTGTGAGAGAGCCATAAGCCGCAGCCCCAATCACAAATAAGACAAAAATCGTCACAATTTCTAAATTCTGTGAGAAATAAATCCCATACAAGAGAAAGACTCCTAGCAGAGCGTTATAAATCCCTTGATTTTTGAACAGTGAGCTTACCGACGGACGAGCCAGTTCTTCCTTTTCCATATTAAAGACACGACTAGTCGCATCTGATTGCGTTGCAATACTTTCCAAATAAAAAATGTAAAAATGCTCCAAAGCAACGATCGTTGCTAAAATGATTGTAATAATTGACATCTATTTCTCCTTAAATCTCTATATTTTCAATACCCAAAACCAATTTATTTAATAAACGACTGAGTTCTGTTCTCTCAGACTCTGTTAAGATACTTTCCATCGCTTCCTGAACCTTGATATGCTTCAGAGGAGGATTCACCACTAACTGCTCCTTGGCATACTTCGTAGCCTCTACCAAGACTTCCCGCTGATTTTCAGGATTGCGATGGCGCTCCACCAAACCTTCCTTTTCCAAAATCTTGAAATGCCGTGTCAAAGCAGCCTGATCAATCTTCAAACGCTCCTGAACCGCCATTTGATTACAGGGAGAATTCTCCAGCAAAAACAATAAAATCTGATACCGTGTCAAACTAATCCCAAGCCTTTTTTCAAACAATTGCGTGCTCGCTTGCTCAGACAATCGTAGTTGATACAGTAAATCTTGAATCTCTATCATTTCTTATCCCTTTCTATTGACTTATCAATAGTTGACTAATCAATTATAATACAAAGTAAAATGGATTGCAATAATTATGCTTGAGTCATTACAAGATGGTGACTCTCCATTTTCCATTCAAATTGACAAACAAAAAACGAACGAGACTCGCTTCCTATCACGAAAGCTAGATCTCATTCGTCAAAATGATATTACCAAGTCTGGTTTATCCATTCATTGAAACGTGAACGTGATCATAGTGGTTTTCTGTCACGCTACCACGGTCTGGCATTGGATTCCAAGTATTAGCTGGTCCATATTTACTATCGAATGGAGCATAGAAACGTTGTTTCCAGATGATATAACTAATGCCACGGCTGGCCATATTTTGAATAGCGTATTCCGCAATCTTATCCCCTAGTTCTGAACCTTCTGGTACCATAAAGTCGATAGCCAAACCTTTTCCGTGATCTCCACTGTCTCCTGGACGGTAACCACTAAAGGATGTGATGCCAAACAAGTTAGCAATTTCTTCTTTAAAGGCAGCCGTTTGTGGTTGAAGGCCTGCATTTTCAGATTTTGCTACTGCAAGTCCAGCATAATCAGGTGCAGCTGGAGCCGCGTAAGTTGTTGAAGCTGTTTTTGTCACTTCCGGTTGATAAGTAGAAACTGCTGGTGTAGCTTCACTTGATGATGATTCTTTTGCTTCTTCTGAACTTGTTGCAGTTGTTTCCGTTACTTTTTCTTCTACTGGAGTTGTAGTTGCTTCCACTGTTGAAGCAGCTTGTGGGTTTGCTTGAGTTTCCTCTTTCTCAGCTAGAGTCGTTACCTGAGGAGCTGCTTCTTCAAATGGACTGATTGTTTCGGCTGTTTGCTCCGTTGAAGTAGAAGTGTTTGTAGATGATGCCACGTCTTCTGAAGCAGTCACTGTCTCTGCAACTTCTGAATATGATGCTACTTCTTTTGTGCTTGGAGCTTCTACCGCTTTTGGAGCCTCTGCAATCGGTTGAGAAAGGTCTGCAACCTGAACAGTTTGATCATCAACGGTCACTTGATTGGTTGTCAAATCTGCTGTCGCAGTTGTCACTTCTTCACTAGAGTCTGCTTGAGGAGTTTGGATTTCAACTTCTGTTACTTCTTCTGCTTCATTGACAGTCGTTGTCAAAACAGTTTCTGGGAAAATCAAGTCCATATTAGTGATTTTATTCAAATTCGCAAGAACTGTGACATCTACACCCAAGGCTTCTGCAATGTTGCTCAAAGTATCACCATACTGAACTGTATAACTTGTTTTATTGTCCGTTTTAGTCAAATCGTTTTGGATTTACTCAACACTACGTGCAGTCCAAAGAACTTCTTCTGCTTGAGTTGCCAATACTGGGGCAAATGACAAGGCTACTGTTGACGCTAATAATATTCTTTTCTTCATTCTTTCAAATTCCTTTCAAATGAGTACCTGTCTATCATAACACAAAAAATGCAGAAAAAAAGCCCTCCCGGGCCTATTTAACAGAACTGTCTATTCATTGTAACAAACTCGATTACTTGAAATAGTTTGTTAGGTCTCTGTCACAAAACTGACACAATCTTATCGTTCCTAATCCCCAAAAATGTAAGGAATATCTGCTAGTTTTTGAATCCTATGATTGCCTTCATAAGATGACTCCAAAAAATTAATGCTTTGAATCTCACTATTCTGAGCAAATTCCACATCCAGAGTCCGATCCCCTATATAATAGGTGTTATCAGGATTCAGCTGATACTTGTCTAACAGATAAGTAGCCGCTTCTGGACTTGGCTTCCGCGCAAAGCCACTCTGACTGGTTAAAATCTCTGTAAAATAGGATTCCAACCCCAAGTCTCTTAGAATGGCAAAAGCATTGTCTCCCTTATGAGTGTAAACAAAGTTCCGAATCCCTACTTGGTCTGCCCAAGCCAACACCTCACGCGCACCTGGCATTAAGACTACCTGGGCATTCTTTTCAGCCAAACTCTGGGCACGCACCTGATTTAGCACTCCCACATCCAGTTTTCTCTCTTCTGCCATCTGCACAAGCAAATCCTGCACCGAATACTTGAGGATAAACTCTCTCACTTTCTCCTTATCATAAGGAATGGAAAACTGAGCAAAAGTCTCCTCAATCCCTGATAAAATCGCTTCGTAAGAGTCCAATAAAGTCCCGTCTAAATCCCAAATAAAAGCTGTTTTTTGCATTTCCTATCCTTTCAAGCTCATATAACGCTGGTAACGGTAGCGTAGAAATAACCAACGAAAACCATTATCCAAAAGAGTTCCGGCCCAAATACCAGGCAAACCCCAACCAAGAACAATTCCCATCAGATAGGCTGTCCCAATGCGGATACACCACATTCCTATACTTGTCGCATAAAAGGGAAGCCGAGCATTCCCCAAACCCTGCCAAACTGCCGTATAAATAACTGTCCCTGTCGCCATGGGAGTACCAAGTAGTGAAAAAAGTGTCACTAGCACACTAGCCTCCACCGCCAGAGGATCAGTCGTATAGAGATGAGTCAGTGGTATTCCTAAGGCATAGATACTGAAGGTCAAGGGCAACATGAGAAACAGAGAAAGCCAAAAGGTTTGCTTGCTCAAACTAGCGACTCTTTTCCAATCCTCCTCCCCAACTGCTCGAGCCACCAGCATAACCGTTGCCGTAGCCACACCAAAGGCAGGCATATAGTTAAACTGGGTCAAGACTTCTCCGACCGCATTTCCAGCCACTGCCTCCGTCCCAAAAGAAACGACCAAGGCAATGATCACTACATCTCCAGCCCGCATCATAAGTCGCTCTCCAGCTGCTGGTAAAGCCAAGGTCAACAGTTCCTTATCTAAACCAAAAGTCGGTTTCGTATAAGGCAGTTTTAATTGTGACCACAAAATCACAAGACCAACCAAACGAGACAGAATAGTCCCCCAAGCAACACCCGCTATCCCCATATCCAGTACAAAAATAGCTAGACTGGAAAAGAGAATATTCAAGGCATTTGACAAGAGGCTGACATAAAGAGGCAGACGCGGATTATGCGTTGCACGAATCAAGGCACCTAGACTCGTCATCAAGCCCAAGAGAACAATCGATCCGCCTACCAAAGATAAGTAGAGTCCACCACTCTCGGCCACAGCCTGCTCAGTTCCCAAAAGTCCTATCATCTCTTGTCCAGCGAAGATAGACAAAGCTCCTAAAAGGAAACTTAATAGTAAAGTAATTTTTAACGCCTCAGTCACATGATAGGCTAGCTTAGACTGATTCTTCTGACCCAAACTTTTTGAAATAACACTAGAAATAGCTGCCCCCAGAGCAATGAAAATCGCCTGATAAATGGTGATAATATTACCAGCTACTGAAACACCTGAAATAGCTATCAATCCTAAATGAGCAACCAAATAACTGTCCACCATTCCCATGAGCATCTGCAAAAAGTTTTCACCCATAGCTGGTAAGGCAATATTAAGAATGTCTTTATTTTTCTTAAACAATCTCTCCTCCTGATGAAAAGAAACTCAGTTGGTTTCCCAACCGAGTTTACTCCCTCTGTCTTAAAGCCCTAGATAAGCCTCAACCGCTGCTTGCATGTCAGCAGCTGCCACAGTTGTCTTGTGACGAACCGGCGCTGTTTCAAGGCCATCAACTGCTGGTGGCACAGCCACTCCTGAGATTTCATGTAATTGAGCCAAGGCTTCAAAGTCGCCAAGCCCTGATTTTCCAGTTACAGCTTCTACTGCAACCACTGGGAACTTGTATGGACTCGCTGTTGAAGCAATCACTGTCTTAGTCACATCGCCAGTAGACGCTTGGTATTTTCTATACACTGCTGAGGCAACCGCCGTATGTGGATCCTCAATATAGGCATCTGTTTGATAAACACGCTTGATTTCTAATGCTGTTTCTTCCTCAGTCGCATATTCAGCCGCAAAGAGCTCCAGAATCTCAGCATCAAAATCTGTCAATTCATATTGTCCTTGTGTATTCAAGGCATTCATGAGTTCAGCCGTCTTAACCGCATCATTTCCTAAAAGGTGGAAAATGAGACGCTCCAAGTTTGAAGATACTAAGATATCCATAGATGGACTAGTTGTGACTTTAAACTCACGTTTCTTGTCGTAAACACGTGTCTTGAAGAAGTCTGTCAAAACATTGTTGTCATTTGAAGCACAGATTAATTTACCAACTGGCAGACCAATTTGCTTAGCATAAAAGGCAGCCAAGATATTTCCAAAGTTTCCTGTTGGTACTGTGAAGTTGACCTTATCACCAGCCACAATCTCACCAGTCTTAACCAACTGAGCGTAAGCATAAACATAGTAGACAATCTGTGGCACCAAACGGCCAATATTCATAGAGTTAGCTGATGAAAATTGCAGTTTATTGGTAGCCAACTTTTCACGAAGGGCTACATCGTTAAACATATGCTTCACATTAGTTTGGGCATCATCAAAGTTACCATCAATAGCGATAACATGAGTATTGTCGCCAGTCTGAGTGGTCATTTGCAACTCTTGTACCTTGCTGACACCATCCTTTGGATAAAAGACGATAATCTCAGTACCAGGAACATCCGCAAACCCTGCCATAGCAGCTTTCCCAGTATCACCAGATGTCGCTGTTAAGATGACAATCTTGTTCTCCAAACCATGCTTCTTAGCAGCTGTTGTCATAAAGTATGGCAAAATAGACAAGGCCATATCCTTAAAAGCAATTGTTGAACCATGGAAAAGCTCCAGATTGTATTGCCCGTCTAATTTCACTAATGGTGCGATAGCTGGAGTATCAAACTTGCTATCGTAGGCATTGTTGATACAGTAGTCCAACTCTTCAGCTGTAAAGTCATCTAAAAATGCTGATAAAACTAATTTAGCCACTTCTTGGTAAGAAGCATCTTTTAATGTTTCAAAATCCAAATCTACCTTTGGATAAGTAAGCGGTGTAAACAAACCACCGTCCGTCGCCAAACCTTGCAAAATTGCTTGGCTGGCAGTTACTGTATTGTTGGCATCACGCGTTGATTGATAAACTAATGTCATTACTCTCTATCCTTTATCTATAGTCTCTTCCATTATATCATGATTTTTCAGAAAATTCTCCCTTTGTAAGAGAAATTATAGCCCCAATTCTTCTTTCAAAGGCTGTAAATAGGTCGTTTCTTGCTTATTTCTCATCTTCAGTCCTTCATCAGCTTGCAAGAGTAAATCTTTTGAAAACTCTATAATCGCAGTTTTCTCCTCATCTGTAAGCTTTTTCTTAGAAAATTGTCGCCTTAAAAATTTGTAATTTCTACCAAATACTTTAAAGAAAGGTGCTGTTTCTAAGTAAGCTTCTAACTTGTCTAAATGAACTACTAATCCCAAGTGAAAAGCTGCGGAAGCAAAAGTCCTATCAAGAGGCTGAGTACACACACTACGAAACTCAACCGTTCCTCGAGTCGTTAAGTCTTGGTACTGATAACTACGATGAGTTTCAAAATCTTTCTCTTGGGGAGAAATAATAACCTCATCCCCATTAAGAGCAAATGCCTGGATTTCAGGCGTAGCTAAATAGTCCCTTACCTGAATAGGATAAAAATAATAGGTCTGCCCATCACGTTCTGCAGTAAAAATTGCAGAATGATCTAGATAGTCAAAAAAATCATCTTCATCATCAAATAGTCTAGCATTAACCCCAACATTCTCTGAATAAATACCATGCATAGAGTCTTCCCAGAAAATATCCCTAGAAATTTTCGTATCCCAATCCGCACCCGAAAACTCAGAGTTTGCAAATAAGTAAGCCTTAGCTGCTTCAATTTGGGTAAAAGCATTAATCACCCGTAAGTAGTTGGATTTTGAAATATCCAACTGAACCTGACTCCCACAGATAAAAGCACCATATTCAGGGAAATGATGTAAATCTGATTTAGCAACATTTCTACTCAAATTCAAATAATCCATCAACATCTGATAGCGTGGGTAAGCTACTGGGCAATTCTCATTTTTATCCCAGTTAGGATGAATTCCACAGCCAACAATAGCATGATTAGATTCGCCTAATTTTCTCTGAATTACATTCATATAATTATTGAAACGATTTTCGACCTCTTGAATCGTTTCAGCCTTACCAAATGCAAACTCAATCGTTGTATAAGAAACTTCAAATAAAATAGCATCCTGACTTATCGGATCCACTAACTGAATAGGATTTCCAAAATCATCTACCTTTTCTACAGTGAAATCCAAAGCAGAAAGTAAATAATGAAATAAATCTTTTATAACTTCAACATCTGTAGCAAGTCCTTCTAAATTTGCAACAGGATATTCCAGCTCAATCCCGACAAACAATTCAGGATTTTCTTTAATATTTTTCAAATACCGATGTTTTAATAAATCGATAGACCGAGACATACTATCCTACTCTTTCTTAATCTAAATAAAATTTGAATAACTATTATTATACCAAAAATAATACAAAAAAGGAACGAAGATTAACTACGTTCCTAGCTCTATACTATACCGGCGGCCGGGGTCGAACCGGCACGTCCTTGCGGACACTGGATTTTGAGTCCAGCGCGTCTGCCAATTCCGCCACGCCGGCAAATAGTAACTGGGGTAGCTGGATTCGAACCAACGCATGAGGGAGTCAAAGTCCCTTGCCTTACCGCTTGGCTATACCCCAATAATATAAAATAGGCGAGTGATGGGGATCGAACCCACGCATGCCAGAGCCACAATCTGGTGTGTTAACCACTTCACCACACCCGCCATAATTCTATTAACACGGGCAGTAGGAATTGAACCCACACTGAAGGTTTTGGAGACCTTAGTTCTACCTTTAAACTATGCCCGTAAAATGGAAGGGGAGGGATTCGAACCCCCGAACCCGAAGGAGCGGATTTACAGTCCGCCGCGTTTAGCCTCTTCGCTACCCTTCCAAAATATATAAATGGCGCGAGACGGAATCGAACCGCCGACACATGGAGCTTCAATCCATTGCTCTACCAACTGAGCTACCGAGCCT
>CAJNBY010000008.1 GCA_905221125.1 bacterium | reverse complement strand
CTTATGGGACTTTTTTTCTACAACAAAATAGGCTCCATAATATCTATAGGGGATTTACCCACTACAAATATTATAGAGCCGCTTTTACAATACTGATGTTGCTTATTTCAACTATCATGCTTTCCTTAAGAATCATTCTAAAATGTGATATAATAAGGATGAATTGGAAATGGGAAACTATTTTCATTATATTTTCGAAAAATCCATTAAAAAAGTAAAGACAGATTAGAAAGTGTAAAATTCCGATGTCTTCTTACAAAAAGGTCTCTCTTTCTGAGATCAATCAATCTATTGAAACTCCCAATAACAATCATTTTTGGCAAAATCTAAAAGCATTTTTAGGACCTGGCGCTCTTGTAGCAGTTGGTTATATGGACCCTGGGAACTGGATTACCAGTGTAGTTGGTGGTGCTTCTTACAAGTATAGTCTCTTATTTGTTATTTTGATCTCATCTATCATTGCCATGCAGCTACAACAGATGGCTGGAAAGCTCGGTATCGTGACTAGGATGGATCTAGCGCAGGCAACAGCTCATCATGCTCCCAAGTGGCTTCGCTATAGTCTGTGGGTGATTTTAGAATTAGCTTTAATGGCGACAGACTTGGCTGAAGTTTTAGGTTCAGCGATCGCCTTAAATCTTTTGTTTAAAATACCGATTATGGTTGCTATCCTCTTAACCGTTTTAGATGTATTTCTTTTGTTGTTGTTGATGAAATTTGGCTTCAAAAAAATTGAAGCCATTGTTACGACTCTTATCTTAACTATATTAGGTATTTTTTCTTATCTGGTGGCTTTATCCAATCCAAGTATTCAGGGAATCTTTAGTGGTTATTTACCGACTTCGACTTTATTTGAAAGTCCTCTTCCGGGACATGAGAGTCAATTGACCTTGGCTTTAGGGATTGTAGGAGCGACAGTCATGCCCCATAATCTCTATCTTCATTCATCCCTATCGCAAACAAGGAAAATCAACCACAAAGATAAGAAGGACGTCCGAAAAGCAGTGCGCTTTATGACCTGGGATTCAAATCTTCAGTTGTCCTTAGCCTTTATTGTCAATTCCTTGTTGCTCATTTTGGGTGCCTCCCTCTTTTTTGGTCATGCATCTGAAATTTCAGCATTCTCCCAAATGTACAATGCTTTACAGGATTCGACAATAGCAGGAGCGATAGCCAGCTCAACTTTGTCAACTTTGTTTGCTCTGGCTCTCTTAGCGAGTGGTCAAAATTCGACCATTACAGGAACTTTGACAGGACAGATAGATTGTCATGGAAGGTTTCTTGCATCTGAAATTACCTCAGTGGCTTATCCGTATCGGTACACGTATTTTTGCCTTGCTACCTGTGATTATAGTCGCCGTCTTATTTGGACATCAAGAAAAGACCTTGGATCAGTTATTGGTTTACTCACAGGTCTTTCTGTCAATCGCTCTTCCATTCTCAATCTTTCCTTTAATCTATTTGACCTCTAAGAAGTCACTAATGGGAGAATTTACTAATGCCAAGTGGAACACAATCCTAGGTTACGCAGTTGCAATTATCTTAACAATTCTAAATATCAAGCTTCTTTTCGATATTTTTTAAACTTGTTTAAATTAGGTCTTAAGTATTAGCTTGAAGATTGATAAAGTGATAATAGTAGTGGTTGGTTTATGAAATGAAATACTAAAAAGAGGTTGGGAAAACACTCAATTTCAGTAGAAAATGAAGTAAATCTTCCCACAATAAAACGCATAGTATCAAGTTTTTCAATGCCTGATATTATGCGTTTTTTGATTTTAAAGACTTTTTCCCAGCCTCTCTGTAGTTTATATGACGTCCTCAATCAGTTTTTACGATAAGCTTTAATGCTATGACTATACCATTCTTGCATTTCTTTTGATGGTGGTGTCATATAATCGCCATACATCTGGCTTAAAAATTGATCATATTTTTTGGGAACTGGTAACATACGACCTTCAAACTCAGTTAAGATGAGTTCTTTAAAGGTATCAACTGGGAAGACTTCTTTCATTCCTTCTTTACCAATCCCAATTCCTCCTTCATATTGAGGATTGCTGGTTGCAGTATTCTTGACTAGACGATCAATTTTCTTGTAAAAGTAGCGAGGATTGACAAAGCGGAGGGCGTACCAGCTACATAATCTTAGAAAATCTTTTAACTTGCTGTCACCGTGAACCGCGCGTGATTTTTTGATATAAGCCAGTTGACGAAGGGCCACATACTTATAGCTCTTGTCGACAATGCTTAAATCTGTAAAGCGATCAATTGGGAAGACATCGATAAAGAGACTAGTGTCATGCCGCTTGTACTTGACATGGTCTTCGATAACGGTAGATGTATCCAAAATAGATGCGAAATTATGGAAGTACCAAGAAGAGGTATCGTAGGAAAGAACCTTGTAGCGAGGGTGATTTTCTTCCTCAATAATCTTCAATAAACGTTCGTAATCTTCACGATAGAGAGAAATATCAATATCATCGTCCCAGGGAATCATACCTTTGTGGCGGATAGCTCCAAGCATGGTTCCATAACTGAGAAAATAAGGAATATTATGTTTCTTACAAGTCTCATCAATATAATCTAGCAGGGCTAGTTGAATTTCTTTAATTTCTTCTTTTTCTAAATATTGCATCCTAATCCTCCAATTTGTAGGCATGAAATTCATGACTGTAGAAGCGTTTTTCTTCAGGTGGCAAGGTCATATAATCCCCATAAAATTGAGTCAAAATAGTATCAAATTTTTCAGGTGCAGGAAGGGTCAAATTCTCAAAGGGTAAATCAATTGTGTTGTCAAAGGTACCACTTGGGAAGACTTCTTTTTCCTTAAATTTAGAAGGGATAAAGGCCATATACTGACCATTCTCTCGACTATATTTTTGAATTTCTTTCTCGATTTTATTTGCAAAATAACGAGGAGAAACAGGTCGAAGGAGAAACCAAAAGGCTGTTCGTATCCAATCTTTTAAAATGCTGTCTTTATAGACGATATTTTTGTGTTTGCTGAAAGACAGAAGTTTGAAGCTTTCCAGTTTATAACAAGTATCAATGACTTTAGGATCATCAAACCGGTCCATAGGGAAAATGTCAATAAAAACACCAGACTCATAGGTTTTCGTATTTCTAGTATCGATTATTTTGGTTGTACTATCGGTGATTTTGATAAAGTTATTAAAGTAGTTCTTATCTGTCTCTAAGGATAGGAGTTTGTATTTGCTTTTTTCCTTTTGAAAAATGTTGATAAATCGTTGATAGTCTTCTCGAGGCATAGATAAATCAATATCGTCGTCCCAAGGGATAAAGCCCTCATGTCGAACTGCCCCAATCAGGGTCCCGTAGTTAATAATATAGTTGATATTGTGCTTTTTACAGAGAGTATCAATATAATCCAAAATTTCTAATTCAATTTGTTTGGCATCTTCAATGGTTAGTTGTTTCATTTTAAACTCCTATGATCTTTTGAACTTATTTTTTAAGGCTAGGACATGGTTTAAAAATTCATAGAAAATGCTATCTTTGGTAATGACAAGTAGACCAATATAAGAGATGGCTGATAGCAAGACAATCAAACCAGTATTAATCAAAAATGGCAAATTAATGACCATATCCACAGGATACAAGAAATTAATCAGGAAATAAATTCCTACAAAGGAAAGTGAAAAGAGCGAGTATCGAACAGTATAGCTAAAGATATGTCCTAAGTGGATGAGCTGTTTTCTATGGATGAAAATGATATAGAAAACAAGTAGAGAGGCCTCTGATAGCATAGTTGTCAGTAAGTAGTATTCAGGAACCACGATATTGTTGAAAAAGAGGAGACTATTTAAGCCCAAATTGAGTAGCCCAGCAAAGACTGTGTAAACTGTGATACGTTTTTCATAGCCATTTGTAAAGAGAATTTGGGAACCAAGAATGGTATCTAGTGCTAGGATAATCGTACGAAAAGCGAAGAGAGAGGTTAAGATACCGCCTCCGATATATTTTTCACTACCGTAAAGTAGGATAGCATTTGGTCCTAAAACCATGAGTCCGAAACTGAGTGGAATGATAAAGAAGTTAAAGATTCGACTACCTCTATTAACCAGAGAAACATAGGCTTCTTTGTCTCCTTTACCCAAATAGTAACTGAGACGAGGCACACTCACTCCAATTGCACCTGTTACAACCCCAGCTATAACTGTCACAATTCGTTGAGCCATGGTGTAGTAACTAACGTTGACATCAATCCCTGTTTTAACGAGGAAGAGGCGATCTAAAAAAGTGAAGAGCATATTGGCATTGGCAAAGACCAACATGGCTGTCAGAGGAAGAAAGAGTGGTTTAAAATCACTTAGGTGAATTTTAACAAGTTTGATGTCTCTTTTTATCCAAAAATAACTAATCAGGTAGTTAATCAGTGTCGATAAACTCATCACCAGTGTATAGACAACAATATCGTGCTCATTTTTAACAAAAAGGAAAATAGAGACCAACATCAGGATACGGATGAAGGCTGTTTTGTAAAAGAGAAAACTGTAATTTTCCAGAGCTTCATTGACCCATTCGATTGAAAAAATCTGGGCAATGAGTTGAATCCCCATAACAAGGTAGACCTTTTTGACGATTGGATTATCGGTAAAGAAGAGAGGATAGGCTAGGATATAGACTGCAGTGGTCAAAATTGTACAAGCTATGCACAAATAAAAAAGACTAGAGAAGGTTCTATTCAGATCTTTTTTGTTATCCTTGACATTACTGATGGCCCGTAAACCGTAGTTATAGACCCCATAAGTCGCAAAGGGTAAGAAAAATGACAAAATTGTGTCGACTGAGTTGAAGTAACCATAGTCAGTTCGGTCCAAGACACGCGCGACGTAGGTACCAGTTAAGATGGGAAAAATAATATTTAAGACACGAATTCCCATGTAAGATAGAGCGTTTAATTTTATACTTTTCATTCAATTTACCTCGTTTTTCATTATATCATAAAGTCAGCTAATAAGAAATGAAGGGCAGTAATACTCTTCGAAAATCAAATTCAAACCACGTCAGCGTCGCCTTACCGTACTCAAGTACAGCTTACGGCTAGCTTCCTAGTTTGCTTTTTGATTTTCATTGAGTATAAGTCAAGCAATCACTTTGAAGTCTCAAAGTTTTATTTTAAGTTTTCTTTAAGGAAAGTATATTATTCTGAAGAACTCTAAAATTTCACAGCCATTTATTAGTAATGACTACAGAATTCCTGGTTATTACTAGAAATGGGCTAGTTTCTTTGAATAATAGAACTGCTTAACCCTCCTATTCTAGAAAGGGAGGTCTAGTATTTCTTTCATGATAGGGCTAGATTGTGGTATAATAGAGAGAATAAGTTTTTTTAGTAAGACAAAGGAGAAAATAGATGATTTATGCAGGAATTCTTGCCGGTGGAACTGGCACACGCATGGGAATCAGTAACTTGCCAAAACAATTTTTAGAGCTAGGTGATCGACCTATTCTGATTCATACAATTGAAAAATTTGTCTTGGAACCAAGCATTGAAAAAATTGTGGTTGGTGTTCATGGAGACTGGGTTTCTCATGCAGAAGATCTTGTAGATAAATATCTGCCTCTTCATAAGGAACGTATCATCATTACAAAGGGTGGTGCTGACCGCAATACAAGTATTGAGAAAATCATTGAAGCCATTGATGCTTATCGTCCGCTTACTCCAGAGGATATCGTTGTTACCCACGATTCTGTTCGTCCATTTATTACACTTCGCATGATTCAAGACAATATCAAACTTGCTCAAAATCATGACGCAGTGGACACAGTAGTTGAAGCGGTTGATACTATCGTTGAAAGTACCAATGGTCGATTCATTACAGATATTCCAAATCGTGCTCACCTTTATCAAGGACAAACACCTCAAACATTCCGTTGCAAGGACTTCATGGACCTTTACGGCTCTCTCTCTGCTGAAGAGAAGGAAATCTTAACAGACGCATGTAAAATCTTTGTGATTAAAGGAAAAGATGTGGCCTTGGCCAAGGGTGAATACTCAAATCTGAAAATCACAACAGTGACAGACTTGAAGATTGCAAAAAGTATGATTGAGAAAGACTAGTAAAATGATTAATCAAATTTATCAACTAACTAAGCCTAAGTTTATCAATGTCAAATACCAGGAAGAGGCTATTGACCAAGAAAATCATATCCTTATCCGTCCCAACTACATGGCTGTCTGTCATGCGGATCAGCGTTACTACCAAGGAAAACGTGATCCAAAGATTTTGAATAAAAAGCTTCCAATGGCAATGATTCACGAGTCATGTGGAACCGTTATTTCTGATCCGACAGGAACCTACGAGGTTGGGCAAAAAGTTGTCATGATTCCCAATCAGCCTCCTATGCAGAGTGATGAAGAATTCTATGAAAACTACATGACAGGGACCCATTTCTTGTCTAGTGGCTTTGATGGCTTTATGAGAGAGTTTGTTTCTCTCCCTAAAGATCGTGTGGTGGCTTATGATGCCATTGAAGACACGGTTGCAGCGATTACAGAGTTTGTCAGTGTCGGCATGCATGCTATGAATCGTCTATTGACTCTTGCTCATAGCAAGCGGGATCGAATCGCCGTTATCGGAGATGGAAGTTTAGCATTTGTGGTTGCCAATATTATCAACTATACTTTGCCAGAAGCAGAGATTGTGGTTATTGGTCGTCATTGGGAAAAATTGGAACTCTTCTCATTTGCCAAAGAATGCTATATCACTGATAATATTCCTGAAGATTTGGCCTTTGACCATGCTTTTGAGTGTTGTGGTGGGGATGGTACTGGACCAGCTATTAATGACTTGATTCGCTACATTCGTCCTCAGGGAACAATCCTTATGATGGGAGTTAGCGAGTATAAAGTCAACATCAATACACGCGATGCCTTAGAAAAAGGCTTGCTCTTGGTTGGTTCCTCTCGTTCTGGTCGCATTGATTTTGAAAATGCCATCCAAATGATGGAAGTCAAGAAATTTGCCAATCGTCTTAAAAATATCCTTTATCTAGAAGAACCTGTAAGAGAAATTAAAGATATTCACCGTGTCTTTGCGACTGACTTAAACACAGCTTTTAAAACCGTGTTTAAGTGGGAAGTATAAGAACTGGAGGTTAATTGTGGAGAAAATCATTAAAGAAAAAATTTCTTCCCTACTTAGTGAAGAAGAGGAAGTCCTCAGTGTTGAACAACTGGGGGGAATGACCAATCAAAACTATTTGGCCAAAACTACAAATAAGCAATACATTGTTAAATTCTTTGGTAAAGGGACAGAAAAGCTGATCAATCGTCAAGATGAAAAGTACAATCTGGAACTACTAAAGGATTTAGACTTAGATGTCAAAAATTATCTTTTTGATATTGAAGCTGGTATCAAAGTAAATGAGTATATCGAATCTGCAATCACGCTTGATTCAAATACAATCAAGACTAAATTTGATAAAATTGCTCCAATTTTACAAACCATTCATGCGTCTGGTAAGGAATTAAGAGGAGAATTTGCTCCTTTTGAAGAAATCAAGAAATACGAATCCTTGATTGAAGAAAAAATTCCTTATGCCAACTATGAAGCTGTTCGAGAAGAAGTCTTCTCCCTAGAGAAAAGACTGGCTGACTTAGGTGTTGACAGAAAATCTTGTCATATCGATTTGGTGCCTGAAAACTTTATCGAATCACCACAAGGACGACTTTATCTGATTGACTGGGAATATTCATCAATGAACGATCCAATGTGGGATCTGGCTGCTCTCTTTTTAGAGTCTGAATTCACTCGTCAAGAGGAAGAAGACTTCTTGTCTCACTATGAGAGTGAGCAAACACCTGTCTCTCGTGAAAAGATTGCCATTTATAAAATTTTACAAGATACTATTTGGAGTCTATGGACAGTCTACAAAGAAGAGCAAGGTGCAGATTTTGGTGACTATGGTGTAAATCGTTACCAAAGAGCTGTTAAAGGTTTGTCATATTATGGAGGTTTAGATGAAAAATAAAAATGGAGTTTCTTTTGGTCTACTCTCAGGTATTTTCTGGGGCTTAGGTCTAACAATTAGTGCTTACATCTTTTCAATTTTTACAGATTTGTCGCCCTTTGTGGTGGCCGCTGCTCATGATTTCTTGAGTATCTTTATCTTACTAGCTTTTCTTTTGGTAAAAGAAGGAAAAGTTCGTCTCTCAATTTTCTTAAATATTCGCAATGTCAGTGTTATCATCGGAGCCTTGCTAGCAGGTCCAATCGGTATGCAGGCCAATCTTTATGCGGTTAAGTATATCGGAAGTTCCTTAGCTTCATCTGTATCGGCTATCTACCCTGCAATTTCTGTTTTATTGGCTTTCTTCTTTTTGAAGCACAAGATTTCGAAAAATACTGTGTTTGGGATTGTCTTGATTATTGGAGGGATAATTGCTCAGACCTATAAGGTTGAACAGGTTAATTCTTTCTACATTGGGATTCTCTGTGCTTTAGTTTGTGCTATTGCATGGGGAAGTGAGAGTGTGCTTAGCTCTTTTGCCATGGAAAGTGAACTGAGTGAAATCGAAGCCCTCTTGATTCGTCAAGTGACTTCATTCTTGTCCTATCTTGTGATTGTGCTCTTCTCTCATCAGTCATTTGCTGAAGTGGCCAATGGGCAATTGCTAGGTCTCATGATTGTCTTTGCAGCCTTTGATATGATTTCCTACTTGGCTTATTATATCGCTATCAATCGCTTGCAACCAGCCAAGGCTACAGGCTTGAACGTGAGCTATGTAGTTTGGACTGTCTTGTTCGCAGTTGTTTTCTTGGGTGCACCGCTAGATATGCTGACAATTATCACATCACTTGTCGTCATTGCTGGAGTTTATATTATTATTAAAGAATAAAGGAGATTCGTGTGAAAGCCATTATCTTAGCAGCGGGATTGGGAACTCGCTTGCGTCCTATGACTGAAAATACCCCTAAAGCCTTGGTTCAGGTTAATCAAAAACCCTTAATTGAATACCAAATTGAGTTTCTTAAAGAAAAAGGGATCGATGACATCATCATCATCGTTGGTTATCTTAAAGAACAATTCGATTACTTGAAAGAAAAATACGGTGTCCGCCTCGTTTTCAATGATAAATACGCTGACTACAATAACTTTTACTCTCTCTATCTTGTAAAAGAAGAATTGGCTAACAGCTATGTTATTGATGCTGATAATTATCTCTTTAAAAATATGTTCCGCAATGATTTGACACGTTCGACTTATTTTAGTGTTTATCGTGAAGATTGTACCAACGAATGGTTCTTGGTCTATGGAGATGACTACAAGGTTCAAGACATTACTGTTGATAGCAAGGCAGGTCGTATTCTTAGTGGTGTATCTTTCTGGGATGCTCCAACAGCAGAAAAGATTGTCAGCTTTATCGACAAGGCCTATGCAAGTGGTGAATTTGTAGATCTCTACTGGGACAATATGGTTAAGGACAATATCAAAGAGCTGGATGTCTATGTTGAAGAATTAGAAGGCAATAGCATCTATGAGATTGATAGTGTCCAAGACTATCATAAATTAGAAGAAATTCTTAAAAACGAAAATTAAAAATTCCAACATCTGGCTGAAATAGTCGGATGTTTTTTGATTTTTTTACGAATAGATAGATGAGTAGAAAAAGAAATGGAGCTATTTATGAAAATCACAAACTATGAAATCTATAAGTTTAAAAAATCAGGTTTGACCAATCAACAGATTTTAAGAGTACTAGAATACGGTGAAAGTGTTGATCAAGAACTTTTGTTGGGTGATATTGCAGATATATCAGGTTGCCGAAATCCAGCCGTTTTTATGGAACGTTATTTTCAGATAGACGATGCGCATTTGGAGAAGGAGTTTCAAAAGTTTCCATCTTTCTCTATTTTAGACGACTGTTACCCTTGGGATTTGAGTGAAATTTATGATGCACCTGTGCTTTTATTTTACAAGGGAAATTTGGACCTCTTGAAATTTCCTAAGGTAGCGGTTGTGGGTAGTCGTGCTTGTAGCAAACAGGGAGCTAAGTCGGTTGAAAAAGTCATTCAGGGTTTGGAAAATGAACTGGTTATCGTCAGTGGATTAGCCAAGGGAATTGACACAGCAGCTCATATGGCAGCTCTCCAGAATGGTGGCAAAACCATTGCAGTGATTGGAACAGGTCTAGATGTGTTTTATCCTAAAGCCAATAAACGTTTGCAAGACTACATCGGTAATGATCATCTGGTTCTTAGTGAATATGGACCTGGTGAACAACCTCTGAAATTTCATTTTCCTGCCCGTAATCGCATCATTGCTGGACTTTGCCGTGGTGTGATTGTAGCAGAGGCTAAGATGCGTTCAGGTAGTCTCATTACCTGTGAGAGAGCAATGGAAGAAGGGCGCGATGTCTTTGCTATTCCAGGTAGCATTTTAGATGGACTATCAGACGGTTGCCATCATTTGATTCAGGAAGGAGCAAAATTGGTCACCAGTGGGCAAGATGTTCTTGCAGAATTTGAATTTTAAGACGAAATTTCGCTTACTAGACAAACTTTTCTTCTATATATAGGTGCTAAGTCTTGACAGTTATGGCAAAATGGTTTACACTTTATAAAGTTTATTACTTTGAAAAGGTGTGATACTGTGGCTACGGCAACAAAAAAGAAAAAATCAACAGTTAAAAAAAATCTAGTCATCGTGGAGTCTCCTGCTAAGGCCAAGACGATTGAAAAATATCTAGGCAGAAACTACAAGGTTTTAGCCAGTGTCGGGCATATCCGTGATTTGAAGAAATCCAGTATGTCCGTCGATATTGAAAATAATTATGAACCGCAATATATCAATATCCGAGGAAAAGGTCCTCTCATCAATGACTTGAAAAAAGAAGCTAAAAAAGCTAATAAAGTTTTTCTGGCGAGTGACCCGGACCGTGAAGGAGAAGCGATTTCTTGGCATTTGGCCCATATTCTCAACTTGGATAAAAATGATGCCAATCGTGTGGTCTTCAATGAAATCACCAAGGATGCAGTCAAAAATGCTTTCAAAGAACCACGCAAGATTGATATGGACTTGGTCGATGCCCAACAGGCTCGTCGTGTCTTGGACCGCTTGGTAGGGTATTCGATTTCACCTATTTTGTGGAAGAAGGTTAAGAAGGGCTTGTCAGCAGGTCGCGTACAGTCTATTGCCCTTAAACTCATCATTGACCGTGAAAATGAAATCAATGCTTTCCAGCCAGAAGAATATTGGACAATTGATGGCGTCTTTAAAAAGGGAACCAAGCAATTCCAGGCTTCCTTCTATGGAGTAGATGGTAAAAAGCTGAAACTGACTAGCAATGACGAGGTTAAGGAAGTCTTGTCTCGTCTGACTAGTAAAGACTTTTCAGTGGATCAGGTGGATAAGAAAGAGCGCAAACGCAATGCTCCTTTACCTTATACCACTTCATCTATGCAGATGGATGCGGCTAATAAAATCAATTTCCGTACTCGAAAGACCATGATGGTTGCCCAACAGCTCTATGAAGGAATTAATATCGGTTCTGGTGTCCAAGGTTTGATTACCTATATGCGTACAGACTCTACTCGTATCAGTCCAGTAGCGCAGAACGAAGCAGCAAGTTTCATTACAGACCGTTTTGGTAGCAAGTATTCTAAGCATGGTAGCAAGGTTAAAAATGCTTCCGGAGCTCAGGATGCCCACGAGGCTATTCGTCCGTCTAGCGTCTTTAATACACCGGAAAGCATCGCTAAGTATCTGGACAAGGATCAGCTTAAGCTTTATACCCTTATCTGGAATCGTTTTGTAGCGAGTCAGATGACAGCTGCTGTCTTTGATACCATGGCTGTTAAATTGTCTCAAAATGGGGTTCAATTTGCTGCTAATGGTAGTCAGGTTAAGTTTGATGGTTATCTTGCCATTTATAATGATTCTGACAAGAATAAAATGTTACCAGATATGGCTATTGGAGATGTGGTTAAGCAGGTTAATAGCAAACCAGAACAACATTTCACACAACCGCCTGCTCGCTATTCTGAAGCGACATTGATTAAGACCTTGGAGGAAAATGGGGTTGGACGTCCGTCAACCTACGCACCTACCATTGAAACCATTCAGAAACGTTACTATGTTCGCCTTGCATCCAAACGCTTTGAACCAACAGAGTTGGGTGAAATTGTCAACAAGCTTATCGTTGAATATTTCCCAGATATCGTAAACGTAACCTTCACAGCCGAAATGGAAGGCAAACTGGATGATGTCGAAGTCGGAAAAGAGCAGTGGCAACGTGTTATAGACGCCTTTTACAAACCATTCTCTAAAGAAGTCGCCAAGGCTGAAGAAGAAATGGAAAAAATCCAGATTAAGGATGAACCAGCTGGATTTGATTGTGAAGTGTGTGGTAGTCCAATGGTCATTAAACTTGGTCGTTTTGGTAAGTTCTACGCTTGTAGCAATTTCCCAGATTGCCGCCATACCCAAGCAATCGTGAAAGAGATTGGTGTTGAGTGTCCAAGTTGTCATCAGGGACAAATCATTGAGCGTAAAACAAAACGTAACCGCCTCTTCTATGGTTGCAATCGCTATCCAGAATGTGAATTTACCTCTTGGGACAAGCCTGTTGGTCGTGACTGTCCAAAATGTGGCAACTTCCTCATGGAGAAAAAAGTCCGTGGTGGTGGCAAGCAGGTTGTTTGTGGCAAGGGTGACTACGAGGAAGAAAAGATTAAATAAGAGGAGAGTCCTGAAAGTGAATTTCAGGCTCTTTTTGGTTGGAGCTTGACAAAATTCATCATTGTATGCGAAACTAGAAGAAGATTATTTTAATTAGGAGTAGTTATGCGTATTATTTATCTTATTATTGGTTTTGTATCACTGGCTTTGGCTATTGTTGGGGTTGTTTTACCCTTGTTACCGACAACGCCTTTCCTTTTGTTGTCTATTGCTTGTTTCTCTAGAAGTTCTAAGCGCTTCGAAGATTGGCTTTACCATACCAAGCTCTATCAAGTATATGTAGCTGATTTTCGTGAGACAAAGTCTATTGCGCGTGAACGTAAGAAAAAAATCATCGTATCCATCTACATTCTGATGGGAATTTCCATTTATTTTGCTCCTCTATTACCAGTCAAAATTGGTCTGGGAGCTTTGACCATCTTTATCACCTACTATCTCTTTAAGGTTATTCCAGACAAAGAATAAGTAAAATTTGTAACTATTTCCCTTGATAAAATTGAAAGCATATTCACAACAATATGATATAATAAATTTAAAGTAATCTTCAAGGAGAATCAAATGATTTACGAATTTTGTGCTGAAAATGTGACCTTGCTTGAAAAAGCGATGCAGGCTGGAGCTCGCCGAATCGAACTTTGTGATAATCTAGCAGTTGGTGGAACAACCCCCAGCTATGGAGTGACCAAGGCAGCGGTTGAACTAGCAGCTAACTACGATTCGACCATTATGACCATGATTCGTCCACGTGGTGGCGACTTTGTTTATAATGATATGGAAATTGCTATCATGCTAGAAGATATTCGGTTGACTGCTCAGGCTGGAAGTCAAGGAGTTGTATTTGGGGCTTTAACTGTTGAGAAGAAGTTAGATAAAGCTAATCTGGAGAAGTTAATTGCTGCATCAAAAGGGATGGAAATTGTCTTCCATATGGCCTTTGATGAATTGAGTGATGAAGACCAGTTGGAGGCTATTGACTGGCTCAGTCAAGCTGGAGTCACTCGTATCCTAACTCGTGCTGGTGTATCTGGCGACTCTCTAGACAAACGTTTTGCTCACTATCACAGAATTTTGGAACATGCTAAAGGTAAGATTGAAATTCTTCCAGGTGGGGGAATTGACTTGGACAACCGTCAAACCTTTATCGACCAGCTGGGTGTAACACAATTGCATGGAACCAAGGTTGTCTTTTAGAAAATAGAAAGGAACTGCTAGCTTTGGGTAGCAGTTTTCACTTATGTTTGAAATTTTTAAATCTTATCAGTTTAATCAAGAAAAGGCCCATGCCTATGGTTTTTTAAAAAGTAGTGGAGTTTGGACCTATAGTTGTCAGATTTTGCAGGGTGACTTTGTCATGACAGTCTCCATCACTACTGATAATGTGAGCTTTCAGGTCTTTGACCGGGAAACGGGTGACCTCTATCCTCAAGTGCATATGGAAAGTATGAGAGGAAGTTTTGTTGCAAGTGTCCGTGAGGCTTGTTTGGAGATTCTTTACCAGATACGGAAGCCTTGTTTTGATGTGCAGGATTTTATCTGCCCTCAGACAAAGCGTATCATGACTCAAGTTCAGGAAAAGTATGGAAACCAGTTGGAGTATCTGTGGGAGAAATCGCCTGATACGGCAGTGTTAAGACATGAAGGCAATCAAAAGTGGTATGCTGTTTTGATGAAAATTTCTTGGGATAAACTTGAAAAGGGTAGAAAAGGTCTAGTCGAAGCAATTAACCTCAAACACGACCAAGTAGCGGACTTACTTTCACAAAAGGGTATTTATCCAGCTTTTCATATGAACAAACGCTACTGGATTAGTGTGGCTTTTGATGATACTTTGTCAGATGAAATGGTACTGGAATTGATAGAGAAAAGTTGGAGCTTAACCTCTAAAAAATGAAATATTTCAAGGATTTTCAAGAACTTTCAATTAGCTAAATATTCTATACTGAAGAAATTTTCAGAAAATATTGGATTTTTTCTTGACAAGTAGTTTTGTCTATGCTAAAATACTAAACAAGATATCAAACGAAGGAGAAAGTCAAACATGAAAACAGTTAAGTTTAATCAATTTGCTTTGTTGTTGAGGTACTCGGGCTAGTGCAAAAAGCATTAGTCCTGTTTGGCTTACCAAGCGGGAGTGAATCAACATCTCGCTTGGACTTCTAAGCGAGATGTTTTTTTAAAAACCACATTTGGAAAAGGGGAAATCTTATGCGTAAAGTTGAATTTTTTGATACAAGTCTTCGTGATGGGGAACAAACACCTGGTGTTAACTTCTCAATAAAGGAAAAAGTTTCCATTGCAAGACAGCTGGAGAAATGGGGAATTTCTGTAATTGAAGCTGGTTTTCCGGCTGCTAGTCCAGATTCATTTATAGCCGTTCAAGAAATTGCTAAAGCCATGAAAAAAACAGCAGTGACAGGATTAGCTCGTTCTGTAAAATCTGATATTGATGCTTGTTATGAGGCACTTAAGGATGCCAAGTATCCACAGATTCATGTCTTTATCGCTACCAGTCCGATTCACCGCAAGTACAAGCTCAATAAGAGCAAGGAAGAGATTCTAGAAGCTATTAAGGAGCATGTCTCTTATGCACGTTCTAAGTTTGAAGTGGTCGAATTCTCTCCAGAGGATGCGACTAGAACAGAGTTGGATTTCCTATTACAAGTCGTTCAAACAGCGGTTGATGCTGGTGCGTCTTATATCAATATCCCTGACACGGTTGGATTCACCACGCCAGAAGAGTTTGCACGCATCTTTGATCACTTGACTGAAAATATTAAATCAGATCATAAAGTTGTCTTTGGTGTCCACTGTCATGATGATCTCGGTATGGCAACTGCAAATACTTTGACAGCAATTAAACACGGTGCTGGACGTGTCCAGGGAACTATTAATGGTATCGGTGAACGCGCAGGTAATGTTGCTCTTGAAGAAGTAGCTGTTGCTTTGAAGATTCGTGAGGATTTCTTCCAAGCAACTAGTGATATTGTTTTGGATGAAACAATGAATACGTCAGAAATGGTTTCACGCTTCTCTGGTATTCCAGTTCCTAAAAACAAGGCTGTGGTTGGTGGTAATGCCTTTTCTCACGAATCTGGTATTCACCAAGACGGAGTCCTTAAAAATCCTCTTACTTATGAAATTATCACCCCTGAATTGGTTGGAGTTAAGAGTAATAGTCTTCCGCTTGGTAAATTGTCTGGCCGCCATGCCTTTGTTGAGAAACTAAGAGAATTGGCCCTAGATTATACAGAAGAAGATATCAAACCGCTCTTTGCTAAGTTCAAGGCTCTGGCCGATAAGAAGCAAGAAATCACAGATGCAGATATTCGAGCTCTGGTCGCTGGAACCATGGTTGAAAATCCAGAAGGCTTCCACTTTGATGATTTGCAACTTCAAACTCATGCAGACAATGACATTGAAGCACTCGTTAGCCTAGCCAATATGGATGGTGAGAAAGTTGAATTTAATGCGACAGGGCAAGGTTCCGTTGAAGCAATCTTTAACGCTATCGATAAGTTCTTTAACCAATCCGTCCGCTTGGTGTCCTATACTATTGACGCGGTAACAGATGGAATTGATGCTCAAGCTCGTGTCTTGGTTACTGTTGAAAACAGAGATACAGAAACCATCTTTAACGCAGCAGGTCTTGATTTCGATGTATTGAAGGCTTCGGCTATTGCCTATATCAATGCCAACACCTTTGTTCAAAAAGAGAATGCTGGTGAGATGGGACGTAGCGTTTCCTATCGCGACATGCCTAGTGTGTAAAGGAGAAGGCTATGACAAAGAAAATAGTAGCTCTAGCAGGGGACGGAATCGGTCCAGAAATCATGGAGGCCGGTTTAGAGGTTCTGGAGGCTCTAGCTGAAAAAACAGATTTTGACTATGAGATTGACAGACGACCCTTCGGAGGTGCAGGTATTGATGCTGCAGGGCATCCCTTACCTGATGAAACCCTCAAGGCAAGTAGGGAAGCAGATGCTATCCTACTAGCAGCTATCGGTAGTCCTCAGTATGATGGAGCAGCGGTTCGCCCTGAACAAGGCCTGCTGTCTCTCCGTAAGGAACTCAATCTTTACGCTAACATTCGGCCTGTAAAAATCTTTGATAGTCTCAAACATTTGTCACCACTCAAACCAGAACGAATTGCTGGTGTAGATTTTGTAGTTGTGCGTGAGTTGACAGGTGGTATCTACTTTGGGGACCATATCCTTGAAGAGCGAAAAGCGCGTGATATCAACGACTATAGCTATGAGGAAGTAGAACGGATTATTCGTAAGGCCTTTGAAGTTGCAAGAAATCGCAGAAAAATCGTGACCAGTATCGATAAGCAAAATGTTCTAGCGACATCAAAACTCTGGCGGAAAGTGGCTGAGGAAGTCGCGCAGGATTTCCCAGATGTAACCTTGGAACACCAGTTGGTAGACTCAGCTGCCATGCTCATGATTACCAATCCTGCTAAGTTTGATGTCATCGTGACGGAGAATCTTTTCGGAGATATCTTATCTGATGAATCAAGCGTTCTATCTGGCACACTTGGGGTTATGCCATCAGCCAGTCACTCTGAAAAGGGTCCAAGTCTCTATGAACCCATTCACGGTTCAGCTCCTGATATTGCAGGTCAAGGAATTGCTAATCCTATCTCCATGATATTATCTGTTGCTATGATGTTGAGAGACAGCTTTGGACGTTATGAGGATGCGGAGCGTATCGAACGTGCTGTTGAGGCAAGTTTAGCGGCTGGTGTTTTAACAAGAGATATAGGTGGACAGGCTTCGACCAAGGAAATGACAGAAGCCATTATTGCAAGGTTATGAAGTTAGACGAAAAAATTACTCTAGTCCTTTTGATTTGGAATGTCATGGTTTTCTTGATTTATGGCATTGACAAATCTAAGGCAAGGAGAAGAGCTTGGCGCATCCCAGAGAAAATCTTACTCATTTTAGCCTTTACTTGTGGTGGTTTTGGTGCCTGGTTAGCAGGAATCATTTTTCATCACAAGACTAGAAAATGGTACTTTAAGACAGTTTGGTTTCTCGGGATGGTGACTACACTAGTAGCCTTATATTTTATTTGGAGGTAATGGATGGCAGGAAAATCGATTTTTGATAAATTATGGGACCGTCATGTCATCACGGGAGAAGAGGGGCAACCCCAACTCATGTATGTGGACCAGCATTATATCCACGAGGTGACTAGCCCGCAAGCTTTTCAAGGACTGCGAGACGCAGGTCGCAGATTGAGACGACCAGACTTGACATTTGGAACCTTTGACCACAATGTCCCGACAGTCAATATCTACGATATTCGAGATGTGATTTCTAAAGCGCAAATTGATAAGCTTGCTGAAAATGTTGAGGAGTTTGGGATTGAACATGCAGCC
Source organism: bacterium (assembly GCA_905221125.1). GTDB lineage: Bacteria > Bacillota > Bacilli > Lactobacillales > Streptococcaceae > Streptococcus. The sequence goes on along the minus strand of CAJNBY010000008.1, from coordinate 61,025 downwards.
CACGGTTCTGAAAAACAGGGGATCGTTCACATGGTTGGGCCAGAAACAGGACGGACTCAACCAGGAAAATTCATCGTCTGTGGAGATAGCCACACAGCTACTCACGGAGCATTCGGAGCAATCGCCTTTGGAATTGGGACCAGTGAAGTTGAGCATGTCTTTGCTACCCAGACACTCTGGCAGGTCAAACCCAAGAAAATGCTGGTAGAATTTACAGGAGTTCCACAAAAGGGAGTTTATTCTAAGGATTACATTCTTGCCTTAATTGCCAAGTACGGCGTTGCCTGTGGTGTTGGCTATGTGGTGGAATATCGTGGGCAAGCGATTGATGCACTAAGCATGGAAGAGCGAATGACCATCTGCAATATGTCCATCGAGTTTGGATCTAAGATGGGAATCATGAATCCAGATCAAACCACCTATGATTATCTCAAGGGACGCGAGTGTGTTCCAGAGAATTTCGAAGAGGCTGTGGCGGATTGGAAAACAATTGTCAGTGATGATGATGCCGTTTACGATAAGGTTATCCAGATGGATGTCTCAGACTTAGCTCCTATGGTAACCTGGGGAACAAATCCTGCTATGGGGGTTGACTTTGACAGTAGTTTCCCAGAAATTAAGGATATGAATGATGAACGAGCTTATCATTACATGGACTTGGAACCTGGTCAAAAGCCAGCAGATATTGAATTAGGCTATATCTTTATCGGGTCTTGTACCAATGCTCGTCTCAGTGACTTGCAACTGGCGGCTCGATTTGTCAAAGGGAAGAAAATAGCTCCTAACTTAACGGCTATCGTAGTTCCAGGCTCTCGTCCTGTCAAACGAGCTGCTGAGAAGTTGGGCTTGGATAAAGTTTTCCTAGATGCTGGCTTTGAGTGGAGAGATCCAGGTTGCTCAATGTGCCTAGGGATGAATCCGGACAAGGTTCCTGATGGTGTCCACTGCGCCTCAACCAGCAACCGCAACTTTGAAGACAGACAAGGTTTTGGTGCTAAGACCCATCTCTGCAGTCCAGCCATGGCAGCTGCAGCAGCTATCGCAGGGCGCTTCGTAGATGTTCGGCAAATGCCAGAGGCCCAGTAAGGAGAGGATATGGAGAAATTTACAGTTTATACAGGAACGACCGTTCCTCTCATGAATGATAACATCGACACTGACCAAATCCTACCCAAGCAGTTTCTCAAGTTAATTGATAAGAAAGGCTTTGGTAAGTACCTCATGTATGCTTGGCGTTATCTGGACGATAACTACACTGAGGATCCTGATTTTGTCTTTAACCGACCTGAATATCGTAAAGCTAGTATCCTTATCTCAGGGGATAACTTTGGGGCAGGTTCTTCGAGGGAACACGCAGCTTGGGCTCTAGCGGACTACGGTTTTAAGGTCGTGATTGCAGGTTCTTTCGGTGACATTCATTACAATAATGAACTCAATAATGGTATGTTGCCTATTGTTCAGCCTAGAGAGGTTAGAGAGAAACTAGCCCAACTCAAACCAACCGATCAGGTAACTGTGGACTTGGAACAACAGAAAATCATCTCACCAGTTGGAGAATTCACTTTCGAAATTGATAGCGAATGGAAACATAAACTCTTAAATGGTTTGGATGATATCGGTATTACGTTGCAGTATGAAGACTTGATTGCTGCATATGAAAAACAACGACCAGCCTACTGGCAGGATTAGAAAAAATAGAAAAGGAAATATAGAACTATGACAAAACACATTCAATGGAACGGAACACTTTCACAAGAAGGCTATGACATTTTAAAAGGTGAGGGCGGATGTATCGTTTGCCCTACTAAAGTTGGTTACATTATCATGACTAGTGACAAGGCAGGACTTGAGCGTAAGTTCGCAGCCAAAGAACGTAACCGTAACAAGCCAGGTGTTGTTCTCTGCGGTAGCATGGATGAGCTTCGCGCTTTAGCACAACTCAACCCAGAAATTGAAGCCTTTTACCAAAAACATTGGGACGAAGACATTCTTCTTGGCTGTATCCTTCCTTGGAAACCAGAAGCATTTGAAAAACTCAAAGAGTATGGTGATGGCCGTGAAGAACTTATGACTGACGTACGTGGTACTAGCTGTTTTGTTATCAAATTCGGGAAAGCTGGTGAACAATTAGCTGCCAAACTTTGGGAAGAAGGTAAAATGGTTTATGCCTCATCAGCAAACCCATCTGGAAAAGGAAACCGCGGTAAGGTAGAAGGTATCGGAGAACGTATCGAAGGAGCAGTGGACCTTGTCATCGAGGCAGACGACTACGTGGCATCCATCCAACCTGACAAAACGATTGAAACACGCTACGAGCAAGGTGTGATGGTTTCTATGGTTGATAAAGACGGCAAATTGGTTCCAGAACAAGGAGGAGCACGTTCAACTTCACCAGCCCCAGTTGTGATCCGTAAAGGACTTGACATTGATAAAATCATGATGCACCTGTCAGATACCTTTAACTCATGGGACTACCGTCAAGGTGAGTATTATTAGGATAGAGAAGAACTGGAGAGAAAATAATCTCTCCTCTTTCTTTTGTTATTTATACAAGAAAAACCGAACAATATATTTTAATTCATAAAATTATTTGACAAAAACTGTACTTTAGTTTATAATGAATTAAGGAAACGTCGGAAAAGGCGTAGTGATGCGAGAGCATAGGTAGGTCATTACAAAAGAAACGAGACATCGATATGTTAAATGAATTTCCAATTTTTGATTACGAAGATATTCAATTGATTCCAAATAAATGTGTCATTAAAAGCCGTGCAGAAGCGGATACAAGCGTCACTCTAGGAAATCACACCTTTAAACTACCTGTTGTGCCAGCTAATATGCAAACGATTTTGGATGAAAATGTAGCAGAGCAACTAGCTAAAGGTGGTTACTTCTACATTATGCACCGTTTTGATGAAGCAGGACGCATTCCTTTTATCAAGCGCATGCATGATCAAGGGCTCATTGCTTCTATCTCTGTCGGTGTTAAGGACTATGAGTATGATTTCGTTAGCCAGCTCAAGGCTGATGCTCCAGAATACATCACGATTGATATTGCTCATGGTCATGCAGATAGCGTGATTTCTATGATTCAACACATCAAGAAAGAATTACCAGATACTTTTGTTATTGCTGGAAATGTGGGAACACCAGAAGCTGTGCGTGAATTGGAAAATGCTGGTGCGGATGCTACTAAGGTCGGAATTGGTCCTGGTAAGGTTTGTATCACCAAGGTTAAGACTGGTTTTGGTACAGGGGGATGGCAGTTGGCTGCTCTCCGCTGGTGTGCCAAGGCTGCGCGTAAACCGATTATCGCTGATGGAGGAATTCGTACTCACGGCGATATTGCCAAGTCTATCCGTTTCGGTGCCAGCATGGTTATGATTGGTTCCCTCTTTGCAGGACACATCGAAAGTCCAGGGAAAACGATTGAAGTTGATGGTGAACAGTTCAAAGAGTACTATGGTTCAGCTTCACAATATCAAAAAGGTGCTTACAAAAATGTGGAAGGCAAACGTATCTTGCTTCCTGCCAAAGGTCATCTACAAGACACTTTAACCGAGATGGAACAAGACCTTCAAAGTGCTATTTCTTATGCAGGTGGACGTCAGGTTGCTGATCTTAAACACGTTGATTATGTGATCGTGAAAAACTCTATCTGGAATGGGGATGCTTCCCACTAAGACGGGCTATATGGCCAGAAAAAAACTTGTTATTAGAGCAAATTTCTGTTATAATAAAACAAGTTTCCACCCTTAGTGTAATGGATATCACGTAAGATTCCGGTTCTTGAGATGGGGGTTCGATTCCCTCAGGGTGGATGTAAATATCCTAAAAAAGCCTTTAAATAGGGCTTTTTTATTTATCCTGCCTCAAATTTGACTCTAATACTCTTCGAAAATCTCTTCAAACCACGTCAGCGTCGCCCTACCGTAGTTATGTTACTGACTTCGTCAGTTCTATCTGCAACCTCAAAACAGTGTTTTGAGCTGACTTCGTCAGTTCTATCTGCAACCTCAAAACAGTGTTTTGAGCTGACTTCGTCAGTCTTATCTACAACCTCAAAGCAGTGCTTTGAGCAGCCTGTGGCTAGCTTCCTAGTTTGCTCTTTGATTTTCATTGAGTATAAAACTGTAAATCTCTTTTTAAAGAATGCCCAAATCCTCTCCAGTCCCGTTTTAAAGTGACTCAGGGGGCTTTTTTTGATATAATAAAAAGGACTGTTATCAGTTAGAAAGAGGTTGGTATGAAAGAATTACAAACTGTATTAAAAAGCCGTTTTGCAATCGAATTTGCAGACAAAAACTTATTGGAGACTGCCTTTACTCATACGAGTTATGCCAATGAGCACCGCCTCTTAAAAATTTCACATAATGAACGCTTGGAATTTTTAGGAGACGCTGTTCTACAGTTATTGATTTCAGAATATCTGTATAAAAAATATCCTAAAAAGCCTGAAGGCGACTTGTCCAAACTCCGTGCTATGATTGTCCGCGAGGAGAGTTTGGCTGGTTTTGCGCGTGATTGCCAGTTTGACCAGTTTATCAAGCTGGGTAAGGGAGAAGAAAAGTCTGGTGGTCGTAATCGAGACACCATTCTTGGTGATGCCTTCGAAGCCTTTCTTGGCGCCCTCCTTTTGGACAAGGATGTGGCCAAGGTCAAGGAATTTATCTACCAAGTCATGATTCCTAAGGTTGAAGCAGGCGAGTTTGAGATGATTACAGACTACAAAACTCATCTCCAAGAGTTACTTCAGGTCAATGGGGATGTGGCTATTCGTTATCAGGTGATTTCTGAAACGGGTCCTGCTCACGATAAGGTCTTTGATGTAGAAGTTCTTGTTGAAGGCAAGAGTATTGGTCAAGGTCAAGGTCGCTCTAAGAAATTAGCAGAGCAGGAAGCTGCCAAAAATGCCGTTGAGAAAGGGCTGGATTCATGTATTTAAAGGAAATCGAAATTCAGGGATTCAAGTCTTTTGCTGATAAGACCAAAGTCGTCTTTGACCAAGGTGTGACGGCAGTCGTTGGACCCAATGGATCTGGAAAGTCGAATATCACAGAAAGTCTGCGTTGGGCCTTGGGGGAGTCAAGTGTTAAGAGTCTCCGTGGTGGCAAGATGCCGGATGTCATCTTTGCCGGAACAGAGAGTCGCAAACCGCTCAATTATGCTTCTGTAATTGTGACTCTGGATAATCATGACGGATTTATCAAAGATGCTGGTCAAGAAATCAGGGTAGAACGCCATATCTATCGTAGTGGAGATAGCGAATACAAGATTGATGGCAAGAAAGTCCGTCTGCGTGATATCCATGATCTTTTCTTGGATACAGGTTTGGGACGAGATTCTTTTTCTATCATTTCACAAGGCAAGGTTGAGGAGATTTTCAACTCCAAGCCTGAGGAACGCCGAGCTATTTTTGAAGAAGCTGCAGGAGTTTTAAAATACAAGACTCGCAGAAAAGAAACTGAGAGTAAACTGCAACAAACTCAGGACAATCTAGACCGTCTTGAAGACATTATCTACGAGTTGGATAATCAAATCAAGCCTCTTGAGAAGCAAGCTGAGAATGCCCGTAAGTTTTTAGACTTGGATGGTCAACGCAAGGCCATTTATTTAGACGTGCTGGTTGCTCAAATCAAGGAAAATAAGGTTGAACTAGACTCGACAGAAGAAGAGTTGGCGCAGGTTCAGGAACTATTGACTAGTTATTACCAAAAACGTGAAAAATTAGAAGAAGAAAATCAGAATCTTAAAAAAGAACGCCAAGATTTACAGGCTGAAATGGCCAAAGACCAAGGCAGTTTGATGGACTTGACCAGCCTGATTAGTGATTTAGAGAGAAAATTAGCCCTATCGAAACTGGAGTCCGAGCAAGTAGCCCTGAATCAACAGGAAGCACAAGCCCGTTTGGCTGCTTTAGAGGATAAGAGAAATTCACTCAGCCAAGAAAAATCTGATAAAGAAAGCTCTTTAGCCCTCTTGGAAGAAAATCTAGTCCAAAATAATCAAAAACTCAATCGATTAGAGGCTGAATTACTGGCTTTTTCAGATGATCCCGATCAGATGATTGAGCTCTTGCGTGAACGCTTTGTAGCTCTTTTACAAGAAGAAGCGGATGTCTCAAACCAACTGACCCGTATTGAGAATGAGTTGGAAAATAGTCGTCAGCTTTCTCAAAAACAAGCAGATCAATTAGAAAAGCTGAAAGAACAGTTAGCTACAGCTAAAGAGAAGGCTAGTCATCAAAAAGAAGAGCTTGAAACTGCCAAGGAGCAGGTTCAGAAATTATTGGCCGACTACAAAGTCTGTGCAAAGGAGCAAGAGGAGCAAAAAACTTCCTATCAAGCTCAACAAGGTCAACTCTTTGACCGTCTGGATAGTCTCAAAAACAAGCAGGCTAGAGCTCAAAGTTTGGAAAATATCCTGAGAAATCATAGTAACTTTTATGCAGGTGTTAAGAGTGTTCTCCAAGAAAAAGACCGCCTTGGTGGAATTATTGGTGCAGTCAGTGAGCACCTGACTTTTGATGTGCATTATCAAACTGCTTTAGAGATTGCGCTAGGAGCCAGCAGTCAGCATATCATCGTAGAAGATGAACAGGCAGCAACCAAGGCGATTGATTTCCTTAAACGAAATAGAGCTGGTCGTGCGACCTTCCTTCCGTTGACAACGATCAAGGCGCGTACGATTTCTAGTCAGAACCAAGATGCTATCGCTGCAAGTCCGGGATTTTTGGGCATGGCTGATGAGTTAGTTACTTTCGATACTAGACTGGAAGCTATTTTCAAGAACTTGCTAGCTACGACGGCTATCTTTGATACCGTAGAACATGCGCGTGCGGCAGCTCGTCAAGTTCGTTATCAGGTTCGTATGGTAACCCTTGATGGGACAGAGTTACGTACAGGTGGTTCCTATGCAGGTGGAGCTAATCGCCAGAATAATAGCATTTTCATCAAACCAGAACTGGAGCAATTACAAAAAGAAATTGCTGAAGAAGAAGTAAGCTTGCGTTCTGAAGAAGTGAGTTTGAAGACCTTGCAAGATGAGATGGCTAGATTGACCGAATCATTAGAAGCCATTAAATCTCAGGGAGAGCAGGCTCGTATTCAGGAGCAGGGCTTGTCCCTCGCTTATCAGCAGACCAGTCAGCAAGTTGAAGAGCTAGAAACTCTTTGGAAACTTCAAGAAGAGGAATTAAATCGTCTTTCTGATGGAGATTGGCAAGCAGATAAGGAAAAATGCCAAGAGCGTCTTGCTACAATCGCCAGTGACAAGCAAAATCTGGAAGCTGAGATTGAAGAGATTAAGTCTAATAAAAACGCCATCCAAGAACGTTATCAGAACTTGCAAGAACAGGTAGCGCAAGCTCGCTTGCTTAAGACAGAACTGCAAGGGCAAAAACGTTACGAAGTTGCTGATATTGAACGCTTAGGTAAGGAACTAAGTAATCTTGATCTTGAGCAAGAGGAAATCCAGCGCCTTCTTCAAGAAAAGGTTGACAATCTTGAGAAGGTTGATACAGAGCTTCTAGCCCAGCAGGCCGAAGAAGCCAAAACTCAGAAAACAAATCTCCAACAAGGTTTGATTCGCAAGCAGTTTGAGTTGGATGATATGGAAGGGCAACTGGATGATATTGCTAGTCATTTGGATCAGGCTCGCCAGCAGAATGAGGAATGGATTCGCAAGCAAACTCGTGCTGAAGCCAAGAAAGAAAAGATCAGCGAGCGCTTGCGCCATCTACAAAGTCAATTAACAGACCAGTATCAGATTAGCTATACTGAAGCTCTAGAAAAGGCACATGAACTTGAAAATCTCAATCTGGCAGAGCAAGAGGTTAAGGATTTAGAGAAGGCTATTCGCTCACTGGGTCCTGTCAATTTAGACGCTATAGAACAGTATGACGAAGTATACAACCGTCTGGATTTCCTAAATAGTCAGCGAGATGATATTTTGTCTGCGAAAAATCTGCTTCTTGAGACCATTACAGAGATGAATGATGAGGTCAAGGAACGTTTTAAATCAACCTTTGAGGCTATTCGTGAGTCCTTTAAAGTGACCTTCAAGCAGATGTTTGGCGGAGGTCAGGCTGACCTGATCTTGACTGAGGGAGACTTACTGACAGCTGGGGTTGAGATTTCTGTCCAACCACCGGGTAAGAAAATCCAGTCTCTCAACCTCATGAGTGGTGGGGAAAAAGCCCTATCGGCTCTTGCTTTGCTTTTCTCTATCATTCGAGTTAAGACTATTCCGTTTGTTATCTTGGATGAGGTAGAGGCTGCGCTAGACGAAGCCAATGTTAAACGTTTCGGGGATTATCTCAACCGCTTTGATAAGGACAGTCAATTTATTGTCGTAACCCACCGTAAGGGAACCATGGCAGCGGCTGATTCCATCTATGGAGTGACCATGCAGGAATCAGGTGTTTCGAAGATTGTTTCGGTTAAGTTAAAAGATTTAGAAAGTATTGAAGGATGACAATTAAACTAGTAGCAACGGATATGGACGGAACCTTCCTAGATGGGAATGGGCGCTTTGATATGGATCGCCTCAAGTCTCTTTTGGCTTCCTACAAGGAAAAAGGGATTTACTTTGCGGTAGCTTCGGGTCGGGGATTTCTGTCTTTAGAAAAATTATTTGCTGATGTTCGTGATGACATTATTTTCATCGCGGAAAATGGCAGTTTGGTAGAATATCAAGGTCAAGACTTGTATGAAGCGACCATGTCTCGTGAGTTTTATTTGACGACTTTTGAAAAGCTGAAAACGTCACCTTATGTCGATATCAATAAATTGCTTTTAACAGGGAAAAAAGGCTCTTATGTTTTGGATACGGTTGATGAGAACTATTTGAAAGAGAGCCAGCATTATAATGAAAATATCCAAAAAGTAGCGAGTTTAGAAGATATCACTGATGACATTTTCAAATTTACGACCAACTTCACAGAAGAAACTCTCGAAGCTGGAGAAGCTTGGGTCAATGAAAATGTCCCTGGTGTTAAGGCCATGACAACTGGCTTTGAATCCATTGATATTGTTCTGGACTATGTCGATAAGGGAGTGGCCATTGTTGAATTAGCTAAAAAACTTGGCATCACCATGGATCAGGTCATGGCTTTTGGAGACAATCTAAATGACTTGCACATGATGCAGGTTGTTGGACATCCTGTAGCTCCTGAGAATGCACGACCAGAAATTTTAGAATTAGCAGAGACTGTGATTGGTCATCATAAGGACCAGTCGGTTATCGCTTATATGGAGGGTTTATAATGGCAGATATAAAATTGATCGCATTGGACTTGGACGGCACCTTGCTGACTACTGATAAAAGATTGACGGATCGTACCAAGGCAACCTTGAAAGCTGCGCGTGATCGTGGTATCAAGGTCGTATTGACAACTGGTCGTCCCTTAAAAGCCATGGATTTCTTTCTCCATGAGCTAGGGACTGACGGCCACGAAGATGAGTATACGATTACTTTTAATGGTGGTTTGGTTCAGAAAAATACAGGTGAAATCCTTGATAAGACAGTCTTTTCATATGATGATGTGGCACGCTTGTATGAAGAAACAGAGAAATTGTCACTGCCTCTTGACGCTATTTCAGAAGGAACTGTATATCAAATCCAATCGGATCAAGAAAGTCTTTATGCCAAATTCAATCCAGCTTTGACTTTTGTTCCAGTGGACTTTGAAGACCTGTCTAGTCAAATGACCTACAACAAATGCGTGACTGCCTTTGCTCAAGAACCCTTGGATGCAGCCATTCAGAAGATTTCGCCAGAATTATTTGACCAATATGAAATCTTTAAATCACGTGAAATGTTGCTAGAGTGGTCACCAAAGAATGTTCACAAAGCAACAGGTTTAGCCAAACTAATCAGCCATCTGGGAATTGATCAAAGCCAAGTGATGGCCTGTGGTGATGAAGCTAATGACCTTTCTATGATTGAATGGGCAGGGTTTGGTGTTGCCATGCAAAACGCTGTTCCTGAAGTCAAGGCAGTCGCAAATGTGGTGACTCCAATGACCAATGATGAAGAAGCTGTTGCTTGGGCAATCGAAGAATACGTGCTAAAGGAGAACTAAGATATGGGATTGTTTGATCGTCTATTCGGAAAAAAAGAAGAACCTAAAATCGAAGAAGTTGTAAAAGAAGCTCTGGAAAATCTTGATTTGTCTGAAGCTGCTGAGCCTTCTCTTACAGAAGCTGAGGAAGTTTCTCAAGAAGTAGCAGAAGTTGCTGAAGAAGCTGTATTTGAAGAAGAGGAAATACAAGACACAGTTGAAGAAAATTATGATTCAGAGCCAGTTGTAGAAGTTCAACAAGAAGAAGTCGCAGAGGAAGAGAATCCTGAGCTTGAAGAAGTTGTAGAAGAAAATAATTCTGAAGTGCTTGAACCAGAAACTCCTCAGGTAGAAGAAACTGTTCAGGAAAAATATGACCGCAGTCTTAAGAAAACTCGCACAGGCTTCGGTGCTCGCTTGAACGCCTTCTTTGCCAACTTCCGTTCTGTTGACGAAGAATTTTTCGAGGAACTGGAAGAATTACTGATCATGAGTGATGTTGGTGTCCAAGTCGCTTCTAACTTAACTGAGGAGCTACGCTACGAAGCCAAGCTTGAAAACGCTAAGAAACCCGACGCACTACGCCGTGTCATCATTGAGAAATTGGTTGAGCTTTATGAAAAGGATGGCAACTATGATGAAAGTATCCATTTCCAAGATGGATTGACAGTCATGCTCTTTGTCGGGGTCAATGGTGTTGGGAAGACAACTTCTATCGGGAAACTAGCTCACCGCTACAAACAAGCAGGTAAGAAGGTCATGCTGGTTGCGGCAGATACCTTCCGTGCAGGAGCAGTAGCGCAGCTAGCTGAATGGGGCCGACGAGTAGATGTTCCAGTAGTGACTGGACCTGAAAAAGCTGATCCAGCTAGTGTAGTCTTTGATGGCATGGAACGTGCCGTAGCTGAAGGTATCGATATTCTCATGATTGACACCGCTGGTCGTCTGCAAAACAAGGACAACCTCATGGCTGAGTTGGAAAAGATTGGTCGTATTATCAAACGTGTTGTGCCCGAAGCTCCGCATGAAACCTTTTTGGCACTTGATGCATCAACAGGTCAAAATGCTCTTGTACAGGCAAAAGAATTTTCGAAAATCACTCCTTTAACAGGAATTGTCTTGACTAAGATTGATGGAACTGCTCGAGGTGGTGTTGTTCTAGCCATCCGCGAAGAACTCAATATTCCTGTAAAATTGATTGGATTTGGTGAAAAAATCGATGATATTGGAGAATTTAACTCAGAAAACTTTATGAAAGGTCTCTTAGAAGGCTTAATCTAATCAGAAACAAAAATCCTGCAAGGAACAAACTTGCAGGAAATTTTTTTACTCTAAACGACCATCTTGACGGTAGGCGATATCTGGTTGCCAAGTCCATGTGGCACCGAATTTTTCAAGTAAGTCAAAGCTTGCTTGAGGTCCCATGCTTCCAGCTTTATAGTCATGTAGTGGTACACCATTTTCAGCCCAGAGCTCTTCGATACGGTCAATCAATTTCCATGACGCACCAACTTCATCCCAATGGCTAAAGTTAGTTGAGTTGTTATTTAAGACATCATAAATCAATTTCTCGTATGGTTCTGGAGAAGCACCAGTTGCGGTCGCATCTGTACGGTAATCAAGTGAGTTAGGAGCCAAGTTGAATTCTTCTCCTACTTGTTTCCCATTTAGGCTGAGAGAGAAGCCTTCTGTTGGCTGGATATAGATGGTCAAAATGTTTGGAGCAAGTGGTTCTCCAAAGATAGAGTCCATTTGTTTAAAGACGATGTTGACATGAGTTCCTTTTTCAGTCAAACGTTTACCAGTACGGAAGAAGAAAGGAACACCACGGAAGCGATCGCTGTCCACAAAGAAGGCACCAGATGCAAATGTTTCAGTTGTTGACTCTGGATTTACATTTGGCTCGCTACGATAAGAAATGTATTTCATGCCATCAATCTTACCAGAACGGTATTGACCACGGATAAAGTGTTCTTTAAGCTCTTCATCAGTTGGATGATAGAGGTTTTTAAAGACCTTAATCTTTTCAGCTCGAATCTCATCTTTTGTGAAACTTGCTGGCTTATCCATGGCAAGGAGGGAAAGTAGTTGCAAAGTATGGTTTTGTACCATGTCGCGGAGGGCACCAGATTGGTCATAGTAGCCACCACGTTCTTCTACACCCAAGCGCTCTGCAAAGGTAATTTGAACATTGTCGATAAAGTCCTTGTTCCAGACATTTTCAAAGATCAGATTGGCAAAGCGAACTGCAAAGATGCTTTGAATCATTTCCTTACCAAGATAATGGTCGATACGGAAAATTTGTTCTTCGTTAAATGTCGCTAGGAGTTCGTCATTCAACTTGCTTGCAGTTGCGTAATCTGTACCAAATGGTTTCTCAACGATTAAACGCTCAAAACCTTTTCCATCTACAATGTTTTCAGACTTGAGGTGCTTAGCAATGGTTCCAAAGAACTGAGGAGCCATAGACAAGAAGAAGAGCTTGTTGTGTTCAGCTTGGTACTTGTCATTTAGTTCAGCCTGTAATTGACGTAGAGCAATGTAGTGTTCTGTATCATTGACATCATGACTTTGATAGTAGAAGTGGCTAGCAAACTCCTGAGCCTGTTCGGTACTATCTGCCAAATCAAGGATAGATTCGACTACAACAGATTCAAAATATTCCTTACTCCAAGGACGACGGGCAGTTCCAATAACGGCAAAGTGTTTGGAAAGATTGCCGGATTTATATAGTCTAAACAGGGAAGGGTAGAGCTTGCGTTTAGCCAGGTCTCCACTCGCACCGAAAATTGTAACAATAACCTTAGATGACATCTAGCTACCTAATTTCTATTTTTATTCCTAGTCTTGCTAGGTATGAGGAAACCTCATTTCATAAACTTAATTCTAACATAATTTTCCGAAAAATCAAAAAATCCAATACGAGATAGAAAAAAACTGCAAGGAAATCCTTACAGTTTAAGTTTAGACGTTTAAGACCTTGTCCAAGAACTCTTTCAGACGTGGGTGCTGTGGGTTATCAAAGATTTGATCAGGTGTTCCGTCTTCAAGGAACTCGCCATCTGCAGTAAAGATAACGCGGTTGGCAACCTGACGGGCAAATCCCATCTCATGGGTTACGATAATCATGGTCATACCTTGCTCAGCCAATTCCTTCATAACGTTCAGTACGTCTCCGACCATCTCAGGGTCAAGGGCAGAAGTTGGTTCATCAAAGAGCATGATATCAGGATTCATTGCTAGTCCACGAGCGATGGCCACACGTTGTTTTTGACCACCTGATAGGCTATCTGGGTTAGCATTAGCTTTATCTGCTAGTCCAACCTTTTCAAGCAACTCCATTCCCAATTTCTCAGCCTCTTCCTTAGTCATCAACTTGTGCTCAATAGGAGCAAAGGTGATGTTGTCCAAAACAGACATATGTGGGAAGAGGTTGAAGTGTTGGAACACCATCCCGATATTTTCACGGACGTGATCGACGTTGGTTGTTTTTTCAGTTAAGTCATAACCGTTCACAGTGATGTGACCACTAGTGACCTCTTCTAGAAGATTAAGGCTACGAAGGAAGGTTGACTTACCAGAACCTGAAGGACCGATGATACAAACAACATCGCCTTCATAGAACTTAGTCGTAATTCCTTTTAAAACTTCATTTTTTCCGTAGCTTTTGTGTAAATCATTTACATCAATTTTTAATTTTGCCATTAACGAATCCTCTTTTCTAAGCGTTTCGCTAGTTTAGTCAAAAGTGTGATAATTACAAGATAGAAGATAGCAAGGATTGCATACATCTTGAAACTTTGGTAGTTACGGGCAATGATAATCTTACCAGTTTGGAAGAGTTCAACCAAACCGATAGCAGATACGATTGTTGTATCTTTAAGTGCGATAACGAATTGGTTAACAAAGTTTGGCAACATCAATTTAGTTGCTTGTGGCAAAATAATCTTACGCATGGTTTTTCCATAAGAGATACCCAAGCTTCGGCTGGCTTCCATTTGTCCAACTGGAACGGCCTGAATACCACCACGAACGATCTCAGCGATATAAGCAGCTGCATTGAGAGATAGGGCAATGGTACCAGCTACAAAGTCGTTAATTGGGCTTTGTTGGCCTGTGATAGACTCGATAAAGTTTGGAATTCCCCAGAAGATGAAGGCTGCAAGAATCATCAATGGAATACCACGGATAACGTCAACGAAAATCTCAGAGATCACACGAAGAGATTTGTATGGGCTAACGCTAAACATACCGAAGATAATCCCGATGACAATGGCAATCGCAAACGAGATAAGAGCTAGAGCAAGAGTGATGCCAAGACCGCTAAGGAGTTGCTTGTAGTTGTTTTGAAGCAAGCCCCAGATAGTTGTTTCATCAACAGTGCTTGATGATGTAGTTGAAGATTCGCTAGCTAGGTATTTGTCAAGAATCTTTTGGAATTCCCCGTTTGCTTTAAGGTTTGCAAGTCCGTTGTTGAACATTTCAATCAATTCTGGATTTGTGCCTTTTTTAACGGCAAAGGCTGTTTCACCGATTGGAGTTCCAGCGATTGGTGTTTTCAATTTTTGACCTTGACTGATAGAATATTTGAGAACAGGCTCATCATCCATAACAGCATCAATGGCACCAGTATTTAAACTGTCATACATTGATGAACCATCAGCGAAGGTTTTGATTTTGTAACCGTATTTGCTTTGATTTTCTGTTAGGAAGGTTTGAGAAGCAGTTCCGTTTTTAACACCGACTGTTTTCCCTTTCAAATCTTCATAAGAAGCAATAGTACTTGATTCTTTGACACCAAGGATAGTATTAGCAGTGTAATATGATTCTGAGAAGTCAAAAGTTGCCTTACGAGCATCTGTGACAGACATACCAGCAATGATACCATCTGCTTGACCAGCTTGGACAGCACTGATAGCGGCATCAAAACCAGGATTGGTAATTTCAATTTCAAAACCTTGGTCTTTAGCGATAGCCTTAATCAATTCCATATCAATACCAGTAAATTGGTTGCTTGAATTTTGGAAAACAAAAGGTGCAAAAGAAGAATCGCTGGCAATGATGTATTTAGCTTTAACAGGAATAGCTTTTAATCCTGCTAGAGTAGTTGTAGTTGGCACTGCTGAAGATGATGAAGCAGTCCATTTCTTGATGATTTTATCAAGACTACCATCTTTTTTCATCTCAGCTAAGGCTTGGTTAAATTCAGTAACCAAGTGCTCGTATTTGCTTCCTTTTTTCACACCGAAAGCAAAGCTACCTACAGCCTCACCATCCATTTCAATATGGAGGTCTTGCCCTTGGTTAATGGCATACTCGATAACAGGTTTATCATCCATCATAGCATCGATGGAACCAGCGCTTAAGCTGTTGTTCATCAAATCACTAGTGTCAAATGTTTTAATAGTAAAGCCGTATTTATCTTTAATCGTTTCAAGAAAACGTTGGGCAGCAGTTCCGTTTTTAACACCAACAGTTTTGCCAGACAATTGGTCGTACTTGCTAATCTTGTGTGCCTTTGTAGTTGCAATGACAACTTTTGTATCATAGTAAGTATCAGACATGGTAAAGACTTTTTCACGTTCTTTCGTCTTTGTCATCCCTGCCATGATAGCGTCAGCTTGACCAGCTTGAACCGCATTGACTGCTGCGTCAAATCCAGGATAGGACATCTGAATGTTCCATCCTTTAATCTCAGCGACTTTGTTGATAATGTCAACATCAATTCCTTTATAAGTTTGATCTGAATCTTTAAACTCAAAAGGCGCATAGGCTGTATCAGACACAATCTTAATCGTCTCTGCCTTCGCAATACCTAATGAGAAAATTGGGAATAAAATTAGCAAAAATGCTAGAAATTTTTTCTTCATTTTTAGTCTCCTTTTCCGAATATTTTCCCATTATATCAGAAAAATTAAAAAAAGGCAAATTTTTATATTTTTGTGTCAGAAAATATAACATTGATTATTTCTTTTCTTTCTTGAATTGCTACTATAAAGTGCTATAATAATAGTATATAATAGAAGAAAAGAGGACAAGGATATGAAGAACAAAAGAATATTTAAAGACTTCCAAGCTTCAAAAATGAGTTTAAACATTTACACAAGCCCCTTGTTAGCCTTTGTTTTTGTCTTCATAGGAGAGTTTGTGGCTTATACTTTATATGGTATTAGTTTGTTAGCTCTCGTCGGACTTGCTAGAAATTTTGGAGAGGCTGGTCAAAATCTTGCAACCTACTTGCAGACCTTGCATCAGAGCTTGACGGATAAAACAGGTGACTTTCGTTTAATTTTAGAATTGCTGGCCTTTGGTTTCGTTCTCAACACTGTGTTCAGATGGACTAGAAAAGTTGAGAAAAGACCTATTCGAACTTTAGGATTTTATAAAGAAAATTTCGTCAGCAATCTTCTTAAAGGATTTGGTATAGGTCTGGCACTTTTTCTTCTGACCTTGTTAGGTTTAGTAGCCTTAGGGCAATATCGTTTTGAGTCCATTCACTTGAATCCTTATTCGCTTGCCTTTGTCATTTTTACCATTCCATTTTGGATTTTACAGGGGACAACAGAAGAAGTAGTGGCCCGTGCTTGGCTCCTTCCTCAATTGGCCTCAAGAACCAATCTAAAACTTGCTGTTTTCATATCTAGCCTGTTCTTTACCCTGCTTCATGCGGGAAATTCTGGTCTCACCCCTCTATCTCTAGTGAATCTCTTTTTATTCGGAGTTGCCATGTCACTTTACCTCCTCAAAACTGATACAGTTTGGGGTGTAGCAGGTATTCATGGCGCCTGGAATTTTGCTCAGGGAAATTTATTTGGGATTTTAGTTAGTGGTCAGCCGTCGGGTACATCGCTAATGACCTTTTTACCACAAGGTAATCAGAGCTGGCTATCAGGTGGCTCTTTTGGGATAGAAGGATCTATCATGACAAGTCTGGTCTTACTACTGCTGATTGTCTATCTCGTCTATCGATTAAAGAAAGAAAATGAAAGGATGTGACTTAGGTCCGTCCTTTTCTTCGTGAAAATGTTACAAGTATGCTAAAATAGGAATAGCACATCGAGAGAGGATTCTTATGATTAACCGCATTACAGATAATCAATTTAAACTAGTATCAAAATATCAACCTTCAGGAGACCAACCTCAAGCTATCGAACAGTTGGTAGATAATATCGAGGGGGGTGAAAAAGCTCAGATTCTGATGGGGGCGACTGGTACAGGGAAGACCTATACCATGAGTCAGGTCATTTCCAAAGTCAATAAACCCACTCTAGTCATTGCTCACAATAAAACTCTGGCAGGACAGCTCTATGGGGAGTTTAAGGAATTTTTCCCTGAAAATGCAGTTGAGTACTTTGTGTCTTACTATGACTATTACCAACCAGAGGCCTATGTGCCTTCTAGTGATACCTATATTGAAAAGGACAGCTCTGTCAATGACGAGATTGACAAACTTCGTCACTCAGCGACCTCAGCCCTTTTGGAGCGTAATGATGTCATTGTTGTGGCCTCAGTCTCTTGTATCTATGGTTTGGGTTCGCCTAAGGAATACGCTGACAGTGTTGTAAGTCTGCGCCCAGGTCTGGAAATTTCTCGTGATAAACTTTTGAATGATTTGGTCGATATTCAGTTTGAGAGAAACGATATTGATTTTCAACGGGGAAGATTTCGCGTTCGTGGGGATGTAGTGGAGATTTTCCCAGCCTCTCGTGATGAGCATGCCTTTCGAGTAGAATTTTTTGGAGACGAAATTGACCGTATTCGTGAGGTTGAAGCTTTGACAGGTCAGGTATTGGGAGAAGTGGATCATTTGGCGATTTTCCCAGCGACTCACTTTGTGACCAATGACGACCACATGGAAGTTGCCATTGCCAAGATTCAGGCAGAGTTGGAGGAGCAGTTGGCTGTCTTTGAGAAGGAAGGCAAATTACTTGAAGCCCAGCGTTTGAAACAGCGGACAGAGTATGATATTGAAATGCTGCGTGAGATGGGCTATACAAACGGTGTCGAAAACTACTCACGTCACATGGATGGTCGTAGCGAAGGAGAGCCTCCTTATACGCTGCTCGACTTCTTCCCAGATGATTTCTTGATTATGATTGATGAAAGTCACATGACCATGGGGCAAATCAAGGGAATGTATAATGGAGACCGTTCGCGTAAGGAAATGCTGGTTAATTATGGTTTCCGTTTACCGTCCGCCTTGGACAATCGACCTCTTCGTCGTGAGGAGTTTGAAAGTCATGTACACCAGATTGTTTACGTTTCAGCGACACCAGGCGACTATGAAAATGAACAGACCGAGACAGTGATTGAGCAAATCATTCGTCCGACAGGTCTTTTGGATCCTGAGGTGGAAGTCCGGCCGACTATGGGACAGATTGATGACCTCTTAGGTGAAATCAATGCTCGTGTTGAAAAGAACGAGCGAACCTTTATCACTACCTTGACCAAGAAGATGGCAGAAGACTTGACCGACTACTTCAAAGAAATGGGTATCAAGGTCAAGTACATGCACTCGGATATTAAGACCTTGGAACGGACGGAGATTATCCGTGACTTGCGCTTGGGTGTCTTTGATGTCTTGGTCGGAATCAACCTCCTTCGTGAAGGGATTGACGTACCTGAAGTGAGTCTCGTAGCTATTCTCGATGCTGACAAGGAAGGTTTCCTTCGAAACGAGCGTGGACTCATCCAGACCATTGGACGTGCTGCTCGTAACAGCGAAGGCCATGTCATCATGTATGCAGACACGATGACTCAGTCTATGCAACGTGCCATCGATGAAACGGCTCGTCGTCGGAAGATCCAGATGGCTTATAATGAAGAACATGGTATCGTACCACAGACAATCAAGAAAGAAATCCGTGACCTGATTGCCGTGACCAAGGCAGTTGCTAAGGAAGAGGACAAAGAAGTCGATATCAATAGTCTAAACAAACAAGAGCGCAAAGAACTCGTCAAAAAACTCGAAAAACAAATGCAAGAAGCTGTCGAAGTGCTTGACTTTGAACTAGCAGCTCAGATTCGTGATATGATGCTGGAAGTCAAGGAGTTGGATTAGGGGAATTTTATGAATATTTTAGTTATTAATGGACATCCTGATAAAGAAAGTTACTGCCAAGCAATTTTTCAAACGATTGTAGAAAATATAGACTCAAAGAGACATGAACTTGAAATGATTAATCTTAATGCAGAGGAGTTTGATCCTGTTTTACGTTATGGTTATCGACAAAGGATGGAGGACGATCCGTTTATTCTACGCTCTCAGGAATTAATCCAGTGGGCAGATCATTTCATTTTTGTTTATCCTATTTGGTGGAGTAGTATGCCTAGTCTATTGAAGGGGTGGATTGATCGTGTTTTTACGCCAGGCATTGCATACTCAGCAAATAATCGAGGAAGCTTTATTTTGAACTACTTGAGAGGTAATCAGTTTAAAAAGTTACTAAAAGGAAAAACAGCTAGTATTTATGCAACATCTATGGCACCAACTTGGTGGTACAAAGTATTTTCAGGTCCAGTTAACATTCCAGACAGTTATGGGATATCAGTATTAAAGAATGCTGTCCTGAATCATTGTGGCATAAAAACAAAGAGGGTTTCAATCTTAGGAGAGTTAGGACGTGAAGTGAATACAAGTTTAACAAGAGAAAAATTTCTACGAAAAGTAGCAAAGGAAGTCAGACTGTTGGATTAAGGAGAATAAAATAAATGACGGTTATTATCAAATCAATGGAAACTCCTGAAGAGATAGAAGGTAAATCCCTTGTTCACTGGCAAACTTGGAGAGAGACTTATGATGATCTTTTGCCTGCAGAATTTCAGGAGACAATGACATTAGAAAGGTGTCGATTCTTTAGTCAAAAGTATCCAGAAAATACATTGATTGCGATAGATGGCGTGAAGGTAGTTGGTTTTATCAGTTATGGAAACTTTCGTGATGAGACTATTCAAGCTGGTGAAATTATTGCTTTATATGTTTTAAAAGACTATTATGGAAAAGGTATCGCACAAAAGTTAGTTAGAGCAGCTTTGACTGCTCTTAATCATTTTTCTGAAATTTTCTTATGGGTATTGAAAGATAATAAGCGAGCCATTGCCTTCTATCAAAAAATGGGTTTTACTTTTGATGGACAAGAAAAGACACTTGAACTTGGAAAGCCTATAAAGGAAAAACGGATGGTATTCTATTCTAAATAATTTTAAAAAGTAGAAGCTAATGGTACTGGTACCAAGTCTGAAAATGTAATAAATTAGAAAGTGAGTAAATTTATGTCCCGTTCCCAATTAACGATTTTAACAAATATTTGTCTGATTGAAGACCTCGAAAACCAGCGCGTGGTGATGCAGTATCGCGCTCCTGAAACCAATCGCTGGTCTGGTTATGCTTTTCCAGGAGGTCATGTAGAAAATGGCGAGTCTTTCGCAGAGTCTGTCATTCGTGAAATCTATGAAGAAACAGGGTTGACTATCCAAAATCCTCAATTGGTTGGCATTAAAAATTGGCCACTAGATACAGGCGGGCGATACATTGTCCTTTGTTATAAAACGACCGAGTTCACTGGTACCCTTCGCTCTTCAGAAGAAGGAGAAGTTTCTTGGGTTCAAAAAGACCAGATTCCAAGCTTGGATCTGGCCTATGATATGTTACCCTTGATGGAAATGATGGAAGCTCCTGACAAGTCAGAGTTTTTCTACCGTCATCGTACAGAAGATGGCTGGGAGAAGAAAATCTTCTAGTCTTTTACTAAATAACCAAGTTTATCCAAGGCCTCCTCGATATAGTGGAGGTCTTGTTTAGTTTCCTGCCTAATAGTAATAGAAGATTAGGGAAAAAAGTATATACTCTAAAATAAATTTAAAATATTTCTAAAAAAGTATTGACAAAAATAAAGAAAACGCTTACTATATAAATAAGGGAACGGTTCCATAATATAAAAAGGAGGAGTGATGACTACAATAAAACAGGTTGCTGAAGAAGCTGGAGTATCGAAATCAACAGTTTCAAGATATATTTCGAAAAAAGGCTATGTCGGAGATGATGCTAGAGAAAAGATAAAAAATGCTATCAAGAAATTAAATTACACGCCGAATGTATTAGCACAATCTTTGAAAACTAAAAAAAATCAAATGGTAGGACTCTTATTGCCAGATATTTCTAACCCCTTCTTCCCAAGATTGGTTCGAGGGGCTGAATCATATTTGAAAGATAAAGGTTATAGAATTATGGTTGGTACTATTTCAGATCATGATTCGTTAGAAGAATATATAAACCTTTTGTTAAAAACAAATGCAGCTGGTATTATAACGACACTTGACTTTACAAAGGAATTTCCAAATCTTACGTTACCTGTTGTTGTGGTTGACCGAATTAGTAAAGATACAGGTTACGGTGTCTTTTCTGATAATCAGTTGGGTGGACGTTTGGCTGCTAAAGCAATTTGGAATGCTGGCGCTAAGCAAGTTATGATTATTAAAGTTTTAGATGATAAAGCTGAGAACATTGCGGAACGATTTGAAGCAAGTTTAAACTATTTGAGGAATAAATCTTTAGAGATTCGTATTGAAGAAAGTGAAACGTTTGAGTTTGAAAAAATTCAAAAAGAAGCTAAAGAGAATCTAAAAAGAAATCCAAATATTGATAGTATTATAGCACCTTCTGATATTCATGCGATAGCTTATATTCATGAAATTTTAGCAATTGGTAAAAAAATTCCAGATGATATTCAAATTATTGGTTACGATGATATTGTACTTAGTCAATTTATTTACCCTTCTTTATCAACTATTCACCAATCATCATATAAAATGGGAGAACAGGCTGCAAAGCTAATCTATAATATGGCAAATAAGTTCTCTATAGATGAAGTTAAAATTAAACTACCTGTTAGATACGTAGAAAGAAATACATTAAGGAGAAAGTAATGAGTAAAATTGTTGTTGTTGGAAGTATTTCAATGGACTTAGTTATGAGAACAAAAAGGATTCCAGAAGGAGGTGAAACGATTTTTGGGGATTCATTTAATATAGTTCCAGGGGGAAAAGGTGCAAATCAAGCTGTAGCTATTGGTAGATTATCCAGTGTAGAAGATAATATTTACATATTTGGGAACGTTGGAGAAGATATTTTTTCAGCAGATTTACTAAGTAATCTGCAAAATAATAATATTTCTACAGAACATGTGGGAACGGTACCACAATCTACAGGAGTTGCACAAATTACTTTATATGGAGGTGATAATAGGATTATTTATTATCCTGGAGCGAATAATTTAGTTAAAACAAATGATTGGAAAAATGAGTGGGAATTGATTAGTGATGCAAGTATTGTTGTATTACAAAATGAAATACCACATGAAGCCAACTTATCTATAGCTAAATTTTGTCAAGAAAATAAAGTTAAGGTACTTTACAATCCTGCACCAGCTAGAGAAACAGACATAGAGATGATTCCTTTTTGTGATTTTATTACTCCTAATGAGCATGAATGTTCAGAGCTTTTTCCAGATAAGAAATTAGAAGAAATTATTAAAATTTATCCTAATAAAATGATTGTGACATTAGGAGTTGAAGGTTCTATTTATTATGATGGGACAGCAGTTCAGAAGATTCCTGCTATAAAAGCAGAAGTAGTTGATACTACAGGAGCAGGAGATACGTTTAATGGTGCTTTTGCTTATGCTATCTCAAAAGGAAAAGAGATGAATGTTGCATTGTCCTTTGCAACGATTGCTTCACATCTTTCTGTTCAAAGATTTGGAGCGCAAGGAGGCATGCCGAGTTTGAAAGAAGTAAAGGAGCATTCAGGATATGAAGAAATATGGGATTTTAAATAGTAATATAGCAAAACTAGCTGATGATTTAGGTCATATGGATTTGGTTTGTATCGGAGATTTAGGATTGCCAGTTCCAAAAGGTGTTGATAAAATTGATTTAGCATTAAGAAAAGGTAGCCCAAGTTTTTTAGAAGTTTTAAAAGAATATTCAGATCATGTACTTATTGAAAAAATTTTCTTAGCAGAAGAAATTAAAGAAAAAAACAAAGAACAGTGGCAAGCAGTTCTAGATCTTTTAGGATCGAATATAATTATTGAATATATTAGTCATGAAGAATTGAAAGCTATGAATACTAAAGTTAAGGCAGTTATTCGCACTGGGGAAGATACACCATATTCGAATATAATCTTGCAATCAGGAGTTATTATTTAGAAGGGAGTTGCCTATGAAAATTGAAATGAAGAACATTTCAAAATCTTTTGGGAATAATCGTGTTTTAGAAAGTATTGATTTGGTTCTTAATTCAGGAGAAGTTCATGCTTTAATGGGAGAGAATGGTGCAGGCAAATCAACCTTAATGAATATTTTAACTGGACTTTTTCCAGCTACTTCAGGAACTATTTTTATTGATGGAAAAGAAAAAACATTTTCTAATCCTCAAGAGGCAGAACGGTTTGGACTGAGTTTTATTCATCAAGAAATGAATACTTGGCCAGATATGACTGTACTTGATAATCTTTTTTTAGGAAGAGAAATTAAAAATTCGATTGGGTTTCTAGATAAAGCTAGTATGGAAAGGAAAGCTAAAGAAGCATTTAAACGTCTTAATATCTCTATTCCTCTCGATGCAATCATTGGTCAATTATCAGTCGGACAACAACAAATGATAGAAATAGCAAAATGTTTATTATCAGAAGTTTCCTTGTTAATTATGGATGAACCCACAGCAGCTTTAACTGATCGTGAAACTGAAACACTTTTTAAAGTGATAGAAGGATTAAAATCTGATGGTGTAGGTATTGTGTATATTTCACATCGGATGGAAGAAATCTTTAAGATTACAGATCTTATAACTGTTATGAGGGATGGGTTTGTAATTGATACCAAGAAAACGAAGTTAACTAATGCGGATGAATTAGTTCAAAAGATGGTGGGGCGTGAATTAGAAGATTACTATCCAGAAAAAAAGGCTGAGATTGGGAATATTGTTTTTCAAGCTAAGAATCTTTCTGGTGATGCTTTTACGGATATTTCTTTCTATGTACGTCAAGGGGAAATTCTTGGTTTTTCTGGTTTGATGGGTGCTGGTCGTACTGAAATAATGCGAGCAATTTTTGGAATTGATTCTTTAAAATCTGGTCAAATTATAATAAACGAAGAACAACTGATAATTAAAAATCCTTTTGAAGCAATTAAGCATGGAATTGGTTTCTTAACAGAAGATCGTAAAGATGAGGGATTGATTTTAGATTTTTCTATTAAAGATAATATGACTTTACCTAGTACTCGAGATTTTGTTAAAAATGGTATTTTTGATAATAAAACAAGTGATATATTTGTACAACGTTTAATTGATAGGCTACGAATTAAATCAGGTTATCCAGATAAGGAAGTTGGAACACTTTCTGGTGGTAATCAACAGAAAGTAGTTTTAGCAAAATGGATAGGCATTGCACCAAAAGTACTGATTCTAGATGAGCCAACTCGTGGGGTAGATGTTGGGGCTAAGCGTGAAATTTACCAATTAATGAATGAATTGGCTGAACGAGGTGTGCCGATTATTATGGTATCTTCAGATTTACCAGAAGTGATTGGAGTCAGTGATCGCATTATGGTCATGCATGAAGGAAGAATTAGTGGAGAATTAACACGTCAAGAAGCTACACAAGAAAAAGTTATGCAACTAGCTACAGGAGGACAATAGTGTGAAAAATACTATGAAGTATATGTCAGAATTGACAACAGTAATAGCATTGATAATTTTAATGGCTGTCATCACTATTATCAATTCAAATTTTTTAACAGCAAATAATCTGTTAAATTTACTATTGCAAGTAACATCAAATGCACTGATCGCTTTTGGAATGACCTTTGTTATTCTAACAGGTGGAATTGATTTATCAGTTGGATCAATTTTAGCCTTATCCAGTGCGCTAACCGCTGGCCTATTAGGATCTGGAATGCCTGTTACGTTAGCAATTCTCATCTCTTTAATTTTGGGTTGCATTCTGGGGATGATGAATGGTTTATTGATTTCCTACGGGAAATTAGCTCCATTTATCGTTACTTTAGCAACTATGACTATTTTTAGAGGCGCAACACTTGTTTATACAAATGGGAATCCTATCACAAAAGGATTAAGTGATACATTCTTATTTCAATTTTTGGGGCAAGGTTATATAGTCGGAATTCCATTTCCTGTAATTATTATGTTTATTGTATTTATTGTTTTATATGTTTTACTTCATAAAACAGCATTTGGTAAATCTGTGTATGCTATAGGAGGGAATGAAAAAGCAGCATATATATCAGGTGTGAAACTAAATAAAGTGAAAATTATCATTTATTCAATTTCAGGTATTATGGCTTCAATTTCTGGATTGATTATAACATCACGATTAAGTTCTGCTCAACCAACAGCAGGTGCTAGTTATGAAATGGATGCTATTGCAGCTGTTGTTCTTGGGGGAACCTCTTTATCAGGAGGTAAAGGTCGTATACTGGGTACTCTAATAGGTGCTTTAATTATTGGGGTGTTGAATAATGGACTTAATATTATCGGTGTTTCAGCATTTTGGCAACAAGTAGTAAAAGGAGTTGTAATCTTAATTGCTGTCCTGATTGATCGTTTTAAAGTTGTAAAACAGTAGAATAATTTTTCAATTTTTTTTGGAAATAGTAACAATTTATTAGATGACGAACAATAATCGGGATTGAAACTATCCCTATAGATATATATTACGAGGAGTAATAACATGAAAATTATTAAAAAAATTAGCATTTTTGCTTTGTTTGTAACATTTATTTTTGCTTTAGTAGCTTGTGGAAAAACTGGTTTAGGAAATTCATCAAATGATAATAAATCTACGACTCAAAAGTCGGCAAAAGAATTAAAATTAGGAGTTTCTATTTCGACTACTAATAATCCCTATTTTGTAGCTATGAAAGATGGTCTTGAAAAAGCCGCAGGAGAAAAAGAAGTAACTTTGAAGATAGCAGATGCACAAGATGATGCTGCTAGACAAGCAGATGATATTCAAAATTTTATTAGTCAAAATGTAGATGCTTTACTAATTAATCCAGTTGATTCTGATGCAATTGTTACATCTATTAAAGCTGCTAATAATGCAAATATTCCAGTAATCTTAATTGACCGCGGTAGTAATGGTGGTGAAGTCTTGACAACTGTTGCTTCTGATAACGTAGAAGCAGGTAAAATGGCTGCCGAATTTATTACTAAGCAATTGGGAGAAAAAGCAAAAACTTTTGAATTATCAGGAGTCCCTGGTGCTTCTGCAACAGTAGATAGAGGTAAAGGATTTGAACAAATTTCAAAGACAAATTTAGATGTTCTTTCTAGTCAATCCGCTAATTTTGATCGTGCAAAAGCTTTGAATACAGCGCAAAATATGATTCAAGGAAACAAAGAAGTACAAGCAATCTTTGCACAGAATGATGAGATGGCGTTAGGAGCTGCACAAGCAGTAAAAGCAGCTGGTCTTAGCAATGTATTAATTGTTGGTATTGATGGTCAACCAGATGCACATGACGCTATTGCAAAAGGTGATATTACTGCCACTATTGCTCAGCAACCAGCTAAGATGGGTGAAATCGCTATTCAATCAGCAATCGATCATTATCAAGGGAAAAAACTGGAAAAACAAACAGTTTCTCCAATTTATCTTGTGACTAAGGATAATGTTGATCAACATAACTGGTGATATATTTTTAGTAAGTAGGTAGTTGTTAATTTTCATTCAATGTAGTTTTTAAATATTATTGTTAGTATTTGAGCTTCTGGGTGCAAAAAGACCAGATTCCAAACTTGGATCTGGCCTATGATATGTTACCCTTGATGGAGATGATGGAAGCTCCGGACAAATCTGAATTTTTCTACCCTCGCCGTACAGAAGACGATTGGGAAAAGAAAATTTTCTAATCCTTTACTAAATAACCTAGCTGATCCAAGGCCTCCTCAATATAGTGGAGGTCTTGTTGTGTTTCAGCTTCGACTAGGTGGTAATGGATGCCATCTGTCAATTCAGACAGAGGTCTAAAGTCAGAATGCTCGACTTGTTCTAGAAAATGTTGTACATCTCTGCGACAAGACAGTTTCAGCAAGGTTTCAATTTCTCCATAAACGGGATGGTCAATCAAGGTATTTTGAACACGTCCACCATTATCAACGATAGCAAAGAGTTCTTGACCGATTTCTTCAACTTCATGTTTCACTTTGAAAAGTTTGTGAACATAAGGATTGGTTTCAATTTGCTTATAGATGTAGCCACGATTGGTGGATAGGATAGGAGCGCCATCGGCTCTTAAAATTGCAATGTCCTGTACAATGACCTGACGTGTGACATGAAAATGTTCCGCCAAACTTTGGCCATTAAGGGCTTTAGGAGCTTCTTTCAAGAGTTGGAGCAGAGCATGTTTGCGATCTTTTGTCATAGCTTTTCCTTTTTAACGGCGTTTTCGAAGCACTTTATAGACAGCTAGTGCTAATGTATAGTCTACCATACTATGGATAATTGTGCCAAATCCAACTAGTACAAATAGAACATAAAACATATTTTCTACATTGGTACCGGAAGTTGCATAAAAAACGACACAAGCTAATACTTCAGCAAGGGCATGGACAAGAGCTAACACAAAGTTGAAAATCCAGGAAGCTTTTGGTTTATCTAGGGTATCGGGGAATTTTTGTAGGTAAAGAGCCCCCAAAGTCCCAAAAAAGATATGGGAAAAAGCTCGAAAAACGATAACCATGGGATAGCCAGCCATCAAAAATCCGAAGCTAGAAGCTAGGATGACAAAAACAGCCATCAAGGGCGATAAGAACATGGCAATAAAAATAGCGATGTGGCTTCCTAAAGTATAGGAAGCAGGTGGAATGACAATCTTGAAAGGCATAACAATTGGAATCAAAATTGCAATAGCCGTTAAGAGGGCAGTCATTGTCATAAATTGTGTCTTTTTCCGTGTGTTCATAAGAATCTCCTTTTAACTGTATATACACTAGTATAGTACAATAAACAAGATAATAAAGCAAGGATTTACTTAAGTCTATAGGCCATTTTAAATTAAATATTGGTAAAGATTTCACTAAAAAGAAACTGTATAGAGCAAAATCTCCACCTTCAAGTTTGAAAGCGGAGATTATTTTTATTTCTTCAAGGTTTGTAGTCTTGGAACAATGGCTAGGGTTAGAACTGCGGAAATAACTAATTCAGCAATCGAATTTGTTGAGATAACAGTTGCTAGGAGTTTTTGGATATTACCATCAAAAACATTTCCAAAAAGGTAGAAAATTCCACCAAGTACAAAGACTGTATTGGTAAGTGAACCCAGGGCACCAGCTAGAATCAGACCTGTCTTGTTTTTCATCAGTTTATAGACTAGATAAGGAGTTAAACCAATCAAAATACGTGGGACGATGGCAATCATAGCTGAGTAGATGTTCCCGTTTGGTACGAATGGTGAGAAGAGGTAGCTTGTCGGCAGAATCGTAATTGTGTTAACGGTTAAGCTAAGTAGTCCCATCAAGAAACCAAGTGTAACACCAACGCGTGGACCGTAGATAATGCTGGCAATAATGACAGGAATATGAACAATGGTCGGTTTGATTGGAAATGGAAAAAGGTTAAAGATAAGTGAGCTTAGAAAATGAATCACAAGCATGGTTGCAAAAAAGATAGCAATGGGTGCAATATTAGAGCGTTTTTTCATCGAGAGTTTCCTTTATTCTTTCTAAAATAATTGTGAGGTCAGCTAAAGCTCCTCGTCCGTGATCTCCACAAGCTAGTAGGGATTCTTTTGGAGCAATCAGCTGATAGCCGTAGGTTTCTAATGTTCTTAGATTAGCTTGAGTTGCTGGATGGTCATACATTTTTGTATTCATAGCAGGAGCTATTAGTTTAGGAATATGACTGGGCAGGGCTAGAGCCGTACTGGTCACCATATTGTCTGCAAAGCCGTGGGTTAGTTTTGCAATAGTGTTAGCAGTTGCAGGTGCTACGATAAGTAAATCTGCTTTTTTTCCAAGTTCAATATGATTAACCTGATCGGGATAAGGTTCCTTCATGACATCCAAGTGGACAGGATTCTGTGAGAGTACTTGTAGTGTCAAAGGTTGAATAAACTCTGTAGCAGCCTGAGTCATTAAGACAGTGACTTGATGGCCTTGTTTTTTTAGAGAACTGACTAAATCTGCCGACTTGTAAGAGGCGATTGAACCCGTTACAGCCAAGAGAATGTTTGCCATAGCTTTCCTTTCTATGAATGATAGGCTTGAATTTTTTCAAGAAGGAGTTCTGCAATTTCTTCTTTCGTGTTAACCGTTTGAAGATGCTCTTTTTCAACAAAGATCGCGCGGTGTTGATCTGCTGAAATTTGAGTGAGGTCATTTGCGATAATCAAGTCTGCTTGGTTTTTGATAAGACTTTTTCTAGCAATGTCAACCAGATGGTCTTCGGTAACATCAACCAGCAGTTTAAAACCAATTAGATGAATAGCAGGATTCCATTCCTTGACTAGAGAGATGATTTTGGGTGTCTTTTTAAGGAACAAAACCTGAACATCGTCAGTTGAAGAAATCTTAGCTTGATGATTCTGCTTGCTTAAAAATTCTTCTAGATTGGAACTAGCCTGGACCTCCTCCAGCCCTGTCATATAAACAGGAGTGTAGTCGGATACGGCCATAGAGTGAATCAAAACCTGATAGTCCTTGACACGTTCTTGCATTTCCAGAAGAAGGTCGTTGGTATTAGTAATTTCTCGAATGCTTAGGTTGGGATGAGCTTCTGGCTTTAGAGCTCGTTTTGTCGTTATCAAACAAACTTCATGCCCTGCAGCAAGCAAGGTTTCTGTGATGATTTTCCCCAAGCGACCTGTAGAATGGTTAGTGATAGAGCGGACGCTGTCGATAGCTTCACTGGTACCGCCCGATGTAACTAAAATTTTCATAGCACTATTGTACACAAAAATAAACGGTAAGTAAAATGAAAGCGATAAAAATTGAGTAAATTAATATATGGTCGATTTTGACAATCTCTTTTGTTTATTGCATAATAGGAGTATATGCAATCAAGGAGAGTGTTTAATGGATTTTTTTAAATTTGCTGATAATTTTACAAAAGAAGCTAGTAAGGTATTGAATGATGCTGGATCCGCTACCAGTAAAGTATTAAATGAAGCAGGGAAATTTACTGGAGAAGCTATTACAGAGTCTGTAAAAGTTATAGAAGATGTTTCAAGTCAAGTTGGTGATGTTATCACAGATGTTTCTGAAAAAGCTATTGGGGTTGCTAGTGATGTGGCACAACATGTAACTAAAGCTTCATCGGAAACTGTTAATGAAGCAGGTAAAATAGCGAATAATACGAAAGAGCAAATTGATGCTGTTGACCTATTTAATTCTAAACTTAGACAAGAAGCTGTCGAGGGATATAAAGAATCTATAAGATTGTATAATGATGAAGCTGATAATTTAGCCAATAAATCAACAGAACTCTATCAGATTAGGGAAAAAGCGGTCAAAGTTGTAAAAATTATTGAAGAAAGAATTAGTAAGCTAGCAAATAAGCCAAAAGAGTTCGAAACAAAATTAGAAGAAATTGATGTTGAAATTCAGAATTTTGAAGATAAGCAAATTGCTATTTCACAGTCAATTAAGGAAGCTGAATTAGCAAGTAGTAGCACAGCGGCTACGGCTTCTCTTAGCGCATTAGGAGTAACAGTTGCAACTTTAGGGCCTACTGCCGCTATGGGTGTTGCAACTACATTTGGTGTTGCATCAACAGGTACTGCAATTTCAAGTTTGACAGGTGCTGCAGCAAATAGCGCCGCTCTGGCTTGGTTAGGTGGTGGAAGTGTAGCAGCTGGTGGAGGTGGAATGGCAGCAGGTAACGCATTTTTAGCATTGGCTGGTCCTGTCGGTTGGGGAATTGCAGGAGTTATGTTGACCGCTTCTGTAGGCGCTGGTGTAGTAGCTAATAGGAAAAATGAAGAAGTTGCAAAAGAGGCTATAGAGGAACAGAAAAAGGTAGAATTGTTGGCTAGACAACTTAAAGAAAAAGTAATAGAAGTTACGGAATTAATAGAACTAACTGAAAAACAAACAGAAGGAATTTATTTAGCCAATTTATCTTTAACTGGAATGGACTATAGCTTATTTACTGAAGATGAAAAATATAAAGCAGGTAATTTAGTGAATTCAACACTATCACTGACAGCTATGATAAATAAGGAAATTAAAATAAATGGTTAATCAAATTTTTAATCAAGCATTTAACCAAGGTATTGGAGCATATGTCAATTGTTTAAATAATTTAAGAATTCAAGACTTACAAATTGCTATGAAAATGATAGAGGATGAAGCTCGCAATGTCATCTTAAACAAGGATAATGCCTCTAAATTTTTAGATTATGCTAAAGAAAATATAGAAGATGTTATTGTTAAAAATCGTGGCGGTGATCGTGGAGTACATGGCTTTATAGCAGAGTTTGCAGAAGCAGGAATTGTAAATGCAAGGAGAGCAATTGAGGGATTAAACCCAATTGTTAAAGTTTTGAATGACAATGGACCAGCTGATTTATTAATTGGTAGAAATACTATTCAAATGAAGTTTTATAATAATTTACGTGATGAATTAGAACAATCATTTTTTTACAATACAAAAATGAAAATGATGTTTCCAAAAGATCACGTTCAAGTATTTGAAAAAATAATGGCTGGAGCAAAAGAAGTTGAATTTAATGGCAAGAGATTATCCATTAAACAAATTACGGATATACACCAAATGATTAATGATATCACTGAAAGTAAGGGACTTACTTCATACAGATCTTGGATGAAATCTTCTGCTTTAGATTATAAAGACGCTCAAAAGAATTCAATTAACTCTTTATTGGATTCTGAACAGAAAAATATTTATAAAACAGTCAAACTGAAAAAACAAGAATTAAATAAAAAAAGATTAGTAGCCCAAAAACATGCATTACCAAATTTAAAAGAAGCTAACAAGGTTGCAAGAAACGCAGCTTTTTTACAGGGTGGTTTAGCTTTGATGTCGAGTGTGTATGGAAAATATAAAGAAGGAAAAAGTATTTTTGAATTCGAACAGTCAGATTGGTTAGATTGTGGATTGAATACAGCTGAAGGAGTTGTAAAGGGTGCAATATCTGGTTATTCAATTTACGGATTAACAAATGTCTTGGGGATTAGTGCTCCAAATGCTAGTGCTTTAGTTATGGCAACTTATGGAATGATAGACATTGTTCTAAAGTATAGATCTACAGAAATAACCCAAGATGAATTTATGAATCTTTTGATATTAAATGTAATGGATGCTTCCTTTGCAACAATTGGTGCTTGTATTGGTCAAGCAATGATTCCTATACCAGTTCTAGGTTCTATTGTGGGTTCAATAGCCAGCTCACTCATTTGGGAAATAGGGAAGGAAATATTAAATGATAGCGAACAAAAAATAATTCAAGACTATAAGGAAAATCTGAATGATTACATAAAAATTTTAGATAATCATTATCTTGCTATTTATAACGAAATCATAGAAAAATATAAAAAACTGGGTAAATTACAAGATTATTCGTTTGATTTATCGTTAAATACTAAACTTAGTTTTGAATATTCTATTGAGTTGGCAGAAAAATTAGAAATTGAAAGCACAAGAATTTTACATAATTTATCTGAAATTGACAGCTATTTTCTTGATTAAATTATTTTTTCATTATTCTATAGTTTCAAACTATAAAGCCATATAAAATTTAAGAAAGGACTCTAAAAACCTTAAAAACAGGGATATTTACGAACGTTTAGAGAGTTTAATGGTGTTAAAAATCTTGTTTTGTGTTATAATGAATTATCATATAAGAGGTTAGAGGAGTTTTGAATGAAAACAGATATTGAAATCGCACAGAGTATTGAGTTGAAGCCAATCGTTGATGTTGTAGAGAAACTTGGTATTTCTTACGACGATTTGGAGTTGTATGGAAAATACAAGGCTAAGCTCAGCTTTGATAAAATTCGTGCAGTTGAGAGTAATCCAGTTGGGAAATTGATTTTGGTTACTGCCATCAATCCAACACCTGCAGGCGAAGGAAAATCAACTATTACCATTGGTCTTGCAGATGCCTTGAACAAGATTGGTAAGAAAACTATGATTGCAATCCGCGAACCATCTCTTGGTCCAGTCATGGGTATCAAAGGTGGTGCTGCTGGTGGTGGTTACGCCCAAGTTCTCCCAATGGAAGACATCAACCTCCACTTCACTGGAGACATGCATGCCATTACAACAGCCAACAATGCTCTTTCTGCCTTGATTGACAACCACTTGCACCAAGGGAATGAGTTGGGAATTGACCAACGTCGTATCCTCTGGAAACGTGTAGTGGACTTGAATGATCGCGCCCTTCGTCACGTAACCGTTGGACTTGGTGGCCCTCTAAATGGTATTCCACGTGAGGACGGTTTTGATATTACAGTTGCTTCCGAAATTATGGCCATTCTTTGTTTGGCAACGGACATCGAGGACTTGAAACGCCGTTTGGCTAATATCGTTATCGGATATCGTTACGACCGTACACCAGTTTCTGTAGGTGATTTGCAGGTTGAGGGTGCTTTAGCATTGATTTTGAAAGATGCTATTAAGCCAAACTTGGTTCAGACAATTTACGGTACACCTGCCTTTGTACACGGTGGTCCATTTGCCAATATCGCTCACGGATGTAACTCTGTCTTGGCAACTACAACAGCCCTTCACTTGGCTGATTACACAGTTACTGAAGCTGGTTTTGGTGCAGACCTTGGTGCTGAGAAATTCCTTGATATCAAGACACCAAACTTGCCAACATCTCCAGATGCAGTTGTCATTGTCGCAACCCTTCGTGCCCTTAAGATGAATGGTGGTGTGGCTAAAGACGCTCTGACTGAAGAAAATGTAGAGGCAGTTCGTGCAGGTTTTGCTAACTTGAAACGCCACGTTGAAAATATCCGTAAGTTCGGTATTCCAGCAGTAGTAGCTATCAACGAATTTGTTTCTGATACAGAAGATGAAATCGCAGCCTTGAAAGAACTCTGTGCTTCTATTGATGTGCCAGTTGAACTAGCAAGTGTCTGGGCTGATGGTGCCGAAGGTGGTGTAGCACTTGCTGAAACGGTTGTTAAGACTATCGCTGAAAATCCAGCTAACTACAAACGTTTGTATGATAATGACCTTTCTGTCCAAGAAAAGATTGAAAAGATTGTTACTGAAATCTACCGTGGTAGCAAAGTGAACTTTGAGAAGAAAGCCCAAACACAAATTTCTCAAATCGTTCAAAACGGTTGGGACAAATTGCCAATCTGTATGGCTAAAACTCAATACAGTTTCTCAGATAATCCAAATGCCCTTGGAGCACCTGAGAACTTTGAAATTACCATTCGTGAATTGGTACCAAAATTAGGTGCAGGCTTTATCGTTGCCTTAACTGGTGATGTCATGACCATGCCAGGACTTCCAAAACGACCAGCTGCTCTCAACATGGATGTTGAAAGTGACGGAACAGTATTAGGCTTGTTCTAGTATATTGCAATTGACCTTAAATGAGTTTGGAAATAATATCCAAGCTCATTTTTTATCTAGATATAAGGAGTTACCTTCTACACGTAAGCAGTCTAGGTAAAGATATTTTCCCTGAATTCTGATATAATAGAAATATTGACTTCAAGAGTAAGGAAGAGAAGATGAACGCATTATTAAATGGAATGAATGACCGTCAGGCTGAGGCGGTGCAAACGACAGAAGGTCCCTTGTTGATCATGGCGGGGGCTGGTTCTGGGAAGACCCGTGTTTTAACCCACCGTATCGCTTATCTGATTGATGAAAAGCTGGTCAATCCGTGGAATATCTTGGCCATTACCTTTACTAACAAGGCTGCGCGTGAGATGAAAGAGCGTGCTTATAACCTTAATACAGCTACTCAGGACTGTCTGATTGCGACTTTCCACTCCATGTGTGTGCGTATTTTGCGTCGCGATGCGGACCATATTGGCTACAACCGCAATTTCACTATTGTAGATCCTGGTGAACAGCGAACACTCATGAAACGCATTCTCAAGCAGTTGAACTTGGATCCTAAAAAATGGAATGAACGGAGCATCTTAGGGACTATTTCCAATGCTAAGAATGATTTGATTGATGATGTGGCTTATGCTGCCCAAGCTGGCGATATGTATACGCAAATTGTGGCCCAGTGTTATACAGCCTATCAGAAAGAACTGCGTCAGTCGGAGTCGGTTGACTTTGATGATTTGATTATGCTGACCTTGCGTCTCTTTGATCAAAATCCTGATGTCTTGACCTACTACCAGCAGAAATTTCAGTACATCCACGTTGATGAGTACCAAGATACTAACCATGCCCAGTACCAATTGGTCAAACTCTTGGCTTCACGCTTTAAAAATATTTGTGTGGTTGGGGATGCGGACCAGTCTATTTACGGCTGGCGTGGTGCTGATATGCAGAATATCTTGGACTTCGAAAAGGATTATCCCCAAGCCAAGGTTGTTTTGTTGGAGGAGAATTACCGCTCAACTAAAACCATTCTCCAAGCGGCCAACGAGGTCATTAAAAACAACAAAAATCGCCGTCCTAAGAATCTCTGGACCCAAAACGCTGATGGGGAACAAATCGTTTACTATCGTGCCGATGATGAGCTGGATGAGGCTGTATTTGTAGCCAGAACCATCGATGAACTTAGTCGCATTCAAAACTTCCTTCACAAGGATTTTGCAGTTCTCTATCGGACTAATGCGCAGTCCCGTACAATTGAGGAAGCCTTGCTCAAGTCAAATATCCCTTATACCATGGTTGGCGGAACCAAGTTCTACAGCCGTAAGGAAATCCGAGATATTATCGCTTACCTCAATCTTATTGCCAATTTGAGTGACAATATCAGTTTTGAGCGTATTATCAACGAGCCTAAACGTGGAATTGGGCCAGGTACAGTTGAGAAAATCCGTGACTTTGCAAATTTGCAAAATATGTCTATGCTGGATGCTTCAGCAAATATTATGTTGTCTGGCATCAAAGGAAAAGCAGCCCAGTCTATCTGGGATTTTGCCAATATGATTCTGGATTTGCGGGAGCAACTGGACCACTTAAGCATTACTGAGTTGGTTGAGGCTGTTCTAGAAAAAACAGGTTATGTCGATATTCTTAACGCCCAAGCGACTTTAGAAAGCAGGGCTAGGGTTGAAAATATTGAAGAGTTCCTCTCTGTGACGAAAAACTTTGATGACACCTCTGATGTGTCAGAAGAGGAAACTGGTCTGGACAAACTGAGTCGTTTCTTAAATGACTTGGCTTTGATTGCCGACACAGATTCAGGTAGCCAGGAGACATCAGAAGTGACCTTGATGACCCTGCATGCTGCCAAAGGTCTCGAGTTTCCAGTTGTCTTTTTGATTGGGATGGAAGAAAATGTCTTTCCGCTTAGCCGTGCAGCTGAAGATCAAGATGAATTGGAAGAAGAACGCCGTCTGGCCTATGTAGGAATTACGCGTGCAGAAAAAATTCTCTATCTGACAAATGCTAACTCGCGCCTGCTTTTCGGTCGTACCAACTACAACCGTCCGACTCGTTTTATTAATGAAATTAGTTCAGATTTGCTTGAGTATCAAGGCCTAGCCCGTCCAGCAAATACAAGCTTTAAGGCATCTTATAGCAGTGGTGGTCTTGCCTTTGGTCAAGGTATGAGTTTGGCGCAGGCCCTCCAAGACCGTAAACGCGGTGTGGCACCAAAAACTATTCAGTCAAGCGGTCTTCCATTTGGTCAATTTACAGCTGGGGCAAAATCAGAGTCTAGTGAGTCAAATTGGTCCATTGGAGATATTGCTCTCCACAAGAAATGGGGAGAGGGAACTGTTCTGGAAGTTTCAGGTAACGGAGCTACTCAGGAATTAAAAATCAATTTCCCAGAAGTAGGTTTGAAAAAACTTTTAGCCAGTGTGGCTCCAATTGAGAAAAAAATCTAATTTTCCATCCTTCTCACGAATAATAAAGTGAGGAGGATTTTTATGTACAGTATTTCATTCCAAGAAGATTCACTATTACCAAGAGAAAGGCTGGCTAAAGAAGGAGTTGAAGCGCT
The DNA here is from genome assembly GCA_905221125.1 of bacterium. Lineage (GTDB taxonomy): Bacteria > Bacillota > Bacilli > Lactobacillales > Streptococcaceae > Streptococcus. Next base: position 23,815 of record CAJNBY010000008.1, on the reverse strand, counting down.
CAGTAATCAAGAGTTGCTAGCTATTTTACTCAGGACAGGAACACGTCAAGCTAGTGTTTTTGAAATTGCCCAGAAAGTTTTGAGCAATCTTTCAAGCCTAACAGATTTGAAAAAAATGACCCTGCAGGAATTGCAGAGTCTGTCTGGCATCGGGCGAGTTAAGGCTATAGAATTGCAAGCCATGATTGAACTGGGGCATCGTATTCACAAGTATGAGACCCTTGAGATGGAAAGTATTCTCAGTAGCCAAAAGTTGGCCAAGAAGATGCAACAGGAGTTGGGACATAAAAAACAAGAGCACCTGGTGGCGCTCTATCTCAATACTCAAAATCAAATCATCCATCAACAGACCATTTTTATCGGCTCAGCTACCCGTAGTATCGCTGAACCGCGAGAGATTCTTCACTATGCCATCAAGCATATGGCAACCTCTCTCATCTTGGTCCACAATCATCCTTCGGGAGCGGTAGCCCCTAGCCGAAATGATGATCATGTCACTAAACTTGTCAAAGACGCCTGCGACCTGATGGGGATTGTCCTCTTGGACCATTTGATTGTCTCACATTCTAGTTACTTTAGTTACCGTGAAAAAACAGATTTAATCTAAAGTTCATTAACAACATAGTCAAAGAGGTTTTTATCTTTGGGACGATTTTCAAATAGAAATTCTGGGTGCCATTGGACACCGAGAAAGGCAACATCATCTGTACTTATGACAGCTTCAATGATACCATCCTTAGGATCATGAGCTGCAATCTTTAAGTTGGGAGCTAAATCCTTGATACTCTGGTGGTGGAAAGAGTTGATATGGGAGATTTCTCCATAGATTTCTCGAAGAACAGTATCTGGTTCGGTTACCAAACGTTGTGTTGTGTACTCGGCAGAACAATCCTGCCAGTGGTCTTCGATATCTTGGTACAGAGTTCCGCCCATGGCAACGTTAAAGAGTTGAGTCCCGCGACAGATGGAGAAAATTGGCTTTTTCTGTTTGATAGCTTCCTTGATGAGGGCTAGTTCGAAGATATCTCTTTGAAGGTGGTAGTCATCGCTATCAATGGTTTTTGGTTCACCATAGAATTTAGGATCAACATTTTGCCCACCTGTCAAGATGAGCTTGTCAATCATACTGATATAGTAGCAGGCCATTTCTTGATCACCAATCGGTAGGATGATGGGAATCCCTCCAGCGTCTTTAACGCCTTCCACAAAGCCTTTTGCTGCGTAGCTCATCATGATGTCATCATCTGGATGAGTTTTTTCGTTTCCTGTAATCCCAATAACTGGTTTTTTCATAAAATGATTTTCGCTTTCTAATCCTCTTTTCGCATGAAATAGAGGAGGGTTTGGAGTTCACTTGTTAAATCGACATATTGAACGACCACATCTTTTGGTAAATGCAGATGGACTGGTGAAAAACTGAGAATCCCTTTCACGCCAGCATCTACCAAGAGATTAGCAACCTCTTGTGATTTAACGCTAGGAACAGTCAGGATAGCAGTCTTCACATCAGCATCCTGGATTTTATCCTTAATTTGAGAAATCCCGTAAATAGGAATTCCATCAGGAGTTTGGCTACCGACTTCAGGATGGTCATCAAGGTCAAAGGCCATGATAATCTTCATCTTGTTGCGCTCATGGAAGCGATAGTGGAGAAGGGCATGGCCCATATTACCAATACCAACAAGCATGACATTGGTAATAGAGTTATCATTGAGCAAATCGGCAAAAAACGTCATCAGTTTTTTGACATCATAGCCAAAACCACGACGACCTAGTTCACCAAAATAGGAAAAATCACGACGTACGGTCGCTGAATCAATCCCAATGGCCTCTGCAATTTGCTTAGAGTTGGCACGTTCAATCTTTTCTGCATGAAATCTCTTAAAAATTCGATAGTAGAGAGAGAGTCTTTTCGCTGTAGCTTTTGGAATAGCAGACTGTTTATCTTTCACAAAATCACAACCTTTCTATTCTTCTATTTTATAGAAACATTGTGAAAAAATCAACAAAAACAAGAAAAAACTAAGAAAAATCTTAGTTTTGATGTAAAAAATCTGCATGTGATAGAAAACGGTAGAGGTCTCCTACCAGCCCCTGATAAACTTCCTGGCCCTTAAAGGTCAAAGAAGTCACATAAAGTGTATCTGGTAGGGTCACACAGCCCGACAAAGCTAGCATGAGTGCCTCATAATCTTCGTACTTGAGAGTCCGCTCTACATGATAGCTGTCTTTATAGGTTAGTTCAAACATATGGGACCTATCTTTCAGATTTTGTAAAGACACCACGTTCTACCAAACTATCCATGAGGAAGTAGAATTTTTCCTGATGAATGTGGTGGTCTTCTGATTTGAAAATATCAACTAGACGAAGACCAAACTTGTCAGTGATATTGATTTTAGCCCCTGTGAGCTCCTTGTTAATGATGATTTTTAGTTGGAAGCCTTCACCGCTGTTTGGCACTTTTTCCAAAAGGCGAGTCAGTTCATAGTTACCAACTTTTGTCTCAAAAAATGTGTTGTCCTTAAGGGTGAATTTCTTAACAGACGGGCTAAGAGTGTAGTCGTAACGACAATTTTTTAATTGAATGGTTTTTTCAAATGCCATATGGCTAACCTCCGATAATTTCTTTTAAGGTTTTTGCGAGAGTTTCTAGGTCTTCAACAGTATTTTGTGGAGACAAACTGATGCGAACGGATTCTTTCAAGCGTTCTGAATTTGCCCCGTACATGGCTTCAAGAACATGGCTGGATTGAACAATGCCTGCAGTGCAAGCTGAGCCAGTAGAGATAGAAATTCCGGCTAAATCTAGACGAAGAAGTAAGAGGTCGTTTTTCTGACCAGGAAATCCAATATTGAGAACATAAGGAAGATGATGTTGACCTCTATTCAGATAATACTGAACTCCCTCAAGCTCAGAAAGAAAGGCGGTTTCTAGATTTTGTACATGTTGATAATGTTCTTCTTGCTTTTCTAGGTCTTCTTTTAGGGCTGCAACCATGCCTACGATGGCAGCTAGATTTTCAGTCCCTGCACGTTTTTTCTGTTCTTGGTCTCCGCCATGTAGATAGGAATCAAAGTCCATACTAGATGCGTAGAGGAAGCCGATTCCCTTAGGACCATGAAATTTATGGGCAGAAGCAGTGAGAAAATCAATGCCCAATTCTTCTGGATGAATAGGAATTTTTCCGATTGCCTGAACTGCATCAACATGATAGGCGGCAGGGTGTTGCTTGAGTATTTGGCCAATTTCAGCAATGGGCAGTAGGTTTCCTGTCTCATTATTAGCAAACATGGTAGAAACCAAAATCGTATCGTCACGTAAGGCCTCTTGAATTTGTTGGGCGGTGATTTCTTGATTTTCTGGCTGGATAATGGTTACTTCAAAATCAAAGTGTTGAACCAAGTAATCAATTGTTTCAAGGACAGCATGGTGCTCAATGGCAGTAGTGATGATATGTTTTCCTTGCTCTTGGTGACGAAGGCAGTAGCCAATGATAGCAGTATTGTTTCCTTCAGTCCCACCAGAAGTGAAAAAGATATGTTGAGGTTTTGTTCCCAGTAATTGAGCTAGTTCCTGACGGGCTTCACGCAAAAGTTTGCCAGCTTGACGACCATGACCATGGATACTAGATGGATTGCCATGGGTTTCTTGCATAACCTTGGTCATAGCTGAAATAGCAACTGCTGACATAGGAGTCGTTGCAGCATTGTCCAAATAAATCAAAGAATCACCTTATTTCTTTTTGTTGTAAGCAAAGAGTGGGCTGACTGGTTTTCTTTCGTGGATACGGACGATAGCATCACCAATTAACTCACTAGCAGTGATGTAGCATACGTTTTTAGGAGTTTTTTCTTTTGTCGCTACTGAATCAGTCACAAGAATTTCTTTAATATTAGTATTATCAAGAAGTTCAGCAGCTCCTTCGACGAAGAGACCGTGGCTAGAAACAGCATAAATTTCTGTAGCCCCTTCACGTTCAACGATTTTAGCAGCTTCAGAGAAGGTACGTCCTGTATTCAGAATATCGTCAATCAAGATGGCTTTTTTACCTTCCACATCACCGATAATATAACCTTCGTTGCGAGTTGCATCGTCTTGTGGATAGTCGATAATGGCGATAGGAGCATCAAGATATTCAGCCAAGCTACGAGCACGTTTGACACCTGAATTTTTAGGGCTAACGACAACAACATCTGAACCAAGTAGGCCTTTATCGCAGTAATGTTTAGCAAATAGGGGAACTGTGTAAAGGTTATCGACAGGAATATCAAAGAAGCCTTGCACCTGAACAGCATGCAAATCAAGCGTAAGGACACGGTCAACCCCAGCCTTAACCAGCATATTAGCAACTAGTTTAGCTGTAAGTGGCTCACGTGGTGAAGCGATACGGTCTTGACGTGCATAACCAAAATATGGAAGGACAACGTTGATACTGTGGGCACTTGCGCGCACACAAGCATCGACCATGATTAACAATTCCATTAGGTGGTTGTTAACAGGGAAACTTGTTGATTGGATGATGTAAACATCATAACCACGGACACTTTCCTCGATATTTACTTGGATTTCTCCATCAGAAAATTGACGTGATGATAGTTTTCCAAGTGGGACACCAACAGCTTGTGCAATTTTCTGTGCAATCTCTTGGTTAGAGTTGAGTGCGAAAAGTTTCATGTTTTTTCTATCTGACATTATAGACCGTCCTCTGTAAACTTTATAAATCCTAGTTATATCTGCCTAGCCTATATGAACTGGGATTTGTGTATTTTTATCTTTTCTATTTTACCAAAAAATGGAGATTATTTCAGCTATTTTTCATGCTTTTGACAAATCGAACTAATTTTGAAGGAGCTTTTTGATAAGCAATCTGATTTTTCTCTAAAAATTGCTGGAAATCTTGTTTGCCTTGCTCGTGATTTTCCACTTCAAGCTCCAATTCGTAATCTGTAATATCAAAGTACTGACTTTCATCTAGTGCCATGAGGCCAATTGGTGTTCGCGTTTCATAGCGAAGCGTTGTTAGACAACCAAGAACCTGCCATTTTTTACTTTGAATACCATGTTTAGCTAATTCATCCAGCACCAGTCCCTGAGGAAGTTCTTCCTTACTCAGATAATCTTCAGCCTCTTGTAGTTGTAATTTTTGGTTGTACTCCATGTTTCCAACACTTTGAGGGACTTTGAGTGTCAATTCAGCCCAGTCTTCAAAAGTTCGAATGCGCATAGCGACTTTCTTTTCTCGTAGTTCAAAATCAGGCGTGTCAATGTAGTAATTTTTTTGAAGAACAGGTGTAACACCTGTAAATTGATCTTTTAGACAATCATATTCATCTTTTTTCAAGAGTGTTTTCAATTCAATTTCTAAATGTTTCATTTTTCTTACCTTTTCTTTATCGTTGAAAGCGGATTTATGATATAATAGCTTTGTATTTATTGTATATAAATCTGGAGAAAAAATCAAAGATATTTTTGAAGGATAATATGAGAACAAGGGAGAATATATGACCTTAGAATGGGAAGAATTTCTAGATCCTTACATTCAAGCTGTTGGTGAGTTAAAGATTAAACTTCGTGGTATTCGTAAGCAATATCGTAAGCAAAATAAGCATTCTCCGATTGAGTTTGTGACTGGTCGGGTCAAGCCAATTGAGAGTATAAAAGAAAAAATGGCCCGTCGCGGCATTACTTATGCAACCTTGGAACACGATTTGCAAGATATTGCTGGCTTGCGTGTGATGGTCCAGTTTGTAGATGATGTCCGAGAAGTGGTGGAGATTTTGCGCAAGCGTCAGGATATGCGGATCATACAGGAGCGAGATTACATTACTCATCGAAAAGCATCAGGCTACCGTTCCTATCACGTGGTAGTAGAATATACGGTTGATACTATCAATGGTGCTAAGACCATTTTGGCGGAAATTCAAATACGTACCTTGGCCATGAATTTCTGGGCAACGATAGAACATTCTCTTAACTACAAGTACCAAGGGGATTTCCCAGAGGAGATAAAGAAGCGACTGGAAATTACAGCCAAGATTGCTCATCAGTTGGATGAAGAAATGGGTAAAATTCGTGATGATATCCAGGAAGCCCAGGCCCTTTTTGATCCTTTGAGTAGAAAATTAAATGACGGTGTAGGAAATAGTGACGATACAGATGAAGAATACAGGTAAACGAATTGATCTGATAGCTAATAGAAAACCGCAGAGTCAAAGGGTTTTGTATGAATTGCGAGATCGTTTGAAGAGAAATCAGTTTATACTCAATGATACCAATCCGGACATTGTCATTTCCATTGGTGGGGATGGCATGCTCTTGTCGGCCTTTCATAAGTACGAAGACCAGCTTGATAAGGTGCGCTTTATCGGTGTTCATACGGGACATTTGGGTTTCTATACGGACTATCGTGATTTTGAGTTGGATAAGCTAGTGACTAATTTGCAGCTAGATACTGGAGCAAGGGTTTCTTATCCTGTTTTGAATGTGAAGGTTTTTCTTGGAAATGGAGAGGTCAAGATTTTTCGTGCCCTTAATGAAGCCAGCATCCGCAGGTCTGATCGAACCATGGTAGCAGATATTGTCATCAATGGTGTTCCCTTTGAACGTTTTCGCGGAGATGGCTTAACAGTTTCAACCCCTACTGGTAGCACAGCCTATAACAAGTCGCTCGGTGGAGCTGTTTTACACCCTACCATTGAAGCTCTTCAGTTGACGGAAATTGCCAGCCTCAATAATCGTGTCTATCGAACGCTGGGTTCGTCCATTATCGTCCCTAAAAAGGATAAGATTGAACTCATTCCAACGAGAAACGATTACCATACCATTTCGGTGGATAATAGTGTGTATTCTTTCCGCAATATCGAGCGAATCGAGTATCAAATTGATCATCATAAGATTCACTTTGTCGCGACTCCTAGCCACACCAGTTTCTGGAACCGCGTTAAGGATGCCTTTATCGGCGAGGTGGACGAATGAGGTTTGAATTTATCGCAGATGAGCATGTCAAGGTCAAGACCTTTTTGAAAAAGCACGAGGTTTCTAAAGGACTTTTGGCCAAGATTAAGTTTCGAGGTGGTGCAATTCGGGTCAATGATCAACCGCAAAATGCAACGTATCTATTGGATATTGGGGACCGCGTTACCATTGACATTCCCGCTGAGGAAGGCTTTGAAACTCTGGAAGCTATCGAGCGTCCATTGGATATTCTCTATGAGGATGACCATTTTCTAGTCTTGAATAAACCCTATGGAGTGGCTTCTATTCCTAGTGTCAATCACTCCAATACCATTGCCAATTTTATCAAGGGTTACTACGTCAGGCAAGACTATGAAAATCAGCAGGTTCACATTGTGACCAGACTAGATAGGGACACTTCTGGCTTGATGCTTTTTGCCAAACACGGCTATGCCCATGCACGATTAGACAAGCAGTTGCAGAAGAAATCTATCGAGAAACGCTATTTTGCTTTGGTTAAAGGAGATGGATATTTAGAGCCTGAAGGAGAAATTATTGCTCCGATTGCGCGTGATGAAGACTCCATTATTACCAGACGAGTGGCAAAAGGTGGAAAGTATGCCCATACTTCCTACAAGATTGTCGCTTCCTATGGAAATATTCACTTGGTAGACATTCGCCTGCACACTGGACGTACTCACCAAATCCGAGTCCATTTTTCTCATATTGGTTTTCCTTTGTTGGGAGATGATTTGTATGGTGGTAGTCTGGACGACGGCATTCAACGTCAGGCCCTGCATTGCCATTACCTATCATTCTATCATCCATTTTTAGAGCAAGACTTGCAGTTAGAAAGCCCCTTGCCGGATGATTTCAGTAACCTTATTACCCGGTTATCAACTAATACTCTATAAAAACTGATTCAGAGTATAATTATTATCTTAAAGGAGAAAACTCATGGAAGTTTTTGAAAGTCTCAAAGCCAACCTGGTTGGTAAAAATGCTCGTATCGTTCTCCCTGAAGGGGAAGAGCCACGTATTCTTCAAGCGACTAAACGCTTGGTAAAAGAAACAGAAGTGATTCCTGTTTTGCTTGGAAATCCTGAAAAAATTAAAATTTATCTTGAAATTGAAGGGATCATGGATGGTTATGAGGTCATCGACCCTCAACACTATCCTCAATTTGAAGAAATGGTTGCTGCCTTGGTGGAGCGTCGTAAGGGCAAAATGTCTGAAGAAGATGCACGCAAGGTTTTGGTTGAAGATGTCAACTACTTTGGTGTTATGTTGGTATACTTGGGCTTGGTTGATGGAATGGTGTCTGGAGCAATTCACTCAACAGCTTCAACAGTTCGCCCAGCCCTTCAAATTATCAAAACTCGTCCAAATGTAACGCGTACTTCAGGTGCCTTCCTCATGGTTCGTGGTACGGAACGTTACCTATTTGGAGACTGTGCTATCAACATCAATCCTGATGCAGAAGCCTTGGCTGAAATTGCCATCAACTCAGCAATCACAGCTAAGATGTTTGGGATCGAGCCTAAAATTGCTATGCTAAGCTATTCTACTAAAGGTTCAGGGTTTGGTGAAAGCGTTGATAAGGTAGTAGAAGCAACTAAAATCGCTCACGACTTGCGTCCTGACCTTGAAATCGATGGTGAGTTGCAATTTGATGCGGCCTTTGTTCCAGAAACTGCAGCTTTGAAAGCTCCTGGAAGTACAGTAGCTGGTCAAGCAAATGTCTTTATCTTCCCAGGTATCGAGGCAGGAAATATTGGTTACAAGATGGCCGAACGCCTTGGTGGTTTTGCGGCTGTAGGACCTGTTTTACAAGGTTTGAACAAACCAGTTAACGACCTTTCTCGTGGATGTAATGCGGATGATGTGTATAAGTTGACCCTTATCACAGCAGCTCAAGCAGTTCATCAATAAGATTTAGTCCTCTTTCCCTTGGAAAGAGGCTTTTTATACTCAATGAAAATCAAAGAGCAAACTAGGAAACTAGCCACAGGCTGCTCAAAGCACTGCTTTGAGGTTGTAGATAAGACTGACGAAGTCAGCTCAAAACACTGTTTTGAGGTTGTGGATAGAACTGACGAAGTCAGTAACCATATCTACGGCAAGGCGACGTTGACGTGGTTTGAAGAGATTTTCGAAGAGTATTAATACTAGGAAAAGGACAGTTAGAATCTTCTGTGTTATACTAGAGATATGTTTGATTTGAAAGAATACGGTATCGTCATGTGGCCGGAGGAGAAGATCATTTCTTTCCGTGAGAAACTTCTCGCTTGGTATGATGAAAACAAAAGAGATTTACCCTGGCGTAGAAGTAAAAATCCATATCATATCTGGGTGTCTGAAATCATGCTCCAGCAGACCAGGGTGGATACGGTTATTCCATATTATGAACGATTCTTGGACTGGTTTCCTACAGTGGAAAGTTTGGCAACTGCGCCTGAAGAGCGTTTGTTGAAGGCTTGGGAAGGTTTGGGTTATTATTCTCGAGTTCGTAATATGCAGGCTGCAGCCCAGCAGATTATGACTGATTTTGGTGGTCAATTTCCAAACACCTATGAAGGAATTTCCAGTTTGAAAGGAATTGGTCCTTACACTGCAGGAGCCATTTCAAGTATTGCTTTTAACTTGCCTGAGCCGGCTGTAGATGGTAATGTTATGCGGGTTTTGGCACGCTTGTTTGAAGTTAACCACGATATTGGCATTCCAAGTAATCGCAAAATTTTTCAGGCAATGATGGAAATTTTGATTGATCCAGATCGTCCGGGTGACTTTAATCAAGCTTTGATGGACTTAGGCTCAGATATTGAGGCTCCTGTAAATCCTAGGCCAGAAGAGAGTCCAGTGAAGGACTTTAGTGCGGCATATCAGAATGGAAGCATGGACCGTTATCCAATTAAGGCTCCAAAGAAAAAGCCAGTTCCCATTTATCTAAAAGCACTAGTTGTGAAAAATGCTCAGGGACAATTTTTACTTGAAAAAAATGAAAGTGAAAAGTTGTTGGCAGGATTTTGGCATTTTCCCTTGATAGAAGTAGATGACTTTTCGCAAGAAGAGCAGTTTGACCTCTTCCATCAGGTTGCAGAAGAAAGTGTGAATTTTGGCCCCAGCCCAGAAGAGAGTTTCCAGCAGGACTATGACTTAGATGTTGATTGGCTTGATGTTTATTTTGAGACTGTCAAGCATGTCTTTAGCCATCGTAAATGGCATGTTCAAATTGTAGCAGGTCAGGTGACTGATTTCCATGATTTTTCAGATAGGGAAGTTCGCTGGCTTTCACCAGAAGAGTTTAAGAATTACCCACTTGCCAAACCCCAACAAAAAATCTGGCAGGCTTATGCACAAGCCAAGTTAGACAGGAGCAAAGACTAGCTATTGTGTCTTCTTGTTATTTTTTTGGTATAATAGCAGAGAAAAAGGTGAACATATGAAAAAAATATTAATTGTAGATGATGAAAAACCAATCTCGGATATTATCAAGTTTAATATGACCAAGGAAGGTTACGAGGTTGTAACTGCTTTTAATGGTCGTGAAGCGCTAGAGCAATTTGAAGCAGAGCAGCCAGATATTATTATTCTGGATTTGATGCTTCCAGAAATTGATGGTTTAGAAGTTGCTAAGACTATTCGCAAGACCAGTAGTGTACCTATTATCATGCTTTCAGCGAAAGACAGCGAATTTGATAAGGTTATCGGTTTAGAGCTTGGTGCGGATGACTATGTAACCAAACCCTTCTCAAATCGTGAGTTGCAGGCGCGTGTCAAAGCTCTTCTTCGTCGTACGGACTTGGCTTCTGTAGATAATCAAGAATCAGATGAAAATAAAACTCAACCCTTGCAAATTGGGGACTTGGAGATTGTGCCAGATGCCTACGTGGCTAAAAAATATGGTGAAGAACTAGACTTAACTCACCGTGAATTTGAGCTTTTGTATCACTTGGCTTCTCATATCGGTCAAGTAATTACGCGTGAACACTTGCTTGAAACAGTCTGGGGTTATGATTATTTCGGAGATGTTCGAACAGTTGATGTAACTATCAGACGTTTGCGTGAGAAGATTGAAGACACACCAAGTCGTCCGGAGTATATTCTAACACGTCGCGGTGTTGGTTATTATATGAGAAATAATGATTAAACTAATTAAAGACACAGTTTTAACCAGTGATTTTATCTTTATCCTCATTCTACTTGGCTTTATTTTAGTCGTGACCTTGCTTTTACTAGAAAATCGTCGGGATAATATTCGATTGAAGCAAATCAATCAAAAGGTAAAAGACCTGATTGCAGGAGATTATTCTCAGGTTTTGGACATGCAGGGAAGCTCTGAAATCACTAATATTACCAATAATCTTAATGATTTATCAGAAGTAATTCGGTTGACTCAAGAAAATCTGGAACAAGAGAGTAAACGATTACACAGTATCCTCTCTTACATGACGGATGGAGTCCTTGCGACCAATCGTCGTGGGAAGATTACCATGATTAATGACATGGCTAAGAAACAGTTAGGTGTTCAGAAAGAAGATGTTCTCAACAAAAGTATTCTAGAATTGCTTAAGATTGAAGATGAGTATGAACTTCGTGATTTGATCACCCAAATTCCTGAGCTCATCATTGATTCCCAGGATGCTAATGGTGAGTATCTAAGCCTTCGTGTTCGCTTTGCCTTGATTCGTCGAGAGTCTGGCTTTATTTCGGGTCTGGTTGCTGTTTTGCATGATACGACGGAGCAGGAGAAGGAAGAACGCGAGCGGAGACTCTTTGTTTCCAATGTTAGCCATGAGTTACGGACACCCTTAACCAGTGTTAAATCTTATCTTGAAGCCTTGGATGAGGGAGCTTTGTGTGAAACCGTAGCACCAGACTTTATTAAGGTATCTCTAGACGAAACCAATCGTATGATGCGCATGGTAACTGACCTCCTTCACCTCTCTCGGATTGACAATGCGACCAGTCATCTAGATGTGGAACTGATTAACTTCACTGCCTTTATTACTTTTATCCTCAACCGTTTTGATCAGATAAGAGGGCAGGATGAAGAGAAGAAATACGAACTGGTGAGAGATTACCCAATTACCTCTGTCTGGATTGAAATTGATACAGATAAGATGACACAGGTGATTGATAATATTCTTAACAATGCCATCAAGTATTCACCAGATGGTGGGAAAATTACAGTGACCATGAAAACAACGGATGATCAGATGATTTTATCCATCTCAGACCAAGGTTTGGGTATTCCTAAGCAGGATTTACCACGCATCTTTGACCGTTTTTATCGTGTGGATCGTGCTAGAAGTCGTGCCCAGGGTGGGACAGGTCTGGGACTGTCTATTGCCAAAGAAATTATCAAACAGCATAATGGTTTTATTTGGGCCAAGAGTGAATACGGTAAGGGTTCAACCTTTACCATTGTGCTCCCTTATGATAAGGATGCAGTGAAAGAAGAAGTATGGGAGGATGAAGTAGAAGACTAGAATGAGTGAAACAGGCTTTAAATACAGTATTTTAGCGTCGGGTTCCAGTGGAAATTCCTTTTATCTGGAAACACCAAAAAAGAAGCTTTTAGTGGATGCAGGCTTGTCTGGTAAAAAGATTACTAGCCTACTTGCTGAAATTAATCGCAAACCAGAAGACTTGGACGCCATCTTGATTACCCATGAGCATTCTGATCATATCCATGGAGTGGGCGTTTTGGCTCGCAAGTATGGTATGGATCTTTATGCCAATGAAAAAACTTGGCAAGCTATGGAAAATAGTAAATATCTTGGCAAGGTGGATTCTTCGCAGAAGCACATCTTTGAGATGGGCAAAACTAAAACTTTTGGAGATATTGACATCGAGAGTTTTGGTGTAAGCCATGATGCAGTCGCACCGCAGTTCTATCGCTTTATGAAAGATGATAAAAGTTTTGTCCTTTTGACAGATACAGGTTATGTCAGTGACCGTATGGCAGGAATTATCGAAAATGCGGATGGCTATCTCATCGAGTCAAATCATGATGTAGAGATTTTGCGAGCAGGTTCTTACGCTTGGCGACTCAAACAACGAATCCTATCGGATCTCGGTCACCTTTCTAACGAAGATGGTGCCGAAGCCATGATTCGGACGCTAGGAAATCGCACTAAGAAAATCTACCTAGGTCACTTGTCCAAGGAGAACAATATCAAGGAGCTGGCTCATATGACCATGGTCAATCAGCTAGCGCAAGCTGATCTGGGAGTCGGAGTAGACTTTAAGGTTTATGATACCTCACCAGATACCGCAACACCATTGACAGATATATAAAAAGAAGGCGAGCGCCTTCTTTTTATATGTTTTACAATCCTGCAAATTCTTTGATTTCTTGTGCTGACATTGAAGAGTCGCAACGGACATTGATTTGTCCATCTGCAATGTGAACAAAGCCTGGTACAGTTGGGATTCCGTAGCGTGAGCGGAATGCTTGCAACTCATTGAGTTGGCTTGGTTCTTCACTGTTGATGAAGTAGATGTGAGCTTTAGTTTCAGCTACGACACCAGCCAATGTACCTGCAAATTTACGGCAGTAAGGGCAAGTTTTGCGACCGATAAAGAAGGTTGCAGTTTCTTTTTTATCAAGAGCTTCTTGCGCACGCGCAACTGTAGTGACTTCAAGGTCTTTGATATTATCTAAAAATTGTTCCATGAGATTACCTCGCTTTCATTGATATGTCTAGTATGCCATAAAGTTTCTAAAATTGCTTAGATTTGATACGAAAAAAAGATGAGATTGGTTTGTCTCATCTTTTATAGGTCTTTATTTTACAAAAGCATTGATTTCTGCTTCAATGTTAGCGATTTTAGCTTGTGATTCTTCGTTGGTTTCACCTACAACTGCAATGTAGAACTTGATTTTTGGTTCTGTACCTGAAGGGCGAACTGCAATCCATGAACCGTCAGCAAGTGTATATTTCAAAACATCACTTGGAGGAGTTGTCAAGTTTGTAACAGTTCCGTCAGCAGCAGTAGCAGTTTGAGCCTTGAAGTCTTCTACGACAGTGATAGCTGTTGTGTTCCATTCTTTTGGAGCATTGTTACGGAATTTAGCCATAATTGCTTTGATTTGTTCAGCACCATCTACACCAGAAAGAGTCACAGAGATTGTTTTTTCAGCATAGTAGCCGTACTCTTTGTAGATTTCTTCGATACCGTCAGCAAGGGTCAAACCACGTGAACGGTAGTAGGCAGCAAGTTCAGCAACGACTAGAACGGCTTGGATAGCATCTTTATCACGTACGAATGGTTTAATCAAGTAACCGAAGCTTTCTTCAAATCCCATCATGTAAGTGTGGTTGTGTTTTTCTTCGAATTCTTGGATTTTTTCAGCGATAAATTTGAAACCAGTCAAGACGTTGAACATGGTTGCGCCGTAGCTTTCAGCAATCTTCGTTACCAAGTCAGTTGATACGATAGATTTGCAGAGGGCTGCATTTTCAGGAAGAGTTCCAGCGTTTTTGTGGGCTTCCAAGATATATTTAGCCATGATAGCACCGATTTGGTTACCTGAAAGGTTGAGGTAGCTACCATCTTTTTGAAGAACTTCAACACCAACACGGTCAGCATCAGGGTCAGTTGCGACAAGAACATCTGCACCAACTTGACGACCAAGTTCTTCAGCAAGAGCAAAAGCTGCTTGGCTTTCTGGGTTTGGAGATTTTACAGTTGAGAAGTCAGGATCGGCAGTAGCTTGCGCTTCAACGACTTGAACAGAGTCAAATCCTGCTTGGGCAAGAGCACGACGAGCCAACATTTCACCAGTACCATGAAGTGGTGTGTAGACAATTTTCATGTCTTTACCGAATTCTTCAATTAAAGCTGGGTTGATGTTTACGTCCTTAACCTCTTTAAGGTATTCTACGTCAACAGCTTCGCCGATAACTTCAATCAAGCCAGAAGCTTTTTCAGCTTCCACATCAGCAATTTCAACTGCAAATGGGTTTTCGATAGCACGGATATATGTAGTTAACGCGTCCGCATCGTGTGGAGGCATTTGTCCACCGTCTTCACCGTAAACCTTGTAACCGTTAAATGGAGCAGGGTTGTGGCTGGCTGTGACCATAATACCTGCGAAACAGTTGAGGTGACGAACTGCAAATGAGAGTTCTGGAGTTGGACGAAGGCTTTCAAATACATAAGATTTGATACCGTGTTTAGCAAGAACTGCTGCAGATTCAAAGGCAAACTCTGGTGAGAAGTGACGGCTATCGTAGGCGATTGCGACACCACGTTCTTTTTCGTTTCCACCTTTTGACTCAATCAAACGAGCCAATCCTTCAGTAGCTTGGCGAACAACGTAGATGTTGATGCGGTTTGTACCAGCACCAATCAAGCCACGCATACCTGCAGTACCAAATTCAAGATTTGTATAGAAGGCATCTTCCTTTGTTTTTTCGTCCATATTTTCCAAATCTTGACGAAGGTAGTCAGGAAGCTCCGCAAAATCAACCCATTTCTGGTAATTTTCTTGGTAAGACATTAAAATTCTCCTTTATTTTTAAAACATTTAATCGGCTTCATTATATCATTTTTTTTAGTTTTAGTAAATGCTTATACTCCTCTAAAATCTTTTCGACAAACCAGGTCAGCTTAACTTTGCTGTGTGTATGAAGTTGGTGTGGGGAAAAACTCAATTTCAGGAGAAAATGAAGTAAATCTCTCCACAATAAACCGCATATTATCAAGGTTCTTCAATACCTAATTATATGAGGTTTTTAATTTAAAAGATTTTTCCCAGTCTTGTGGCGAGATGTTTAGTTTGCTGTTTAACTTTATATATTTTTTAGCTCTAAGAAGGCCATCTTGACTAGATGGTTTTTCTGACCGTTAGTGCTGGTATTACAACAACTCCTCAAACTCAGCAACGGTCATGCCTAATTGCTGACTTGCAACCTCAGGTGTTAGAAGACCTTGACGGACTAAATTTACTAAACCTACTTTTAATCCCTCTTCGATACCCTCTGCTCGACCACGCTCCAGTCCTTGTTCAATTCCCTCAGCACGACCACGTTCAAGTCCCTGTTCAATCCCCTCTGCTCGACCACGCTCTAGCCCCTGTTCTAAGCCTTTTTCGATTCCTTTCTCCTCAGCTTGTTCCAAGGCATAGTCCTGTGCTAACAAGGCTTGTTCTTCGCGTCTGCGCTGTTCACTAAACATTTTCCTGTCCTCCTCGGACCAGCTCTTATAGTCTAGCAGTTGGTCTGCCTGGCTGATGGCTCGCTCAGGTTGCTGGGTAAAGGGTTTATTCCCGAAAAACTCCAACCATGGCTTACGAACCTCGTCTTTGCTGGTTTCTCTATATTTTTTTAGTTCCAAGAACGCCATCTTGACTAGATGGTTTTCTTGTCCATTGTTTGTAATTGTTAAAACCTCATCTGTCGAATCCTCGCGCATACTAAAACTGTGAAAAGCCAAGTCGTCCGAGAAGTAGTTGCTATCCACGATAGCGATAGCGTATACTGGTGCAATATGCTTGTAACTCTGATGAGTATCACCTTCACGTTGGCGAATTTTTTCAAGATTCTGATTGACCTGACTGCATAGATAAGCCCACAAACGATTGATGAAAAAATTCTGATGATGCACCTGAATCTCAATGATAACTTGAGTTCCATTGTCCAACTCCGCCAAGACATCTATGCTAGTATAGAAATCCTGAGCCAAGTAAGGCGTAGAAGGCAAAACGTGAATATTGCTCCCCTCCAAAATCGTTACATTTTTTGCAGGTAAGTCCAGCATATCGCGGATAAATTGACAAGTGATTTCTGGATTGCTAAAGATTTTTTTAGCAACCAAGTCGTTAGTTGGGCTAATGCCCGGATGTCTTAAAGTCATCCTTTTCCTCCTTCTATTATACCATATTTTTAAATCTAATTTTGATAGATTTGATGGTTCTATCTATTTATTCGGAAAAGAAAGGAGAAAGTTCTAACTTTCCTAACAAAAAAGATAGCCAATCTCTTTTACATCAAGAAATTTAGCTATCCTTTTTAGTTGTTTTTGTCTCATGTAATATTTACAGATTTCTCACTTATATTCTTCCAACAGCGCTTCAAACTCCGCTACTGACATACCCAATTGTTCACTCGCGAATTCGGAAGTTAGAGCATGTTGGCGAACCATGTCCAAGAAAGCAAAGAGTTTTCCTCGTTCAAGTCCCTGTTCAATCCCCTCTGCACGACCTCGTTCAAGACCTCGCTCTAATCCCTGTGCAAGACCACGCTCTAAGCCCTTTTCCTCAGCTTGTTCCAAGGCATAGTCATGCGCTAACAATGCTTGTTCCTCACGCCTGCGTTGTTCACTAAACATTTTTATGTCCTCCTCGGACCAGCTCTTGTAGTCTAGCAGTTGGTCTGCCTGGCTGATGGCTCGCTCGGGTTGTTGAGTAAAGGGCTTGTTTCCAAAAAACTCCAACCATGGCTTGCGAACCTTGTCTTTGCTGGTTTCTCTATATTTTTTTAGTTCCAAGAATGCCATCTTGACTAGGTGGTTTTCTTGACCGTTATTTGTGATGGTTAAGACCTCACCTGTCGTGTCCTCGCGCATACTAAAACTGTGAAAAGCCAAATCATCTGAGAAATAATTGCTATCCACAATAGCTATTGCGTAAACAGGTGCGATATGCTTGTAACTCTGGTGGGTATCACCTTCTCGCTGGCGAATTTTTTCTAGGTTTTGATTGATCTGACTGCACAAATAAGCCCACAGGCGATTGATGAAAAAATTCTGATGATGTACCTGTATTTCGATAATAACTTGAGTTCCATTGTCCAACTCCGCCAAGACGTCTATACTTGTATAGAAATCCTGAGCCAAGTAAGGCGTAGAAGGCAAAACGTGAATATTGCTCCCCTCCAAAATGGTCACATTTTTAGCTGGCAAGTCCAGCATATCGCGGATAAATTGACAAGTGATTTCTGGATTGCTAAAGATTTTCTTAGCAACTAAATCGTTAGTTGGGCTGATGCCCGGATGACGTACAGTCATATTTGCTCTCCTTTCATTATAGCACATTTTTTAATCTAGTTTTACTAAATTTGATGTTTCTATCTATTTATTCGGAAAAAGAAGAAAAAGGGTAGAAAAAATCCCAAATTGTTTCATTTTTAAAGAAATAAGTGTATAAAGTTAATGGAAATCCTAAAGCAAGCTGGGAAGGTCTCAAAGCGCAGGACTGAGCTTGCTGATAGGAGGAAGCAAGTCCATCAGATGCACACGACAGGGCAAGGCTGATGGGGCTTCATCTGTGCTGTTGGTCTACTGATGAGGGATTCCTAGCCTACCTTTGGTTTTGGTAAAAAGAGTCGTCTATCTGCTAATTTTCCCCGCTAATTTTCCATTTCAATCAACAATCAAAAAAATTGAAATTTATAGTTGTTTGATGTATAATATTTAGATGAGATGTTATACTATCATGTAGGGGATAGTATAACAATATATATATATATATATATATACGACAGGAGTCTAAAATGGGTAAATTTGATAAACAACTAAAATATAGTATTCGAAAAGTAAGTGTCGGTGCAGCTAGTGTCGTCATTGGTGCTTTTTACCTTGCCATGGGGGCAGGTGTGGTACACGCGGAAACGAATACTACTACTGATGGAGGTGCAAGTCACTCTAGTTCGCCTTCAGAACCGGAGACGAGCCAACCTAACGGTCTGACTTCCCCTAACTATGGGGCGGATGCTGCTCAAAATCCAGGTGTTTCTGGAAAATCAACAGAGTCAACAACACCTAAAGAGAAAGAAAATAATGAATCTTTAGCAACTAATAATACGAAACCAGTAGAAAATAATGAAACTCTTAATGCAGCGCAACCAACAGGGGATACAACTTCTACTAGAAGTCGCCGTTCAAAAAGAGACGTGGGAGATGCTCCTGCCAGCGGAACTTCTAATACTTCTACTGGAGAAACTTCAACTGGAAATAACGGAGCATTAGATTCTACTGTAACCGAGCGTAAGGGAGCTACTGTAAAACCAGATCAACCTGGGGTACATATACCAAAAGGAGATGACCATGGAGCACATGATCCGAGTGCTCACTTGAGTTTCGATGATCCTGATCATACTGCAACAGTTGAAGAAATGTGGAAGATTATCCAAAATATGCCCGATGACTTCCAAAATAATGAGCGTTCCTACTTGAGAAACATGGATACACTAGGAGACGAACTTCGATTTGATAAAAACGGAAACGTCACTACTGACCCAAGTGGTGTAAAACTTCAACCAGGTGAAATTAGAGAAATCAGTAGCTTCGGTGGATGGACAGCCATTATGAAAAAAGATGGTGAAACTGGTAAGTTCGCCATTGGGATGAAAAATGAACAAGGCTATTTCACTGGTTGGTACACTGACAAAGATGGCCATCGTCAAGAAGGTGGAATGCTTGGATCTAACGCTCTTGACCAAATCTACGTACACGAGCAAGCCTTAGACCGTCGCTTCAAATACATGTTGATGCTTGCCAAAGGACGTACTATCGCCAATAAAAATGATAAAGCCCAAGATGGCTCTCCGTTTGATATAGTGACAGCAAATAGTGATGAAAATAAAGCTGAGCTTGCTAAATTACCTGTCAAAGAAAGGGAAGATATTCTCCAACACGCTCCAAATGTTGAGGGGTTCAATGGAATTGAAAAAACTTTTAAAGCCTTTTCAACGAAATATGGAAGTCGTTTGAAAATTGAATTTGTAACAGGGTATATCTCAGACTTTGCAGGGTCAAAAGGAACTTATCGTATCGTTGTTAAAGCGATTAAAAAGGATAACTCTGAAGAAACTGTCTATGACCACACTATCAACCGTATTGACGGAGTAGTAGAGAACGAAGAACGCTATGCTCAAGGTGTGAATTTAACGGCGGTTAATAAAAAGATTAAAGACTTATTGAAAACAGAGTACAATAATAAAGTTCACACTCTTGCAACTGAACGATATAAGGAAAAATATGGGCGAGGTAAAATAGATAGAGATAAATTAAATGAAATAAAAAGCGATATCGAAAAAGAACTTGCTAAAAACGGAGAAGCGATAGTTGAGTTGCCGGTAGATAAGGATAAATTGAATGAAAAAAATTTCAAAAAGGAGACTAATTTTAAAGAATCGTTTACTAAATATGGAAATGAATTAAATGGTTTATTAAAGCTAGTGAAGGATAAGGAGGTTCAAAAAAACTCTCCAACATGGTTGACTACCAGTGAAACATATCCAGACAATACAAATTTAAATAAGTCCAAAGACCCAGATCGTGTTTATAAATTGTTAGACTTCATACTACCGACTGCACAAAAAATTATCTATCATGGAGATACAGACCAATTAGAACTCGAAACAGATCCAGTTAAAGTAACAGAACATCGTGCAGAACTTAAGGCTAAGCTAACGGAAAAAGAAGCTCTGTTAGAGACGACTACGGATGAAACTCAAAAAACTAAACTTAAGCAAGAAATATCTGCCTTAAAATCAGCCATTGGGTCCACAAATGCTTATACTTACATGGAAGCCAGAAACGGTAAAGAAGCAAAAATCCTTGGTTCAAACATGTACGCTACCAGACAACCTGACAAAAGCGAATTAACGGAAGATGAGTATAATAAAATACGAACCAATGCACTCGCTTTGGAGGCACAAGATGGTTTGAAAAAATTCACTAACCACTTTGTTGAAAAATATAATGTTTCGCGTGATGGGGTTATTTCTGATGAAAAATTATCAGAAGAAATTACAAAAGCAATTGATGGCGATAAGGAAAAACTAGGTAAAGGTGGCTACTTCTCAACAGGAGATATTCCACTAGGCAAAGACGTTGTATCCTATAAAGTGCAAGTGTTTGCTGAAAATGAAAAACGTGTTGGTGTTAATATGCAAAGTCCAAGACTCCAATACAACTTACCTATCCTAGCCGATTTCTCAGTAATTCAAGATACCGTTGAACCATCGAAGGATGTCGCAAGACGTATCATTACTAAATTAAAAGAACAAGGTAAGATTACTGAAGAGCAAGAGAAAAAAATAAAAGAAGAGATTGAAAAGAGCAAGAAAACTTCTGAACTAAGATCAGCTATGTCAGGAGATGTTACTGTTCGTTATGTTGATACTGATGGAAATAATTTACCAATCACTGATGCAGATGCTAAAAAAGCTGGAGAAAAAACGGATAATGGCTATTTGGTAAGAAAAGATGTACTGATTGGTACAGACTATGATGTGAATTCAAAAAAAGTTTCATCTTTTAAAGCAACTAATGGAAAAAATTATGCTTTAAGATCAGTTGGTGGAGGATTGGAAACTTCATCTGATGCGCCAAATGGAAGTATCACAAAGAAAAATACAGTAATCACATTTGTATATGAAGAAAGAACTACAGGTAAAGGTGTCGTTCACTTCAAAAAACAAGTATCTGAAACTACAACTGAAGCATTAAACGGATATCCAGATATTAGTCTTGAAGGTGATGTAGGAACAGATTTTTCAGGTGATTCAGTTAATGCTAAAATCACAGAACTTAAAAAAGCAGGGTATGAGATTGTAAGTGATACATTTACTAATGGAGATAAAACAATTGATTCTGTGACTGATACTGACGGACAAGATCCAAGTCAGGTGTATAATGTAATTGTAAGAGAAAAAGTGGAAACAGTAACAACACCACCAACTCCAGATACACCAATTGACCCTAATGTTCCAGACGGACCAAAATGGCCAGCAACTGGATTAGCAAAATCTGACTTAGAAAAAGAAGTAACAAGAACAATTAATTACTTTAAAAAAGAAACTGCAGACGGGGAAAAAATTGCAGATGCAAAACCTACAAAGGTAGACAAAGTATTATACAAACGTACTGCAACATATAACTTAGTTAGCAAAACAGTTACTTATGGTAATTGGACACCAACTGCAGATGATACACATACAGCTACAAGTTTTGCAACTGTTTCAACTCCAGTATTAAATGGATACGTAGCAGATATTAAGGAAGTTACAGATGCACCAGCAGCGCCAAATGAAAATGGCGAAGTAACGAATATGACTAAAGAAGTTGTATACACTAAGATAGGATCATGGGTACCGAAGATACCAGGAAAAACTCCAACACCAATCCCATATCCAAATGATCCAGACGATGCAACAAAACCAAAATATCCAGATTATCCAAAAACACCGGAAAATCCGGGCGGAAATGAGACCCCAGGTGGTGAAACACCAGGAACTCCTGAAAAACCAAAAACTCCAGAATTACCGGTAATTCCATACGAACCAGGATACACACCGGGTATACCAACAGATCCAACAAAACCAGTGGATCCTGAGACAAATCCGCTAGTACCATTAAAACCGGTAGATCCTAAAGATCCTAAAAAAGGATACAAGGTTCCAGAAATACCAACAAAACCAGGTAAGGATACACCAATCACGTACGTGGCAGATCCGCAAAAAGCATTGGTGAAAGTAGTTAATGTTAAAGGTGAGGGTGATAAGAAAACAGAAACACCATTAACAGATGATTATGTAAATATCAATGGTAAAACTGGAGAAGAAATTCCAACTAACTCAGTAACAGCTAAGATAGCAGACTTAGAAAAACGTGGATATATAGTTGATAATAAGCAAGATGTACTAACAGCAATCGGTAAAAATCCATTTGACAAAGATAAGGACACAGATGGAGAAGATCCGACACAAACATTTACGTTGAAAGTACATGAAAAAGTGGTAGAAGTAACAGAACCACCAACACCAAATACACCGGTGGATCCAAATGTACCAGTAGAGCCAGATAAACCTGTTGACCCAACAATACCAAAATGGCCAGCAGAAGGACTAAAAGAATCTGATCTTAAAAAAGAAGTAACACGTACAATTACTTACGTTAAGAAAGAAACTGCAGATGGAAAAGAAGAGCCAAGTGGAAAAGACCCAGTAACACAAACAGCTCATTTCACTAGAAAAGCAAGCTATAATGTAGTTACAGGAAAAATCACATACGGAAATTGGGAAAGTGCGGATAAAGAATTAGCAAAAGTAGACACACCTACATTAACAGGTTATGTAGCAGACAAAGCTTCAGTAGATAAAGTGGAAACAAATGAAAATTCGACAGGATTAGATCAAAAAGTAGTTTATACTAAACTAGGAAGTTGGATACCGAATAAACCAGGAGGAGAAACACCAACTCCAATTCCGTATCCAAACCATCCAACAGATCCAACTAAGCCTGGAGAACCAACGGATCCAAATGTACCAGTAATTCCATATGTACCAGGATATACACCAAGTGTAGGAGGAACACCGTTAGTACCAAAAGTACCAAATGATCCAACACAAGGATACATTCCACCAGCGGTACCAACAACACCTGGAACAAACACAGATATTACGTATGTGGCAGATCCGCAAAAAGCTGTAGTGAAAGTATTCAATACAACAACAGGAAAAGAGGTAGAAATACCAGCTGAGAAAGTAAGTATTGATAACGGAACAACAGATTCAGCAATTCCAACTGATTCAGTAACAGCTAAGATTGCAGACTTAGAAAAACGTGGATATGTAGTTGAAAATAAAGACTTGTTGAAAGATCAAAAATTCGATAAAGAAAAAGATCCAACAGATGGAGATCCAACACAAGTATTCAACTTGAAAGTACATGAAAAAGTGGTAGAAGTAACAGAACCACCGACACCAAATACACCGGTGGATCCAAATGTACCAGTAGAGCCAGATAAACCTGTTGACCCAACAATACCAAAATGGCCAGCAGAAGGACTAAAAGAATCTGATCTTAAAAAAGAAGTAACACGTACAATTACTTACGTTAAG
>CAJNBY010000007.1 GCA_905221125.1 bacterium | reverse complement strand
AAAAGGACTCAGTCCTGTGCAATACAGAACTAAATCCTTCGGATAAATTAATTGTCTAACTTTTTGGGGTCAGTACATTTCAGCTGTTGCTTTTTATATTTTATTTAATCTGAGCTAGTAGTGATTGGTCAAACCACCACACAAGATTTGCTTTCATGAGTTAGATAAGGTCAATATCCTCAATCCTTGTCTGCTTCATTTTCTTTTACGAGATCTCTTTGTGAATCTTTTTCAGAGAGTTTTTGATCGATATACTTGTTAATGGTTTCATAAAATTCCTTGGTCGTATCACTGTCTAATTTTGTCGAATTATGAACTTGATTGACTTTCAATTGAACAGATCGAATACCGTAAGAGGCTTGTTTTTGGTGGAGCGTTTCTAATTCTTCTTCTGAAATCGGATCTCCAACAACCGTCAAGACCAATTCATTGTTCCTTGACTTGTAGACTTGATTAATGACCGTATGATTGGCGAACTCTTTTCCTACAAACTGTTTGATTCCTTCTTTTCGCGCTTGATCTATCGTCAGAGTGACTGCTGAATAACTAGCTGGAAGAATCAATAATACAATCAAGGATATCAACCCAATTCTCATTTTAATGTTTAGCTCTTTAAATGAACTTAAGGGAGATTTCCTCATCAAAATTCTTGTTCCAACAATGTTTGTTAACATGATGAAGACACAGTTGATCAAGAAAAGATAGAGAGCCCCAAATAAAAATCGTACATTCCCATTAGCTAAACCATAACCTGCAGTACAGATAGGTGGCATTAGAGCTGTTGCAATGGCTACTCCTGGCACAATATTGTTTGCTTCTTTTTTCCTTGACCCAATTACACCTGCTATCCCACCAGCAATAGCTATGAGAACATCCCAAATGGTTGGAGAGGTTCGTGCAATCAATTCGCTACTTGCATAAGATAAGGGAGAAATCCAGAAATACAGAGTCGAAACAAGCAAGCTGACCAATACTTGAGTAAATAAAACCTCTAAAGATTGCTTGATTAAACGCGTATCAAAAATAGCTAAACCGAATCCTAGTCCAACAATCGATGTCATAAGAGGGGAAATCAACATGGCTCCAATAATGACAGCTGTTGAATTCATATTTAAACCTATAGAGGCAATAAAAATCGCACACATCAAAATCACTGTATCTCTTAATCGAACATGAAGGTCATCATATAATTTCTCACGATATTCACGTGTTGAATAGTTTCCGTTCATTGGTTACTCCTTTTATTTCATATAATCTTGTTTCTGCATGGATGAT
This sequence comes from bacterium, assembly GCA_905221125.1. Taxonomy (GTDB): domain Bacteria; phylum Bacillota; class Bacilli; order Lactobacillales; family Streptococcaceae; genus Streptococcus. The sequence goes on along the minus strand of CAJNBY010000007.1, from coordinate 82,924 downwards.
GGTAGAGAGACTTCTGTTCAATCTTAAATATTTTTCTTCTCACCTGTTATTCTGTTGAAAATTATCCTCTAACTATCCATCAGTCCATCCTTAACATTATATCAAAAATCTTACAGTCTTTCTCTGAGGAAATCTATCAATTGAACAGATAGATGAAGCAAGAAATTTTTGTTTCCTTATTCGAAGAAGGAAAAACGGTATCTCCTGAACCTTGATACTATGCATTTTATTCTTTATAATTTAGCTATTTCAAAATTACAAGTTCTCCATTCTTAATTTCCCAAACTTGGTCAAACTTACTTAATAATTCGTTTTGGCGATGTAAAGTAACAATGACGGCACTTGGTAGTTCCAGAACTCTTTCCAATTCCATTTTAAACTGATTAGTATCCAAGGCAGAGAAAGGTTCGTCTAGGATAAGCAATGGATTTTTACGATTTTTCTCACGATTTAAATACATTCGTTGTTGCTGACCACCTGACAGGGATTGTGGTGGAATTTTTTCAAAATCTTCTTCTCTGAATTTTGCATTGAAACTATTGAATAGCGTTACATTATTTTCATAACTCGAAATAAATGTATGTTCTTGTTGCAGAATCATACCGAATCTTCCCCAAAGATGGTCCAAAACAAGCCCATCTAGCACAATTTGTCCTTCAAAATCTTCATCTGTTCCATTTAAAATGTTGAGCAGACTACTTTTTCCAGACCCATTCTTACCAATAAGCGCAATTTTATCCCCTTTTTGAATCGTAGCGGAAGTAATTATCAATTTTGATTCTCCCAGTTGTTTGGAAATGTTTTTCAAAGTAATCGTATCAAAAGAATGTTGAGGTGCTTGAACTGAAACGGGTCTCCCAACAATGTTTTGAAAACTCTTGATTACAGGCTTTACGGACTCTAACATTTGTAAATCATAAAGGATTTCCTGTATTGGTTCAGAAAAAGCATTAATATATCCGAAACTCGCCACCACCTCAGGAATACCGAGTTGCTGGTGAGATAGAGAGTAGGCTAAATAAATAAACAGAACAAGACTAATGAATTCAAAAGAAACACCTGTCAATAAGATGCCTGTAATTTTTGTCAAACCATACTTAAAATACTTATCCTGCAAATTCTTTAGAGAACTCTTTTGTTGATTCAAAAAATGCGACATAGTTAGTTTATTTACCAAATGATGTCCCATGAGCAAATCCTCCAAAGTTTGATAGTAATCTCCTTGTTTTTTCAAGTAAACCTGTCTACGATTAGCGGTCAACTTCCCAACGATTTTAGGAATTTGAATACTAATTCCAGTAGAAAAGATTAAAATCAGTGATACAATAGGATTAATTGTTCTGCTAATAATGAAAGCGTAAATGATGATACGTAAAATTTGTTTGATAAAACTCATCAATGGAGGAAGGTAGTCCTTTTCCAACGAATCTAGGTCATTCGATTGATAGGAAATATACTCTGCTACTGTTTTCTGCTTGAAATCGTGGTGACTGAGTCCCAGAAGTGAACGAAACCACTCATTTTTCAAAGTAGTCGAAAAGATAATCCCCTGCTTCCAATCAAGTATCATTTGGATATAGTTACAACTCAAATAGCCTGCCACTGACATAGAGTAACCATATAGAGCTACTTGATAATCCCCTTTGATTAATGCCTGCGTGAAATACGGTAACAAAGCTGTGCAGATATTCGATACTACACCAAAAAGAAAATTAAAGAAGAGATACCATCTAATAGTTTTAAGATATGGTAGCATATACGATACTCCTTGCTAATGCGTTTTTTTACATATCGCAGAACAATCTCTACTATTCCCTGTTTCAGATAGTGCGATACTCGGACATTGAGTGCAATAATTGTAAATCACACAAGTACTGCAGTTTTTACTATCATTCAAAATATAATTTGCTATTTTGTAAAATATAGGTCTATCCCATGTTTCTTTGATAGATGTAAAATGAATATTTTCAATACTTCTATTGAAAGTAAGCTTTTTCAGTTTTTCTAACGATTTAGGCTATTTCGTGACACACCCACAATCCGTGAAAATTCTGGTTATATCAGATTATGTGATTTTCGTAAGAATTTTATATTGTCTCCAATCATGGCAGTCTCCTTTTACTTGATAAAACTATTATAACATTTAGAAATTAAAAACTGGTTCAAAATCAATAGAATGTGTGTATTCGATACATTCAATAAATTCTTGGAAGCAGTTCTTTTAATCCTGTATCAGCGATTCATTCTGAAATCGAATAGGAGATATTTCCCAAGACTACAATTCACTTCATCTCAAATTAATTTTTGTAATTCCACCTTAGTTTATAGATTTTATACTCAATAAAAGTATAAAGCATACAAAACTTCACTTTGAAGCAGTATTTGTACTATATCCGTATTAAAAATTCTATTATTCGTTTTGTAAAAAACAGTCTTCAAATATCCTGAAATATAGCAAAAAGAGATTGGGTAAAAACTCAATTCCTGGAAAAAATGAGTTTTAACTCAACCTCATTGTCTATTCTCACTCAAGGACTAAGTTCACTTGAGCAAATCTAATCCGTACTGTCGTTCCTTTTCCAACCTCAGACTCGATCCGAATCTGATGACCCAGTTCTTCAGAAATTTTCTTAGATAGATAGAGGCCAAGTCCAGATGACTGCTGAGTCAAACGACCATTGTAACCTGAAAAGCCACGTTCAAAGACTCGGAGAACATCACTGTTTTTTATCCCGATTCCCGTATCCTTGATACAGAGCTCTTGACCGTCCATATAAATCTCCAGACCACCTTCCTTAGTATACTTGAGACTGTTAGAGATGATTTGCTCAATGACTACTAGCAGCCACTTTTTATCCGTCACAATTTCTTTATCAAGGTCATGTAGATTGACACTTAAGCCTTTTTGAATAAAGAAAAGGGCATATTTACGAAGTATTTCCTTGACCAAGTCTTCAATTTGAACCTGCTTTAAGACCAAATCATCATGGAAACTTTCTAAACGCAGGTACTGCAAGACTAGATTTGTATAGGAGTCTATCTTGAAAATTTCCTGTTCTAGCTGCTGCTTCAGTTGGCGATCGGCTACTTCTGCAACTAAGAGTTGACTAGCTGCAATGGGGGTCTTAATCTGATGGGCCCATAAGGTATAGTAATCCAGCAAATCCGTCAGTTTTCTTTCTGCGTCTGACCGCTGCTGGTAGAGTTCCATCTCACGCGCTTCTAATTTTTCTGCTAAAGCTCTTTCCAATGGAGATTTAGCTTCCCTTTCCCCGTAGAGAATTTCCTGACGATAGACCTGCATTTCCACCAATATATCCCAAGTGAAAAATAAGATGGTTACAAAGCAACACAAGAGGAAAAAGTAGAGAAAGTAAATTCCTAAACTGGTAAATAAAAACTGAAAGAGCAAAACCAGAAATGCTAAAGCAAGCAGATAGACAAACAGACGACTACGAGAGCGCAGATAGGCTAGAAAAAATTGTTTCCAATCAAGCATGCTTCAGTCCGTACCCTATCCCTTTCTTGGTCTCGATAAATCCTACCAAGCCCTGCTCTTCCAATTTTTTACGCAAACGAGCCACATTGACAGAGAGGGTATTGTCATCAATGAAAAAGTCACTGTTCCAAAGTTCCCGCATCAGGTCGTCACGCGCTACAATATTGCCCGCATGCTCAAACAAAACGCGTAAAATCTGGAATTCATTCTTGGTCAAATTCAAGACTTGCCCTTGATAATGCAAATCCATGGATTTGGTATTGAGGATCACACCGGCATATTCCAGTAAACTCTCGTCTCGTCCAAACTCATAGGAACGACGCAACAAGCCCTGAACCTTGGCTAAAAGAACCTGCTGGTCAAAAGGCTTAGTCACAAAGTCATCCGCCCCCATATTGATTGCCATGACGATATCCATAGCCTGGTCTCTGGAAGACAGAAACATGATCGGTACCTTGGAAATCTTGCGAATTTCCTGACACCAGTGATAACCATTAAACAAGGGCAAACCAATATCCATGAGGACCAGATGAGGTTCCGACTGGACAAAAAGACTCAAAACTTCCATAAAGTCTTCTACCAGAACCACTTCAAATCCCCATTCAGAGAGCATTTTCCCGACCTGTTGACGAATAACCTGATCATCTTCTACTAGTAAAATCTTATGCATGCGCTCCTCCTTTTCTATTATTATAACAGATTTTCCAATGCTCGAAGGTCTAAAACTGAATTTGAAAGAGCTTGTTTTTAGCCAGTACAAACAGCCAATCCCAGTAGCTAATTTGAGGGAAATTTGATAAGATAAATAAAAAGAAAGGAGCTTTTATGGCCAATATTTTTGATTATCTGAAAGATGTCGCATACGATTCCTTTTACGACTTACCATTGAATGAGTTAGACATTCTAGCCCTAACAGAAATCACCTACCTCTCCTTTGATAATTTGGTCTCCACAACTCCTATGCGACTTTTAGACCTGGTACCTCAGGTTCCAAGAGAATCTAACATGTTGACCAGCAAAAATCGCCTCCAGCTATTAGATGAACTAGCTCAACACAAACGCTTCAAAAATTGCAAACTCTCCCATTTTATCAATGACATCGACCCTGAATTGCAAAAACAGTTTGCGGCTATGACCTACCGCCTCACTCTCGATACCTATCTGATTGTCTTTCGTGGGACAGATGACAGTATCATTGGCTGGAAGGAAGATTTCCACCTGACCTATATGAAGGAAATTCCTGCTCAAAAGCACGCCCTTCGCTATTTAAAGAACTTTCTTGTCCAACATCCTAAGCAAAAGGTCATTCTGGCCGGGCATTCCAAGGGAGGAAATCTAGCCATCTATGCTGCTAGTCAAATTGAGCAAAGCTTACAAAATCAAATCACAGCAGTTTATACCTTTGATGCGCCTGGTCTCCACAAAGAACTGACACAAACCGAGGGCTATCAAAGGATAATGGAGAGAACCAAGGTCTTCATCCCACAAGGGGCCATTATCGGTATGATGATGGAAATCCCTGCTCACCAAATCATCGTTCAAAGTACTGCCCTGGGTGGCATCGCCCAGCACGATACCTTTAGTTGGCAGATTGAGGATAAGCACTTCGTCCAGCTGGATAAGACCAACAGTGATAGCCAACAAGTCGACACAACCTTCAAGGAGTGGGTGGCCACAGTCCCTGACGAAGAACTCCAGCTCTACTTCGACCTCTTCTTTGGCACTATTCTTGATGCTGGTATTACTTCTATCAATGACCTATCTTCCTTCAAGGCTATTGAACACATTCATCATCTCTTCGTCCAAGCGCAATCCCTCACTACAGAAGAAAGGGAAACCATGGGTCGCCTTACCCAATTATTGATTGATACCCGTTACCAAGCATGGAAAAATAGATAATACTCTTGAAAATTAAATGTATACAAAACAAAAGACCTAGAATACATACTTTCATGTGCATTCTAAGTCTTTTTAAATAAAATCTAACTACCAAATAATCCCTTTGTAGGCTATCAAAATGAGGACTGATAGCAGGACATAAAAGGCAAGAAAAAGCCATTTCATCTTAACACAGAGCGCTACGTACTCCCGAATAAAAGCAGATGGTATGTAGTAGCCTGCCGTCCTACATCCGAGGCCATCTCCCTTCATATTTAACTTACGCGCATAGGTACTGGTACGAAAAACATGATAGTCATTTGTAACAAAGAGAAATTGAGGTTTGGCTACCAGTTTCTCGCCAAGTTCCTTAGAAAAGAGAAGGTTCTCATAGGTAGTCCTTGATTGATCCTCCAGAATAATCGCTTCTTGGGGAACATCTGTCTCTTCAAGCAGATAGTTTGTAATAGCCTGCGCTTCAGAAATCTTCTCATCTGCTCCTTTTCCACCGCTGGCAATAATTTTTATGTTAGAATTTTTAGACTTGTAGTAAGCTTCTACTGCCTTATCAATTCTCCTCTTCAGCAAAGGAGTTACTCTTTCTCCATCTAACAAACCTGCACCATGAATGATAATAAAATCATAATGCTTCTTCTTAGGAATAAAGAGATACAAGATAGAGTACAGCATAAAACCCGTAAAAGCAAAGCCAAAAATAAAATAAGAGTAGAAAATGAATACAAATAAAATGTTTAGAAAGTGATTGGTGTAAAATAATTCATTTTGACCTCCCAATCGAAATGAAATCAAGGCAAAAAATACCAAAATGACTATTCCAAGGAGCATGGAGAGATAATTGGCCTTTGAACGTCCCTCTCGCTTCAACAAAATGACCCCATTATAGATTAAAAAGATACCACTCAGAAAAAGCAAAAAAGGAAGTAAAATAAAGGGAAATATAAAAAAAGCGAAATGAATCTTCTCATACCCATTTTGATAAAAAAGGTAGCCTAGATAAAAATAACTGGAAATGAGGGATAATAAGAATAATACTGGATTCCAAAGACTTCTGTTATCCTTCCAAAATGAAAAGACAAATGCGGCTACAATAATTCCTGTAAAAAGATACATCATTTCCTCCTTTTGTAAGTAGATTTTATCATAATTATCCAAAAAGAAAAAGCAGAAAAAGAGGGCATCTATCCCTCTCACTCCTTCATCTGACTCTCTGCATCGGCCACGACTTGCTCTAGACTGGTCTGACCAAGCTCTGTCTCCATAGCCAGCTGGATTCTCTCCAATTTTTGATCCAAAACCTCATGAATATGAGCTCCGACTGGGCAATTTGGATTTGGATTGTCATGAAAACTAAAGAGTTGACCTGTCTTACCAAGACACTCAACCGCTTGATAAACATCTAAAAGACTAATGTCTTTGAGATCCTTGACAATCTCTGTTCCCCCTGTTCCACGCGCTACTGAAATCAGCTCTGCCTTCTTCAATTGGGACAAGGTTTTTCTGATAATGACAGGGTTAACCCCAACACTAGCAGCCAGAAAATCACTGGTCACCTTGCTTTCCTTCCCCTTGAGGGCAATAATAATCAGCATATGAGTCGCAATGGTAAATCTACTTGGAATTTGCATGCTCTTCTCCTTTTTACGAGGCTGCCCTGCCTCTACTCTTCTTTTTCTTTTATTATACCCTTTTTAGTTGTAATGTCAATCATTACCACTTTTTAACCAGGCATCTAATTCCCTATCATAGCCCTCTTTCTGGGCCAATTCTCTCAAAAATTCCTGATGATGAGTATGGTGAATACCATTGACCAGACTTTCATAGTAAACCTCAAAATAGGGAAGTTTGAGGTCTTTAGCTAGCTGCAATTCAGCTGCCACATCGTAGTCCACCCGTCGGAAGTCCATATCTACCAAGCCCTTGTCATCAAACTCCACAATCATATACTGGGCCCGCAGGTCCTTCCGCAACTGGGCATCCAAAAAGAAAGGTTGCCCAATTGAACCCGGATTGACAATCAATTGCCCACCAGTCCCATAACGAAGTAACTGCTGGTGAATATGGCCATAAACGGCTATATCGCAGGACGGATTGGTCACCAAGCGGTCAAAATCCTCTTGCGCCCCAGTATGAATCAACTCACGCCCCCAATTCTTATCAGGCAGATGATGACTAATTCCCACCGTCAAATCCCCAAACTGACGATGGAGCTGGAGAGGTTGATTGTGGAGCAGTTCAATTTCTTCTAGGGAAATTTCCTCTAAAACATACTGACACTGGCGCAAGAGATAACGTTGACTGGGACGAGTACTATCCAGTTCCTTGCGGACACCATGACACAGACTGTCTTCCCAGTTTCCCAAAACTCTAGCCGTAATCGGTAGTTCAGCCAACAAGTCCAAAATCCTTCTACGTCCTGTCCCTGGCATAAGAATGTCTCCCAAAAGCCAGTATTCATCCACTCCTAGCTGCCGTGCATCTGCCAAAACAGCCTCCAAGGCAGTGGTATTTCCATGAATATCTGAAAGAAGAGCTATTTTTGTCATATTCATCTCCTCGTTTTTTCTCTTGCAATAAGTATAACATAAAAAGTCACAGCTAGAGAAATCTAGCTTTTTTTGATATACTAGATAAAGATATTAGACAAGAGGAAGCGAATGACCCCGAATAAAGAAGATTATCTAAAATGTATTTATGAAATTGGCATAGACCTGCATAAAATCACCAACAAAGAAATTGCGGCCCGCATGCAAGTCTCTCCCCCTGCCGTAACTGAAATGATTAAACGAATGAAAAGTGAAAACCTCATCCTCAAGGACAAGGAATGTGGCTATCTACTGACAGACCTCGGCCTCAAATTGGTCTCTGAGCTCTATCGTAAGCATCGCTTGATTGAAGTTTTTCTAGTCCATCATCTAGACTATACGAGTGACCAAATTCACGAGGAAGCTGAGGTCTTAGAGCATACTGTCTCTGACCTCTTCGTGGAAAGACTGGATAAACTGCTCGGATTCCCCAAGACCTGCCCCCACGGAGGAACCATTCCTGCCAAGGGAGAACTTCTAGTTGAAATCAATAACCTACCACTAGCAGATATCAAGGAAGCTGGATCTTACCGTCTGACTCGGGTGCACGATAGCTTTGACATTCTTCATTATCTGGACAAGCACTCACTTCACATCGGAGATCCGCTCCAAGTCAAGCAGTTTGATGGCTTCAGCAACACCTTCACTATCCTTAGTAAAAACGAAGATTTACAAGTGAATATGGACATTGCCAAACAACTCTATGTCGAGAAAATCAACTAATTTCTCAAGTCCCCCTACCAACCCTGAAAGTTTAATTTTCAGGGTTTTATTTCTATCATTTGATTTTGCTTTCATTTTATTATAAAATCGATGTAAAAAACAAGAAAGATACCTTAACCTATGAAAAAATCACTAAAAATTTTTGCGACATCTAAATGGTTTGACCTCTTCGGAGTTGCTTTGGTCGTTGGAATTGCGATCGCATCTGGCTATCTTAACTCCCGTCTCGACAAATTCGTAGACTGGGGACCATGGACAGCTCTTGTTCCCTTTGGATTCATTTCCGTAACCAACGTTGGGATTTCCATGTTGTCCACTCGTTTCACGGGAAAATTAAGCAAATGGGGAAATTACTTTGGCATTGTCAATACGATTTTGTCTGGCACCATTGACTATATCCTTGGAAATAAGGCGGCCATTATCACCTATCCTGTCACCTTCCTCATTTATACCTTTGCTATTAAGAAATGGGAAGCTTCGCAAGAAGGCAGACCCAACCAAATGAGCCAAAAACAGCTAAAATTGGCGGCCATTATCATTTCAATCATCGCCTTCCTCTTTGCCTTTGCGACCAACTATATCGGCTATGGGGGCAAGATGAATCTCCTCGCCTACGTAACAACTATTGCCTTTGCACTCTCCCTCATTGCAAATGCTTTGAATGCATTGAAACTGACAACTCAGTGGGAATTTTGGTTGATTTACAATTTCGTTCAGCTGACAAAGGCTGGCATTCAAGGAAACTTTGCCAATATCGGTAAATACATCTTTTATATCCTCAATGCAATCGGAGCTTTATTTGTCTGGAATGATGAAGAAGTAAAACAATAAGAGGAAAATCAAATAAAGAAATCGAATATAATCTCCTTACTAAAATTTTTTATCATTTTAGTTGAAACTCCTATTCGTTTGGAGTAAAATGAAGTTAGATAAAAGAGGGAGTTCATCTTATGAAAAATCTCTTTAGAATCCATTTTACAGCCATCGTAGTCAGCGATTTGCTACTATTTGCATTTTTCAGCACTAGACCTGAGACAGCTTTGGACTGGCTCTTGCTCACTGGTTTTATTTTCATCCTTGCTCAAGGACTCCTGCTATTTCGCTTGGTCAATCGACTCAAAAAACATTTCTCTGAGATTGATCCTCAAATCAATAAAAAGATTCGCTTCTACTATTTAGGGGTTCTCACCATTGATTTTCTATTATTTATCCTCTTCGCCTTCATTAGTTCTCAGCGATTTTCCACTCTTATGCCAATTGTCACTGCTTGCCATTCTACTTTATATTATCGGACAACTGACTACCTAAGAGAAAACTATCTAGACTTTTACGACAAACACATCTCTTTGTGGGAGTGTCTCTAGTGAAAAGGAGGTTTTATCATGAAAAAAATCATCTATATCAAAACCACTCAACTCCTTGTCATTGATGGAATCATGCTGGCATTTTTGACATTTAAAGAGGGGCTCACTTGGGATTGGATTTTAATTTATAGCGGTTGGCTCATTTTCTTTCATCCTGTGCTATTGACCTATCTGTCTAATCAGCTTTGTGACCACTTTAGTCAACTCTATTCCCAGATTAGACCGCGATTCTGGCGTTTTGCCTTACAAATTCTCCTATGGGATATCCTGATGATTCTCTCCTTGATATTTTTAAGTAGCATCCCACTTTTCCTTCAGGATACCCTCCTCATCCTAGGACATCTCATACTTTCCTATCGCATAAGCCAAAGCCTGAAAAGAGACTTCCCAAAAGCCTATCAGGAACAGATTTCATTTTGGAGTATTTTATGATAGATGAGAAAGACCAAGCCGGCTGGGCTTGGTCTTTCTTATCTATTTTTAGTATCAAGAATGATGGTGACTGGTCCGTCATTGACCAACTCAACCTGCATATCCGCTCCAAAGATCCCTGTCTGAACGAGCACTTCTTGCGCTAATTTTTGATTGAATGCATCATAGAAGTCTGATGCCATATCAGGTTTGGCTGCCCCTGTGAAGGCTGGACGATTGCCTTTCTTAGTATCCGCAAAGAGGGTAAACTGAGAAATAGAGAGAATTTCCCCCTCAATATCTTTGACAGACAGGTTCATCTTGCCTTCTGCGTCTGAAAAAATCCGCATGTTGACAAGCTTTCTTACAGCATAGTCCAAATCTTCCTCTTGGTCCTCTGGTCCGACACCAACCAGCAATAAGAGTCCCTGATTGATTTTTCCCTGAACCTGACCTTCAATGCTCACTTGGGCTTTTTTAACCCGTTGGATAATGATTTTCATAATAGCCTTTCTAGTAATAACTAGGACAATTAGCCGTTGGTCCGTTTGACAGAATAAACTTCTGGCACACTCTTAATCTTGTCCACAACCGTAGTCAATGTAGAGAGGTTAGCAATACCGAAGGACACATGGATATTAGCAAATTTCATATCCTTGGTTGGTTGGGCGTTGACCGTTGAGATATTCTTAGTAGTGTTGGAAAGAACTTGCAGTACATCGTTCAATAGTCCTGTACGGTTGAGACCATAAATATCGATATGGGCCATATACTCCTTATTTGAGTTTGAATACTGGTCTTCCCATTCCACATCAAGGAGACGTTGCTCGTAGTTTTCTTGGGCACGCAGGTTCATACAGTCCACACGGTGAATAGCTACACCACGACCCTTGGTAATATAACCAACAATATCGTCACCAGGAACAGGATTACAGCACTTGGCAATCCGCACAAGGAGACCTGATGCACCTTCAATGACCACACCACCCTCATGCTTGACCTTGAGGGTTTCTTTATTTTCAACCTTAATCTCGCCACCTTTGACAAGCTCCTCTGCCTCAGCCTTGGCCTTGGCACGCTCTTCCTCACGGCGTTCCTTTTCAGTCAGACGGTTAAAGACGGTAATGGCACCGATTTCTCCAAAACCAATGGCAGCAAAAAGGGATTCTTCTGTCTTGTAGCTGGTCTTTTGCAGAACTTGATCCATGTGGCGCTTGTCCATGAATTTATTTGCTACATAGCCATTTTCTTGGAACTGGGCCATCAACATCTCACGACCCTTATTGACAGACAATTCCTTATCTTGGTTTTTAAAGAACTGACGAATCTTGTTGCGCGCCTTGCTGGTCTTGACCATGTTGAGCCAGTCACGGCTAGGTCCAAAGGAGTTCGGGTTGGTGACAATTTCAACCTGATCCCCTGTCTTAAGCTTGGTTGTCAGCGGAACCATACGACCATTAACTTTGGCACCCGTCGCTTTTTCACCAACTTTAGTATGGATTTCGTAGGCAAAATCAATCGGTCCTGAATCTTTTGGAAGAGAGCGGACAGCTCCATCTGGGGTAAAGACGTAAATCTCCTCAGCCAGATAGTTTTCCTTGACTGAATCCACAAATTCCTTGGCATCATCAGCCTGGTCTTGGAGCTCCATCATCTCTTTGATCCAGTTCATCCCAATAGCTGATTCCTTGCTGTTGACCTGCCCCTTAATGCCTTTCTTATAAGCCCAGTGAGCCGCAACCCCATACTCAGCGACCTCGTGCATTTCTTTAGTACGAATCTGGAATTCAATCGGCCCTTTTGGCCCATAAACAGTCGTATGGATAGACTGATAACCGTTGGCCTTGCGGTTAGCGATGTAGTCTTTAAAGCGCCCAGGCATCGGTTTCCAGAGTTCATGCACGTAACCAAGCATGGCATAGACATCACTTTGGGTATCCAAAATACAACGAATGGCAATCAGGTCATAGATTTCCTCAAACCGTTTTCTCTTATCCTGCATTTTGCGGAAAATCGAGTAAATATGCTTGGGACGACCGTAAATTTTCCCTTTTAAGTGACGATCTGTCGTATATTCCTCTAATTTTGTGACTACCTCATCCACCAAGGCTTCACGCTCCCTGCGCTTTTCCTTCATCATATGGGTAATCTTGTAAAACTCCGTTGGATTGAGATAACGGAAAGATAAGTCTTCCAACTCCCATTTGACACTGGAAATCCCCAAACGGTGGGCAAGTGGCGCATAGATTTCCATAGTTTCCTTGGAAATGCGCTCCTGCTTGTCTTTTCGAAGATGTTTCAGGGTCCGCATATTGTGCAAGCGGTCAGACAGTTTGACCAAGATAACGCGAATGTCCTCAGACATGGCCATGAGCATCTTACGATGATTTTCTGCCAACTGCTCCTCGTGAGACTTGTACTTGACCTTACCGAGCTTGGTAACTCCATCTACGATTACCCGCACATCAGGACCAAACTCTCTTTCCAAATCATCCAAGGTCGCATCTGTATCTTCCACCACATCATGCAAGAAACCGCAAGCTACCGTTACAGCATCCAGCTTGAGCTTGGCTAAAATACCTGCTACTTGGATAGGGTGAATGATATAAGGCTCGCCTGATTTGCGATATTGACCACTATGGCATTCCACCGCATAGACCAAGGCCTTATGGACAAAAGCAACATCTTCTTTTGATAAATATTTTTGCGTTAAAGCGACAACCTCATCGCCCGTTAAATTCACTTCTTTTGGCATCTATACTCTCCAATTCTTCCTACCATTTTATCACTTTTTTAAGAATATGAAAACTAGATTGGAACAGAATAAGAAAAAAATAATTCAGAATTGCTTGATAATTCTGAATTATTAGTCTATAATATATTACGAAGTTAGATTTTAAACTTAGGTGATAGAAGGAGAGATAGAAGAACGGAAACCATATTGTAACCCAAAGACTTTCTGACTTCCCTCAATTTCCTTGAAGATACGAAAGCTAAACAGTGGAACTCGTGTCACATACACTGGTACCTTGACTGGATTTTGGAATTAATACTCAATGAAAATCAAAGAGCAAACTAGGAAACTAGCCGCAGGTTGCTCAAAGCACCGCTTTGAGGTTGTAGATAAGACTGACAAAGTCAGTCACATATATACGTCAAGGCGACGTTGACGCGATTTGAAGAGATTTTCGAAGAGTATAAAAATCCTCAAGATACTTTCTTCTATCCTTTAGTTTATAAGGAGAACACCTATGAAAAAAACTGCTATTTCTATCTTTGCTCTCCTAGTGTTAGGAGTTAGCTGTTTGTTCCTATTCAACCAGCAAAGCTATAAAAAAACAGTCGTTCAATACTATGCTAACGACCAGAACCTGCCCAATAGGATAACTTATAGTGAATATAGCGATAAACGAGAAGCCAACTACGGTGGCACTCTAAACATCACGTCTATCAAACAAGCTAATGACGGAGTTTATGCAACCTATGAAGGGCAATTGACACCTCTCCAATATTGATAAATTGATAACCAGCCTGTCTTCATCTAGTCATGCTGGTTTTTTAAGTTCATTCTAAATCCTTACCTATTCTCCCCAACTGTGCTATACTTAATTTAGTACATTCTTTGAGATTGGAGCTAGTATGAAAATCCATAAAACTGTGAATCCTGTTGCCTATGAAAACACCTATTACCTGGAGGGTGACAAACACCTCATCGTTGTTGACCCAGGTAGCCATTGGGAAGCCATTCGTCAGACAATAGAGAACATCAACAAACCAGTCTGCGCCATTCTATTGACCCACGCCCATTATGACCATATCATGAGTTTAGACTTGGTGCGCGAAACTTTTGGCAATCCTCCTGTCTATATCGCAGAGAGCGAAGCATCTTGGCTCTACACTCCTGTCGATAATCTCTCTGGTCTCCCTCGTCACGATGATATGGCAGATGTGGTCGCAAAACCTGCAGAACACACCTTTGCCTTTCATGAAGAATATCAATTAGAAGAATTTCGTTTTACTGTCTTGCCAACACCAGGGCACTCTATCGGTGGTGTTTCCCTAGTCTTTCCTGATGCCCACCTAGTCTTGACAGGTGATGCCCTATTCCGTGAAACAATCGGACGGACGGACCTTCCTACTGGTAGTATGGAGCAACTCCTTCATAGTATCCAGACCCAACTCTTCACCCTACCAAACTACGATGTCTATCCAGGACATGGTCCAGCTACGACTATTGCTCATGAAAAGACCTTCAATCCTTTTTTCTAGCAAAATGATGACAATGACTATCACAATTTAATACTCAATGAAAATCAAAGAGCAAACTAGGAAACTAGCCGCAGGCTGTACTTGAGTACGGCAAGGCGACGTTGACGTGGTTTGAATTTGATTTTCGAAGAGTATAAGTAAACTATCCAGCAAATCTTTCCATTACAAAAGGCATCCTATCAAGGTTTTTCACACCTGATTGGATGCCTTTTTCTGATGACTAGATTTTTTGCATTACCAAATAATCACGCGCTCTTCTGGTGAACGCCACATACCATCTCCTTCTTTGACGTCATAGGTTGTAAAGAAATCATCGAAGTTTGGCACTTGCACATTGACACGGAGTTTGGCTGGCGCGTGCACATCCACGCTAGCCAAGAGTTTCATAAATTCTGGACGACCTTTCATGCGCCAAATGCGACCAAAGTTGTAGAAGAATTCTTCTGCGGAGAAGTCTGGTTCTCTCTTAGCTGCTTCAAGCGCTGCGGCAATTCCTCCCAAGTCAGCCACGTTTTCTGATACAGTCAATTTACCGTTAATAGTTGCACCATAAGAATCCTGTCCATCAAACTGGTCAATAACTTTTTGTGTTTTCTCCTTGAAGGCAGCATAGTCGCTCTCTGTCCACCAGTCCTTAAGGCTACCATTTTCATCAAAGGACGCTCCGTTAGTATCAAAGGCGTGCGAAATTTCATGGGCAATAACTGCCCCAATCCCACCGTAGTTAGCAGAAGATGACTGGTGCAAGTCATAGAAAGGAGCCTGTAAAATGGCCGCTGGAAAGACAATCAGGTTCTTCTGTGGATTGTAGTAGGCGTTGACCATATGAGCAGGCATACCCCATTCCTTATAGTCTACAGGCTGGTTCCACTTGCTCCAACTGTGCTTGATTTCCACACGCGCAAAGGCAAGAGCATTGTCAAAAAGACTAGCAGTCTCATCCACTACCTTGTCCTTGTAGCGTTCTGGCAATTCTTCTGGATAACCAATATAAGGCTTGATGACATTGAGTTTGACAATGGCCTTGTCACGAGTTTCAGGAGTTAACCAGTCATTCTTAGCCAGGCGTTCCTTATAGACATCAATCATGGTTGCCACTTTTTTCTCCACGTCCGCCTTGGCTTCTGGGGAGAATTTTTCATGGGCATACCAGAGCCCCAAGGCTTGTTTGAATGGACCTTGTGCTAACTGGTAGGCTGCCTTAACCTTGTCTTTGGCTTCTGGAACTCCAGAAAGCGCACGACTGTAGGCACCTGACAAGACACGGATTTCTTCTGTTAAATAGCTGGTTGAAAGATTGACAACACTCAAAATCAAGGTTGCCTTGAGAAGAGGCCAGGCCTCTTCACTATAGAATTGCTCTGCTGCTTGCCAGAAACGTTCCTCATCTACAATAACCTTGTCTGGCACTTGTCCAAGAACGGCTTGGAAGAAGTCATCCAAAGGTAGGGCAGGCGCAAATTTCTTGAAATCTTCGTAATCATATGGATGGTAAAGTTTAGCATACTCTGAACTTTCTTCATTAGAAAGCACTACTGCCGCAACTCGACGGTCCAATTCTAATCTTTTCTCAAGCAAGTCTTCAATTTCCACATCAGAGAAATCATAAGCCTTGAGAAGATTGACGCTAGATTCTTTCCACAAAGTCAATAGCTCTTCGCGTTGAGGATGGTCTTCAGCATAGTAGGTCGTATCTGGCAAAATCGTGCTTGGAGCGCTAGCCCACAAAACGTTGATTCGAGCATCCATAAAGTCTGGCGATACACCAAAAGGAAGGAAATTAGGTTTTCCAGCAAGCTCAAACTCTGCTAGTTTAGCTGTGAAATCTGCAAAAGTCTCCAATTCTTGGAATTCTTTAATGAGAGGCAAAACAGGTGTGATACCGTCAGCTTCTCTCTTATCAAAATCACGAACTAGGCGGTGGTATTTGACAAAATTTGCCAAGATAGCATCCTCAGGCACCTCTTCTCCTGTCAACCACTTGTCTGTTGTCGCCAACATCAGATCTTCAATTTCCTGGTCTAAATCAACAAAACCTCCCGTTTGAGACTTATCTGCTGGGATTTCAGCAGTCTTCTGCCATTCTCCATTGATTGCATCATAAAAATCATCTTGATAACGTGTCATCTTGTTCTCGCTTTCATTTATACTTGCTTTTAGCTTAACAAAAATTACCTGGGAATGCAATTAAAAATGAACTGAGGTTTTCTAGTATTTTCAGTTATTATTTTAATTTTTTGAAAAATTAACTTGACTTAATTTTTTTTTTAAGGTATATTAAGAGACAGGAGGAATACAAGTTTATGATACGTATCGAAAACCTCAGTGTCTCCTACAAAGAAACGTTGGCACTTAAGGATATTTCACTAGCGCTCCATGGACCAACAATTACCGGTATCATTGGTCCAAACGGTGCTGGGAAATCAACATTATTAAAAGGGATGCTGGGAATTATCCCACATCAAGGTCAGGCATTTCTCGATGACAAGGAAGTTAAAAAATCCTTACATCGAATCGCCTATGTCGAACAAAAAATCAATATCGACTACAACTTTCCCATCAAGGTCAAGGAATGCGTCTCGTTAGGACTCTTTCCCTCTATCCCTCTCTTTCGAAGTTTAAATGCTAAACATTGGAAGAAAGTGCAAGAGGCCCTTGAAATTGTCGGTCTAGCTGACTACGCTGAACGTCAAATCAGTCAACTGTCTGGAGGTCAGTTCCAGCGAGTCTTGATTGCCAGATGTTTGGTGCAGGAAGCTGACTATATCCTCTTGGATGAACCCTTTGTTGGGATTGACTCTGTCAGTGAGGAAATCATCATGAATACGCTGAGAGATCTGAAAAAAGCCGGGAAGACGGTTCTCATCGTCCACCACGACCTCAGCAAGGTTCCCCACTACTTCGATCAAGTCTTGCTTGTCAATCGAGAAGTGATTGCCTTTGGTCCAACCAAAGAAACCTTTACCGAAGCCAATCTCAAAGAAGCTTACGGTAATCGACTCTTTTTCAATGGAGGTGACCTATGATTGCAGAATTTATCGATGGATTACAAAAATTCCATTTCCTACAAAATGCCTTGATAACAGCCATTGTCATCGGGGTCGTAGCTGGAGCTGTGGGATGTTTCATCATCCTACGCGGGATGTCACTCATGGGAGATGCCATTTCACATGCTGTCTTGCCAGGTGTAGCCCTCTCCTTTATCTTGGGCCTTGACTTCTTTATTGGAGCCATTATCTTTGGACTACTAGCTGCTATCATCATCACCTACATCAAGGGGAACTCGATTATCAAAAGCGATACCGCCATCGGCATTACCTTTTCTTCTTTCTTAGCCCTCGGTATCATCTTGATTAGTGTCGCTAAAAGTTCAACTGACCTTTTCCATATTCTTTTTGGTAATATCCTGGCCGTCCAAGATACGGATATGTTTATTACTATGGGTGTAGGAGCAGCCATTCTCTTGTTGATCTGGATTTTCTTCAAGCAACTCTTGATAACATCCTTTGATGAACTCTTGGCTAAGGCCATGGGAATGCCTGTCAATTTCTATCACTACTTACTCATGGTACTCCTAACTCTCGTGTCTGTGACAGCCATGCAAAGTGTCGGAACTATCCTGATTGTAGCCATGCTGATTACCCCAGCAGCAACTGCTTATCTCTATGCTAATAGCCTGAAAAGCATGATTTTCCTTTCCTCAACCTTTGGAGCTACAGCTTCAGTTTTGGGACTCTTTATCGGCTATAGCTTTAACGTTGCGGCAGGTTCTAGTATCGTGCTTACAGCCGCTAGTTTCTTTCTCATTAGCTTCTTTATCGCTCCAAAACAACGATATTTGAAACTGAAAAATAAACATTTGTTAAAATAAGGGGCAAAACCCCAATAAATTGGAGGATCTAATGAAAAAATTAGGTACATTACTCGTTCTCTTTCTTTCCGTCATTGCTCTTGTAGCATGTGCTAGCGGAAAAAAAGATGCAGCTTCTGGTCAAAAACTAAAAGTTGTTGCTACAAACTCAATCATTGCTGATATTACTAAAAATATTGCAGGTGACAAGATTGATCTTCACAGTATCGTTCCTGTTGGTCAAGACCCACACGAATACGAACCACTTCCTGAAGACGTTAAGAAAACTTCTCAAGCTGATTTGATTTTCTATAACGGGATCAACCTTGAAACAGGTGGCAATGCTTGGTTTACAAAATTGGTAGAAAATGCCAAGAAAACTGAAAACAAAGACTACTTTGCAGTCAGCGAAGGTGTTGATGTTATCTACCTTGAAGGTCAAAACGAAAAAGGCAAAGAAGACCCACACGCTTGGCTTAACCTTGAAAATGGGATGATCTTTGCTAAAAATATCGCAAAACAATTGAGCGCTAAAGATCCTAGCAACAAGGAATTCTACGAAAAAAATCTCAAAGAATATACTGAAAAGCTAGATAAGCTTGATAAGGAAGCTAAAGCTAAATTCGACAATATTCCTGCTGAGAAAAAACTCATCGTAACCAGCGAAGGATGCTTCAAATACTTCTCTAAAGCCTATGGTGTCCCAAGTGCCTACATCTGGGAAATCAACACTGAAGAAGAAGGAACACCTGATCAAATCAAGACCTTGGTTGAAAAACTTCGCCAAACAAAAACTCCTTCACTCTTTGTAGAATCAAGCGTGGATGACCGTCCAATGAAAACTGTTTCTCAAGACACAAACATCCCAATCTACGCACAAATCTTTACTGACTCTATCGCAGAACAAGGTAAAGAAGGCGACAGCTACTACAACATGATGAAATACAACCTTGATAAGATTGCTGAAGGATTGGCAAAATAATACTCTTCGAAAATCAAATTCAAACCACGTCAGCGTCGCCTTGCCGTACTCAAGTACAGCCTGTGGCTAGCTTCCTAGTTTGCTCTTTGATTTTCATTGAGTATAAACCTCTGAAAAACGTCATTCTTTTCCGAATTGACGTTTTTTCTATGCTCATATTTCCGGTCAAATCATTGGAAAATTCCGACTGTTTCAGCTAAAATGGAAGAAAAAAGATTGGAGTATCTTATGGTAACTTTTCTCGGAAATCCTGTGAGCTTTACAGGTAAACAACTACAAGTCGGCGACAAGGCACTTGATTTTTCTCTCACTACAACAGACCTTTCTAAAAAATCTCTGGCTGATTTTGATGGCAAGAAAAAAGTCTTGAGTGTCGTGCCTTCTATCGATACAGGCATCTGCTCAACTCAAACGCGTCGTTTTAATGAAGAACTAGCTGGACTGGACAACACAGTCGTATTGACTGTTTCTATGGACCTACCATTTGCCCAAAAACGTTGGTGTGGTGCTGAAGGCATTGAAAATGCCATCATGCTCTCAGACTATTTCGACCATTCCTTTGGACGTGATTATGCCCTCTTAATCAATGAATGGCACCTATTGGCACGCGCAGTCTTTGTCCTCGATACCGACAATACTATTCGTTACGTTGAATATGTGGACAACATCAACTCAGAACCAAACTTTGAAGCCGCAATTGCAGCTACTAAAGCCCTATAGAAAAAATCCTCTGTCACAAAGAGTTCACCCAGCTCTTTGAAACGGAGGATTTTTGTTTACGAGTAAATATAAGGTCAATCAGATAAAAACAACTACCTTATACTCTTCGAAAATCTCTTCAAACTACGTTATCGTCGCTTTACTGTACTTAAGTACAGCCTGCAGCTAGCTTCCTAGTTTGCTCTTTGATTTTCATTGAGTATTACTCTACAGATTTCAAGGCTTCAAGCATATCAACCTTTCTCAGATGATGATTGACAAAGAAACCAAGTAGGGTCAAAATAATGCTTACTGCTGCCACTGGGATCACATAGACTTCCCAACCTACCTGCGGGTAAAAGAGAATAGTCGCAGGCGAAATCATTTGAATCAAAAATTGGTGTAAATAGAAACCAGATACCAGACCAAGTACGATTCCCACAAGGGACAAGACAATCGTCTCACGATAAATATAGAGTGTGACTTCTTTATTATGAAAGCCGAGAACCTTGATAGTGGAGAGTTCACGGATTCTTTCAGCCACGTTGATATTGGTCAAATTATAGAGAATAACAATAGCCAACAGAACCGATACGATGACCAAGATGGTCATGGTCTGATTGAGTGAGCTTGCGACCGAGTCAAAGAGTCGAATGGCTGAAGCATTCTGGACGACGCTGGACACCGCAGCTTGATTCATGAGTAAACCTGCCTGCCTTTCGATACTAGGCGCACTAGAATCCTTTAGCCTAACCAGATAAGTGTTGGCTTGTGGCAGCTGCCCGTAAATTTGCTCATAGCTAGCTTGACTCATATAAATAAAATGACCAACGTAGTTCTCAGTAATAGCGGCTACCTTTAGCTCCTTACCTTCAATTTCTAAGTTCTGCCCAACCTTAATACCTGCCAGCTGGGCTAGTTTAGCTGTGATGACAACTCCATCTTTTAATGTCAGTTCCTGCTGATGATTTTGCAGATGGATAAAGGGTGTCAAATCCTCCTTCTCTGTCATCATAAGGGTTATGGTCTGAAGACCAGCCTTGCCCTTGAAATCCTTGTCTAGCGTCTTAGAATAGATTTTCTGGTAGGCTTGAATATCTTGCCCTTTCAACACTTCTTCCAACTCTGCCATGTCTTGATTGGTCGCACTAGGATTTTCAGAGACAATCATCTGATACTGTTGGATTTGTTGAAACTGTCTAGACGGAACTCCTGCTACAGAGGATTGGATTCCCAAACCTGCAAAGAGCAGGGCTACAGAACCAGCCACACCAAAGATCGTCATCAACATCCGCTGCTTATAACGGAAGATATTGCGAGCTGTTACCTTATGAGTAAAACTGAGACGACGCCAGATAAAACCGATGCGCTCCAGTAAGATTTTAGCTCCTTTGACAGGTGGTTTAGGTAGTAAAAGCTGGGCTGCTTCGTCGTGTAGTTCCCTCCGAGCTACCAGATAGGCTGGTAACACACTCGCCAACCAACTCAGACCAAGAGCTAGTAAGCTATAAGTCCAATAGAACTGAATCTGAGTTTCTCCCACCACCATACCTTTTGTAATAACACTTGAAATCACACTGGCTAGCAAATAATGACCAAGTATGCTACCTAGAGCTGTTCCGACAGTCCCAGCTACTAGACCGTAGAGGAGAAACTTGGCGATAATATCCTTACTACGATAGCCCAAGGCCTTAAAAATACCTGCATGTGTTCGCTCTTCATCCACAAAGCGAGTCATGGTTGTAAAGGTCACCATAGCTGCAACAGCATAAAGCACTACAGGAAAGATATTGCCCACTGCCCGAATACTGGCTGTAGCATTGCTGTACATGAGGTAGCCCTGACCGCCAGGCATGGTCTGACGATTATAAACCTGATACTTGGGCTCAGCCAAATCGTCCAAGACTTGCTGATGTTTTTCTAATTTTTCCTTTTCTTGGGCTAAATTTTGTTCAGCCTGCTTTAGTTTATCTTCTTCCTTGTCCAATTCCTTCTTGGCTTGGGTAAGTTGAGCACTAGCCTGCTCTCTCTGAGCTTGAGGAAGAAAGCCTAGTTGACTTTCCTGAGCCTGTAAACGAGCTTGAGCAGCTGCTAAACGACGCTTGCCTTCCTGCAAATTAGCCTGTGCCTGATCAAGGGTCTCTTGCCCCTTATCGAGAGATTCTTGCCCTTCTTTTTTCAAAAGTTGCAGACGTGCCTTGCCATTATCTGACAAAGCTTGTTCAAGGTCTTCCTGATGTTGCTTAGATTTTTCTTCATAAGTTTCTGAAAAAGCATTTAAGTCTGCTAAATCTTGATATTTTAAACGAGCTATATTGTAGACTTTCTGATCAAACTGACTAGGTAAAATCACCCCATAGGCTGTCAGAGTCCCACTTCCACTTCCTGCGTAGCCCATATCTCGCTGGGAGAGGATTTCAGCTGAATCCACAAAACCAGTAATGGTAAAAGTATGGTCTTTTAAAGAGGAATGACTGCCTTCTTTTTCTTTAAAACTAATCTCCTGTCCCACGCTATATTGACTCTGCAGATGACTTGCCAAAGCAATTTCCTGGTCTGACTGCGGAAGTCGTCCCTCTCTTAGCTGAAAGATTGAAATTCGCTCTGGTTTGGAATATAGTCGAATAGCATCTTGCCCATTATCCATAGTCACATCTGTCAAGTAGCCAAACTCGACCTCTGCGCCCTCTATCTGTTCTAGTTCTTTTTGATCTGCTTGATCCAAGCCATAGTTAGACATGACTGCCAAATCCAAGGTTTTAGCAGTTGTGAAATAAGCATTGGCGGTCGCCTCCATATTGGGGCTAGTCACTTTGAGACCTACGAGGGCTAGAGATCCCAACATCATCAGGGTCAAGATGGATAAAAAACGCCCCTTGGAGCCTGTGAAGGACTGAATTAAGTCTTTCCAATAGGTTTTTCGTTTAATCATGCTAGTACTCCAAACTGTCAATATCCTGAGGATGCTGGTTGATCACCACATCCTTGACACTAGCATCATGCATATGAATCACGCGATCAGCAATAGGAGCTAGCGCGCTATTATGGGTCACAATAATCACTGTTGCCCCTTTTTGACGAGACATGTCTTGGAGAATCTTCAAGACTTGCTTGCCCGTCTGATAATCCAAGGCACCTGTTGGTTCATCACAAAGGAGAATTTTAGGATTTTTTGCTACCGCGCGTGCAATGGAGACTCGCTGTTGCTCCCCTCCAGAAAGCTGGGCTGGAAAATTATTAAGACGATGAGCCAGACCTACATCTGTCAAAACCTGCTCAGGATCCAAGGCATCTGTCACGATTTCTGAAGCCAGTTCCACATTTTCCTTAGCTGTCAGATTGGACACTAGATTGTAAAACTGAAAAACAAAACCGACATCATTTCTACGGTAATTGGTTCGCTGGTGGGAACTATAGTCTGCAATATTGGCACCATCGATCCAGATTTCTCCTTCATCATTGGTGTCCATTCCCCCAAGAAGGTTAAGAACCGTTGACTTGCCAGCACCTGACGCACCAAGGATAATCACTAGCTCCCCTTTTTCAATTTCAAAATTCACATCACGATTGGCCACAATCTCCGTGTCCCCAACCTGATAACGCTTGTAACAGTGTTTCATCTCAATATAAGCCATCGTCCTTCTCTCTTTCTTACAATTAAGTCACTCTTTACTATCATTATAACGCTTTTTCGAAGAGTTGGATACTAGAATAAAAAGAAAAACCTAGGTATTCCTAGGCTTTCTTTTTACAAATTATTTTCCGAGGTAGTATTCAGAAACTACGTTCAATTTTTCGTCGAATTCGAATACCAATGGTGGGAAGTTAGGGATTTCCACGTCCATGATTTCGTCATCTGACAAACCTTTGATGTGTTTTACAAGGGCACGGATTGAGTTACCGTGAGCTCCTACGAATACGTTTTTACCATCTTTAAGAGCTGGAGCGATTTTATCTTCCCAGAAAGGAAGGGCACGTTCCAAAGTCACTTTCAAGTTTTCAGCATCTGGGATAACTGAGTCGTCAAGTGAAGCATAACGACGGTCTGTGTGAGCTGAGTGCTCATCATCACGGTCCATGTTTGGAGGCAATACATCGTATGAACGACGCCAGATGTGAACTTGCTCATCACCAAATTGTTCAGCAGCTTCAGCTTTGTTTTTACCAGTCAAACCACCGTAGTGACGTTCGTTCAAGCGCCATGATTTTTCAACTGGAACCCACAATTGGTCAGAAGCTTCAAGAGCCAAGTTAGTTGTTTTGATAGCACGTTTCAATACTGAAGTGTAAGCTTGGTCAAATTCGATACCAGCTTCTTTGATCAATTTACCAGCGTCAATCGCTTGTTGTGTACCTTTTTCAGACAAATCAACATCAGCCCAACCTGTGAAAAGGTTAGCTTTGTTCCATTCAGACTCACCGTGGCGAGCAAAAACCAATTTTACCATTAGATGGATTCTCCTTTAAATTTTCCGAGGTTTCCCCTCGTTTATCTATTCTATTTTACACAATTTTTCACAAAAAAGCTAGTCAAAACCAAAAAGGAAAGGACTGTTTGGCAATCACATTGTTTTTGGTTGTTTCTATTCTATCTTCATTATTTAATCTTTAAAAAACACCCCAATTTCTAATATTTGGGGTGTAATTTTACCAATCATTCTCAGTTACTACAAAAAATAATTTCTATCTTATTGTAGTTGCGATGTCAAAGTTTTCAACTGTTTTTGCAAATTGTCTCTAAAATCTTTCAATTGTTGAGACAATTTTGATTTATCATCTTCCTTGAGCTCAGTTGACCCTAGCAAATCATATATTTTTTTCTGCGCATCGAATAATTTTTGAGTTGACTCTTTTAGTTTGGTAAACGACTCATTATTTTCCATAGCTGTTCCTTTGAAACTTTCCTCAGCTTTAGTAAAATAATCATCAAAAATCTTTTTATAAAGATCTATATAATCTGCATAAGTACGCATTGATTCAATTGCATCGTCTGTTACAACCGGTGTATCAAAAGTGATTGTTTCTTTTGAGGTATTAGATGTTGCTACTGTCTTCTCATCATTACTTGTTGAAGTAGTCTTTGAACTTTGTGCTCCACATGCAACGAGAAGAGAAACAGATGATAGAACTACTCCTAGACCGATAAACTTTTTTGTTCTTTTCATGCTAAAACACCTTTTATTCTTCTGATTTGAATTTTTTCAATGTTGCAAGGAATAGAGATCCTCCGATAATAGCAAGGATGCCCCCAACCCATCCTAAGAATGGAATGAGACTAACTCCACCAGAAACAATCATTAGTACAGACGGAGCTGCACCTACACGATTATCTCCTTTATAGTAAACAATAGCAATGATACCAAGAACAAGATTTGCAATCTTCAAGGCATTCAAGAGTAAGGCAACACCTGAAACAGCCCCTGCAGTAGCTCCTCCATTAAGAGTTGTAGCAGCCGTATTTACCGCTGTTCCCAACAAGACAAAAGGACCAATAAGAAGTAAAATTCCTCCCACAAGACCGACGATACCACTAATTAAAGCAAGTGTTTTTGATTTCATAATAAAATCTCCTTTTTATTTTTTTTCAAATAAAATTGTATCATATTTGCTTAAAAAAAAAAGTATTTTCTGATATTATAAAATAAAAATTTGTATAATATGAAATAAAATATAATACTTTTCAGAAATAAATAAGCACTATACAAATTTATTGTTTTAAAAATATGACACAATTTACTAATCTTATTCGTAATATCAAATACGTATTTTATCTTACTGCTGTTGGCTTGCTAACTTTCTCATTGATTCTTGTTGAGTATAAAAAGTCACACCTCGCAAATTTTCAAAATAAATAAAAACGCATCATATCAGGTATTCAAAAACTTGATACAATGCGTTTTATAATCTATAAGATTAGTTATCTATTCTTCTCAAATTGAGTTTTCCCTAGACTTTTCAACCTTATTTCGCTTCAAACCCTTCTGCGACTGCTTCCGCAAAGTTTTCTTCTACAATGCTTGCACAGTGGTCACAGATGACTGCGTGGTAGCTGCGTTCTGCTGTTGTTGGGTCGATTCGACGGCAACGGTCACATACTTCACCTGCAGCTCGTTCAACAGTGAAGGCTACATCTTCGAAGCTAACGGCAGCTTCTGGAGCTGGTCCTTCTGCGATGGTCAATTCAGACACAATCAAAAGTTGAGCTACATTGCTGTTTACTGCTTCGAGTAGAGTTTTCACAACTTCGTTTGGATAAACTGTCAAGTGTGCTTCAAGTGATTTCCCGATAACTTTGGCATTACGCGCTTCTTCCAAGGCTTTTTGAGCTTGTCCACGGAAGTCCATGAAGGAAGCCCATGTATCCAAGATTTCTTCTTGGCTAGCAAACGTCTCTGCTTCTGGTAATTCTGACAATTGAACAAAGTCTTCTGCTTCAAACTCAAGATATGACCAGATTTCTTCTGCAGTGTGAGGAAGGATTGGTGTCAAGAGTTTCGTAATTTTCACAAGAATGTCATAGAAGACAGTCTGCATTTGACGGCGTTCCAATGATTTGGCACCTTCGATGTAGACAACATCTTTGGCAAAATCAAGGTAGAAGGCTGACAAATCAACATTAATAAAGTTTACCAAGGCCTTATAGATTGTCAAGAATTCAAAGTTGGCATAAGCATCACAAATGGTCTTAACAAGCTGGTTAAAGCGAATAGTCATGTACTTATCAACTGAACGAAGCTCATCGTAAGCTACTGTATCTTGAACTGGGTTAAAGTCAGATGTGTTAGCAATCAAGAAACGAAGAGTGTTACGAATCTTACGGTAAGTTTCAGAAACTTGGCTCAAGATATCCATAGAGATACGTACGTCGTTACTTGAGTCAACACTTGTTACCCAGAGACGCAAGATTTCCGCACCAAATTGTTTTTCAACATCGCTTGGGGCAATGGTATTTCCAAGAGATTTAGACATCTTCTCACCTTTACCATCAAGGGCAAAACCTTGTGACAAGATTTGCTTGTAAGGTGCTACGCCATGGTTGGCAACAGATGTAATAAGTGATGAGTTAAACCAACCACGGTATTGGTCAGAACCTTCTAGGTAAAGGTCTGCTGGGTAAGTCAACTCTGGACGATTTACAACAACCCCATTCCATGATGAACCTGAGTCAAACCAAACGTCCATGATGTCTGTTTCTTTCTTGAACTCGCCATTTGGTGAACCTGGATGAGTGAATCCTTCTGGTAAGAGGTCCTTAGCATCACGTTCCCACCAGATGATAGAACCATGTTCCTCAAATAGTTGAGCCACGTGCTCAATCGTTTCAGCTGTCATGATCGCTGTACCATCTTCAGCGTAGAAGATTGGAAGCGGAACACCCCAAGCACGTTGACGAGAGATAACCCAGTCACCACGGTCACGGATCATATTGTAAAGACGTACTTTACCCCATTCTGAGTGGAATTTCACTTTTTCAATTTCATCCAAGATTTCTTGACGGAATTTAGATACTGAGGCAAACCACTGTGGAACAGCACGCCAGATGATTGGTTTCTTCGTACGCCAGTCAAATGGGTATGAGTGAGAGATTTCTTCTTGGGCAAGAAGGAGGTTACCAAGTTTTTCAATAACAGTTGGTACAACCTTTTCGTAGAACTGACCTTCAAACTCAGCACCAGCATTAGCCATCATGATACCACGCTCGTCAACAGTGACTGCGACTTCAAGACCATTAGCAATACCGACATTGTAGTCGTCCTCACCAAAACCAGGGGCTGTATGGACAATACCTGTACCAGAGTCAGTTGTAACGTGGTCACCAAGGATAACGAGTTCATCTACAGCTGTATCCCATGGGTGTTCTGTTACGATGTGGTTCAATTCTTGACCACGGTAAGTTGCCAAAACTTGAATGTCAGCCCAACCAAATTTCTCAGACAAACTAGTCAACAATTCTGCAGCAACCACAAACTTACGAGCTTCACCAGCAGGTTGAACCAAAACATAATCAATATCTGCACCAACAGTCAAACCACGCGAAGCTGTGATAGTAAATGGAGTAGTTGTCCAGACAACAATGTAAGTATCTGTATCAAGAATACCTTTGCCATCTTTTACCTTGTTGGCATAGTAAAGGGAAGTTGAAACCAAGTCATGGTATTCAATCTCTGCTTCCGCAAGGGCTGACTCAGATGACCATGACCAGTAAACTGGCTTAGCTCCACGGTAGATATAACCTTTATTAGCCATCTCACCAAAGACACGGATTTGGGCTGCTTCATAGTCCGGAGTCAAAGTCACATATGGATTTTCCCAATCACCAGAAACACCCAAACGTTTAAAGTCTTCGCGTTGTTTATCTACTTGTGAAAGAGCGTATTCACGGCAAAGTTTCAAGTACTCAACCAAGTCCATTTCTTTACGTTTGACACCTTGTTTTGCCAAAACTTGCTCGATTGGCAGACCATGAGTGTCCCAACCTGGGATATATGGTGCGTAAAAACCAGACATAGATTTTGAACGAACAATGATATCTTTTGAAATCTTGTTCATAGCGTGTCCAACGTGAATATTCCCGTTTGCGTATGGAGGGCCATCATGCAAGGTGAAATGAGGTTTTCCTTGGTTCAATTCTTGACGACGTTGATAAAGTTTTGCATCTTCCCATTCCTTTTGCCAAACTGGCTCTTTGGTAGGAAGGCCTGCACGCATTGGGAAAGCTGTTTTCCCAAGATTAAGGGTATCTTTGAGTTTCATGGTATCTCCTTTATAAATAATAACAAATTAAAAACCACGACTTCCAAAAAGGACGAAAATCGTGGTACCACCTTTATTCGGAAAAAGACCTAATCTTTCTCCCTCTTATCCCGTAACGTGGGGAACGTCAAATCTTACTCCATTCAGACTTGAGTTTTTGAGAGGATAATCTTATCATTAGGGAATGCAGGACTCACACCATCTCCTGCTCGCTGGAAATATAAAGATAAGATATTGTTCTCACATCGTTTCTTATAAAATTGTAACGGATTCTTGCGGTGCTTCAAATCCCGGTGCTGAATCAACAGTTTCTGTAGCTGGTGTTGGACCTGTCGGATGCACTGGAGCTACTTCTGGTTCTTCATACATTGGACCAACTGGATGAGCAGGCTCTTCTTCAATTTGAGGACTCACTACAGGAGTTGGATCTTCCACTTCCTGTTTAGTCTGATCTTCAAATTCAGCCAATTCTTTATTGGCTGCCTCAATACGAGCTTGTAACTCTGCCATTTCTGCTTGAGAGAACTGACGTGTCATATCAATTGGTTCTTCCTCAATTGGAGCTGGAATCGGTTCTCCAAGTACTTCACTAACCACTTCTTTAAAGGCTTCATCACTTGTTTGAAGATAAGTAGCTGTTGGACGGAGAATATCTTCCCAATCTGAAGATTCAACAATAGCCAACTGACTCTCAATTGTAGATTTAAGACGTTGGTGGAAGACACGGCTCTTGTTCTTCAATTCTTCTGTTTCAACAGCAACTTTCTTAGCATTGTCTGTTGCTTGACGAAGAATCTCGTTTGCTTTATATTTAGCTTCTTCCAACAAGCGTTGCGCATCTTGCTCTGCTTGGTGAATGATATTGTTTGAACGTTCATGTGCCGCTTGTTTCACTCGCTCAGCCGTATCTTGGGCAATCAATACAGACTGGCTCAATGAATCTTTCATCTCATCAAAGTAAGACAAACGTTCTTCCAAGCTCTTAATATGTAATTCCTTATCATGATTTGAGCGAACCAAATCTTCGTAATCACGAACTACAATATCTAAAAATTCATCGACTTCTTCTGGATCAAAACCTCTGAATCGAGTTCCAAAGGTCTTGTCCTTTATTTCTAATGATGTAATTGGCATTCTATTCCTCACTTACTTAATAATAACTGGACGGTTATTTTTTTCTTCTCTTTTTTTGTTTGTCCCTTATCTTGAAGCAATCTCAAGCGCCCAAATTTTCTCACACTAATCAAGTCTCCAACTTGAACAATATAATCTGATTTGTCTACCACATGGTAATTTACTTGGACAAGTTTCTTTTCAATCAACTGGTTTGATTGATTCCTAGATAGTTTCAAAACATTTGATAAAAGAACATCTAATCTAAAACTAGACACACATAAATCCAGCTCTCGATACTGTTCTAGCTTATCTATTTTCTCGGTGAAAGGACGTTCCTCCAGCGAAACGGGTATACGGCCAATTTTCTTTAATCCATCTTGAAAGAGAAGAAGAAACTGCTGATTAATCATAATCTGCGCCCGTTCTTCATCTACTAGGATATCTCCAAAAAGTTTCCGTTCAATCCCTAATTGATTGATGACTGTCCCTAAAATCTTAGCATGCGTTAAGTGTTCAAATTTATTGGAATACACAATTTCTTGGAGAGATATTTCAAAATCTGAAAACTCTGGTTGGAAATAATCTGGATATAATAAAACTCGAACATACTCACTCGAGACGAATTCCCCACTACTGCTACAAGCAAGACCATAGGTTTTGGCCAAAATTTTTAATAGCTTCTCCTGATGAGGATTGATAAAAGGAGTTAAAAAAGGAGCATAGCTATCTTCTACCTTCTTTATCCATTCCATTCCCTTGTCAAGAAATGGACGATCTTCTATGGAGAAATGCTGGTAAATCCCTTTATTCATCCTATCATCGCCAGAAAACGGACTAGGTTTTCTCCTAAAAATCGAACCAAAACAATCGCAACCCAAACAGATAAATCAAGACCCGCTATCTGTAAAGGCAGGCGTTGCAAGGGAGCAAGCACTGGTTTTACCAACGCTACAATCCAACGACCTAAACTGGATTCGTAGGCGCCTGGGAACCAAGACATGACAGCAAAGGCTACCAAAATCAGGGAGTAAATATCCACTGCATTATAAATCATACGAATTAAAAAAATCATTATCGTACTCTATTACGCTTCATATCAAAGCCAAACTCACCATTTTGTTCTTCATCTGGTAAACGAATATCTTCTACATTCACAATAACATTCACTGGTGTTAACAGATACATAGTAGATGCTACCTTTTTCAGATTACCAGCTAAAACATGACAAGCCCCATCCAAATAGTCCAAACAACGACGAGCCTGCACCTCTGTCATATACTGAAAATCAATTAAAATACTTTCGTTTCCTGCCAATAAATCAACAATTTCTGTTGCATCTTCATATTTTCTAGGATAACGAACATCTATAATTACCTTATCCGTTGAACGCTGGCTCTGATTTGCCAATTCCTGTTGTCGCGCATGCAGTCTGGTGATATTGCTATCTTTTACAGCAGCAGACTGTGAAGGTTGATTCATTGGGAGAGCCGGTTCCTGTGAAGAATTTACTGGAGTAAACACGGGTTCATTTCCTTTTTCATAAGGAATCGTTGAATCCTCATCCTCCGTAAAATAATCTATAAATCTATCGAATCTATCTTTTAAAGACATGGTTCTCTCCTACTTAAAAAATGCTGTACCTATACGAACAAAGGTGGAACCGAATTGAATCGCTTCTTTATAATCACGGCTCATTCCCATACTTAACTCGGTCATAGGCATATTTGAAATTTGTTTTTCTTGGATTTCTCTTTGTAAATCTTGGGTCGCCTTGAAAATTTCTTTCAACTGCTCACTGCTAGCCTCAAAAGGTGCCATCGTCATTAAACCAACATATTCAATCTTATCTAGTCTGGCTAACTCTGGCAAGATTTCCAGCAGTTCCTCTCTCGAAAAACCGTGTTTACTTTCTTCTTTAGAAATATTTACCTGAATGAAACACTTGATGACTCGGTCACTTCTTTTTTGAATTTCCTCTGCTAGCTTAACTGAATCCAAGGCATGGAAATAATCAACGTATTGAATGACATCTTTCACCTTACGTCTTTGCAAGGTACCAATCAAATGCCAAGTCACATCTCGATCTTTTAAAGCTTCATATTTCTCCAGAAACTTATCGACACGATTTTCACCGATATGATGAACACCTAGCGGAAGCAAGGCTTCCGCTGTCGGTACATCCACATACTTGGTAACTGCAATGACAGAGACTGAATCACTCTCTCGATGAGCACTCAGACTCGCCTCTGCGACTTCTCGAAAAACAAGTTCTGTATTTTCTTTTACATTCATTTACTTAACGATTTTTGAAAAATGGAGGTGTATCCAATTCATCTTCATCTTGTGATGTTGGGACTTCAAAGCGTTCAACTGGAGAAACGACTGAATCTGTTGTACGAACAATCGATTCACGGCGAAGATCCCAATCACCAAAAGCAGATGCCTGAGTTGGTTCCAAACGACGTGGATTTTGTTTTGGCAATTCAGCTGTTTCTGCCATATCAAAATGACGATCAAAGCCATGTGAATGAGCTGGTTTCACTGTCTCACGGTAGTTAGTAGTAGGTCTAGCTTGTGGAGCCACAACCTTTTCTACGCGGTCTTGACGAACACCCGTTGCGACAACTGTTACGCGAATTTCATCACGCATACTTTCATCAATTGAAGTACCGAGCCAGATGTTCACTCCTTGACCTGCTGCCTGGTTCACAATTTGTGAAGCCTCTTCAGCTTCAATCAAGGTTAAATCAAGACCACCAGTAACGTTGACGATAACATCCTCAGCACCGTCAATAGTTGTTTCAAGAAGTGGTGAATAAATTGCCTTACGAGCTGCTTCAACAACACGTTCTTCTCCACTACCGATACCAATACCCATAAGAGCGTTCCCTTTATTTGCCATAACTGTTTTCACATCGGCAAAGTCAAGGTTAATCAAACCAGGATTTGTAATCAAATCAGTAATCCCTTGAACACCTTGACGAAGTACGTTATCCGCTTCGCTAAGTGCTTCAAGAAGTGGAGTTTTCTTATCAACAATTTCAAGCAAGTTGTTGTTTGAGATGATCAATAGAGTATCTACATGTTCACGAAGCTGATTGATCCCTTCTACAGCAAATTGACCACGTTTGCTTCCTTCAAAACCGAAAGGACGTGTCACAACACCAACTGTAAGGGCGCCCAAATCTTTGGCGATACGAGCAATAACAGGAGCAGCTCCAGTTCCAGATCCTCCTCCCATACCAGCAGTGATGAAGACCATATCTGCACCACTAATAGCTTCAGTCAGTGTCTCTTCACTTTCTTCAGCAGCTTTACGACCAACCTCAGGTTGACCTCCTGCACCCAAACCGCGAGTCAATTTAGGCCCCAACTGAATAACAGTCTCAGCTTTTGTACTGCTCAATGCTTGTACATCTGTGTTTGCTGCGATAAATTCTACGCCTGTAACACCTTCGTCGACCATACGGTTGATGGCATTGCCACCGCCTCCACCGACACCAATTACTTTAATCACTGCACCTTGAGCAGCAGCTGTATCAAATGAAAATGTCATAATTTATTTTTCCTCTTTATTCGTCAAACATGCTTCCGATCAAGCCACGGAAACGATCTGCTAATTTCGGTTTATTTTGTGAAGCTTGTTGGAAATCCGCCATTGGTTCTGTAGGCGCCACAGGCTCTACTTCTGGAGCAGGGGCTGGTTGAACAGGCGTTGATTGTACAAACTGAGCTGTTTTCTGAATCATTCCCCCAAAACTAATTGGTTGATGAGTCAGAGCAACCTCACCCTTGACTGCTCTTTGAGCTAAAAGATTGACTTCTGTCAATTGTCCAGCGAATTCTGATAAACTAATCACATGCGCAAAGGCCGGATTGCGAATACCAACTTGGTTTGGAACATAGAGTTTCACACGGACACCAAAGACTTCTTGAGCCAATTCTACCATACCTGGTAAAATAGCATTTCCACCGATCAAAACAATTCCACCAGGAAGATCCAATAAATGTCTTCTTTCTAGGTCTTGTTTGATTTGTTCAAAGATATGCTTGATTCGTGCGGAAATAATCTCTGACAAGTAATCTTCTGTCACTTCAACAGGTTCTACTTCCCCAATAACCTCTACTTGGAAGGTTTCTTTACTTGCAAGAGGAGGATAAGCCTCTCCATAGTTCAATTTCAAACCTTCAGCCAACTTCTGAGAAGTTTTCAAGACTTTAGAGATATCCTTAGTTACATAATCTCCGCCTTCTTGAAGAATATTGGTGAACTGGAGTTCTTGGTTACGGATTGTAGCGACAGTCGTTTGCCCTGCCCCCATATCAATCACTGTAGCACCAAATTCACGTTCACCTTCGTTCAAAACTGATTGAACCATTGCTAGTGGTGAAATGATAACATTTTCAACCTGAACACCTGCACGTTCAACTGTCTTACGCAAATTGTGCAAGATAGTACGAGGTCCTGTATAAAGCAAGCCACGCATTTCAAGGCGAACCCCCATCATGCCACGTGGGTCACGAATTCCTTGGAAACCATCCACAATAAATTCTTCAGGAATAAAGGTAATGACTTCACGGTCAGGTGTCATACTCTTTGTCAAAGCTGATTTGACAACATTTTCAACATCTTGATCCGTAATTTCCTTGGTATCAGATGTTACTGGAATCATCCCTTGAGTTGGTTCTACCTGCAGAAGATTACCAGGTAAGCCGACATTCACTGATTTAATCGAAATGCCTGCCTTTTCTTCTGCTTGGGAAATGGCTGATTTGATAGCAGTTGCTGCTGCATCAATATCAACAATAATTCCATCCTTTACACCTTTACTTTTGGCATTACTCACGCCAATTACATTTAATTCACCATTTCTCTGCTCGGCTACAAGCACCTTAACAGAGCTTGTTCCAATATCTAGACCTGTAAAAAAGCCTTCTCTAGCCATTACATCGCATCCTCTCTATCTTCCAAGTTTCGCACTTCGTATTATTCCATAGCTAAACATAGGCATAGCTATTCACAGAATATTATAACACAAAAAATCTGATTGTGCTTAGTTTTTCCTAAATTTACTAGCCAATTTTTCACTTTTCCTTTACAAGAATTTTTCTACTCTATGTAGCCAACAATAATCTGTCTATTGCCAAAAAGAAAGCTCATTTCTAAGCTTTCTTTGCAATCATTTTTTCTGCTTCTTGTTCTAAAAATAGTTCCAAGATTTTCTTTGTCAAAGTAATCGCTGCTGACAAGGCCAGAGAAACAATCAAATAATTAGCTACTAAGCCGTGATCTCCAACCAATGGCGGTTTTGTCAAGAATCCGTAATCACCACCTGTTACTAAATTGACCACAAAAATTAAGGCATTTAGTCCAAAGGTCATAAGAAAAATTCTCTTCACATCTAGCAATCGTGCATCATACTGTCTCAATAGATAAACCAGTGAGTTCCCCAAGAGAGCTAAGTGCCCAAAGATAAAGGACAAAATGGCAATATGTGGGAAAGGATAGGCATCTGGCACTGGATAAACAAAGGCTGCTAATGTCCCAAATGTTCCTAGTAATGCAAAATACTGCCGATATTTGGACTGACCAGGAAGCAAGAGTACCACAAACATGGCCATACGACAATGGTAAAAGGGTAAGCTTTCTGACAGTGGCATATGATTGACCCAGTACCAACCATAGAGAAGGATTAACTGAACTGCCTGTAAAATCTGGAAAAATCGTTGGTAAACCTTCTTTTCACGATAGCGATAGGCTGTATAAAAGGTTAAGGCTAAAAGCGTAAATAGGCTAACATACCAAAAAAGATCAAACTTGGGTGGCTCTGTTGCTTGGGTCGTAAAGAAAATATCCCATAAATTCATCTAGTCTTCCTCATGATTCAAAATTTTCCTGCATTTTATTATACCATGCTATTTGTCAAAAATGGATTTAGAAATACGATAATCATCTTCTTAGTCCAGATATTGCTCCCTCTGACCTTGATAAACCTGCCAAAGAATCTCTATTTGCTCCTTGGTAATACGTTTTTCAGATAAGGTCGGCAGTTGGTCAATAGCAAAAAATTGAAGGTCTGCAATTTCTTGATTTTCTTGGAATTGTCCATCGAGAAGCTTACATTCAAAGACAAATTTTGCATACTGTTTGCTCTGTAGTTGGAAACGATTGGTATCAAAAACAGCTAGCAGTCTTTCAACTTTGGCTTCAAAACCTGTTTCTTCTTCAATTTCCTTGAGAATATTTTCGGTTGGAGAATAGCCGACTTCACCAAAGCCACCTGGCAAAGCCCAACTATCCTCCCCTTGTCCCCGAACCAGACAAATCTTTTCGTCCTCAACAATCCAAGCACGGACGTCCATTAACGGAGTCGCATAAGCAGAAGTTGGCTTCAAGACTTCTGCCACTTCTTCTGCATCAAGGTCTGATACCTGATTCAACATTTCAGATAAAAGACCTCGCAAGTCTTCATAGCGCTCACGGTCAAAAGAATCTTTTGTAAAGGTTAACCCAGTATCTGTAATGGCAATCATTCTTTGCAAATACTTGACAAAATCACTAGCATTCATTTTCTAAACTTTCTACCAGCTTAGCTAGATTCATGGAGTTAGAGCCCTTGAGCAAGATTTGATCATTGGCACTGAGTCTTTCCTTAACCTGCTTGACTAGGTCTTCAAATTGATCCTCGTCGGCTGTTTTTTTGAAGTAGTAAACGTGCCCAATTGGGAACATTTGACTGGCAAGTTGGGCCAATTCTGCGATATCTTCTCCATAGAAAATCACGGTATCAAGCACATCTGGCGAGAGGCTCAAAATCATCTGGTTATGGAGCTGAACAGACTGGTCACCGAGTTCCTTCATGTCAGCCAAAACAGCGATTTTCTTGCCCCCTTCGTTGGCTGGAATAGCAGAGAATGTCTCCAATATCAGCTTCATAGCTGTGGGATTGGCATTGTAAACATCTGACAGAATATCTGCTCCATTGGCCGCTTTCTTCCACTCGGTACGGTTACGCGTCAATTCAAGATTTTTGAAGGCCTGACGAATCTGTTCCTCTGACACTCCTTCTTGTAGGGCAACATAGGACGCAATCATGGCATTAGTGGCATTGTACTTGCCAGTCACTGGCAAATCGAGGGCTTGTTCCAAGAAATTAGCCTTAAAGGTCAGACTATCCTTGCGCTCAATCAAGTCTATGATTTCCAGCTCTGCTCCTTGACCAAATCGAACCACCTTTTTATCAGCTGGCAAATAGTCCTCTACAATCGAATCAGCCGGTGCCAAAAGCAAAGAACCTGAAGCCATACCATCTGCAATTTGCATTTTTCCTTTAGCGATTTCCGAACGGTCTTTGAAAAAGGCTAAATGAGCTTCTCCAACCAAGGTCACGATGGCTGTTTTTGGATGAGCCAATTCTGACAAGAGATGAATATCTCCCAAGTGATCCTGCCCCATCTCCAAGACCAACTTTTCTGTCCCTTCAGGCATATGAAGAACTGTGTAAGGAAGGCCAATCTCGTTATTGTAGTTTCCTTGTGTTTTGTAGGTCTTGTAGGTTGTTGAAAGCAAGTGTGCCAACATATCCTTAGTGGTTGTCTTGCCATTTGAACCTGTAACTGCAAAGACATCAACTCCCGTTTTTTCAAGATAGTAGGCAGCTAATTGTTGAAAGGCAGTCAACACATCGTCTACTAGAATGTAAGGATGATTTGCGACCTCTTTCTCAGACAAGGTTACTGCTGCACCATTTTCAAAAGATGTTTCGATAAAGTCATGCCCATCACGAGCACCTTTGAGTGGCACAAACAAATCACCTGGCCCAATCAAACGACTGTCAAACTCAGCTTTTTCTAACTGAACGTCCGCAAAAAGACTAACATCATTTTTAGCTCCAACAGCTTGGGCAACTTCATGGATTGTTAATTTCATTTCTACTCCTTTAAAAAGGGTTGAAGTCCGAGAACTCTGACCACCATGCAGTGATAGTTCTGGCTTCTACCCTCTCTTTCATTTTTATAGCAAATGCGCTTCGCGCTTGTCAAAACTTTCCTTGGCAAGGTCAACCAAATGCTCGATTAGTTCTGGGTAGCTGATTCCCATATTGTCCCAAAGTAGTGGATACATAGACCACTGGGTGAAACCTGGCATGGTATTAAGCTCGTTTAGGAAAATCTCTCCCTTATCTGTATAGAAGAAATCACAACGAGAGAGACCTAGTCCACCAATCGCACGAAAGGCCGTTTCTGCATTTTGACGCATGACAGCTACTACATCATCACTGATCTTGGCTGGAATATCCATAGTAATCTTGTTATCAATATACTTGGCGTCATAGTCGTAGAAGGCAACATCCTTGACAACTTCTCCTGGCAGCGTACTCTTGACATCGTAGTTGCCCAAGAGACCAACCTCGATTTCACGGGCATTCACCCCTTGTTCAACCAAAACACGGCTATCATATTGGAAGGCAAGTTTCAAGGCTTGACGGAGTTCTTCTTGATTTTCAGACTTAGAAATACCGACACTTGAACCCATGTTTGATGGTTTGGTGAAGACTGGATAAGTCAATCTTTCTTCCACTTCAGAGATTTTAGCAGTCACATCATCACCTTCAACGATGGCCACATAAGGAACTTGGGCAATACCAGCAGATTCCAAAACACGTTTAGTCGTGATTTTATCCATGGCAAGACTGGATGACAAGATATTACAGCCGACATAAGGCATTTTCAAAACTTCCAAGAATCCTTGAACAGAGCCATCTTCTCCCATCGGGCCGTGAAGGACTGGAAAGACCACTGCGCCTTCTTCGTAGATGGCACTTGGTGCAACTTTCTTATCCCAGTCAATGGTTGCATTGGTCATGAGACGGTCTTCTTGCCCCGGAGTCTGACTAAATTCCTGCGTTTTGATAAAGTCACCTGACTGGCTGATGAAGAAAGCCTTGACTGTGAAACGGTCATAATTGACCGCACGCATAACACTTTCAGCTGAAAGGACAGAGACTTCGCGTTCCGCACTCCGTCCACCATATAAAAGAATAATCGTTTGTTTCATATTATTTGTCCTAATTCTACTAGAATACTCGCTCTTTAGTATATCATATTTGCTTGGTTTTTTAAAACTTGAACCTGACACTATTCATCACACTATACAAAAAGAGGCCGATATCAACGATTTTCAGCCTCCTTGATTTTTTATAAATGGATGAAGTTCGTAAATTTGTCTACACTTACAACTCTGTCCGATTTTCAATGGCTCGTAAGAGTGTGACTTCGTCCGCATACTCGATATCTGCTCCCACAGCGAGCCCTCGTGCCAGACGAGTAACCTTTATCCCAGCTGGCTTGAGCAGACGCGAAAGATACATCGAAGTCGCTTCCCCATCTGCTGTGGCATTGGTCGCCACAATCACTTCTGAAACCTCACTATCCATAAGACGAGTCATGAGGCTCTTGAGATTGATATCGTCTGGACTGATGCCATTCATGGGAGAAATGAGTCCATGCAAGACATGATAGAGTCCGTGGTATTCTTGGATATTTTCCATAGCCGCCACATCACGACTATCCTCAAGAACCAAAATCGTTGTCTGGTCACGAGTCGGATCGGTACAGATAGAACAAGGATCGTCGTCTGTCAAACGACCGCAGATGGAACAATAGGTCAATTCTCTCTTAGCAGAAAGGAGATTTTTCGCAAATTCATTGACATCATCATCAGACATCCCAATCGTATAAAAGGCCAGACGCGTAGCCGTCTTAATCCCGATACCTGGTAACTTAGAATAACTGTCAATCAGCTTGGCAATGGGTGTTGGATAAAGCATAAATTCCTTTCTAGTTCATTGGATGGTATTTTTGATACAGATTGATAATGTCACGCGCAATGGAAGGTCCTACACCATTTGTTAAATTGGTATTATGAGGAAAGACCACTGCCACAGCGATTTGGGGATTATCAGATGGGGCATAGGCCACCGCATTGGTATTGGTTGCTTGCTGACCATCTGCCACATAACTTTCGGCTGTACCCGTTTTTCCGCTAATAGATACCAAGGCACCCTTTGAAAAGGCACGGCCAGTTGTCAACCCACTAGTTCCATGGGCAACCTGATAAAAACCTTGGTGCAAGATACTCATATCGGAGTCGGATATGTTGACCTTATTCATTTCTGTCGGTTGCAGTTGCTGAATCAAGTCACCTAGTCCTCCCTTATCATTATTGCCATAAATGCCTTCAACAATACGAGGAGCTACACGAACACCATCATTTGCAATCGTTGCCACATACTGAGCCAACTGCATCGGCGTATAGTTATCAAACTGCCCAAAAGCATTGGTGATGTAATTGGCAAAATCATAGTCTTTAGGAATAAATCCAGTAGATTCATCTGGTAGGTCAATTCCGGTCGCAGACCCCAAGCCATATTCGCCAAAGGTTGAACGCAGTTTCCCCATAGCAGACTCTAGATTGCTGGTGCCGACAAACATATTAGGTTGGTAGGTCTGCCCCATAAGACCTAAGGCTGTTTGGACCATATAAGTATTGGATGAATACTCTAGAGCCTGAACTGCCGTAATCGGCATTGGCCCAGAAAAGGCAGTATACCAAGAATTAATTGGGGCTGAACCTTGAAAGACAATGGACTGGTCTGTCAAGGTCTGGTTTCCTGACAAGACTCCATTTTCCCAACCAGAACTGATGGTCGCTGCTTTGACAACTGAACCTGGGACAAAGACATTGGTTACCGTTCCCAAGGAATCAGGCGTCAACTCTCCCGTTTTCAGGTCATGTTTGATCCCTGACATGGATAATACAGCACCTGTTTTTGGATTAAGGGCGACTGCATACACACCTTCAGAATACTTAGCTCCACCATTTCCCAACTCTGAATTGAAGTAACTTTTCAGCAGAGCATCCACGCTATCTTGGAAGGCCAAATCAATGGTCAGTTTAATATTATTCCCTTTGGTACCATCTTCGATATTTTCGACACTTTCCATATTACCGTACTTATCTAGATGAATTTCCTTCACTGAGCGTTTACCTTGCAAAGTTTCCTCGTATTGCTTTTCTAGATAAGAGGTCCCCACACGATCATTTAGAGAATAACCTTTTTTAAGATAGGCATCTGCTTCTTCCGCTGGGAGACCAGCTTTTTCACTGGATACACTACCTACTATAGAAGAAAGGGAAGTTTCTAGAACTTTTCGATCCCATGAAGTTGAGATGCTGACACCGGGTAATTGTTTCGAAGCAGATGCAATCAGAGCAATCTGGGTATCTGTCAAGGCATCTGTCACAATGGTTCCTGTCGCAAAGTTTCCAACGGCATTTAACTGACTAAAAAGATAGATTTCTTTCTTTTCATCCTCTGTATAGTTTAGTTGACTCGCTTGAACGCTATCGACCGCATTGTTATACAGTTCTGATTCGGATAGGCGATTGCCATCTGAATCCAAGCGTTTCTCACTTGGGAGAGCCTCTACTGTTTTTTTATAGATTTCAGGATCAGCCAAATAGTAATCTGCCAGCTGGCGTTCTGTCAAATTTGGCGAAGTGATGCTCACATATCCCAGTAACTGACTAGCGATTTCTTTCAGATCTTTAGCCGTCATTTTATTACTACGCGTAAAGGAAACAACCTGCTTTAACGTATTTTCTACCAAAGGTTTTCCACTAGCATCATAGATTTCCCCACGGGCAGAACTGGTTGTGACCTTGGTCTGACTAGCTGAGGCTAGCTTTTTTTCGTAAAAATCCTTGTTCAAAACCTGCATATACAACAAACGACCAATAATGGTCATAAAGA
This sequence comes from bacterium, assembly GCA_905221125.1. Classification (GTDB taxonomy): domain Bacteria; phylum Bacillota; class Bacilli; order Lactobacillales; family Streptococcaceae; genus Streptococcus. The sequence continues at coordinate 40,960 of CAJNBY010000007.1, read as the reverse complement.
GTAAAATGACAATTGAAAACAATAAATTAAGCCGAATCGGAATCGAATGGCTGTTAAATTTTCTCATACAAATCAGTCTCATTTCTAATACTCAATGAAAATCAAAGATCAAACTAGGAAGTTAGCCACAGGTTGCTCAAAGTACAGCTTTGAGGTTGCCGATAAAGCTGACGTAGTTTGAATTGGATTTTCGAAGAGTATAATTAAAATCTTACTCTTAATTGTACCACAATTTGAGCAGAAAATTATGGAAAAGAAAGAAGCTTTTTTCGTTTTTAAGGTAAGATACGTTTTTATTTATTCATCCCTATATTATATGTTATAATGAATGTAAAAGTTCAATAATCTAGTCTTTTTCCAATACGACTCATTTAAAGGAGCCTTCTCTATGGACAAACCAGATATCGCAACTGTCATTGATTCACATTTTGAAGAAATGACAGACCTTGAGCAAGAAATCGCTCGCTATTTTTTGCAAGCTGAAACAATTACAGATGATTTATCTTCTCAACAAGTCACCCAAAAATTACATATTTCTCAAGCTGCTTTGACCCGTTTTGCTAAAAAGTGTGGCTTTACTGGCTATCGAGAATTTATTTTCCAATACCAACATCAGGCAGAAAATCAAGCCAACCAAGTCGCCAAGCACAGTCCACTGACCAAACGAGTCCTCAGAAGCTATAGCAATATGAGAGAACAAACACAAGACTTGATTGACGAAGTCCAACTAGAGCGAATTGCCCAGCTAATCGAAGATGCTGAGCGTGTCTACTTCTTCGGAACAGGGAGTTCTGGCCTTGTCGCTCGTGAAATGAAATTGCGCTTCATGCGTCTGGGTGTGGTCTGCGAGGCTTTGACCGATCAAGACGGCTTTGCTTGGACAACCAGCATTATGGATGAGAATTGTCTCGTACTCGGTTTCTCCCTTTCTGGCACAACTCCTTCTATTTTAGACAGTTTATTAGATGCCAAGGAGATGGGGGCAAAGACTGTACTCTTTTCAAGTGTTCCCAATAAAGATAGCCAGGTCTACACAGAGACCGTTCTTGTAGCCACCCACAGCCAGCCTTCCTACATTCAACGAATATCCGCTCAACTCCCTATGCTCTTCTTTATCGATTTGATTTATGCCTACTTTTTAGAAATCAATCGTGAAAACAAGGAAAAAATCTTTAATAGCTATTGGGAAAATAAGAAACTAAACGGCTATCGTAGACAAAAACGTATCAGAAAATCCTAGCTTGGCTGAGCCAAACTAGGATTGTTTTGTTTTGAAATGATAGTAGGCACCCAACATTCCTGCTGTATTTTGGTGATGGGCAAATTCTAATCGTGTTTTTTCAGCTAGGCTTGGTACCAAGGCATCTTTTAAGGCTGTGCGGATCTTGGGTTTGAGAATCGCCTCTTGCCCCATGATACCGCCACCGAGAATGACCACTTCTGGATTAGCCACATAGCAAATATTTGCCAGACCTTTTCCAAGATAGTCTACCATACGGTCAATGCCAGCCATACAGATTTTGTTTCCTTCGGTAGCTTCCTTAAAGATGCGTCGGCCATTCCACTGATCAACTGGATCGCCATGAGCTGCTGCTACATACTCCACCAAGGCTGTCGTAGAGGCTAAGTCTTGGAAAGCTCCATCCTGCATATGCATATAACCGACTTCACAGGCTGAATTGCTAAATCCATGGAAGACTTTCCCATCCATAATCAAGCAACCACCGATACCGGTTCCAATGGTCAAGCAAAGAGTGACACTCGCCCCCTTACCTGAACCAGATACTGCCTCAGCAAGACCTGCACAATTGACATCATTTTCAATCTCGCAAGGGATTTCAAAGGTACTCTCAATTTCTTTTTTAAACTGAGTTCCAGCATAGTTGGGAATCTGAGGACCAGCATAGAAAATCTCACCCTTATCAGGATCCACCATCCCCGCAGAAGAAATAGCAACACCTGCTACTGGGCCTTTTTCTAGATAGCTGGCAACGATATCTTTGGTTTTTTGTAAGATATGAGGACCACCCTTATGCGCCTCAGTTGGCATTTCATGGGATTCAACAAGTTGGCCTTCTTGGTCGATCAAACCATATTTGATGTTGGTTCCACCGATATCAATTGCAACGTAGTGTGTCATAAATACCTCCTTATGGATTAGAGGAAGCGCTCCTTGGTTTCACGAATCAATTGAGCAGCTGCTTCTACAACTGGGCGATCTTCTTCAGTAACTGGTGTCAATGGTGAACGAACAGAACCAATATTCAAGCCTTCATTAATCTTCAAGACTTCTTTGATCACACCGTACATATTTCCATGTGCAGAAGTGAGTTTGCCAATGATTGCGTTGATAGCATACTGCAATTCACGCGCTGTTTCTAAATCTTTATCCGCAATCAACTGATTGAGTTTCAAGAAGAGTTCTGGCATAGCACCATAAGTACCACCGATACCAGCTTTAGCTCCCATTAGACGACCACCTAAGAACTGCTCGTCTGGACCGTTAAAGACAATGTGGTCTTCTCCACCAAGGCTGACAAAGGTTTGGATATCTTGAACTGGCATTGAAGAGTTCTTAACACCGATAACACGTGGATTTTTCAACATTTCTGTGTAAAGGCTTGGAGTCAAAGCAACTCCTGCCAATTGAGGAATGTTGTAAATCACGTAGTCTGTGTTTGGAGCTGCAGAACTGATATCGTTCCAGTATTTGGCAACTGAGTATTCTGGCAAACGGAAGTAAATCGGTGGAATCGTTGCAATGGCATCTACACCCAAGCTTTCTGCGTGGCGAGCAAGTTCCATACTGTCTTTGGTATTGTTGCAAGCAACGTGAGCAATGATAGTCAATTTACCTTTGGCAACTGCCATGACTTCTTCCAAAATCAATTTGCGGTCTTCAACGCTTTGGTAGATACATTCACCAGAAGAACCATTGACATAAAGACCTTGAACACCTTTATCGATAAAGTATTGAACCAAGGCACGAGTACGTTCTGGACTTACTTCTCCTTGATCATCGTAACATGCGTAGAAGGCTGGAATGACACCTTCATATTTTTTTAAATCTGACATAGATTTTCTCCTAAGATTTCTTTTTTCTGCTTGAAGCAGGATTTATTCTTTATGTGTTTAGTATACACCTTGTGAAAAACGCTTTCAATATCTTGTGTGCATTTAGATTTTAGTTTCGATATGTATTTTGAAATGTTTATGGCTTGAAAGTAGTTTCAGAAATAAGCCATCCTATTGATATTTTGCGAAAATTTTCTCCATCAATCCAGTCTGGATAAAGACCAATAGTCCAAACCCAAAAAGTAGGAAGGCTGAGCCACCTAAAAGTAGACTGAAGGCGGACAGATAAAGAACCATTACAATGAGGACAAGAATGGCTAACATGAGGAAGAACCAAGGAAAGTTAAAACTTGCCAAGATCAGCCCTTTTTGTAACACTTCTTTCCAAGTTAAATCATAGCGCGCAGCAATCGGATAGCTAGCCAGCATCACGATAGTTAGGAAGATAAGAATGCCTAGACAAATAGCTTTCACCATTTGGAAAGGCATAGCTGTCTGCCCCCAGAAGAGATAGAGGTCTAGAAGACTCAACAAAACAATGCCTAACTCAAGCAGCCCTAACTGAAGACCTAGTTTCAGATTTTGCTTGAAAGCTCTTAGATAGATTTTAAAGACAGGCACTCGTCTGCTCTTCTTAATCTCAAACATGGTCTCGTAGAGGCTAATTTTAGCCACTCCAATCGTCACGATGGGCAAACAAGAAACGACAAAAAGAAGATTGGCTGTGACGATATCCAAGACCTTTTCACTAAAACGCATGAGAAAGTTGTCTGTATCAAATGCTGCCTTAATAAGGCTTACTCCTTTTTGTGCCATGTTTGCTCCTCCTGATTTTTTAATCAATCAAAATTTTAAAAAGATATTTGCGAACCTTCTCTTCCATACCTGCATAGCCATTCGGCTGGTGTGGTTCTCCTGGGAAGAAAATTGCAAAATTGTGATACCCCAACAAGAGTGGGTAGTTTTCGTGACAATGAACAAAGCCAATGTCACTCGCTTCGTCGAATGCTACTGCTTCATCTTTGATACGTGAACCGTAGCTCGAATATTCATGTCCTTCTACCAGCAAATGCAAGTCTGCATAGTTCTTATGATGCTCAAATTGATCATTTTCAGCTTGATTGAGGACATTTTCCTGAACAACTAGAAAGACCTTGTCCCCGTCAATCTCATACTTTCCTAACTCGAAAGAATCTTTACGATGTTGATAGAGATAGTCGATAGCCTTGTCTAGATTAGGATGAATTCCCTTGTAAAAGGTAATATTTTTCAAATCGTCAAAAATCATACTCTTTCCTTCGTTTCTGATAGTTAACTAAAATCATTCTTAAGTTGATAAGTGTCTAACAAAACTTCATAAAGTAACTGCATACCCTCCATTTTGTAGACACTTATAACCTCTATATTCTCTTATACTCAATGAAAATTGAAGAGCAAACTAGGAAGCTAACCGCAGGCCATACTTAAGTATGGCAAGGTGACGCTGACGTAGTTTGAATTCGATTTTCGCAGAGTATTATCCTTTGACAGCTCCCATAGTAATACCTTGTGTGAAGGATTTTTGGAAGACTAGGAAGACTGTTACGATTGGCACGGCTGCAAGAGCTGCACCTGCCATAATCAAACCATAGTTGGTTGCCATTTCAGCTTGCATGGTCGCAACCCCGAGTGAGATAGTCAAGTTTTGACGTGAAGTCAACATAACTAACTGCATGAAGTAGTCGTTCCAAGTATTGATGAAAGTGAAGATTGCAAGGGCTGCAAATCCTGGTTTCACAATTGGGAAGGCTACGCTCCAGAAGGTACGAATCTCACCACAACCGTCGATTTTAGCTGATTCAAGCAATTCTGTAGGGATGTTTTCGCTGAATTGTTTCATAAGGAAGACACCGAATGGCCATCCAATCAAAGGCAAGATAACTGCCCAAAGTGTATCATGGATTCCCATGAAGTTGACGATACGTACCAATGGCACAAGGACAACTTGTTTTGGAAGCGCCATGGCAGCTATGAAGATGGCAAATAGAATGCGTTGACCGTAGAAACGTTTTTTAGCCAATACATAACCTGCTAATGAAGAGGTTGCACAAACTAAGAACATGGTTACCAATGAGATAAACACTGAATTCCACATCCATTGCATAGCAGGGTTTTGCACCATGAGTTGTTGGAAGTTTTCCATGGTTGGCATTTTAGGGAACCACTGAGGAGGAATAACGATTGTATCAGGTTGTGATTTGAAGGCCCCTGTCAAAATCCAGTAGAATGGAAAGATGAACAGCACAGTCAACAAGAGCAAAATGATTGTTGAAATAACAGTAAAGGCTGTTAATGGTTTTTTTTCTGTAGATTGCATAGCTGTCTCCTTTCTTTAGTATTCTACGTCGTTTCCAAGTACTTTAAATTGAACAAAGCTTACGATTGCAATCATGACTGCCAAGAAGACACCAATTGTGTTTGCATAACCGTATTCTGTCAATTGGAATGCTTTTTCGTAAAGGTAGTACATCAAGGTACTTGTAGAGTAGTTTGGACCACCTGATGTCAAAAGCTGAATCAAGGCGAAACATTGGAATGAGTTGATTGTTGTGATGATTGCGATGTAAAGAGTTGTTGGAAGAAGGCTTGGCCATTTAATCTTCCAGAAAACTTGAAATTCAGTTGCACCGTCGACACGCGCCGCTTCAACCAATGAATTGTCAATATTCCCCATAGCAGCGATATAAAGGATAATCGGCTGACCAACTGAAGTTGTCAAAAGAATAATCATAATCGCCATCAAAGCCCAGTGTTTGTCTCCCAGCCAAGAGATGTTCTGGCTGATGATATGACTTGACTTGAGGACAAAGTTTAAAATCCCTGATAGTGGGTCATAGATCCATTTCCATACAACTGTTACGGCAACACTACCTGTAACAACAGGAAGGAAGAAGACGAAACGATAGAAGGATCTGGCAATGGCATTTTGATGATAGGTCTGAGATGCTACAAAGAGTGAGAATAGAACAACAACTGGTACAGATCCAATAACCAGAATCACGGTATTGATCAAAGACTTCATAAAGACAGGGTCTTTAAACATACGGATATAGTTGTTTAAGCCTACAAACTCAAAGTTTGTCATAGAATAATTAAAGAAACTTGTAATGAATCCCATCACCATAGGAGCCAAGACAAAGATGACAAAGAAGAACAACACTGGTGCTAGGAAAGCGTAGGAAATCACTGTTTCCCGCATACGAATTTTATTGACTTTCACAGTCGGCACCTCTCTTTCAAATAGAATAATTTTTTGACTTTCTTGAACTGTTTTAAAATCAAAATGAAATTTTTTAAGATTCGCTTATGTAAGAACTTCATTTTAATTTCGTGACAGTTCCTTACATTTCAAACAAAATCCTCCCTTTTCTTACATAGACTATGCACAGGGAAAAGGGAGGGATCAATCTGATTTAGTGCTTATTGTTTTGTAGCTTTTTTAATTGTTTCGTTAGCTTTTTCAGTGAAAGCTTTCAAAGCGTCCGCTGGTTTTTCGTCACCATTTGATACAGATTGCAGCATTGGGAACCAAAGTGTTCTCATTTCAGCAAAACCATTGATAGTGTTGTAGTATGGTGAGTAGTATTTAGTCCAACCACTGATTGTTTCCATACGTTTGTCATCATAAAGTTTGCCAAATGAAGTACGCACTGGGAAGGCACCTGTACGAACAACGTCTTTTGGACCCCATTCTTTATCATCCGCGATAAATTGGATGAATTTCTTAGATGCTGCAACTTTCTTGTCGTCTTTGTTGTTGAATACTGCAAATCCGTTTACAAGGTATTCAAGAGCTGGTTTGCCTGAATCTGATGGGAATGGTACTTCTACCACTTCTACTTTACTTGCTTCCAAGAGTTTAGCTTGGATACCGTTTTGAGCTGGTGCCCAAAGGATTGTGTAAGATGTTTGACCGTTGGCAAAGTTTTGGATATCTGCTCCACCGTCAAATTGTGAACCGTTGTTCAACAAACCGTCTTTGATCCAGCCAGCTGCTTTCTCAAGACCTTTGACGAATTTAGGATCATCAGTTGTATATTTGGTCACATCTTTATCTGTTACAGAACCTCCATAAAGGTTAGAGATGAAGGCACGTGTTCCTTGGTCTCCCCCTTGACCAGAACTGAACAATGAACCTGGTGTATATCCTTTATCTTTAAGCGCTTTCAAAACCTTTTCAAAGTCATCAGTTGTCCAACCTTCTTTTACAAGGTTTGCAACTCCAGCTTCTTCCAACATTTTCTTGTTCATAGCCATGTAGAATGGAGCTGAACTGATTGGATACATATAGGCTTTATCTCCAGCCTTACTTGCTTGTACGATGTTTTCGTTGTTGACATCTTTGACAAATTCATCTGTGAAAATATCATTCAACTCAGCCAATTTACCATTTTTACCGTATTGGATGATACGTCCTGGTGCGTCAAAGAGTACGTCTGGTGCAGTTCCAGCTTCGATAGCTGTTGTGATTTTTTCAGGCCCTGACTTGAAGTCGATGGTTTCCAATTTCACTTTTACATCTGGATTTGCTTTTTCAAACGCTTCGATGATTGATTTTTCATATGTTCCAACACCGTCACCAGTTTTTTCTTGAGTGAAGACTGGGAATGCCCACCAAGTGATTTCTGTTTTTCCGCTATCGCCACCAGATTTTCCAGCATCTTTACTTCCGCCAGAATTTCCACATGCAGCAAGGCCAAGAATCGCAGCACCCGCAAGTACTGTACAAGCTAGTTTTCTAAATTTCATTTGTATTCTCCTAATTGATAAGCGTATCCATATTGGATAATGAGTTCTTTGCATTTGTATACGTTTTCATTTTGTTCTACGCATCCACCACTCTCCTCTGTTTTAAGATTGTGTTATTTAAGACCAGCAACGAAACGTTCTGTAATCTCTTTTGGTCTAGTAATAGCGCCACCAACAACGATGCCTCTCACTCCATATCCCAGGATTTGTTTGGCTTGTTCTGGTGTATGAATTTTTCCTTCTGCAATGACATCCACACCAGCATCACAAAGTTTTTTGATTAATTCAAAATCGGGACCATCCACTTTTGGACTGTAAGATGTATATCCTGATAAGGTTGTTCCGACAAAGTCAATTCCTGCTTCAACAGCTGCTAGTCCTTCTTCAAAAGTACTTGTATCAGCCATCAAGAGCTGGTTAGGATATTTCTCCTTGACCTGACGAATGAACTCTTGAATCTCCAAACCATCATAGCGTTCACGCTTGGTACAATCCAGAGCAATCACCTCGATGTCGAGTTCTGCCAATTCATCAACTTCTTTCATCGTAGCCGTGATGAAGGGCTCTTGCGGTGGATAATCTCGTTTAATTATCCCAATGATTGGAAGGTTGGTGACCTCCTTGATTTCCTTGATATCGCGAACACTATTGGCTCGGATACCGACTGCTCCACCTTGCTCAGCCGCTTTGACCAGCAAGGGAATGACTCCTCCCGCTTCTGTATAAAGCGGTTCGTGAGGAAGGGCCTGACAAGAAACGATGATTCCATCTTTGATTTGTGCAATCAAGGCTTCTTTAGTAATCTGTGGCATCCTCTTTCCTCCTTTTCTTTGTTCTTATGAGTTTATTATATATTATTTATGAAGCGTTTTCAATACTTTGTAGTAGGATAGATTCCAGTTTCAAAAACTAGACAAGTCAAACAGCTCCTCTAAAAGCACTTTCAGAGGAGCTATTCGACCTATAATAGGAGAATACCAAAATTTATTTTACAATTTCTGACAATTTAACTTTGCGATCTTCAAACATAGATTGGGTACAAGCATCTGCAGTAGCAATTGCTTCTAGAGCAGCTTCACCTGTCAATAGTTTGGCAAATTCTTCTGATACTGGAGCTCCTTGCATAATCTCATGCAGATAGCGCATTTCTTTATCAATAACAGATGACAACCATAATGGAGTACGTTTACCTGGTTTTCCATAAGCAATCGCTCCATCCATTTCTGTACTATGATAAATACGAGTACGATCATCATCTTCTTCTTGCGATTCATGAATCAAGAAATAACTTTCTTGCCCATCTAGCTTAAGAGTTCCTTTACAGTTGAATAAGTCTAAGCGAATAGCACCTTTTGTTCCTTGAATCAAGACATAATGTTCACCCCAACGATAAGCTGAACCCCATTCTAACAAGGCAAAACGCTTATTAGAAAATTCCATATTGACAAAAATCATATCATCTTCATCACCGAAATTCTCACCTTCATGGGCTACATTTCCACCTGTCATGGTTACAGTTTCAGGCATGCCACCCATAAGGAATTGCACGCAATCCAATTCATGGATGTGATGATACAAGTGACCACCTGATTTTTCACGAATTTTTTTCCATGATACTGACGGTTGTTGTTCTTCCCAACCATTACGAGCAGTGTGACAATATAGAACGTCTCCAATCACTCCTTGATTAATTAGTTCTTTTGCATGATGGACACCATTAAAGAAGTTCATAATATGTCCTGCCATAAAGGTTACATTGTTTTCTTTACATGCATCAACCATCTCGCGACAATCTTGATAAGAGAGCGCAATTGGTTTTTCACAGAAAACATTTTTGCCATGTTGTGCAGCCTTAATAACTGGCTCTTTATGAAGATTATTTGGAGTTGCGACAATGACACAATCTACTTCATCGCTGGAAACCAACTCATCTAAGGAACTTGCTACTTTTGCTCCCAATTCTTCTGCAATTGCCTCTGCATTATCTGGATCATAAAGAAGAGTAATTTCTGCTCCATCATTCTTTTTCATATAACGAGCTAACTCAGCTCCAAAATATCCTGTTCCAACAACACCGTATTTAACCATGTTTTTTCTCCTTTATTTTGTTAAATCATTAATTTCCAAATCTATATACTGAACTACATTGCTTAAATGCAATTCATTTCTCGACCACGAATCATATTTTTCAAACAGCACACCTATGTGATGATTTGGCAATTCTGTAATCGCAGAATAGGCATAACCATACGAAGGCAAATCAATATCATAGTGGTATTTCCAATCAATACTATCATCTTCTTTATTGACTAAACCGACAACTAATTGACCTCCCTTACGGCCACTTCTAGAATTTGGTGTACTCAAAATAACCGCTTCTTTTCCATCAATTAATTGAGAGTATTTAATTGCAGATACTTGTGTGCCATATGAAGTTTGTTGGATTCCATCAATATACGAAACTTCCGACCATGTTTCTCCAGAATCTCTACTAGTCATATAAGCTATCTTACCTGTAGTGGTTCTAAAGAATGTTCTAATCACACCATCTCCCAGTTCAACCATTTGTGCTTCTGCTGTTGCATTCTTAAACGGAATTGAAGCCGAGGATTTCTTCCATGTTTGGCCACTATCATCAGAAATGAGATAGGTTAGTTCTCCACTCGTATATGTTGCAAAAATCAATCTGTTACTTGATTTTAATGCTAAACCTTGTCCGGGACATAAGTAAGTTCCATTATGTTTTTCTCCTAAGAACGGAGGCAACAACTTAAATTGTTCCCAACTCTCTCCTCTATTCTGACTAGTTGTCATTGCTATATAATTAGTAGGAGTCACTTTAAATAATGAATCTTTGTAGAAAACATTCATAGGAACCTGTTTCCCATTATGCCTTTCTCTTAAAGAGCCACTATCAAAATCAACCGAATATTGTTCGACTGTTAAAGACTTTCCTCCCTCCAAAACTTCATACTTATCATTTACAGTATAATTTGTAGGTTTATTTGTGGTTTCGTCGTAAACGACACCATTTTCTCTAACTGTATAACGGAAATCGTTATCTCCATTCTTCTTTAGTTTTAAATAATAATGACCATTTATTTCTTTAAAACCTGAGTCAGCTTTATTTGCATTGTTGTTTCCAATACCAGCAGGCATAACATCAGCTAGTAATATCGTTTTCCCAGATTTTTTATCTTCAACAATGGATGAATCTATGAATGAAGCACTTCCACTAATTTGGCTATTCTTTAATTTATTATCTCGTGGCCAGTAAACTAACTGCTCCTCATAGTCATTAAACTTCATAGCAAAAGTTGGCTCACTCCACGTTTTCCCATTATCATCACTATAAGAAGTGGCGATATTAATCTTACTTTTAGAATCATGAGTCCCACCATAACGTGCATCAATACTTGATAGAACTCTTCCACTACTTAATGTATATAGTGTCGGTATTCTAAAATAGTTAGCTTGAGTAGAATCTCCTGATTGGAAAATTAACTGAAATGGATTTGACAAGGGAATATTTGAGACTTCCTGATCACTAATTGCTTTGTTAAATAGACTGATTTCATCAATACTTCCTTTTGCGAGGTAATGTTCCTTACCTTCACGATTAACAGCTCCTAGTGTTGCCTTATCTATACCATTTATATTTGAAATTGGCAAAAATGTATCAACTGTTTCAGAGAACACTTCTATTCCATTAACATACATTGTGTATGTCTTGTCTTTGGAATCAGATACAAATACTAGTGTATTTTCAACTGCCTGTCCTTTATGCTTTCCCCATAATGAAGCTGGTCTAGAAAATAAATAATTTATTCCCTTTTGGGCGTCTCTTATTTCTACACCTATCTCACCAGAATCTCTCATGAAAATTGAAAAGTAATTATTTTTAAAGCCTGCTTTACTATTAGATAGGCCAAACAAAGCTTGAAGCGAGTTTGGTTTATCTGCTTTAAATTTCATGACTACTGTCTGACTCTCTCCAGACAATTTATCTAGTAACAAAGGGCTGATATCTATACTCTTATTGTTCAGTTGATATGAACCTCCTTGAAAAATAGGAGATATGGACAGTTGACCATAGTTTAATTCATTCGCATGAATCAAAGTGGGGACTCCCATTAAAAGACTAATGCCTACAACAGAAATTCCTAGTTTTGAATAAAGACCTCTCTTATTCATTTTTTCCTTCTTTCGTCTACTTCACAGATCCTTCTGACAATCCACTTGCAATTTTGTTTTGGATGATAGAGAAGAAAATGATTGATGGAAGAACTACAATAACAGATGCTGCCATCATATCTCCCCAGTCTAGGATTTCTGAACCATTAAGCGAACGAAGGGCTACTGCTACTGTCATCTTTCCTGTATTGTTAATCAAAATCAAAGCATACAAGAATTCATTCCAAGCATTGATAAATGTATAAATAGCTGTTGCTACAATACCTGGTGCTACAATCGGTAGCACAACTTTATAAAAAGTAACAAATTTATTTGCACCATCAATTCGAGCTGCTTCCTCAATTCCAATTGGAACTGTTTGGAAAAATCCAACTAAAAGCCAAACCGCATATGGAACACTAAAAGATAGATAAACCATCATCAAGCCAAATAAACTATTGGTTAATCCAACTTTAGCAATGGCAATTGAATAGGGAATTGCTAACAAAATTGGTGGGAAAATGTAGGTAATGACGAGTAGTCTCGACATGATTGCTCCCAATTTAGGAAAGAATCGAACAATACCATAGGCTGCCATAGCAGATATAATAATCGCAATAACGGTTGTGGCTAAGGCAATGATTAAACTGTTTCGAATATTATCAATAAAGTGCAAATCGTTGATAACATGTGTAAAATAATCTAATGTAAATTGTTCAGGCCAAAATCGTGTTGGATACTGAGTTAATTCCCCTTTACCCTTGACAGAAGATATGATAATCCATACCAATGGGAAAATTGCAACGATTGTCGCACCAATCAAGAGTACATGTGAGAGAATATCTAAATAAATACTGGATTTCTTCTTCATTATTTTCTACCCTCCTTTTCCCACTTACTGATGATAGCAAAGTAGATAAAGCAAATTGCCACCAAGAAGATAAAGAGCAATACTGTCACTGCTGAAGCACGACCCAACAATTTAGTTCCCCAACCTAGGTTGTAAGCAAAAATTGGAAGCGTCGTTGTAGCATTGGCTGGTCCACCACCAGTAATTAGGTAGATAATGTCAAAGTTATTAAAGATCCATACAGTTCTCAAAACAACTAGAAGCCCTACAACCACTTTAATATGTGGAAAGACGATAAATTTGAACACCTGCCAACTTGAAGCACCATCTATCTTAGCAGCCTCAAATTGTTCTTCGGGTACTGTTTGCAAAGCTGAAAGTACATTAACCATAATCATCGGCGCTCCAAACCAAATGTTGATAAACACCAAACATAGGAATGCCCATGTACTATCTGTCAAAAATGCAGGCGTATGTTCCATTAAACCTAATTTTACGATTAGATTAGGTAAGTAGCCATAAACCCCGTTTAGAATCCACTGCCAAGAAAAGGCAATAACGATGGTAGGAAATGCCCAAGGAACAATCAATAAGGTCCTATATAATTTCTTGAAGTGGCGTACTCTGTGAAGAGCTAAAGCCAATACAAACCCTACTAAAACTTGACCAACTAATGAGAAAACGGTCCACTTAATTGAATTAAAGAACGCATTAAAGAAGTTGGGATCTGATAGCACAGCTTTATAGTTAGCTAAACCAACAAATTTATAATTAGGCATAATCAAATGCTTATTGGTAAAGCTATAAAAAATACTCGAGAAAAACGGATAAACAAAGAGTAATCCTACGATAATCAGAGCTGGCAAAACAAATATCCAGCGAGTTAAATTTCGTTCTTTAACCATTCTCCTTCTCCCTTCTTTTACAATATTGGGCTAGGGCTTTTCAGCTCACTAGCCCACCTATTTTCTAGTCTTTTACATCTACTGAGCAGCCTCAAATAAATCGTTTAGTTGTTTTTCTGCTTCTTTTGCTGCTTTCATAGGATCTGTTCCATTTGAAATGATATCTTGGAACATTTGTTCAATAATGTGTTGGTTAGTCAACATACCAGCTTGTACACTTGGTCCATTTTCATAACCAATAGCAGTACCTTTTTTAACAGCCTCAGTAATTACTTCTTCAGCATGTTTAAATTTCTTACGAGTTTCATTTTCTTTATAGGCTGCAGAATCGCTAATCCCCTTAATAGTTGGCAACATACCTACTGGAGTTGAATCAAGGAATTTAACATAGTCTTCTTCATTATAAAGTGATTCTAAGAATGCTTTAGCAACTTCTGGGTGTTTTGAATTTTTCCAAACAACCATTGGAATGTTTGAGGTTTCAATTCCTTGGTCTTTATCAGATTCTTTGATTTTTGGAATAGGATAAGCATCAATCGAATCAATCAATTGAGGACTGTTGGCATTAATTCCTCCAATATGGAAGCCAGAGTTAAAGTCAAATGCTGTTTTTCCTTGATAGAACAAGGTAGCTTGTTGAAGGACATTAAAGTTCAAAGAATCTTGAGGTGAAATTTCTTTATACAATTTAACCCAGTATTTAATACCATCTTGAGCAAGTTGACTTGTCAAATCAGCTTTAAGATCTTTTGTCAAGAGACTTCCACCACCACTACGTACGTAGAAGTTCAAGAAACGTGTTGCCATTAAGTCATTTGTTCCAAACGGAACAGACAATCCATAAACTCCAGCTTCTTTCAATTTTTTAGAAGCTTCATAGAGTTGATCCCAAGTTTTAGGAACCTCAATATTATGTTCTTTTAATAAATCAGTTCTAACCCACATAACTTGTGCATGTGAATAAAGAGGAACAGAGTAGTAATCATCTTTAATTTTTGCTTCATTTAAGGCAGTTTCGTTAAATTTATCCTGTCCAATACGCTTGATAGAATCGTTTAGCGGAACCAAAGCATCTGAGTTTACCATTTCCATTACTTGGTTAGGAAGAGCTGTACTGATATCTGGCACATTTCCATTTGCTAAACCTGTAGTCCATTTAGTATAGAAGTCATTCCAAGAGAATGTTTCAATCTTGATTTTTGTTTTTGGATGCTTTTGCATGAAAGCATCTGCTGATTTTTGAATACTTTCTAAACGTGGTCCTTGAGTAAAGGAGTGCCACATTGTAATCTCACCAGATAATTCTGTCGGTGGTTCAGTGTCAGCTGTATTTTCTTTCTTTCCTGAACAAGCTACCAAGGCAACGGCTGCTAGCGCAATTCCGGCTAGACATAAAAACTTTCTCATTTTTTTCATGGTTCTTCCCTTTCTACATTAAGAAATCGCAACTTTAAAGACAACTTTTTTCACAGGTTCATCATTTATACGAACCTTTGGTTGATGTAAATCTTCTGGAAAAGTGATGAGGCATTCTCCTGATCTCAAATGCACTAACTGTTCCACCTCACCTGTGTATAATTCAATATCTTTCTCATCATCGTATTTTTGGGTAACGCTTACATTTTCTGGCGAAGTAACAGCCATGGCTTCTTCGTTTTCCAAAACTAAATGAATATCTAAATATTTTTGGTGAGTTTCAAAGAATGCTCCTGCTTGACCGTCTGCTAGATAAGTAAAACAATTCCCAAACAATCGATCTCCATCAATATCAATCGGACCTTCTGTTAAATTTTCTAGTCCTGTTTTTTCTAGAAAATCTATTAATGTTGCAAAATGTGGATTTACTCCCACATAAGTTCCTAAACGACTAATTTTTGTAATAATCATACCGTATCCTCCTTTCTACAAATTTTTATTTATATATAGTAGCACCACACTCCCTATTTTAAAAATATATAGTTTACGATATGTTAATTCTCAATTCTATCAAGAATTTATTTCTATTTCTTACATACGATAAACTCCAAGAAAATTATTTATTACATTTCTTATAACATGTCTTGTCTATGCTTCATTTTCCTTGTTTTATGAACCCATTATATACCTTTTTAAAAGCGCTTTCAATATTTGTTGTGCGATAGAATATACTTTTATAAATATTTTATATAACACATTATTAAGAAACTACTTTCTATGCCAAATATATTAATCTTTTTTTATACTTAGGTAATACAATTATAAAACAACCATTATAAAATGGCTTAAAAATTTTTATTGTCTAAAACCACTTTAAATATAAATCTAATTTTATCAATTATTAAAAACCAATCTAGAACCCTCACTATCTTCTTAGGCTCTAGACTGGTTTATTTAAAATTAAGATATACTCCTCTTTGTTATAGTTCATTCAGAAAATATATGGCACGTTCTAGTCACATTGATTATTAATGTAAAGAGGCTGGGCAAAAACTCAATTTCAGGAAAAAATGAAGTAATACCCACAATAAAACGCATAATATCAAGGTTGTTCAACACCTGATACTATACGTTTCCCTGATTTCAAAGACTTTTTTCTCAGCCTCTCATTCATCACTTCACATATTTAAAAGGAATCTCACTGCCACAGAGCCAGTTGTAGACTTGATCATTGACAAAAACATTCATGGCTTCGTGGGCATACTCGGGCATGATACGATAGGCCTTGTCGCAAGTCAGACGATTATAAATCGCAAACTGGGTTATAGGATAACAAACATCATCGTCCAAGCCCGTAATCATCTTGACCTCACTCTTGATACGATGGGCAAGATTTTTCACATCGATATAGGCAAGGGTCGCCATGATTTCCTCCTCTGTTTCATGGAATGGATCGTGAAACTTGAAATATCGGAAAAGTTCGTCATAGGCTTCGCTGGTATTACCAATCTCAAGCACCCGTCTGAAGTCTGACAAGAAAGGATAGATAGCAACTGTTTTCTGAATTCGTGGATTGAGCGCCGCCGCAACCAAGGCTAGAGCCCCTCCTTGCGAGGCACCATAACTTGAAAGTCGATTCTCATCTACCTGAGGTAGACTAGCAATAATTTCAACCAACTGGTAAATATCCAGATAAACATCCTTATAAAAGAGATGGTCCCGACCTTCCACAGCACCACGGATGATATGCCCCTTAACGGTATTTCCAAGAGGAGAACGCAAGCCGTCTTGCGAGTAACCTGACTGGCCCCGCACATCCATGGAGACAACACCGTAACCAGCCACAGTATAGGCCAGCATGTCAGCCCAGTCCCAGCCACGTCCCATATAACCATGGAAATGGAAGATTATAGGAACTTTCCCCTCACTTTTTGGAAGAACGACGCGCGCATAAACCTTTCCCTCATTCGTTCCTTCAAATGTTAACTCATAGCACCTGACTTGAGGAATGTGGAAATCCCTCTCCTCCAACTGGTAGGCTGGAAGAGTTGAAACTTTTTTCACTTCCTCATCCCAGAAAATATCAAAGTCTTCTGGCACCTCATCCCTGCCTTTATAGGTCTTAATTTCTTCTAGCAAAGCTGGATTTTTCATAGCATACTCCTTTTATTTTGTAATCGCTATCACAACTGTAGCATATCTAAGAAAGCAATGCAAGAAAGAAGAGCAAATAGAAAGTGATTTTAGATTCTTTATTTTTAGGATTGTGGACTGAAAGTAGTTTTAAAAACAAAAAAAGAGCATTTCGCTCTTCTTCTATTCAATCTTAATTTTTTGCTTCTTTCTTTTGAAAAGTGGTTTGGTAATTTACTTTAATCGTTACTGTCATATGAGAGTCCTCGTTTCTTTTTGATAACTCTAGTATAAGGGCCAAACCTGAAAGCTAGCTTAAGTTTTCCTTAGAGAAAGCTTAAGCTAGATATTCTTTCTTTTCCAGATGAAGGGCAATCATGCGCCATTCTGGATCCTCTTGCCAACCTTCGGTCTACATAGTATTGCTAACGAAAAAAGAGCAGTTCCGCCCTTTTCTCCTGTTCAATCTTATTTTGTTGCTTCTTTCTTTTGGAAAGTGGTTTGGTAATTTACTTTAATCGTTACTGTCATCTGAGAGTCCTCGTTTCTTTTTGATGACTCTAGTATAAGGGCCAAACCTGAAAGCTAGCTTAAGTTTTCCTTAGAGAAAGCTTAATCTAGATGTTCTTTCTTTTCCAAATGAAGAGCAATCATGCGCCACTCCGGATCCTCTTGCCAACCTTCGATAGAACTAATGTAGCTAGCAACCTTTCTGGCTTCTTCTAAAATCGGAAAATCTTCGATAATATCAGCCACTTGGAACTCTGGAATACCTGACTGTCTGGTTCCAAAAATCTCACCAGAACCCCGCATTTTCCAATCTTCCTCCGCAAGGACAAATCCATTAGTCGTTTCTGTCATGATGCGCATGCGGTCTTTCCCAGAATCCGTCTTGGGATTGGCAACGAGAACAGCATAGGACTGCTTATCTCCCCGACCAACACGACCTCTGAGCTGGTGAAGCTGGCTGAGACCGAAGCGATCGGCATCCATAATAATCATAACGGTCGCATTGGGAACATTGACCCCGACCTCGATAACCGTTGTCGAAACCAGAATATCCGTCTTTCTCTCTTTGAACTCCTGCATAATCTGGTCTTTTTCGTCACTCTTCATCTTACCGTGTAGCAGAGCAACCTCAGCCTTGCCAGCAAAATGAGCTGTCAGCTCCTCAGACAATGCAATGGCATTTTTCAAATCCAGAGCTTCTGATTCTTCAATCAAGGGAGAGATAACATAGGCTTGAGAACCTTTTTGGATTTCCCCCTCTAACCAAGTCAAGACCTGAGGCAGTTGCTCATGTTTGATCCAGCGCGTCACAATAGGCTTCCGCCCTGCTGGCATCTGGTCGATAATGGAAACATCCATATCACCAAAGGCTGTGATAGCCAGCGTCCGTGGAATAGGAGTCGCCGTCATCATGAGAACATCAGGATTGTCGCCTTTTTCCCGTAAAATACGCCTTTGCCCCACACCAAAACGGTGCTGCTCATCGATGATAATCAAACCAAGACGAGCATAATCCACCCCATCTTGTATCAGAGCGTGGGTTCCAATAATCAAATCAGCCTCACCCTTGGAAATGGTCTCCAAGACTTCTCTTTTTTCTGCAGCTTTTAAGGAACCTGTCAAGAGAGCCAGTTTCAAGTCCGGAAAAAGACCCTTCAAACTCTCAAAATGCTGCTCTGCTAGAATCTCTGTCGGCACCATGAGGGCTGCCTGATAGCCAGCCGTCACCGCCGCAAACATGGCCAAGCCAGCGACCACTGTTTTTCCACTCCCCACGTCCCCTTGTAGGAGACGATTCATGTGGTGGTCGGACTTCATGTCTGTCAAAATTTCCTGCAAACTCTTTTCCTGAGCTTGGGTCAGGGCAAATGGCAGATTTTCTTTAACAGCTGTCACTTTTTTCTGAGACCACTCCAAAACCAGACCGCTTCCCTGAACTCTGTTTTCAGACTTGAGCGTCTGCAATTGCATTTGGAAATAAAAGAGTTCCTCAAACTTGATACGGCGAAGGGCCTGCTTGTATTCTGCCAAATCCTTGGGGAAATGCATGGC
Source organism: bacterium (assembly GCA_905221125.1). Lineage (GTDB taxonomy): Bacteria > Bacillota > Bacilli > Lactobacillales > Streptococcaceae > Streptococcus. Next base: position 21,559 of record CAJNBY010000007.1, on the reverse strand, counting down.
GCGAACAGCCTGACAACGAGACATGAGTTTGTATTTGTCCAGCAAAGACTGGGGCAGATTTTCCTCAATCAAGAGGTCCAACCTCTGATCAAAGGCCGTCTTAATAACCTTGACCAGACCGGCCTGACTGATTCCCTGAGCCAGACGATAGACAGGCTGGAGGTCATCTTCCACCTGAGCCAGAACCTTCATCCCTGTCAGACTAGCCTTGGCGCGGTCCCATTTTCCAAATACAGCAAGGGTTGCTCCCAACTCTATCTTGTCTGCTAGATAGGGCTGGTTAAAGAAATTCACCGCAAAAACGACTTCTCCCTGCTTGAGACTAAAGCGCAGACGATTACGCTTGAAACCATAATACTGAACACTGGCAGGAGTCACGACTTGACCAGACAGAACCGCCTTTTCGCCGTCTTCCAGCTCTAGCACCTGCTTGGTCTTGAAGTCTTCGTAACGGAAAGGAAAGTAGAGCAAGAGGTCTTGCAAGTTTTCAATTCCTAGTTTGGCGTATTTCTCTGCTGACTTTGGTCCCACACCAGGTAAGACATGCAAGGGTTGATGTAGATTCATGCTCACCCTCCTTTCTTTTCTAATAATATTCTCTCGGAATGCGGTCACTGAGGAGACAAACCACCTCATAGTTAATAGTGCCACGGTAGGTCGCTACCTGAGTTGCTGTGATTTCCTTGTCACCGTTACTGCCGATCAAGGTTACTTTTGTTCCTAGCGGATAAAGCTTAGGCAGACGAATGGTAATTTGATCCATAGAAACCCGCCCGACGATTGTGCATGCTTGGCCATCTACCAAGACAGAGAAATTCTGCATGTCTCGTGTCCAACCATCCGCATAGCCGATGGGCACAGTCGCAATGACTTGCTCGCTATCTGCCTGATAGGTCGCTCCATAGCCCATGCAAGCTCCAGCTGGAACTGTCTTGACATGGACTAAAGCAGATTCCAAGGTCAAGGCTGGTTTCAAGTCATAGGGAAAGTCCAAAACCTCTCCGCTCGGATTGAGACCATACATGGCATCTCCCATACGGACGGCATTGAAAATGGTCTCTGCATGCCAAAGAGTCGTTGCCGAGTTGCTGGCATGAACCAGTTCTGGAAGATCTTTCATACTGGCCAAAATAGCTTTAAACCGTTCTAGCTGGGCATTAAAGTAGTCATCTGATTCCTCATCCGCAGTCGCAAAGTGGGTAAAAATCCCCTCAACATGCGCACCATGTTGTTGGAGCAAAGCTTGAGCCTGATCAGCCTCACTGGCATCTCTAAAACCAATCCGTCCCATCCCTGAATCAATCTTGAGGTGGACTGTCAAACCTGATAGGTCTGCTTCCCTATCTAAAAGAGCTTGTGTCCACTCTAGCCCAGCCACTGTCAAGGTGATGTCATATTCTTTAGCTAGAGAAACAACTTCGATTTCAGAAACTCCTAAAATGAGGATTCTCTTGCTAAGTCCAGCCTGTCTGAGTTCAATGGCCTCATCGATATTCGAAACGCAAAAACCATCAACATCATCTTGAATCGCCTTGGCAACGGCAACAGCCCCATGCCCATAAGCATTGGCTTTGACCACTGCAAATTTGAGCGTTCTTTCAGGGATATGAGCCCCCATTTGTTGAATGTTTTGTCGAATAGCTCCCAGATGAATCAGAGCCTTGGTTGGTCTATGTGGACTAGCTTTCATGATTTTCCTCCAAAATGACACTGGCTGTCACAAACTGATCTGTATGGCTGATAGACAGCCAAATCTTTCCCGAAAACGGTGACTGACTAAAATAAGGTGCCCCGCGTTCATTGTTCAAGACTTCCAAATCCTGAAAACCGAGCTTGCCAATACCCGTTCCCATAGCTTTGGAAAAGGCCTCCTTAGCTGACCAGCGACCAGCCAAATATTCAATCTGCCTGCGCCCTTTGAGACTGGTGAAGCGTTCCATTTCCTTAGCTGTCAGCACGCGCTTGGCAAATCCTTCATGTCGTGTAACTGCTCTTTCTATCGAAGCCAATTCTTCGATATCAATTCCGTGTCCAACTATCATTCTCATCAAAAGGAGTTGAGATTCCCCAACTCCATCCTTTTCACTTATTTTGTCAAGGTAGCATAAATCTCTTCTACCAAAGCCTCTGTATTTTCCCAACCTAGGCAAGGGTCGGTAATAGAACATCCAAAGACCTCTGGTTGGTTTTGACGACCATCTGCCAAGTAAGATTCAATCATAAAACCTCGAACCGTCTTTTTGATTTTCTCATTCCAATCACGATTTTGCAAGGTCTGGCGAACAATTCGAATCTGCTCCATATATTGCTTGCCTGAGTTATCATGGTTGGTGTCGATGAGGATAAAAGGATTTTCAAGTCCCATTGTCTCATAACGTTCAATGGCATTTAGCAAGGTTTCATAGTAAAAGTTAGGCTCATTTTTCCCATATTCATTGACTGCGCCACGAAGGATGACGTGGGCCAAAGGATTACCTGAAGTCTCAACTTCTTGGCCATGGAAGAGGAAGGTCTGTTTGTTTTGAGCAGCATAGATACCGTTAAACATAACGCCCAAATTTCCAGAGGTTGGATTTTTCATCCCGACTGGTGCATCAATCCCTGAAGCCACAAAGCGGTGCTCTTGGTCTTCCACAGAACGAGCCCCCACAGCATGGTAGCTGACCAAATCATCTACCAAGACCAGATTTGACGGATAAAGCATCTCATCTGCCGTTGTCAAACCAGTCTCTGTAATCACGCGGTAGTGCAACTGGCGCACAGCCTGCAAGCCGTTAATTAAACTTGGAGCCTTAGAGGTATCTGGTTGGTGAACCAAACCTTTATAACCGTCTCCGTTTGTGCGAGGTTTAGCAGTATAAACACGCATAACCATGAAAATCTTGTCCGCCACCTTCTTTTGCAAGGCTGATAAACGGCGAGCATATTCCAAGACAGCTTCTTCATTATCAGAAGAACAAGGACCAATCACCAAAAGGATACGGTCGTCTTCTCCTGAAATGATGTCTGCCAATTCTCTGTCACGACGCTCCTTTAGTCGCAAGGTTTCCGCAGACAATTGGGTTTCTGCCTTGATTGATTCAATATCGATTTCTTGACCTTTTTCAATAAATGCCATCTTATTCTCCTAACGTTTGGTAGATTTCTCTGACAAGGGCTTCCGTATTTTCCCAGCCCAGGCAAGGGTCTGTGATAGACTTGCCAAATACTTCCGGTTCGTTTTGACGGCCGTCTTCTAGATAAGACTCAATCATAAAGCCACGAACGTACTGCTTGATTTTTTCATTCCAATCACGGTTAATCAAGGTCTGGCGGACAATTCTAATTTGGTCCATATGTTGCTTACCAGAATTGTCATGATTGGTGTCCACAATGATAAATGGATTTTCCAAGCCCATCTTCTCATACTGGGCAATGGTATCCATCAAATTATCATAGTAGTAGTTAGGAATATTCTTACCATACTCATTAATCGCTCCACGAAGAATGGCGTGCGAAAGAGGATTACCAGTTGTTTCCACTTCTTTTCCTAGGAAAAGGAAGCTTTGTTTGTTTTGAGCAGCATAAATCCCATTAAACATAACATTGAGATTTCCTGAGGTTGGATTTTTAAAACCAGTCGCGAAATCTGCCCCACTTGCCACAAAACGGTGTTGTTGGTCTTCAACTGAACGGGCACCAACAGCCATATAAGAAATCAAATCATCTACAAGCGGTAGATTTTCAGGATAAAGCATTTCATCAGCTGTTGTCATACCAGTTTCCGTGATGACACGATAGTGAAGATGGCGAACAGCTTTGATTCCGTTGATGAGGCTTGGCGCTTCTGTCGCATTAGGCTGGTGAATCAAGCCCTTGTATCCATCTCCGTTGGTACGAGGTTTGGCTGTATAAACGCGCATAACCATAAAAATACGGTCTGCTACTTCTTCTTGCAAAGCTGCCAAACGCTTAGCGTACTCCAGGACAGCTTCTTCATTGTCAGATGAGCATGGCCCGATTACCAAGAGAATCCGTTGGTTTTCTCCACGTATAATGGCTTCTAGCTCTTGATCGCGCTGTGATTTTCTCTCCAAAGCTTGGCCTTCTAATTTTGATAAGGCACGAACTTCTTCAATATTAATTTTAGGACTTTTTGCTGTAAATACCATAACTCATCTCCTTATAAATCAAACGGATACCAAGTAAAAATTTACTTTTCACAAGGTATCCGCCTCTAAACTATCTCATTTTATTGTCTTTTACCGTGACAGTTTTTAAACTTCTTACCAGAACCACATGGGCAAAGGTCATTCCGTCCAATCTGGCTCAAATCCAAATCTTCAGGCATATTTGCTTGGTGGGCAGCGATATTGCGAGTCGCTGTTGTACTGATATGGTGTTCTGCTTGTGGTCTTTCTTGTTCATGAATTTGTGCTTTCATCATCAAACGTGTCACATCAAACTCAATCGAACCAATCATATCATTAAACATACGGAAACCTTCTGCCTGATACTCAACAACTGGGTTGTTCTGAGCATAGCCACGAAGTCCAACTGCATTACGCAATTGATCGAGGGCATCGATATGATCTGTCCACTTGTTATCTACCACTCGTAGAATCAAAACTTTTTGGAATTCTTTAACTGCTTCTTCATCACGTAGTTTTGAAACCTGACTATCGTAAACTTGCAAGGCACGTTGGAAGAGTTCTTCCTTAATGGCCTTATCAGACAAGCCTGACAAGTCTTCCATCGTAATAGAATCTTCTGGAAGCAAGTTGTACTTAGCAAAGTTCAAAATTGCTTCTAGTTTTTCATCTTGTTTCGCACGCGCATGACCATCAACGACACGACCAATCGTACGTTTGATCATAGCCTGAATTTCAGGTGCCAAGTCACGGTCTGCAGTGATGACGTCGTAACGTTGAGCGTAGATAATCTCACGTTGTTCACGCATGACATCATCGTATTGAAGGACTTGTTTACGGGTATCATAGTTATTTCCTTCGACACGTTTTTGCGCCGCTTCAACTTGACGTGTCAACATACGAGACTCAATGGCCTCTTCAGACATGTTCAAGCGTTCAAAGATTCCCTTCAAGCGTTCAGAACCAAAACGTTTCATCAAATCATCTTCAAGAGATAGGTAGAATTGTGACTCACCTGGATCTCCTTGACGACCTGAACGTCCACGAAGCTGGTTATCGATACGACGACTTTCATGGCGTTCTGTACCAATCACACAAAGTCCACCCAATTCGCGAACCCCTTCACCAAGCTTGATGTCAGTACCACGACCGGCCATGTTGGTTGCGATAGTAACGGCACCACGTTGACCAGCATTCATGATGATTTGGGCTTCTTTATAGTGGTTTTTGGCATTCAAGACTTCGTGAGGAACGCCAGCTGCGACCAATTTCTTAGAAATGTAATCACTAGTTTCAACCGCTACTGTACCAACCAAGACAGGCTGACCTTTTTGGTAACGAGCCTTAACGTCTTCAACAACCGCCTTAAACTTAGCCTCAATGCTAGCATAAAGAAGGTCTGAGTGGTCAATACGTTGAACAGGACGGTTTGTTGGGATTGGAATAACACGAATGTTGTAGATTTCACGGAATTCTTCTTCCTCAGTCTTACCTGTACCCGTCATACCAGACAATTTCTTGTACATACGGAAAAGGTTTTGGTAAGTGATTGAGGCAGAGGTCTTGGTTTCATCCTGGATTGGCACACCTTCTTTTGCTTCAATGGCTTGGTGCAATCCATCAGAATAACGACGACCTTCCATGGTACGACCTGTAAATTGGTCGACAATCAAGATTTCTTGCTCTTCGCTCACCACATAGTCAATATCAAGAAGCATGATGTAGTTGGCACGAAGGGCGTTATCGATAAAGTGAGTCAAAGCCACGTTTTCGATATCATAGAGATTTTCAAGCTTGAAGTAGCTTTCAGCCTTGTCAATCCCTGAATCAGACAAACCGATAGTCTTAGACTGCACATCGATGATGTAGTCGTCTTTGTCCAAGGATTTTACATAGTGGTCTGCCATATGGTAGAGCTGACTGGTTTCAACCGCGTTGGCACCTGATACAATCAATGGTGTACGGGCTTCGTCAATCAAGATAGAGTCAACCTCATCGACCAGGGCATAGTTAAGCGGACGTTGTACCATGTTTTCAGCACGGACGACCATGTTATCACGAAGGTAGTCAAATCCGATTTCTGAGTTGGTTGAGTATGTAATATCACACTCATAGGCTTCTTTTTTCTCCATTGGAGATTTGGCAGCCAAGTTAATTCCTACTGACAAACCAAGCCATGAGTACAATTCACCCATCTCAGTCGCGTCACGTTCTGACAGGTATTCATTGACCGTAACTACGTGAACCCCTTTACCTGAAAGGGCGTTGAGGTATACTGGCATAGTCGCAGTCAAGGTTTTCCCTTCCCCTGTACGCATTTCTGGCACGTCACCATGGTGAAGAACGATTCCCCCCATGACCTGAACCTTATATGGGAAGAGACCTAGGACACGTTTGGCACCCTCACGGACAACCGCAAATGCTTCATAAAGCAGTGAATCCAGTGATTCTCCATTTTGATAACGTTCTTTAAATTCAACTGTTTTTGCTTTTAGTTGGTCGTCAGTCAAAGCAGCCATTTGGTCTTCATATTTGAAAACCTTGTCAGCCATCTTTTCTAGACGACGGATTTCTCCTTTATCATTTTCGATAATTGTTTTTAAAATATTAGCCATGTTTTTCCTTACTTTAAATTCCGAATATTTTAGAATGTTCTTTTAATTTTAGCACAATTACTGATTATTTTCAAGGAAGAATCCCCATTTTGAAAAGGAAAAAGAGGCTAGTTTCCAAGCTAACCTCTCTGACTTTTATGATACTTTAATTGCCAAAAATCGGCAAAATCGCAAATAGGATAAATAGATTAATCCAAAGAGAAAAACAGCAGATGAGTCCAAAAACAAAGAGACTGACTTTCTTGGACAGAAAGGCCATCAAAATAGACAGAATACCAAAAACTAGCAAGACTTTCTGTATGCTGAAGAGGTCAATCTTTCCCCCCAGAATCGGACTGCCCCAAGGAAGAAAGAAGAAAGTAATCCAGATCAACAGAACTAAACCAATATAGACCTTAGAATAGCGTGTAATAAATGATTTTAGATGTGCCATAAGCTACCTCCTAAGCTTGTATATCTTTTGAATACTGTATATGCCCATTTTCGACAAATAATACCTCTGTACAAAGATCTGAAATATCTTCCGATATGTGCGATGTCAGGATAACCAAACCATTTTCTTTTTTCAGATAAGATAAAATGACCTGTTTTGTCAACCTCACACTCTTCTCATCTAAAGCATTCATAGGTTCATCGAGAAAGAGTATAGATGGTTCGGCAATAAAGGCTTGAATCAAGGCCATTTTTTGCTTCGTTCCTAAGGATAAATGACGGTATTCAATGTCTTCAAATTCCTGTAAATTATAATATTGGATCCAATCGGCAATTCTTTTTTCAGTAATTTCAGATGAAAAATACCTTAACAATCGCAAATTTTCTCTCAGAGATAAATGAGATAAAAACTCGACTTTTTCAATTAAAATCCCTGCATCCTGAATATAATGATTTTTTATCCCGTAGACTTTCCCGTCTTGAAGAACTTTTCCTTTATCAAGCTTAATATAACCAGCAAGTATCTTTAAAAGAACTGTCTTACCAGATCCATTATCCCCTTTAAGACCGTAAATATTTCCTGATTGAAAGACCAGATTTAACTCATTTAAAATAGGTCTTTCCCCGTAATTTTTCTGTCCGTTTATAATTTCAAGTCTCATCGTTTATCCTTTCTTAAACGACTCTTCTAACCGACTAACAATCAAACTAACTAATAGAGTTAAGAGTCCTAAATATACTATTACAATATGATCCATCATCCATTCTTGGCCCACAAATGCTAAAAAATATAGAAAAAACGAAAAGCCAGCGCCTACACTAATAAGTGCTATCAGATAAGACAGTAACAAATACAACATCATTAACTGAGCAAGTAAAAAGAAGAGAGCAACTGTTTTGAAATGAAATCCTAGAGGAAGTAAACCAAGAAACCAGACAAATAAATCTTGAGTAAAAAATTTAGAAATGACAACCAATCGTTTCCTTGTATAATCGAAAAAGGAGGTTGATTGATAGCGAATCAAGTGATGGTAATGGTCTGCCAAATCACTTTCAAGTAAAATGACTGAGAGCCATCCTACCATGAAAAGCGAAAGGTTTAACAAGAGTTTGGGGATTTCTAAATTCGCTTCAGAATAGTCATTATAGGAAAAGATTGAAATCAATTCCCTCTTGAAAAAGAGAAAAACATCCTGCTTTTGAACCGCTATTGACAATAGATAGTTGATCAAAACCATCATCAAAACTATACGAAGTAGTAAAACGATCTTTCTCTTTAGCCAAATATTGTTAAAATTCTTAAACATTATCTTCATATTTTTCAAGCACCATATAAGAGACGATGTAAAGGATGTAAGGAGTAAAGAGTTTCATCAAACTTACATCCCCATAGCTAGCTTGCATCAAACTCGTCATAGGAACCATATAGTAAGGCAAGGCACTATAGAGCAACATAGAACCAAGCCAAAGAAACATCAAATAGGCGATTGCCGAACGAGTCACATTCCCTAAATAATCAACTATTTTTAAAAAATAGACCGTATTGATGAAGATACCGATTAAAAGGACACATATAAAAAACAGATAACTTTTTATCTCTCCATCCAAGAGCCTTTGTAAACTACTTCCATCAGAAAATAGAGAATTCCATTCCAGAGGCGAAAAAGTCCCAAAGAAATAGGTTATGATTGCAATTATCAGCACAGTCACTAAATATATCACACAAGGGATACTTGCAAGTTGAAAAGTCAACTTTCTTTTTAACCGTTGATAACTCACTTCTCTTCCAATACTCAATCGTAAAACTTTATTTTTCAGCTGAATATATTGAAAACCTAGCAAAGAAATGATAATTGGAATAATAAATGATTGATAAAAACCTAAATTGAACTGGAGAATACGAAAATCTAAAGCTGATTTTAATAAGTCATTTTTAATTGCTTGTCCATCGAATTTGACTAGGTCAGGTGCATGAATATCAAAAAAGAAATAAGTCATCAAAAAATCACGATAAACCAAAGCAAGAAAAATCAAAGTAAGCAAGACATAAACAAATTTATGCCTTGCCAAAGTTAAGAGAGGAATCTTCATAAGCTACCTCCTATTAAAAAACATATAAATCAATGCCTTCCACCCTTAGACTTTCCTAGTTCTCGTCTCAAGCGAAGCATTTTTTTGAAACAGAAATAAGTTAACCTATTCATACCAATAGCTAGTAGAATAAAAAGAAACCAAATGCCCCATAACTTGATATCTGTCAAATTTCTCAAGACAATATTGAAAAACAGAACTGAAATAACTGTCCAAGCAAGGCTAAAAAGAGCATAGAGGGGGATGTAAAACCAGTAAAAATAGTAAAAAATTGGGAAAAATTTACTATCTCTATTGTCCTTTTCAATCCAGCTGAAAAAGTAAAACCAGGGAAACAAGATTATCAATTTAAACAGATGTTTCATCACCAGCCTCCCTCTACTTGATAGCGTTTTCTTTACCTTCATTCTATCAAAAAAATCTGGAAATGTCATTCCAGATTCTACTTTTTTATTTACGTTTTCTTGCGATTAGATGGATTGGTGTTCCTTCAAAGACAAAGGCCTTGCGGATTTGATTTTCCAAGAAACGCAGGTAAGAAAAGTGCATGAGTTCTTCTTCGTTGACAAAGATAACAAAGGTTGGTGGTTTGGTTGCCACTTGGGTCGCGTAGAAAATCTTGAGACGTTTTCCTTTGTCTGTCGGTGTTGGGTTGATGGCAATGGCATCCATGATGACATCGTTCAAGACAGCTGATGGAATACGCGTGTTTTGACTTTCGCTGATTTGTTTGATCATCTCAGGAAGTTTGTGAAGACGTTGCTTGGTCAAAGCTGATACAAAGATAATCGGTGCGTAAGGCAGGTATTGGAACTGCTCACGGATATCTTCTTCCCAGTTTTTCATGGTGTGGTTGTCTTTTTCAAGCGTATCCCACTTGTTGACCACGATAATCATCCCTTTACCAGCTTCATGGGCAAATCCTGCGATACGCTTGTCGTATTCACGGATACCTTCTTCCGCATTGATGACCATCAAGACCACATCCGAGCGGTCAATAGCACGCATGGCACGCATGACAGAGTATTTCTCGGTATTTTCATAAACCTTACCAGACTTACGCATACCAGCTGTATCAATCATGGTAAACTCTTGACCATCTGTATCTGTAAAGTGGGTATCAATGGCGTCACGCGTAGTTCCAGCAACAGGACTAGCAATGACACGGTCTTCTCCCAAGATAGCATTGATCAAGCTTGATTTTCCAACGTTTGGACGACCAATCAAGCTAAACTTAATGACATCTGGATTTTCTTCTTCATATTCATTTGGAAGATTTTCTACGATGGCATCTAGCACATCCCCTGTACCGATACCGTGGACAGATGAGATAGGCAGTGGTTCACCCAAACCGAGGGCATAAAAATCATAGATATCATTTCGCATCTCAGGGTTGTCCACCTTGTTAACTGCGAGGATAACTGGTTTATGGGTCTTATAAAGCTTACGGGCTACGTATTCGTCTGCATCGGTAATCCCTTCCTTACCAGACACGACAAAAACGATAACATCAGCTTCTTCCATAGCAATTTCTGCCTGGTGCTTGATTTGTTCCATGAAAGGAGCATCGACATCATCGATTCCTCCTGTATCAATCATGCTAAAAGAGCGATTGAGCCACTCACCCGTCGCATAGATACGGTCACGTGTCACTCCTTCGACATCTTCTACAATGGAGATTCGCTCACCAGCGATCCGATTAAATAGGGTTGATTTCCCAACATTGGGACGTCCTACAATGGCAATAGTTGGTAGGGCCATAATTTCTCACTTTCTACAATAACTTCTTCTGTTCAAGATTTTTTCTAGTTGAGCTTGGTTCTGCTTGACCAAACTGTTCTGCTAGACGCTGACTCCAGCTTGTGGTCGCACGCGCTCCAGCATAGTCAGCCTGTACACGGTCGTAAGCCTCAATCACATCAACTGTCTGTTCCTGATATTCTTCCTCAAAAACCACTTGATTCAATGGCAAGCGAGGTTTGACTTCATGTTCTTCATTTGGAAGACCTAGTGCCATCCCAAAAACTGGATAAGTGTAGTCAGGCAGGTTAAAGAGTTCTGCCACTTCTTCTGACTTGTAACGAACCAGGCCAATGATAACACCACCATAGCCCAAACTTTCAGCCGCCAGCAGGGCATTTTGACCAGCAAGAGCTGCATCGACTGAACTAATCAAGAGGCCTTCCACACCTTGAGGTTGGAATGAGTCAGTATGAAGTCGGGCTCCCTTTTCCGCTCGGTTCAAATCTCCGACAAAGAGAAGGAAAACAGCTGATTGGCGAATGGCTTCTTGAGGCACCAATTCATACAAAGCATCTTTCTTCTCTTTACTTCGTACTACAATCACAGAGTAGGATTGGAAATTCTTCCAAGACGAGGCCATTTGGGCTGCTGTCAAGATTTCAGTCAAGTCTTCCTGAGGAAGGGCCTGTTCCTTAAATCTTCGAACAGACTTATGAGCTTTCATCAGTTCAATCGTTTCTGTCATCGGCGGTTTACTCCTTCTAAACGAGTCTCCTCGGCCAAATAACGGATGCGTTCCATGACCCGTCTGGCTTCCCAGGTTTCGTCATTTCCATGTTTCCCTTTAGCGAAATGCAGTTCCAATTCTTCAAAGTTGAAGTTGGAAGTGAAAAAGGTCGGTAAATTTTCCTGCATCCGATATTGGAGAATGACTTGTAGGATTTCATCCCGCACCCAAGCTGTTGATTGCTCGGCACCAATATCATCTAAAATCAGGACTTCAGAAAGCTTAAGCTCATCCACCAAGGTCTTAACATTGCCATCACCGATAGCATTTTTGACATCGATGACAAAACTAGGATAGTGGAGAAGGGTTGATGAAACACCACGTTTTTCTGATAAATCATGGGCCAAGGCAGCCACCATGAAACTTTTACCCACACCAAAGTCTCCATATAAGTAAAGACCTTTTCGAATAGCTGGATATTGCTCAACAAAGGCTAGTAGCTTTTCAAAAACTGATAAGCGTCCCAAATCATCCAAGTCAACTTGAGCCAAACTAGCTTTCTTGAGACTGGCTGGCAGATTGATTAACTTGAGACGGTTTTTAATAGCCGCTTCTTTTTCCGCTGCGATTAGCTCAGGAGTTTCTTCATAAGAAACATCCGCATAGCCATGATTCATAACCAAAATCGGCTTGTAGCCTTTGGCAATATAATCTGTATCTCCACGGAGAAACTTATCGCGCTCGGTGATGTACTGATTAAATTTGGAGATACTGCGATTCAATTCCTCTGGGCTGAGGTTTTCTTGCTGGATAAAGGCCGCAACATCAGGGTCCTTCATGATTTTCTGGACCAAATCTTGATAATGAAAACGGCTAGGTTGACGCTTGAGTACGTCTCCGACACTTTCCATCTAATCTCCTCCTTTTTCTAATCGAGCTAATAGTTCTTGTTTCTTACGCTCTAGTTCCAGACGAGTTTCCTCGCTGGTTTCATTCTTATAATCTGGATTGCTCCACTTGGGTACATTGGACTTGGCAGGACCGGGTTTACTAGCCTTTTGAGCCTGACTCTTTTGCCCACGTTCACGAATGCGCAAGACTGCTTCTTCTGCCGAATGTATCTTTTGATAGGCATAGTCATTTGCTACCTTCATGGCATATTTCTCATTGATATTTGCCGAATCCACTTTATTAAAGGTCAATAAGAGAATGATATTGATGACTTCGTCCAGCAAGCCCAAGCCAGCCATCTGTTGCAAGAGTTCTCTTTCTGTTTGGGTAATGGTTCCCTTGCGTGTCTGCTTGATTTCTGCCAAGAACTGCAGAGCAGTCTTACTTTTGGCTTCTTTAATAATGGTTGCTTCCTTAGGATTAAAGTCAGAGGAAACTGGTTTTTGAGCAATTTTTTCCCGCATGCGTTTGGTTGAAATAACCTGGGAAACAGCTGTTGACTTGGCCAATTGATAGGTCTCAAACCAAGTCCATTTTTTCTCCTCGGCAATAGCAAACAGATTCAAGACATCTGACTGCTCATCCGCAAAACGAAGCCCATCTCGAGCCATCAGCTGACGAAAATGGTCCAAGTCAAAATCATTGGCCACTTTCTTCTTGAGACCAAGGTCTTCTTGACTTCCCAGCTCTGCCAAATCTGGAAAGACTTGATTGAGTGAGACAGAGATTTCTTCACCATCAGCACTTTCAACTTTCAAATCCTCCACAGCTGCATCGCCAATCTTTTTCTCCAAGAGTCTGCGATAAACAGGATGTTCTAAGAAATCTTGACTCGAGAGAGGAGCATGGAGGGCTAGCTGATAAGCATCACCCTTTTGATAGAGGGTCAAGAGATTGAAAGCAGATAGGATTTTCAGGGATTTTATCAGTCTATCCATCCCAAAGTTGAGATGGTTGAGAATGCTTGAAAAGAGGTATTCCTTTCTGCCATTGTCCCAAAAACTGATTGTATAAAGATAAAGGCTCAGTGCCTCCTGACCGATAATCGGGAGGTAGCACTGTACCAGAGATGAGGTATCTTGCGACACCCGATTATTCTTTAGATAAGAAAAACGGTCAATTGGCTTCATTTATCTTTCCTTTTTCTTTTTAGAGGACTGAGTGATTTGTTGGAGCAAGCTCTCTAGCTCACTCACATCCTTAAAACTACGATAGACACTGGCAAAACGTACATAGGTAATCTCATCTAACTCAGCCAACTCCTCCATGACGAGTGAACCAATGTCCTCACTTTGAATTTCGTTTTCATTTCGACCACGGAGTTTCTGTTCGATACGATTGACTACCATGTTGATTTCATCACTTGACACAGGACGTTTCTGGGCTGAGCGGATAATTCCATTAAAGATTTTATCTCTGGAGAATTGTTCCCGTGTGCCATCTTTTTTAACGACCACTAAGGTTCTTTCTTCTACCCGTTCGTAGGTCGTAAAACGGTGCTGGCATTCGTCGCACTCACGTCTTCTACGAATGGTGTTCCCTTCTTCTGCTTGGCGACTATCGATAACACTTGACTTGGTAGCCCCACATTTTGGACAACGCATCCTTTCCCTCCTTATCGTTTTCTTTTCATTATACCATTTTTTAAGCGATTCCCAAAACAATTCTTCTTTTTGCTTGACAAGTTTTTTGTTTTGTTGTATTATTTAATTAAGACAAAGAGATAAGAGAAAGGAGACCAAGATGTCCTGGACATTTGACAACAAAAAACCCATCTATTTACAGATTATGGAGAAAATCAAGCTTCAGATTGTTTCCCATACGCTGGAACCCAATCAACAACTTCCAACCGTGCGAGAGCTGGCTAGCGAGGCCGGTGTCAATCCAAACACCATCCAAAGAGCCTTGTCAGACCTTGAACGAGAAGGATTTGTCTACAGCAAGCGAACAACTGGACGATTTGTGACTGAAGATAAGGAACTGATCGCCCAATCACGCAAACAATTATCGGAAGAAGAATTGGAACACTTCGTTTCCTCCATGACCCATTTTGGCTATGAAAAAGAAGAACTACCAGGCGTAGTCGGCGATTATATTAAAGGAGTTTAAGCCTATGTCATTACTAGCATTTGAAAATGTATCCAAATCTTATGGAGCAACCCCAGCCCTTGAAAATGTTTCTCTTGACATTCCAGCTGGAAAAATTGTTGGTCTCCTTGGACCAAACGGCTCAGGGAAAACAACCTTGATTAAACTAATCAATGGCCTCTTACAACCAGACCAAGGACGTGTCCTCATCAACGACATGGACCCAAGCCCAGCAACCAAGGCTATCGTAGCTTATTTGCCGGATACAACCTATCTCAATGAACAAATGAAGGTCAAAGAAGCCCTAACCTACTTTAAGACCTTCTATAAAGATTTCAATCTGGAACGTGCCCATCATCTGCTTGCGGACCTTGGCATTGATGAAAATAGTCGTCTCAAGAAACTATCAAAAGGGAACAAGGAAAAGGTCCAACTGATTTTGGTTATGAGCCGTGATGCTCGTCTCTACGTTCTGGACGAACCTATTGGTGGAGTGGACCCAGCAGCCCGTGAGTATATCCTCAATACCATTATCAACAACTACTCCCCAACTTCTACCGTTTTGATTTCTACCCACTTGATTTCTGATATCGAGCCAATCTTAGATGAAATTGTCTTTCTCAAAGACGGAAAAGTCGTCCGTCAAGGTAATGTAGATGATATTCGCTACGAGTCAGGTGAATCCATTGACCAGCTCTTCCGTCAGGAATTTAAGGCCTAAGCAAAGGAGATTATTATGTTTTGGAATTTAGTTCGCTACGAATTTAAAAATGTTAACAAGTGGTATTTAGCCCTCTACGCTGCTGTTCTAGCCCTTTCTATCCCCATAGGAATGCAAGGCCACTACTATAATTATATATCTTTCAAAGATAGCCAACCTTTCCTATTTATCTTTCTGGCTCTCGTCTTTGGTGGTTTGATGATTACACTGGGGATTTCAACTCTTTTCTTGATTATCAAACGCTTCAAAGGAAGTGTCTATGACCGCCAAGGCTATCTGACTTTGACCTTGCCAGTTTCTGAACACCATATCATCACTGCTAAATTAGTCGGAGCCTTCATCTGGTCTATACTTAGCTCGGCTGTACTGGCTCTAAGTGCTTTTCTTATTGTGACTATAACGGTTTCAGAATGGATTCCTCTTTCTTATGTGATTACATTTGTAGAAACTCATCTCCCTCAGATCTTTCTTACAGGTATATCCTTCCTACTAAATACCATTTCAGGAATCCTCTGCATCTACCTGGCTATTTCCATTGGACAGCTTTTCAATGAATACCGTACAGCACTCGCTGTTGCAGCCTACATTGGTATCCAAATCGTCATTGGATTTATTGAAGTCTTCTTCAATACCAGTACTAACTTCTATGTCAATTCACTTGCAGGATTTAATGATAATTTCTATATGGGAGCAAGTACAGGCATTTTTGAAGAACTCATTTTCATAGCTATCTTTTATCTCGGAACCTACTATATCTTGAAAAACAAGGTTAATTTGCAATAATTTTAAAATCAAAAAGGATAACATCTCATCGCAGAGAGGCTATCCTTTTTCTTTTATCTCATTTTCTGTCTAACTTTATTTAAAAAACAAATCCTTTTAAATCTGATTTAAAGGTCTTATTTAATTTCTCTATTGTGACACTATCATTATATTCCTTACATATTTTCATAGCTTTGGAACATTCTTTTTTACCTAACTCTACTTGATTCGTTTTTATGAGATAAATACCTTTTAAAAAAAGTAAATAAGTCTTTTCAAAATAATATCCTTGTCTAGTCAGTAAATTTTCTAAATCATCTATAAAAAATTGAGCGCTATCTAACAAATTATTTTTTAATAATAATTCTAAATTAAATAAATATAAAGGAATTACTCTATGTGTTCCCATATCTGTTTTTAAAAAATGTCGTGTTTTCTTGATTACCACTCTATATAATAAGCTTATGGTCTTAGTGTTCATAAAAAACACCGAATTATAGAAAATTTTCAGTTCATACTCCATCCAATTATCTACAGAAAGCAAATACTTGATTAGCTCATTACATTTAGATGCATTGTAAGGAAGGGTTGCAAGGCGATTAATCTGTTGTTCAGCAATCAACTTTATGTGACAATTGCATAAACTTTTTTCCTGCTTTTGTTTTAGTTCTATTTTCTTTATTAGTTCTTGTAACAAAACGATATCTGAAGAGTTCACAGCATGCTCTAGTTCTTCAAAAAAACATTCTTTTTTGGAATAATAGCAATGGACTAATTCTTCAAATTCCGAAAATGAGATCCCCAGGCGATTTAACAAAATATAAAAATGATCAATAGATAATTTTGTAATCCCATTTTCGAAACGAGAAATAGTTGACTCACTAATCTTATCACAAGCCAAATCTTTAAGACGAAAATTTTTTGAAATACGGATATCCTTTAAAACTGCTCCAAAATTTTCCATAGCATTCCTCTTCCATTTCTGCAAAAAATAAAACCTGTTTTTTTATTTGTGATATGATTATGATTATACAAAAATAAAACAGAAAGGACAATATCATTATGAAAAAAATTTTATTGTCATCAGTTGCTTTACCGAGCCTAGCGACAACACTAGCAGTAAATAAACCAGTTTCTGCTCAAGAATCTATCTCTCCCTAGGCTTATAGTCACTCCAATGGCAGTTGGTGGTATAAACATTCTAACGGTTCTTACACTAGAAACGGGTGGGAAAAGATTAATGAAACCTGTACTATTTTGATAGTGAAGGTTGGATGAAAACAGGTTGGTTTAATGAATATGGAAATTGGTATTATCTAGATGATAGTGGTGCTATGAAAACAGGCTGGTGTTTGATTTCTGGTAGTTGGTACTATTTAAATACTAGCGGTGTCATGCAAACTGGCCTACAGACTATCGAAGGAAAACAATATTATTTAGCTGATAGCGGTGCTATGCAGACAGGTTGGCACAATATTGGAGATGATACTTATTTCTTTGCTAGTAGTGGAGCAAGACAAACGATTAATCGCCGTGCTTTAGTTCTTGGTGAAACATCAACGATAGAAGTACCTATCGAAGACGTTAATGCTATGGAAAAGGTTTTTAGTAACCAAAACTTTAGTAAAGTTGTTCGTTTCCCAGATAAAACTAAGTCCGAGATTATTGCAAAAATGCAAGAGCTTTTCAAATCTTCTAGCGAAAGCGATGTGAACTATCTTTACCTTACTTGTCATGGAGGAAGAGACGGAAGAATCTATCTTGGTAGCGATGGTCAGACATTTTCAGGCTGGGAATTGACATCTCTACTGAAACAATACAAAGGTAAGTTTGTGGTTATGCTGGATTGTTGCTATTCAGGAACAATTATAGATGTAGGTAAATCAGATGAAAAGGCCGTCTCCAAGTCTGAAGAAAGATTTGATGAACAAGCATTTTTGGCAGGATTTTCAACAGGAGATCTAGCAAGCAAGAATGGTGAAATGCTTGATTCTAAGTTCCTCGTACTATGTGCCTCTTGGAAAGGTGAAAAATCGTATAGTGCAGTCGGAGTAGGTAGTCTTGCCACCAGATACTGGGCAATGGGTACAGGTTGGGATTCACTTCAAAATAAAATCATTTCCAATACTGACGGAAAAATCACTTTAGAGGAACTGTATCAATACTCTTATCCTCTAGTCCTTGAAGCTGCATCAAAAATTCACGAAGAGCAACATGTATCAGTTTATCCAGAAAACAGTCAATTTGTTTTATTTCAAAAATAAGGAGTTAAGAAAATGAAAGTATCAAAAAAAATCACACTATTCGGTTTGTCTATAGCAGGTTTAGCTTTACTAGCTTTCCCTCATTCGGGAAAGGCCTTCGATCTTGAAGAAGAGTGGGTTATTAAGGGTGGCGTTAAGTATCAAGATGGCAAAATTCTTCGATTTAACAATGGCCATGAAGTAGATATCAAAGTCTTGGATTTGCCAAAAACTGAGAAAATCGAGTGGACAGTCAGTCTCAATGGTCAAGATCAGACTATCAATTTCCTAGGTCAAGAAAAGGACAAGTCTATGGTCGGTACAGAGGGGCGTTACCTGAATTTCTATGTACCTTATGGCTATAGAGGAGATATCAAGGTAGAAGCCAAGAGCGGAAATGAAGTAAAGACCTGGTCCACTAAAGTAGTAGATGATGTATATAATGACGGTGGAAAGAGTGGTTACTTCCGTATTGACGAATCAAATGATCAACACACCTACCTTGATGCAAAATGGGACTATCAAACCAAGACCTACACTGCTACCTTACCAGAGACTCTCAATGGTCAAAAAGTCTTTGCTTGGGCAGACGACTATGAAGAATTGAAACTTCAAAAACCAGGAGTTATCAGTCATTCCTACAGGGGGGCAGGAGCCTTCAAAATACTTTATCCGATTGTAAAAGCAGAAAGCTGGCTAAAAAAGGATTACAGTGAAAAGTGGTACTATCAAAAACAAGGGCAATTAGTTAAAAATGCTTGGGTTAAGGATAAGGGAACTTGGTACTTTATGAATGATAAAGGAGTCATGTTCAATCAAACTTGGCTCTATCAGGGTGGCAACTGGTATGCCTTTAAATCATCAGGAGCTATGATTGCTAGTGATTGGCTATATGATAATCACTCTTGGTATTACCTAAAAGACTCAGGTTCTATGGCGACAGGTTGGATCAAAGATAGTGGATCTTGGTATTATCTAAACAACTCAGGCTCTATGGCAACAGGCTGGGTGAAAGATAGCGGCTCTTGGTATTACCTTGCTTCATCAGGTAAGATGCTTCACAATACCTACACACCTGATGGTTACTATGTAGATGCCAGTGGCGCTTGGAAATAATCTAAAGTACATATTTTTTTCCATCGGTTATTAGTGTACCTGCTCAGACTAAATGTTATCAGAGCTACAAGAAAAATCTAGATAATAATACAAAAAGCGAATCGAAACAATGAATTCTGTTTTGTTCGCTTTTTGTTTTAATCTGTTACATTACGACATTGTCATTTAATTGTATATCCACAAAATTTATATTTTTATATGAAGTATTTGAGATAAAGGAGTATAATAACTTTAAAACTGATTACATGTATATCGATAAGGAGGTCAAGTCTTTATGCTGAGAAGATTTGTTACTAAGAACCACCTCTTACTTTACTTCTTTTCTATTGGCATTACTTGGCTGGAAGCAATTATCACGCCAGCCCTTGTTCAGAATATTGTTGCTAGTTTTACCAATCAAGAACTAGGCCTTCTTTGGAAAGTTTTGATTTTGGGAATCCTTGGAAACCTCATTCTATTACTAGGCTTAGCTGGGAAACGCTATTACTACGCCCGTTTGATTACTGACTTTAAATATGGAATCAAGAGTGCTATTTTCAAGCGATTTTTAAGCAGTTATGAGATTGATGAAAAGGATATTTTGTCTGACCTAGAAAACGACGTCAAGCAACTAGAAGAAAGCTATATCGAGCCAACCGTCATCATCATTTCTTCTCTTGGTTTCACCACTGTGTCCATTCTCTATGCCTTGTGGACCAATTTTTACTTAGGCTTGATTTTCATCCTCTTCTACTCCTTTCCTGTACTCTGCAGTGCTATCGGATCAAAGCGCTTGGATTCACTTTCTGAAAAGCGGTCAACTGTTAACCAGAGCTACTTATCAAGCTTGACAAATTTTATTGGTGGCAGCCAACAAATTCGCCATTATCAGGGACAAGATTTCTTTTTTGCTCGCTATCAAAAGCAATTACAAACCAGTCTAGATGCCGAAATCAACTATGAAAAGCAACGAACTTTAAACAGTCTCTTGATCAATAGCATCGATGCCTTTTGTTCTGTCACACCTATCGTCATCGGTGGCTTTATGACCTACTATAATTATTTAGATGCAGCGAGTTTTGTGGCCATCTATCTGGTTTCCCATAATATCGGTTATCAATTCCAAGAGTTGGCTTACTTTACCAACACCCGAAAAGCGAATAGAACTCTTCTCAACAAATACCAAAAACTTTTGGGCCAGTCTAACTTCATCTCGCCTAGAAGCATAGAAAATATTTTCCCTATCCAGCTTAACACCATCTCCCTAGAAAAAGATGGGAATAGCCTCCTGTCTCCGATTTCCATGCACATTAAGCAAGGAGAAAAAATCGCCATTATCGGGGAAAGTGGCTCTGGTAAAACAACCCTACTCAATATCATTCATGGAGAAGAGACACCGACAAGTGGACAGATTAGCTTTGCTGGTCAAAACCTGTCACGTCAAGAAATCACAAGCTTTAGTTCCTATATCCTCCAAGATAGCCATTACTTTGACACGCTATCTCTGGAAGACAATATCCTTCTAGGACTGGATAAAAAAGAAGAAATTTTAACTCACATCCTCAAAAAAACGGGGTTAGAACATTTGAAAAATCGAACGCTCAGCAATGATAGTCTGTCTGGTGGCGAGAAACAACGCCTTGAAATCTCCCGCGCCCTCTACCACGATAGCCAACTCATCTTAGCAGATGAAATTAAGGCCAATCTTGACTTGGAAAATAGCAGAAAGATCAGTGACTTACTCTTGTCCCTACCACAGACAGTCATAGAAGTCATTCACCACTACACAGAAGAAGACTTAAAACACTACGACCAAGTCATTCACTTAAGCAAAGAAAAATAATACTCTATAACATACGATGTTAAAAAGCAAGGAACCCGAATTGAACTGCACCCCAAAAGTTAGACAGAAAAAATCTAACTTTTGGGGTGCTTTTATTATGAAATTAACTTATGATGAT
>CAJNBY010000006.1 GCA_905221125.1 bacterium | reverse complement strand
AAAAGGACTCAGTCCTGTGCAATACAGAACTAAATCCTTCGGATAAATTAATTGTCTAACTTTTTGGGGTCAGTACAAAATCCGAAATTGCTTTTTATTTATCATGACTTTCCCTCCAATTTTGAGCATACCTACCCTATCATAAATCTGACAATTCCTTCTTTTTATGCCATAACTTCCAGCTAATATAGGCAACTATTAACAAAAGGATTAAAGACAAGAAAACATCTAGCCCGACCGCAAGAAAACTCCATAGACCATACGCATTACTCCTATTGAGCAATTTAAGTAAGAATGGTATATGTATGGCTAGCAAAAGTAAAACAGGTACTAATCGCAGTCTTAAAATGCGATTAACCATAGCTAACTTCCCAGCAGCGTCATTATAGATTTCAAATTCTGCATCCGATTCAATTTCAGAATGCGCTTTTCTAAAATAGGAAAAACTATTAAAGTCTGTAATATGCTCCCAGCCACAGTCTTTAAATAGTTGTAAATAGGAGGATCTCTCTGATTTTTCCATTGGGTAAAAATCCAACTGATAAGACACTTGCTCAGGCTGACACTTTTCAAAGGTATACTTAACTGCAAACAATAAGATAGAGTAGCTTACTTCCCTAAGTTTCCATCCCTTAGCATGCATTTCTCTAAAGTATAGAGCCTCCCTCTCATAATCCGCAATTGTAAAAATCCGATAAACAATTTTCTTTTCCATCATCCTTCCTCCCGACTGTTTCTATAGAGCCGTTCAATACGCTTCAATTCAATATCTAAAACTTTTCGTCCCAAGTCTGTGATCTGATAGATTTTACGTTTTTCCTCTTCGCGAACAAAGGAAATCAAGCCATCCTTTTCCATTTTTGACAAGGTTCCATACATAGTTCCAGGACTAATCGAAACTTGCGAATCTGTCATCTCCTTGACCTTTTGCGTAATACTATAACCATGACGTTCCTTTTGCAGACAGAACAAGATATAAAAGCCCGTTTCCGTCATTGGAAGATAAACTCGACGAATCTTATCCGTTAATTCCATTTATTCCACCTCCTATTCAGTTCGATATATCGCATCTCGTTATATAAACCATATCACACCTCGATATAAAAATCAAAAAAAAGATCACCCTCAGGCAATCTTTCTTCTATATTAGTAAAGGTCTAAATAATTATCAATTTCCCATTGTGAAACGAAGGTTGCATAACTTGCCCATTCGATTCGTTTGGCTTCAAGGAAACTAGTATAGATATGTTCTCCAAGAGCCGCTCTGACAACTTCATCTTCTGTCAAAGCTTTCAAAGCGTTATGAAGGGTTGATGGAAGATCCGTAATACCAGCTTCCTTACGCTCTTCTGCTGTCATGATGTAGATATTTTCTTCGATAGGAGCTGGTGCTTCGATTTTGTTTTCAATACCATGCAAACCAACTTCCAAAAGAACAGCCATAGCGATGTAAGGGTTCGCCATTGGATCCACTGAACGCAACTCAAGACGAGTTCCCATACCACGTGAAGCAGGCACGCGCACAAGTGGCGAACGGTTACGACCAGCCCAAGCAATGTAAACAGGCGCTTCATAACCTGGAACCAAACGTTTGTATGAGTTAACCGTTGGGTTCATGATGGCAGTATAGTTGTAAGCATGCTTGATCAAACCACCAAGGAAATGGTAGGCTGTTTCTGACAACTGCATCCCTTTTGGATCATTTGGATCAAAGAAGGCGTTATTTCCTTCTGCATCAAACAAGGACATATTACAGTGCATACCTGATCCAGCAATACCAAATTTTGGTTTAGCCATAAAGGTTGCGTAAAGGCCATGTTTGCGAGCAATGGTTTTAACAACTAGCTTAAAGATTTGAATCTTATCGCAGGCACGGAGAACTTCATCGTACTTGAAGTCAATTTCGTGTTGTCCAACCGCAACCTCGTGGTGACTCGCTTCTACTTCAAATCCCATTTTGGTCAAGACATTCACAATCTCACGACGCGTATTGTCCGCAAGGTCAGTAGGCGCCAAATCAAAGTAGCCACCCTTGTCATTTACTTCAAGTGTTGGGTCTCCATTTTCATCCAACTTAAATAGGAAGAATTCTGGCTCTGGACCAAGGTTGAAAGATTTGAATCCGACTTCTTCCATGTGACGAAGAGCTCGTTTCAAATTGCCACGAGGGTCACCCGCAAATGGTTCACCTTCTGTTGTATAGACATCACAGATCAAACCTGCAACACTTCCATTTTCATCTCCCCAAGGGAAGACTGTCCATGTATCCAAGTCTGGGTACAAGTACATATCTGACTCATTGATACGTACAAAACCTTCAATAGAAGATCCATCAAACATAGCCTTGTTTGACAAGACTTTATCTAACTGTTCATCTGTAGCAGGAATTTCGACGTTTTTCATGGTTCCCAAAATATCTGAGAACATAAGACGAATAAAGGTAACATTTTTTTCCTTGACTTCACGACGAATATCTGCAGCTGTGATTGGCATGAGTTTTCTCCTTAATGTATGACTACTTGCGGTTACCTAACCGCGACCAAAAGGTGACCGTACTGAAGCAAAGCGACCCTGTTGGAGGAGTTCATTGTGAAGTGCACGACGCACCTCAGTCTGACTCACCGCTTTCTTGGATTTCGCTTCACGTTCAGCATATTTTTTCTTAATGGCAGCGATATTATAACCTTCAGAGATATAATCTTTGATTTCAAGCAGACGATCCATGTCATTCAAGGAATACATGCGACGATTTCCTTCGTTTCGATCAGGTTTAATCAACTCTTGATCTTCATAATAACGAATCTGACGCGCCGATAGATCGGTCAACTTCATAACACTGCCGATAGGAAAAACAGCCATATTTCGGCGAAATTCTTTTTCCTTCATTTACAATTTCCTTCTTTCTGTCTATTATAGTCTAAAAAAAGACAAACGTCAATTGATAATGTCATAAAATGTAACATTATTTTTCTTTTTTCTCTAAAAAGAGACGAATACGGTCAATATCGTAATTTACAAGAATTGCGACAAAAACTCCCATAAAAGTTTCTGATACACGCGCAAACACGTACAAAATTGTCTCACCACTCGGAATCGATAGGGTAATGATTAACATAGCCGCTACACCACCAATAACACCCGCTTTATTATTCATGGCTACATTTGTCATAATGGTTAACATGGTGCAGATGGGAACAACAACCAAGGTCACCCAAAAAGCTTCGTGGAAAAAGGTATTTAATAAGAAGAAGAGGAGGGCATAGAGACCACCGATACTATTTCCTAAAATACGAGAAGTCCCAAAATGGACACTCTTATCAAAACTTTCCCTCAGGCTAAACACGGCTGTCAAAGCACCGATTTGAAGACCTTTCCAGCCAAAAAAGCCAAAAATCAAGAGAACTAGAAAAACAGCAATACCTGTTTTAAAGGTTCGCATACCAAGTTTGAACTGGGATTTATCGAATTTATATTTTTTAAAATAACTCATAATCTCAACTTTCTATTTCCATTTTATCATAATTTGGGTGATTTTATGAGCAATAGTTGAGAGGAAGCGTTTTTATTTTCAGTAAAAGAAAAGAGGAACTTTCATCCCTCTCTTCTTTGATTCATTTAGTAAATCTTATTTTTCTGTCAAGGCTGCAAGTCCTGGAAGAACCTTACCTTCAAGAAGTTCCATTGATGCTCCACCACCAGTAGAGATCCATGAGAATTTGTCTGCACGTCCAAGGTTGATGGCTGCGGCAGCTGAGTCACCACCACCGATGATTGATTTAACGCCTGGTTGTTTCACGATAGCGTCCATCACACCGATTGTACCAGCTTGGAAGTCTGGGTTTTCAAATACACCCATAGGTCCGTTCCATACAACTGTTTTGGCACCAGTCAAAGCTTCGTCAAATTTAGCGATAGATTTTGGACCGATGTCAAGACCAAGGAAGCCTTCAGAAACTGCTTCACCTTCAGTGTCACGCACTTCAGTGTAACCAGCAAATGCGTTAGCTTCTTTAGAATCAACTGGCAAGATCAATTTACCGTTTGCTTTTTCAAGAAGAGCTTTCGCAACATCCAATTTGTCTTCTTCTACAAGTGAGTTACCGATTTCGATACCTTGTGCTTTGTAGAATGTGTAAGTCATACCACCACCGATAAGGACTTTATCAGCTTTTTCAAGCAAGTTTTCGATAACACCGATCTTGTCTGAAACTTTTGAACCACCAAGGATCGCTACGAATGGACGTTCTGGAGTTTCAACTGCTTCTTGGATGTAGGCAATTTCGTTTTCAAGAAGGAAACCAGCAACTGCTTTTTCAACGTTTGCTGAGATACCAACGTTAGATGCGTGTGCACGGTGAGCTGTACCGAATGCATCATTTACGAAGATACCATCTCCAAGTGATGCCCAGTATTTACCAAGTTCAGGATCGTTTTTAGATTCTTTCTTGCCGTCAACATCTTCGTAACGAGTGTTTTCAACCAAAAGAACTTGTCCATCTTCAAGAGCGTTGATAGCTGCTTCCAATTCAGCCCCACGAGTTACACCTGGGAAAACAACATCTTGACCAAGTTTTGCTGCCAAGTCTGCCGCTACAGGAGCAAGTGATTTACCAGCTTTATCAGCTTCTTCTTTCACACGTCCAAGGTGAGAGAAAAGAATTGCACGTCCACCTTGTTCGATGATGTACTTAATAGTTGGAAGAGCTGCTGTGATACGGTTGTCGTTAGTGATTACGCCATCTTTCAATGGTACGTTGAAGTCAACACGAACGAGGACTTTTTTACCTTTCAAGTCAACGTCTTTAACAGTAAGTTTTGCCATGTTACAAAAACCCCTTTATTTATTTTATTCGAAACTATTATATCACACTTTGGAAATATAAGGAAAGATTTCACAAGATTTTTCGATATTTAATCTTCATGTCATGTTAGAGTATATTATTTTTTCTTTTTCTGACGAATTTTCTTTCTAAAATCTTAGCTTAACACTTGTTAGATTTACTTTTATCCTTTAAAATAGAATAGGAGAAATTCCGTTATTATTTTTCGGAGGAAAAAGAAATGTCCATTAATTGGCAGGAAATTTTATTTCACTTTTTAGGTGGTCTGGGACTATTCTTATATAGTATCAAGACCATGGGAGACGGTTTGCAACAAGCTGCTGGAGATCGCCTTCGTTTTTACATTGACAAGTACACTAGCAATCCCTTTTTAGGTGTTCTAGTCGGAATTGTCGTGACTGCCCTGATTCAGTCAAGTACAGGGGTTACAGTTATAACGGTTGGACTGGTCAGCGCTAGTCTTCTCACTCTTAGGCAGGCTATCGGAATTATCATGGGAGCCAATATCGGAACCACCGTTACTTCCTTTATCATCGGTTTCAAGCTTGGCGAATATGCTTTACCCCTGATTTTCCTTGGAACCATGTTCCTCTTCTTTACAAAAAACAGAACAGCAAACAATATTGGGCGCATCCTGTTTGGTGTAGGGGGAATCTTCTACGCCCTCAACCTCATCAGTGCCGGTATGAGTCCGCTTAAAGATTTACCACAATTCAAGGAATACATGGTAACCTTGGGACAAAATCCTGTGTTGGGAGTTTTTGCGGGTGCGGTGATTACCGTTCTCATCCAGGCCTCTTCTGCGACAATCGGGATTTTACAAGGGCTCTATGCAGGCGGCTTCCTTGACCTTAAAGGTTCTCTACCAGTTCTCTTCGGGGATAATATCGGGACAACTTTAACAGTTATCATTGCGGCAGCTGGAGCCAATGTCTCTGCTAAACGCGTTGCTGCAACCCACGTTACCTTTAACGTTTTAGGAACTATTCTTTGCTTAATCTTATTAGGCCCCTTCACTGCAATGATTGAGTACTTCCAAGCACTCCTTCACCTCTCACCTGAGATGACCATCGCTTTCTCGCACGGTGCCTTTAACGTAAGTAACACCATTGTACAATTTCCATTCATCGGAGCCTTGGCTTTCTTTGTAACCAAGCTCATTCCTGGTGAAGACGAGGTTGTCAAGTACGAGCCGCTTTACCTTGATGAGCATTTGATTAAGCAAGCTCCATCAATCGCTCTCGGAAATGCGAAAAAAGAACTCCTTCACTTAGGAAATTATGCTTCTAAAGCTTTTGATCTTTCATACAACTACATCATTAACCTCAATGAAAAGGTTGCTGAAAAAGGCCACAAGACAGAAGAAGCCATCAATACCATTGATGAAAAATTGACTCGTTATCTCATTACTCTTTCAAGTGAAGCCCTTAGCCAGAAAGAAAGTGAAGTGCTCACCAATATCCTGGATTCATCCCGTGATTTGGAACGGATTGGGGACCACGCAGAAGCGCTAATCAATCTGACTGACTATCTTCAACGTAAAAATGTTGAGTTCTCTGAAGCTGCTTTACAAGAATTGGCTGATATCTATCAAAAAACCACTGGCTTTATCAAGGATGCCCTTGACAGCGTGGAAAACAATGATATCGAAAAAGCTCAAAGTCTGATTGAACGCCATAAAGAAATCAACAATATGGAACGCGTTCTCAGAAAGACCCACATCAAACGCCTTAACAAGGGTGAGTGTTCTACACAAGCTGGAGTCAACTTTATCGACATTGTTTCCCACTACACTCGTGTGTCTGACCACGCTAGGAATTTAGCTGAAAAGGTCATCGCTGAACAAATCTAAGAACCAAGAAGCTATCCTGAATGGGATGGCTTTTTTCTTCTCCTATCAAGAATGGTTTTCCCACCATATAGAAAAATGCTTTGATTCACAATGGAATCAAAGCATTTTAAAGAGCTCCCCATACATAAGCGCAGAAGCTGCAGTTCCTCTGTACTTGGCTTCTTCTCTTTTGATAAAGCGAGCCAAGTTGAGCAACTCAGGTGCCGGATGTCTGGGATTCTTGAGTAATTCACGATTGGCCAGCCCTGAGAGACGGACTGCCAGCAATTGCTCATTTGTAGCAGGCAGTTTTTTAGCAGTCTCTAGGAGAGCAGCAACTAAATCTTCACTCAAATCATGGCGAGCATGATTGTAAAGATCTTTTATAAGGCTTTCTAGGTTTGGTTCCACCATCCCTACCACCTCCTTATGTTTAATAATTTTTAATCAAATCAACCGTTGAACGATCCAATTTTTTCACCAAGGCTTGCAAGAAAGCTTGAGCTTCTAGGAAGTCATCCATAGCGTAGAGGGTTTGGTGAGAGTGGATATAACGAGCGCAGACACCGATTGTTGTGGATGGGACACCACCATTTTTCAGATGAGCTGCACCAGCGTCTGTTCCACCTTTTCCACAGTAGTATTGGTACTTGATACCAGCTTCTTCAGCAGTTGTCAAAAGGAAGTCCTTCATTCCTGGGAGAAGCAAGTGACCTGGGTCGTAGAAACGAATCAAGGTTCCATCTCCAATCTTGCCTTGACCACCATAGACATCACCTGCTGGTGAGCAATCAACTGCGAGGAAGACTTCTGGATCAAACTTGGTTGTGGAAGTATGAGCACCACGCAGACCAACTTCTTCTTGGACGTTAGAGCCAAGATAGAGTTCATTGCCAAGTTTTTGACCTGACAAGGCTTCAGCTAGCTCGCTAACCATGAGAACCCCGTAGCGATTGTCCCAAGCTTTTGAGATGATATTTTTTTCATTGGCTGTCAAGATAGCAGAGCTATCAGGAACAATGGTATCACCAGGACGGATGCCAAAGCTTTCTGCCTCAGCCTTGTCCGCAAAACCACCATCAAAAACGATATCGGCAATGGCTGGCATGGTTGGCCCACCCTTTCCACGAGTCAAATGTGGAGGAACAGAGCCTGAAATCACTGGAATTTCACGACCATCACGAGTCAAGAGTTTGAAACGTTGGCTGCTGACTACCATAGGATTCCAACCACCGATTTCTACGACACGGAAGGTACCGTCTGGCTTGATTTCGCTGACCATAAAACCAACTTCGTCCATGTGAGATGCGACCAAGACGCGCGGTGCATTGGCAACTTCTGAATGCTTGATACCAAAAATACCACCCAAGCCATCTGTCACCACTTCATCCACATGCGGTGTCAACTTTTCACGAAGATAGGCACGGACAGGTGCTTCATGACCTGAGATCGCAGCAAGTTCTGTTACTTCTTTGATTTTTGAAAATAATGTTGTCATTTCAGTTCCTTCTTTCTTTCATCCATTTTACCACTTTTTATAGGAGAAGGATAGCGGGAAGGTGGATTTCTAAATTAGTATCTTAGTCTTACTGTGTCTTAGAAAAAATCGTATTCTCTGCATGTGAGGTAAAATCTAAGAACTATTCCAAGACCAACAAAATCATTAATTTCCAAACAAAAAACAATTCAATGCTATATTTGTTCCGTTTTTCATGAAATTTACAGAAAATAGTTGACTTTTCCTTCCTCTTTCTTTAAAATAGTACAAAACTAGGAAAAGGAAAAAATCATGACCAAAACAATTCTTGTTACAGGTGGAGCTGGCTATATTGGCTCCCATACCGTTAAAGCTCTTTTAAATGCTGGCTACCAGGTGCATGTCCTCGATAATCTCTCTACAGGAAATCGTTCGGCTGTGGATAGTCGTGCTAGCTTTAAACAACTAGATGTTTATGATGCTAGTACTCTAAAAGCTTACTTAGAAGAAAATAAGATTGATGCTGTTCTGCATTGTGCAGGTGAAATTGTTGTGAGCGAAAGTATTGAAAACCCAAGCAAATACTTCACAGCCAATGTTGCTGGTATGAACCAAGTTCTCAAAGTCTTATCTGAAATTGGCATTCAAAAAATCATGTTCTCTTCAACTGCATCTCTCTATGGTAATAACTGTATTGACAAGCCTGCAACTGAAGATACCCTGCTCGACCCTGTCAACCCTTATGCAGAGACCAAACTGATGGGTGAACGAATGATTTACTGGATGGCCAATCGCTACGACTGGAAATATGTCATTTTCCGTTACTTTAATGTAGCTGGGGCTGAAATGGATGCTTCAAACGGGCTGCGTGTGAAAAATCCAACTCACATCATTCCCAAC
Organism: bacterium; assembly: GCA_905221125.1. GTDB lineage: Bacteria > Bacillota > Bacilli > Lactobacillales > Streptococcaceae > Streptococcus. Next base: position 93,988 of record CAJNBY010000006.1, on the reverse strand, counting down.
ATCAACAAGACCGCATTGGGACAAAATGATAGCTTAAAAATATTTGGAGATGACTACGATACACGTGACGGTTCATGTATTCGGGATTACATTCATGTCTTAGACCTTGCACAAGCCCACGTTAAAGGGATGAATTACCTCTTTCAAGAAAACAGTTCTTCTCAAATCTTTAACCTAGGAACTGAAAAAGGCTATACTGTCAAAGAAATCTTTAAAACCGCTGAAGAATTACTGGATCAAAAAATCCCACACGAGATTGTTGCTCGTCGTGCTGGTGACCCAGCTAGCGTCCTAGCAGACGCATCAAAAGCTAAAAAATATCTTGATTGGCAGGCTAGCTACTCCCTCGAAGATATTATTTTATCTGATTATCGTTGGCGAGTTAAAGAGGGGAAAAACATTTTGGAATAAGAAAACAGAGGAGAAAGTCCTAGTGCTCTCTCCTTGTTTTATTCATTAAATTGTCAGAAAATTTATTGACAGATTAAATAAATCGTGTTACAGTAATACCCGCAGGTATCTTTCGATACCAAATCTACATGAAAGGACAGGGTATGAAACTTTCTCATTATTTAATTGGCTTACTTCTACTCCTAGTCTTTCTCTCTATTAGCATTGGGACCAGTGATTTTTCATGGGGAAAACTCTTTGCTCTGGATCATGAAACTTGGCTCCTCTTTCAAGAGTCGCGTCTTCCTAGGACGATTAGTATTCTCCTGACAGCCTCTAGTATGAGTATGGCAGGCCTTCTCATGCAGACCATCACTCAAAATCAGTTTGCTGCTCCGAGTACAGTTGGGACCACTGAAGCCGCCAAACTAGGAATGGTACTGAGTCTCTTTGTCTTTCCATCGGCTAGTCTGACCCAAAAGATGCTCTTTGCTTTTGTTTCATCCATCGTATTTACCCTCTTCTTCCTTTCCTTTATGACCATTTTTACCGTAAAGGAAAGGTGGATGTTGCCCTTGATTGGGATCATTTATAGTGGGATTATCGGTTCTGTGACAGAAGTTATCGCCTATCGGTTCAATCTGGTTCAGAGTATGACCGCTTGGACTCAGGGCTCCTTCTCCATGATTCAGACCCATCAGTATGAGTGGCTCTTCTTAGGTATCATTATCCTGATTGCCGTTTGGAAATTGTCCCAAACCTTTACCATCATGAATCTGGGTAAGGAAACCAGCGAGAGTTTGGGGATTTCTTACTCCCTACTTGAAAAACTGGCACTCTTTCTGGTCGCGCTAACGACCAGTGTCACCATGATTACCGTGGGTGGCTTGCCATTTCTCGGAGTTATCGTTCCCAATCTTGTTCGCAAGCGCTACGGAGATAATTTGAGTCAAACCAAACTCATGGTCGTACTGGTTGGTGCCAATCTGGTTTTGGCCTGCGATATCCTCTCTCGAGTTCTGATTCGGCCCTATGAGCTGTCTGTCAGTCTCTTGCTAGGAATCATCGGCAGCCTCGTCTTCATCCTACTTCTTTGGAGAGGGGGACGAAAAGATGCAGTTTAAAAGCAAACATAGCAAACTCTTCTGCCTTCTCATTATTCTGGCCATCGGAGCTTGTCTTCTCTACTTTTGGCCCATCACCCAGCTGTCTACCTTTGCCTGGAAGTTGCGTTCCCAAAAAATCATCGTTTATCTCTTGGTAGCCATCGCGACAGGGATTTCGACCATTAGTTTTCAAACCCTGACGGAAAATCGCTTCCTGACACCTAGTATTTTAGGAATTGAATCCTTCTATGTCTTGCTACAAACCCTACTACTAGTTTTTGAAAGCAAATTTCTTCAACTTGGGAAGTCTCCTATCTTAGAATTTCTAGTCTTGCTTCTGCTTCAATCCCTCTTCTTTCTCGCCTTACAAGGCTACTTGAAGACGCTGATGAAGCAAGATCTGGTCTTCATTCTACTGATCTGTCTAGCCCTCGGAAGTCTCTTTCGAAATATCAGTACCTTCCTCCAGGTCCTGATGGATCCAAACGAATACGATAAACTGCAAAACAGTCTCTTTGCCTCATTTCAACATCTCAACACTTCCATCCTAGCCATCGGTTCTCTGATTATCCTCGTCTTGACAATCTTTTTCTTTCGAAAAGCAGTCATTCTGGATGTCTTGCACCTGCAAAGAGAAACGGCTCAGATATTGGGACTCGATGTTGAAAAAGAACAGAGAGAACTCCTCTGGGGCATCGTGCTTTTGACCTCAACGGCCACTGCCTTGGTAGGGCCTATGGCCTTCTTCGGCTTTATGCTGGCCAATCTCACCTACCTGATTGTCAAAGATTATCGGCACAAGTTGCTCTTTATCGTAGCCATTCTGATTGGATTTATTAGTTTGACCTTGGGGCAAGCCCTTATCGAACGAGTCTTTGCACTAGAAATTCGCATCAGCATGATTATCGAGAGTGTAGGGGGACTCCTATTCTTTATCTTACTATACAGGAGGGCACGTCGGTGAAACTGAAAAACATTGACAAATCCATTCAAAAACAGGATATTTTGCAAGACATTTCCCTTGAAGTCAGTCCTCAAAAACTGACAGCCTTTATTGGCCCAAATGGTGCTGGAAAATCGACTATCCTCTCCATCATGAGCAGACTGACCAAGAAGGATCAGGGAATTCTCAGTATCAAAGGTCGTGAAATCGAAAGTTGGAATTCGCAAGAACTGGCCAAAGAACTGACTATCCTAAAGCAGAAGATCAATTACCAAGCCAAATTGACTGTTGAAGAACTGGTCAGCTTTGGACGTTTTCCCTACAGTCGAGGTCGACTGAGAACAGAGGATTGGGCAAAAATCCGAGAAACTCTGGACTATCTGGAACTGACCAACTTAAAAGACCGCTACATCGATAGTCTGTCTGGTGGACAGCTCCAACGTGTCTTTATCGCCATGGTACTGGCCCAGGATACAGATTTTATCTTGCTGGACGAACCGCTTAACAATCTCGATATCAAGCAAAGCGTCAGCATGATGCAGATTCTTCGGCGACTGGTGGAAGAACTAGGTAAGACCATTATCATTGTCCTCCACGATATTAACATGGCCAGTCAGTATGCGGATGAAATTGTCGCCTTCAAGGACGGTCAAGTCTTTTGCAAGGGAAGGACAGATCAAATCATGCAGGCTGACCTGCTCAGTCAACTCTATGAGATTCCCATCACGCTGGCTGATATCAATGGCAAAAAAATCTGTATCTATAGCTAGCCATTCTGAGCCCCTGTTAGAGAAAACTCTGTCTCTTAATAAACATCACTAAGAGACTCCCTACATCGTTATCACATTTTAAAAAGGAGAAATCATGAAAACATCCCTTAAACTTTATCTCACTGCCCTAGCGGCCAGCTTCTTGCTCCTACTTGGTGCATGTAGTACAAACTCAAGCACTAGTAAGACGGAGTCAAGTAGCTCTGCTCCAACAGAGGTAACCATTAAAAGTTCACTAGGTGTAGTCACACTTTCAAAAGTCCCTGAAAAGATTGTGACCTTTGACCTCGGTGCTGCGGATACTATTCGCGCTTTAGGTTTTGAAAAGAATATCGTCGGAATGCCTACAAAAACTGTTCCGACTTATCTTAAAGACCTAGCTGGAAAAGTTAAAAATGTTGGTTCTATGGTTGAGCCAGACCTAGAAGCCCTTGCTGCTCTTGAACCAGACCTAATTATCGCTTCACCACGTACCCAAAAATTCGTAGATAAGTTCAACGAAATCGCTCCGACTGTTCTCTTCCAAGCAGGCAAAGATGACTACTGGACTTCTACCAAGACTAATATCGAATCCTTAGCAAGCGCCTTTGGTGAAACTGGTACACAGAAAGCCAAAGAAGAATTGGCCAAGCTAGACAAGAGCATCCAAGAAGTCGCAACTAAAAACGAAAGTTCTGACAAAAAAGCCCTTGCTATCCTCCTCAATGAAGGAAAAATGGCAGCCTTTGGTGCCCAATCTCGTTTCTCTTTCTTGTACCAAACCTTGAAATTCAAGCCAACAGATACTCAATTTGAAGACTCTCGCCACGGACAGGAAGTCAGCTTTGAAAGTGTCAAAGAAATCAATCCTGACATCCTCTTTGTTATCAACCGTACCCTTGCCATCGGTGGGGACAACTCCAGCAACGACGGTGTCCTAGAAAATGCCCTTATCGCTGAAACTCCTGCCGCTAAAAATGGTAAGATTATCCAACTAACACCAGACCTCTGGTATCTAAGCGGTGGCGGGCTTGAATCAACTAAACTCATGATTGAAGACGCTCAAAAAGCTTTGAAATAAGCTGTTTCAAACTCAATTTAAGTAAAATTTTGACATTCTAAAACGCATCCTATCAAGCTCACTCAAACCTGATAGGATGCGTTTTTATCATTTTGAAACCTGTTTATCCGGCCTCATTCCCCTTCTTGATTGCGTTTGAGGGAAAAGTGTTCTGGGACGGGGTCCTTGCCTGTTTTCGACCAGGGATGACAACGTAAAATCCGAGCCACCCCCATCAAGACACCCTTGAAGCCATGTTTTTCAATAGCTTGAAGCATGTAATTTGAACAAGTCGGCTCAAAGCGACAAGAAGGTGGAAAGGCTGGCGAGATAAAACGTTGGTAAAAGCGCACAGGCGCTATTAAAATTCGCTTCATTATTTCTTGGTTACAGCCATGGTGTGTAGTTGGCTGATTTCTTTTTTGTTAAGACGACGCGATTCACCTGGACGGAGACCTGTCAAATCTAGATGTCCGAAACGTGTCCGAGACAACTTGTCCACTTGGAGACCAACAGCTTCAAACATCTTTTTAACCTGATGGTTACGCCCTTCATGGATGGTCAACTGTACCACAGAGCGATTTTTGACTGGATCCACTTTGAGAATTTCATAAACAGCTGGCTTGGTTTTCTTACCATCAATCTCAAGTCCGCGGGTCAAGGGACGGAGGTTGTCCTTATTGGCCACACCTTTAACACGCGCGACATAGACCTTGTCAATCTCATTACGAGGGTGAATCATCTCATCTGTAAAATCCCCGTCATTGGTCAAAATCAAGACTCCTGATGTATCCCAGTCCAAACGACCTACAGGGTAGATACGCTCCTTCACGTTGGGCAAGAGGTCGACAACCGTCTTGCGGCCCTTGTCATCTGTCACACTGGAAATCACACCGCGTGGTTTGTTAAGTAGATAATAGACCTTTTCTTCGTTGTAGATTGGTTGGCCTTCCACTTCGACCTTATCACCTGACTTAATGGTCGTTGCGAGTTCACGCACCACTTGGCCATTGACCGTCACCAAGCCCTGCTTGATCAACTCTTCTGCTTTTCTCCTACTGGCCACACCTGCGTGGGCAATATACTTATTGATTCTCATCTTCTTCTATCCTTTCACCAAATAATTGGCTTTCTTGGGCTTGAATCTCAAGCTCATCAATCACTGGTAATTCTTCCAAATGGTTAATTCCCATGTAATCTAGGAAATAATCTGTAGTCACATAGAGGTTGGGGCGACCCAACACTTCTTTTTTCCCGTCTTCCTTTATCAGGTCAAAAGCCTGCAACTTTGCCAAGGCCCCACTCGAGTTGACCCCACGAATAGCATCAATCTCTATCCGTGTGATGGGTTGTTTGTAGGCAATGATGGACAAGGTCTCAAGGGCAGCCCGAGATAAACTCTGGTTGATAGGTGCCTTAGAGTATTCCTTCAAAATCTCTGAAAACTGAGGCTTGGTCACTAATCTATAAGCCCCACCTGTCTCAATCAGAGCCAAACTGGAATCTGGGTCCTTTTCATACTTCTGGGCTAATTTTTCTAAACTCTGTTGGATACCTGTCGGTGGTAGAGAGAGGAGTTCAGCTAACTGGCGGACCCTAATCCCATCTTCACCCGCTACAAACAAGAGCGCTTCTATTTTTGCTAAAGTACTCATCTTTCCTCTCTATCAAGTTTAGCTTTGTGCCACTTGACTTTCTCCCTTCTTTTCCATGAGATAGATATCTCCGAAACTCTCCTCTTGCACTAGGACTAGCTCCTGGGTTTTGATTAACTCCAAGGTTGCCAAAAAGAGGGTAATGACCTCTTGGACATTCTGGGCTTCCTTGAACAAATCCTGCAAGCGCAACTGATCTCGTCCAACCAAGGAGTCTTTTACGATGACCATCATGTCTTCAATCTTATACTCATCCCGCAAGATAGACGTGTGATTCTGTGCAAACTCCTCTTTTTTCTTGGCTAAGATATTTGAAAAAGCCAAAAAGAGGTCAATGGTCGTCCTGTCATGCACAAGCTCCGCATCTTCGTAAATCAACTCTGTCGGTGCTTTGGAATAGTACTGGGCCCGTTCTTGGTGCTTGGCTTCCAAGTGCTCCCCCAAGAGCTTGAACTTGCGGTATTCTTCGATTTGAGAGAGAAGATCCTGCTCCAGGTCATCTTCCGAATCTGTCACTTCTGCTACCTTTGGAAGAAGCTTGCGGCTCTTGATCAGCATGAGTTGACTGGCCATGACCATGTACTCACCCGTCACTTCCAGACGCATGGCCTGCAGGGTTGAGACATAGGCTAAGTACTGTTCGATGACTTCCGTAATGGGCACATCGTAGATATCCATCTGGTACTTAGAAACCAGGTGCAAGAGCAAGTCCAGCGGCCCTTCAAAATCTTTTAATTTAATATCCATTATCTATATTTTTCTATGGTCAGGACTGTTTTTAATCCTAATTTTTTTGCAATTTCGTACAAATCGACCTTGTTTTCAATTTGTCGTAGAATGAACTGTTCCCGCAAGGCTTGGGCTGATAAGGTTGGGAAACCTTTCTCCTTGACAAAGGACTCCAACTGACGGAAGGCCCACTGACGAGAATAGGCTTTTCCTGCCCTTTCAAAAAGATAGGTCTGCCCCATCAAGGGTTCTAGCTCTGAAAGCAAGGTTGTGGGAATGGTGATAATCCTCTGTTGGGAAGCCTTGTTAATTCGCAGCACCTGAAAATCCAGATTGATATCTGCAACCTTGAGAGCTAAAATCTCACTCGGCAAGAGCCCTATTTCCAAAATAAGAAGCGCCAGTAACCGTCCCTCTGGATAGTCGCTTTCCTGCCAAAAAGAGTCTAGGTCTAACAGTTCTGGCTTTCCAATCTTCTTTTCAACCTGTTTAGCTAATTCCAAGCGGTAAAAGCTGTCCACCTCTCCTTTTTGATAGAGGAAGTAGAGAAATTGGTTACAGGCCGAAATCTTTCGCTTCTGGGCGCTGATTTTTAGATTGGCTAGCTGGGCTTGGTAAATCTTGAGACTGGTCTCAGAAATCCGCTCACCCACAATGTCTAAAAATTGCTCCAAATCATACTTATAAGATTGCTTGGAATTGGCAGACAAGCCCTGCTTTTCCTCTAAAAAGGCTGAAATCCTGTCTCTCATTTGCATCGAATCTCATATTCCTTACTAAAGTCATGCAAGAGAGCATTGACAGCCTTAAGGATAGATTTGCGCGTGATAATCCCTTGGAAAATACCCTCTGCGTTCACAACCGGTAAGAAAGACTCATCTACCAGCTTGTGCAAGACCTCTGTAATGGTAAAATCAGGCGAAACAACCGCTACGTCCCTTTTCGTCATATGAACGATATCCGTATCCGCCATGATTTCTGGGCTCAAATCATGCTCCATCTGATAAGCCATAATATCTCTGAGCCCAATAGTTCCAACAAACTGCTTTTCATCTGTCACAACGGGAACACGGGTATAGGTCATCTGACTGAGCAAGAGGGTCGCATGATCCGCATTGTGGGTATCAATCAACACAGCTAGATTTTCAGCAGGAGTCAAAAAAGTTTCCTCTTGACCCAACAAGAAAGTCTCAAACTCCTTGGCAATCATCGGCTAAACTCCTTGGACAAGCCTGGATACACCTCGTGGTTTCGTGTCAAAAAGTCCACTTTGAAATAACTGTCATCAATCTCCACACGTGCATAGAGACATTCTCTGATAGTCCCACGTGGTTGACTGATTGAACCTGGATTTAGAAAGAGGGTTTTGTCCTCCATCCAAGCACTTGGCACATGTAAGTGACCGTAGAGGCAGATATCGGCTTCTTCTTCCTGAGCCCAGTAGTCCAACTTTTGAAAGTTGAAATTAATGTCAAACAAATGTCCATGAGTTTGGATAATCTTGGTCGAACCAAGCTCAGTCACCAAACGTTCTGGGTAGCCTGCATAGAAGTCCATATTCCCTTTAACAACACGGATTCCTTCCCAAAGTGGAGAATCGGGACGCAGTTCAGAATCTCCGTTATGAAAAACGGCGTCAACTTTGCCCACATAGCGATCACGGATTTCTTCCACAATCAAGCTATCGCCATGGGAATCGCTCATTACAATGATGGTTTGCTTTGCCATGATGGAAATACCTCCAAAAGTTTCTTAACGGCTAAGGCACGGTGAGATTGACTATTTTTTTCTTCAAGGGTTAATTCTGCTGATGATTTGCCTGTCTCTCCCACTAGGAAGAGAGGATCATAGCCAAATCCATTTTCACCCTTAGGTTCAAAGTTAATGTAGCCAGGCCAGTCTGCTTCGACAACCAAACTTTCCTTGTTTGGACTGGCTACGACTAGGGTTGTGTGGAATTGAGCCGAGCGGTCCTTGAGTTCAAAGACCATGGCCAATTCGTGCAAGAGTTTAGCATTGTTTTCACGGTCAGTTGCTCCCACACCTGCGAAACGAGCTGACCAGACGCCTGGCAAGCCACCAAGGATATCAACTTTGAGACCAGAATCATCTGCCAAAACCATCTTGCCCGTTAATTGGGAAATGGTTTCTGCCTTGAGGCGGGCATTTTCTTCAAAGGTCATACCTGTTTCTGCTACTTCAGGTAGGTCAGGATAGTCATTAAGATTTTCCACATCGTATCCTAACTTGTCAAAGATAGCTCGAAATTCCTTGGTCTTGCCCTCGTTACGAGTCGCAATCAACAAGGTTTCTCTAACCTTGTTTGTCTCAAAGAAATCATGAACATTGACCCCTTCTTTGGGCAATTCCACATACAAGAGTTGGCTATTTTCAACCAAAAGCAAAGCTCCCTGACGTTGGATGACTTCTAGATTGCGACCTGCTTCTTGGTTAAGGATATCTACCACAAAGGACAATAAACGGTAGCGAGAACCATAGCGCAAAACAGCAACCGAAATAGGAAAACCTCGTTCCTCGTCTCGAAAGATTTTGGCCAATCCAACCAGAGGGAAATCCAAGTCTTCATCAGTCAACGTCCGGACGCCACCAAAAATACTATAGGACCCGACATACCAGTCCTGGTCATCCTTGTATTCATAAATTTTATTTGTCATAATTCTACATGCTCCACATGAATTTCTTTTTCCAGCCATTCTTCACCTATTTGGGCAAAACTTTGGCTGCTAGCTGTTGTGTAAAAACGGTGTTGGAGTGGCCCGGCATCGCGACCACGATTGATTTCAAAATAATTGAGTAAGACTGAAATGTCCCGTACACACTCTGCCCCACTATCAATGAGCTGAACCTTTGGTCCCATGACATTTTGGATGATAGGGCGAAGGAGTGGATAATGGGTACAGCCTAAAATCAGGCTATCCACCTTTCCAACCAAGGGACGCAGGGTTTCATAGACCACTTTCTTGGTAACACTGGTTGACAGGGCACCTGACTCCACCAAGGGGGCAAACTTGGGACAGGCCAAACTCTCCACCTGTAAGTCTGGATCCAGATCATGAATTTTCTGGCGGTAGATATCTGATTGTACCGTCATAGGCGTTCCAATCACTCCGATTTTCCCACCTTGGCTGGACTTGATGGCTGCTGAAGCTCCTGGCAAAATCACACCTAGAACAGGAATGTCTAGTCGAGCCTTGATTTCTTCCCAGACGACCGCAGTCGCAGTATTACAAGCAATGACAATCATCTTAACATCCTTGGTCAAAAGAAAGTTGACCAACTGCCAAGTATATTCCCGAATTTGCTCAGCAGGACGGGGACCATAAGGCGCCCGCGCCGAATCTCCAATATAGACGATTTCTTCATGGGGAAGCTGGCGCATGAGCTCACGCACAACGGTCAAGCCCCCAACACCCGAATCTAAAAAACCAATTGGTCGATTATCCATACAGTCTTCTTTCTAGTCTTTTTTCTGATTGATAGTTCATTATGATTACTTGTCTTTAAGAACTGAAGAAAAACCTCATCAACAACTATCTCTCTTAATCATAATCAAATATCAATAGAATGCAAGGAAAAAGTCTTATCCCTAAACCATAGCCAACATAGTGAGAAGTCTGGAACTTTCATCCCAGACTTTTCCTTATTTATTTTTTCTTTTTATTGTTAGCAAGGGCTGCCTTTTGTTGGCGGATGATTTGGTGGTAAACTTGTTGTACCTTGGCTTCGCTTGGTTTTTGACCATTTGCACTCAAAAGAGTACGAACCGCTTCAGCATTCAAACGTGGGTTGTCAGCGAACTCTTTTTCAATTTGCTTACGAACCAAGTACATTCCTCCAAGAGCTCCTCCTAGAAAAGCTAGCACAATCAATACAATTGCTAATAGTAAATCCATTATATTTCTCCTGTTTCTTTTTGAGTCCCTTTCATTATACCATAAACTAGCCACCCTGACCAGTTTGTTCTACACTTTCGAGGATGGAATAGACAGCAAAAAGAACCCTGCTTTTCTGCAAAAGAGGGCTCCTTGCTACGTTTAATTTACATAAATAGCCAGTGTTTGATAAGGTTTGAGCAGAATTTTTTCAGACACTTCTCTTGTCTTGTTATTTAAAATCAAATAAATGCGTTCCATAAAATTAATATAGGAATGATAAAACAAAAGAGAAGAAAATTATTTCCTTGGCTAGCATCTAACTCATTAAACTTTCGTTTAGAATAAGAAAACTTATTATCCATTGCAATTACATAAATGATAAATAACACTGATAATTATAGGTGTTTAAAATTCATTCATCAAATTAAGTCAACTAGAATGGACTTGTTCGGTATCTTGTTGAATCTTTTCAACTACAATCTATAGGTGTTATTATAGATTATTCCAACTAATTTAAATATGTAAAAACTAATGGCTAGTTGGAACATTAAAAATTCAATTTCTAAACAGCTAATCTTGCTTCAAATAGTTATCGAACAAGTCTAATAAGACAACAATTAATACTAAAGAAGGTCAAACATAATAAACTCTACACAAAAGAGCACTTGGGTACTTAACTTTATCCTCTATTCTCCATATTTGGTAAAGATAATCTAAATCGAATAATAATCATCCTAATAATAAAACCTAAAATGAAGATTATTATAAACGTCGAAATTCTAGAAAAACCTATAAAATGGGTCAAACCATAGTACGAAAGTCCTACAGCAAAAGATAATAATGCATAGATATCCTCTTTCAAGACACTAGGAACCTCATTAATTAATAAATCTCTTATTATACCCCCACCAGCTCCAGTCAAACATGCCAATAATCCAGCTGACATTAAATTGAGTTTAGCTTCAATTAAAACTGTCGGTCCAATTAAAGAAAATATAATTAAGCCAATCGAGTCAAAGATTAAGTAGGCTTCGCGTAACCATCTATATGTTTCTGAATTATAGCCATAATTTGAACGATTTAAAACAACAAAAATATACATTATAATTGCAACAAATATCGCAAGATAAATCGAACTGGGATCAAAAAGTGCCGAAGGAAATCTACTTATTATCGAATCACGTAAAATACCGCCTCCGACAGCTGTGACAATAGCCAACAAACTAATCCCAAAAATATCCAGATGTTTATCAAAACCTTTTATAGCACCAGATGCTGCAAATGCAATTGTTCCAATATAATTACATACTAAAAGGAATAGGTCAAAATCCATTTTTACTCCTCAATTATTTTATTCACCCTTTCTGACTTCTTGAAGGTATTTATATATACTAACTTCTGACATTTGAAATATAGAAGCAACTTTTGAAATAGAATCTTTAAATTCAAAAAAACCTTTTGTATCTAGTACTTGAACTATTGAAATTTTTTCAGATTTACTTAATTTATATTGCGATAAGTCTTTCCCATTTGTTTCTTTAAAAATCAAATCATCTATTAAAGAATCAACTGAGTGATTAAAGTTTTCTACTATAGTTTCATCTGCAGATGTTTTATCATTATCACCATCACCGAGTAGATTTTCATCAATGATAGATATTCCTGATTCAAACAATTTTTTTAGAGATATCATTTTGGATTTATCACTATTTATACAAATCATCCCAACCAATTCATTGAGTTCATCTTTAATAAAGTAGCTTGAAGAATATAGATTTTTACCTGAATGAGTTCTACTCCGATAATTTACTAAATAATCACTCTCAATGTAAATTTTATTTCTGACAATATCTAAAACAAAATCAGTTGCAGGTGATCCTATTTCCCTATTTGATAAATTATTTTTAATATAGACTAAGGAATGATCAAAACCATTCGTAAAATCTTGTAGAACAACTTCTGTATCTTTTCCTAGAACAGTTGCCAAAAAATTGATTAAAGGGATATATATTTTTAGATCCTTATTCATTATATTTCCTATCTCTATCTAATGCATTTTTCGTAAAGTCTATCATATTAGAATTAATTTTACAAATATTTGAAACGCTTATTCAGCCTTACAAATTAGTTCGAATAATGCTTGAGCATAGATAGCTGTAATCAATACTAAATCATTAACCAGAATAAACTCATTAGCTTGATGCATTGTATCTTCTGTACTAGGAAATAATGCTCCGAATGCAACTCCTTCTGACAACAAACTTGCATACGTTGATCCACCTATAACTTTTGTATATCCTTTATCACCTGTTTGACTTTCATAAATTTTTAAAAGAGTTTTTACCAACTTAGTATCTGAAGATACAAAATGTGGATCTTTCTTAACAACAATACTCAAAACCTCATCTTCAAAATACTTTTCTAAATGCGATTTAATTTCACTAGATGACTGACTAAATGGAAAGCGGATGTCAGTAACTATTCTCCCTCCTAAACTACAATCATAATTTGCAATTCCCACATTAAAAGTCAATTCACCTATTTCTGATTGATGGTTAATACCTAAATTTTTACCATCAGTTGTTTCATGAAAAGATTCTCCCATATGATTTAAAAAAGACTTCCCATTTTTAACAGGATGCTGACTTAAAAACTTTGCTAAATAAGTCGCAGCATTTACACCTTTACTTGGCGTTGAACCATGAGCAGATTTACCATATAGAGTAATCTTTAGCTCTTCATCATTCTGATCTACTTGCCCAGATACATTTGGGTGCTCTACTAAAAATCTTTGGAAGCTATCGGTAATATCTGATTTAGATCCCCCTTTTAGACGGGCTTCCGCTAGACCTGGAACCATATTTTCTTTAGTTCCACTCTTAAATTCTACTAAAAAATAAGTCCCAGTTTGAGAGTCATCTTTCCCCTCTTCTATCGTAAAGTGAATTATACCTTTTTCTCCATTAACCACTGGAAAGTAAGCATCTGGAACGAAACCTTCCCTTGGAAGTTTTTCAATAGTTTTATAATAATTCAAACATTCCCAATTTGTTTCCTCATCACTGCCTACAATCAGTTGTAGTTTCCTTTTGGGAAGATAACCACGTTCCTTCAACAACTTCATAGCAAAAAAAGCACAAACTAGAGGGCCTTTATCATCCAAACTACCTCGAGCAATTAATTTACCGTCCTTATAGGTAGGTTCAAATGGATTACTATCCCAACCAGTTCCGACAGGAACCACATCTACATGACCTAAAACTCCAAAAGGCTCACCAGTTTCTCCCCAGTCAATACGAGTAACAAGTGGTCCGTAATCATTTACCTTAAAACCGGCTTCAGAACCCATTTTTTTGATTTCATCAATCGCTTGTTTGGGTCCTTCTCCAAGTGGGGCACCATCTACCGGATCACCTTTTACCGAATTGATACGAAGCAAGCGTTCAATATCATTTAGAAGATCTTCTTTTCTATCTTCCACTACATTTTTCCAATTAATAGTTTCCATCTTTACACCTCCATAATTAAAAGAAAAACACAAAATTTTACAGATTCAATACAAATGATATTGTAAAATTTTGTGTTAGATCTTTAGCTTTCCAATGCTTGTTTGAAATCTTCGATTAAATCCTCGATATTTTCAATACCACAAGAGAGTCTTAATAAGCCATCCACTACACCTTGCTCCAATCTTTCTTCTGGACTAAGGCAGGCATGAGACATTGTTGCTGGATGAGAAAGGATAGATTCAACTCCACCAAGGCTAACCGCTAAGATAGGAATACGAATTTTTTCAGTAAAAGCAATCAATTCTTCTTTTGAAGACAATTCAAACGATAGTACTGCTCCACCATTTTTTGATTGACCCATATGTACTTCATGATTCGGATGTTCCTTTAATCCAGGATAGTAAACATGTTTCACCCTTGGATGATTTTGCAAGAATTCAGCCAATTTTTGGGCATTCTTAACTGCATGATCCATACGTATTCCCATTGTTTTCATACCACGCATGATTAACCAAGCATCTTCAACTCCAAGGATTCCCCCAAAGTTCTTTTGGAACAATTTTAATTCTTGATAGTATGTTTCACAATTAGTAGCAACAAGACCTGCAATGACATCACTATGTCCATTTATAAATTTAGTAACACTTTCAACTACTATATCAACTCCGAGTTTTAGAGGTTCTTGCGCTAAAGATGTCATAAAGGTATTATCAGCCACAGTAACCAAATCATGCTCCTTAGCTAATGCCACAATCTTTTTAATATCGCAAACTTTTAAAAGTGGATTTGATGGAGTTTCAAGATATATCATACGAGTATTCTCACGTATTGCTTTTTCTACTGACTCTATGTCAGCCATATCTACAAAAGTGTATTCAATCTTGTATTTTGGCAGGAGATTATTTACAAACTGACATGTACCCCCGTATACTTCTTTAGGTAAGATAACATGCTCTCCAGCATTAAGTAACATTAATACATTCGAGATTGCAGCCATGCCTGATGAAAAACTAAGGGCATATTTTGAATCCTCTAGACTTCTAAACCCATCTTCAAGTGCGTCTACTGTTGGATTTGAAAAACGAGTGTACAAATATTCTTGACTATCGTCATAGAGATGTTTGTTATGAAAAGTTGATGTTTGGTAGATAGGAATAGAGGCAGCACCAGTATAAGTATCTAATACTTTATAGCCATGTAATAGTTTGGTATTCTCTCTCATTCATCTACCTCCGCAATTGCTTCAATTTCTACCAAAGCCCCCATTGGAAGAGCTCCAACTTGGAACGCTGTACGCGCTGGATAATCTCCGTTAAAGAAACCTTGATAAACCTCATTGAACGCTTTAAAATCAGTAATATTACTCAAATAAACAGTTGTTTTGACAATCTTATCCATAGAGGAATGATTATCTTCTAAAATCGATTTGATATTGTTAAGAGATTGACTTACTTGCCATTCAATAGTATCTTCATCGATTTTCCCCGTTGAACGGTTAATTGGTAGTTGACCTGATGTAAAAATAAGGTTACCTACAAGTGTTGCTGGGGAATAACTACCTACTGCTGCTGGAATTTTTTCACTACTTAATCGTTTCATTTTATGCCTCTTTTCTTTCTTTTACATTTCTCCAAATCATCAATCCTACTGGTAAAACAAGGTAACCAATAATCATTGCTACGATAGCAAATGTATTCAATGATACATCTCCTGATTTACTTACGATTGTAAATTGTGATGCCCAGTTAAATTTATATAATAAAATTACTGTTAAAATACATCCAAAGAATGGAACGATAACATCAAATACAAAGCTCTTCTTAGCAGTTGCAACAATTTCTTCTTTTTGTTTTCCAAAGTAGAATACCATAACAGCCAGAGGAACTATGATAAATTGGATAAAACGTGAAATTGAACTTAGAACAATAATACTAGTCATATTATATTGGAATGCCATAGGAAGTAAGATTGCTGCTCCAATCGTCACTAAAAATGCACGAAGCGGAAAATCTTTGCTAGTTCTAACTTTAAACCATTCTGGAACTTGATTTTGCATTGCCATTGCTTCCAAGATACGTGGAGTGTGGAATGATGCAGCTACGTTTATACCAAACATAGAAACCAAAGCACCTACAAGAATGATTGTACGAATAATTGGATTTGAGAATACTGCTGCAAGTGCTACTACTTCTTTTGTCGTCACAATAGCAGATGGATTAATCATCATAGCTGTCCCAACAATACCTAGATAGATGACAGCTATTATCCCAATTGCCAACGGAATTGCCTTTGGAAGATTTTTCTCTGGTTCTTCCATATCTTGAGCACCACAGGCTACACTTTCAAAACCAGTGAAGGCATAAAATGCTGCAATAACTGCCATTACGTAAGCTGAAATATCCATATTTTCGCCCAACTTAGCCCCCGTGCTATCAGTCAGATTTTTAATTGTATCAAATTCATTTACACCAGTAAATAACACAATTGCTAATCCTACGAGAATGGTTGTAACAAGAGCTCCTACTTTACCAATAGTAGACAAGTTATTGATAAGCTCAAACAAACGTGTTCCCAATAAATTGATTACAAGAAGAATTCCCATTAGAATAACGAACCCAATTGTAACGTAGGTCAAGTTGCCATTATCAAACCCAAACATATTAAGAACTGTTTTAACTACCGCAGTTCCCATTACACCCCACGCAATACTTGCTGCAATGTAGCGAGTAATCCCTACATAGAACCCGATGTTATCTCCAAATGCAGCTTTAGAATAAGCATAAGAAGCTCCACCTTTGGAAACATACTTAGCCGCTGATGCGAATGTTACTGCTAAAACAGATGCAAATACCGCTGCCATAATATAAATGATAAGCGCCTTATCTCCTGCTTTGGCAACAACACCACCAGGAGAAAGGAAAATTCCCGTACCAATAATAGAGTTAATTGTCAGAAGGACAATCGAATAAAATCCTAGCTTTTTTTTCATTATTTTTCTCCTATTAAATTTCACACATTTGACAATCTTTACGTGCATTATTAATCAATGCATTAAATAACAAGTTCATTTGCATTGATTTCTTGTGCATCATTTCAGGATGCCATTGTACCCCAATTAACATTGGGTAATCCTTATGTTCAATTGCTTCTACAACACCATCCGCGGCTCTAGCCACAACATTAAAATCAGGTGCTACATTTTTCATAATTTGATGATGAAATGAGTTAACCATCACTCTGTTTACTTTTACAATCCTATGCAATAGTGAATCATCAACAATATCTACTGAATGAGTAACTTGTTCCGGGAAGTGGCCTTGCCAATGTTTTACAGCTGCTGTATCACACATTGAGACATCTTGATAAAGAGACCCACCATGATAAACATTAATAACCTGTGCTCCACGACAAATACCAAGAATAGGGATCCGTTTTTTTTCTGCACGTTCTAACAATGCAAAATCAAACTTATCTCTTTCTGGGAATATATCTCCCATCTTAGGGCAAGGTTCTTCGTTATAATTCATAGAACAAACATCGTGACCTCCAGATAAAATCAATGCATCAATTTTATCAATATAACTATCTAAAACTTCAGTAACATCTGATACAGGTATAATCACAGGTATTCCACCATTTTGAATTACAGAATTAACATAATCTTCATTGACATAGCTTCTATGATAACCAGGAAACATCCCACCCTGATCAATCATGACACTACCTGAGATTCCAACTATCGGCATCTTATTTACCATAAGATAGACCCCCTTTTGAAAATATTTTTTATTTTATTATAAAATTTTATAACTTGTTTACAATTTCATTATACAACAAAAAGAATCCGTTTTCAACAAAAAATTATATTTTTTTATAAAAAAATATAATTTTTTGTTGAAACGCCTTTAGATATAGCGTATTGAAACTAGAACAGTACGATATGACTGCTAAAATGTTTCTATAAATTAATATTCCTTTCCTAATTGATTTGCTCATATTTTATTCCAATCCACTATATAACAAAAAAGATAAGGTCTGATTCAGATCTTATCCTTTCTAGTTTTGATACTCTTCACAAATCAGTATTTTAGGATATAGGAGTCAAACTTTCTAATTTGTTCTTTGATTTTCGCTTAATATGAACATTTCTTTCCCACGTTATCGTTACATAATCTTCATCACTACTACGAAAACGTTCAAATACTTTAGATTTCTGAGACACCTTATACACTATATATGCCTTACTATCACACTTCTGTTCGTATAGGCACGATTTTTCTATCCCTTCCTCTGACGATTATTATTTCCAGCGTCAGGCTTGAGAGTCGCTATTGGGTTACCGGTAGCGGGTGCCCACGGAGGACTTACACCTCAGATGCACAACATGCCCGTCGTACCTAATAAAAGACTGAAACACTAGATTTCAGCCTTTTTCTTTATCCCAAAACCAATTCATCACTGACTAGACTTTGGCCACTATTTTTCTGGAAGAGATGCATGAGATCTTCAACTGTCAGATGCTTTTTCTCTTCTCCTTTGACATCCACCACTATCTTGCCTTGATAGAGCATAATGAGACGATTTCCGTACTCAATCGCATGGTTCATATCGTGGGTAATCATCAGAGTAGTCAACTGATGGTGTTCCACAATCTTTTGCGTCAAGTCCATCACCATTTGACTAGTTTTCGGGTCAAGTGCCGCAGTGTGTTCATCCAACAACAAGAGTTTAGGTTTTACCAAGGCTGCCATAACTAGGGTCAAGGCCTGTCTTTGTCCTCCTGAAAGGTATTGAGTATCCACTTTCAAGCGATTTTCAAGACCGATATTCAACTCTTTCAAGGCCTCTTGGAACTGGATTCTGTCCTTTTCCTTCACTCCCCAGCCAAGTCCTCTCTTTTGTCCACGTCTCAAGGCAATAGCCATATTCTCCTCAATCGTCAAACGAGAAGCTGTCCCCATCTTAGGATCTTGAAAAACACGGGCAATATCCTTGGCTCTCTTTCGTACACTCAGATTTTTAATGGATTTCCCTTCCAATAAAAGGTCCCCTTCGTCCACAGATAGATTGCCAGCCAAGATGTTCATCAAAGTGGATTTCCCTGCGCCATTTCCACCAATCACAGAGATAAAATCTCCCTCTTCAACTTCTAAATCTAATCCTTTAAGGACATGGTTTTCATTGACCGTCCCTGCTTCAAATGTTTTGTGAATATTTTCAAGTGTTAACAAACTTGCCATAACTTTCTCCTCCTATTCATTTCTCAGTTTTAAACCACGAATCTTTAGTCTCTTTTGTAATTCTGGTGCGAATAGAACCAAGGCTAACAAGATTGCATTAAAGAGACGAACCAGGTTCTGATCTAGATTTGGAATTTCATAGATATTTAAAATAATCAAACGGTAAACAATAGCACCGATTCCGATGGATAACAAACGTCCTCCAATGGTCAAGTCGTGTATCAAGACTTCCGCAATAATGACTGCACTCAAACCAACAACGATGGTTCCTGTCCCAGAAGTCACATCTGAAAATCCATCATTTTGGGCAAATAAGGAACCACATAGGGCAATCAAACCATTTGAAATCATATAACCAACAATCTTCATGGTGTCTACATTGACCCCATTGGCCTCACTCATAGGAATATTGTCCCCAGTCGAACGCAAGACTAATCCAATCTCCGTTTTCATCAAAAGAGTCAAGACCAAACAAACAAGTAAGAGACAAACCAAGCTGAGCGTGAAAACAGCTTCTTCATTTGTCAGTCCCAAGCTCGCCAATTGTTTAAAGACAGTTGAAGAATCTCCCAAGGAAAGATTGGGCACACTTCCCATGATTTTAATATTGATTGAATAAAGACCTGTCAAGGTCACAATCCCTGTCAAGAGAGCTGGGATTTTCATCTTGGTGTGGAGCATTCCTGATACTAGACCTGCTACCATACCTGCTAGCAAAGCAAGTAAAGTCGCAATCCAAGGATTTGTCCCTGCCTGTATCTGCGATACGACGACAGCTGCGCCCAAAGGAAAGGCTCCTTCAGCAGTCATATCCGCAATATCCAAAATACGGAAAGTCAAGTAAACTCCAATGGCCATAATCGACCATAACAAACCTTCTGATAAACTAGATAATACAAAACTCATCTTAAACCTCCTATTCCTTGCTTTCTAACTTACTAATATCAATTCCCAATGCATCTGCCATTTCTTTATTGGTATGCAATTCCAGTTTTTCAGGCAACTCAACTGCTATATTTTCTGGCTTCTCACCTTTTAAAACACGAATCAACATGCGGGCTGTCTGCCGTCCCAATTCTTCATAATTGGTTCCGTAGTTATACAAACCACCAACCGCAATCATTTCTGTTGAACCACCGAATACTGGAACCTTGTGTTTAATAGAAACCTGCTTAACTGTTTCCATGGTTGACGAAATGATATTGTCCGTTGGTACAAAAACCATATCCACTTCTGCCATCAAGCTCTCTGCTGCCGCCTTGACGTTGTTACTGTCCAAGATTGTTTTTTCAACAACGGTAAAGCCTTTTTCTTCCAGAAGACGCTTAGCTTCATCCTTTTGGACAACTGAGTTTGGCTCGCTCTGAGTATAGAGGATTCCAATTGTTTTAGCCTTTGGCAACACTTTCTTTATCAAATTGATTTGGGTTGAAATGGCATCTGATGACTGGTCGCTTGTCCCAGTCACATTTCCTCCAGGATGTTCTCTTGACTCAACCAGCTTGGCACTGACAGGGTCTGTTACAGCTGAAAAGATAACCGGTGTCGTTTGTGTTGTATTGGCCAAGCTCTGAGCAGAAGGCGTTGCGATTGCTAGAACGACATCACTAGATTCTGCTAGTTGCTGGGAAATGGTTTTTAGATTTCTTTGTTCTCCCTGTGCATTTTGCAAATCAATCTCAATATTTTTCCCCTCAACATAGCCTTGCTTGGCCAGCTCATCCACAAATCCTTCTCTAGTAGCATCTAGGGATTGGTGGGTAATAAACTGCGAAATACCGATACGAAAAACATCTTTTTTCTTGTCTGCCTTCAACTGATGCAAACTGATCAGAGAGGTCAAGAGGATCCCCACTACCAAGAGGGGGGCTAGTAATTTTCGAACAATTTTCATAATGAAACTCCTTCTCAGAAAAGATAAAACAAAAAACCGCCTAGATACTATCTAAACGGATGCTTGAAATAATCTAACAAGTTATAACTTAGCTAGTCCATTTAGATATTCATCTATATGGACCACAATCAAAAATCTTAGCCACATAGATACAAACAAATTGCTTGAACTGTTTGCATCCATGGTGACATGTCTACAAACACTATCTAAAGTAGCTAAAGTAAAAGTTTTGATTCATTGTTACAGCTTGTCTTTTATTCATTTCTTTTTCTGCTTTCTTTTTTGATGTTTCCTATCTTACCACCTTTTTCATCAGCTGTCAAGAATATTTCAGAATTTTTTAAAATTTTTCGAAAATTCTTTCAAAGTTTTTTCAAATCAGTCCAACAAAAAAAGGTTTATAATTTCCATAAAAGTTGACATGGAAATTATAAAACCATTATTAGTTTAATCCTTGTTGGTAACGTGCCAATTCGGCTTGGTTAGCCCAAACATAGTGACCTGGACGGATTTCAACCATGGATGGCTTATCAGTCTCATAATCATGTTGGCTTGGGTCGTAAACCTTCAAGACCTTCTTACGTTCCAAGATTGGATCTGGAATTGGTACCGCCGAAAGCAAGGCTTGAGTATATGGGTGAATTGGATTGTTAAACAATTCTTCTGTTTCAGCAACCTCTACAATAACACCCTTGTAAATAACGGCGATTCGATCTGAAATAAAGCGAACGACCGACAAATCATGGGCGATAAAGAGATAGGTCAAACCGAGTTCTTTTTGGAATTTCTTGAGCAAGTTCAAGACTTGGGCACGCACAGAAACGTCCAAGGCTGAAATTGGCTCATCCGCAATAACAAAGTCTGGTTGCATGACCAAGGCACGGGCAATACCGATACGTTGGCGTTGACCACCTGAAAACTCATGAGGATAACGAGTCAAGTGCTCAGCAAGAAGACCCACTTCACGGATAATATTTTTAACTTTCTCTTTACGTTCTTCTTCATCCTTAAATAGACGGTGATTGTAAAGACCTTCAGAAATAATATAATCAACAGTAGCACGTTCATTCAAACTTGCTGCAGGGTCTTGGAAAATCATCTGGATACGACGAATCAATTCCGCAGCTTGTTCGCGCGATTTCTTACCATTAATCTTTTGACCATCAAAAATGATATCACCATTACTTGTGTCATTTAGACCAATGATGGCACGACCAATAGTTGTTTTCCCACTACCTGACTCACCTACAAGCGAGAAAGTTTCTCCCTTGTTGATAAAGAAGTTAGCATTTTTAACCGCGACAAACTTCTTACTTCCTTCACCGAAGGAAATTTCTAAATCTTTGATTTCTACTAATTTTTCAGACATTTCCTTCCTCCTAGTCTGCCAGATGGGCAAATCCCATTTTTTCACGGATCTTATCGTGGAGATTTGCAATCACAGCTGGTTTTTCTACTTTTGGAGCATCCTCATGAAGTAGCCAAGTTTTAGCCCAATGTGTCTCTGATACTGAGAATTGAGGAGCTTTTTGTTCGAAGTCAATTTGCATTGCATAGTCTGAACGCAAGGCAAAGGCATCCCCTTTCAGGTCAGTATAAAGTGACGGAGGTGTTCCTGGGATTGAGTAAAGATCCCCTTTGTCATCAGCGAGCTGAGGCAAGCTAGACAAGAGACTCCATGTATATGGATGGCGAGGGTCATAGAAGACTTCCTCAACAGTTCCATATTCAACGATTTCTCCTGCATACATAACCGCTACCTTATCCGCAATACTTGCTACCACACCAAGATCGTGAGTGATAAAGATTGTTGTGAAATGGTACTCGTTTTGCAAGGATTTGAGCAAATCAATAATCTGTGCTTGAATGGTCACATCCAAGGCAGTTGTTGGCTCATCACAGATCAAGACATCCGGTCGGCAGGCAAGGGCAATAGCAATAACGATACGTTGACGCATTCCTCCAGAATATTGGAATGGGTATTCATCAAATCGTCTATCTGCGTCTGGAATCCCAACCTTATTCATGTAGTCAATAGCCAATTCTTTTGCTTCCTTAGCTGTTTTTCCTTGGTGTTTTACAATTACTTCTGTAATCTGACTACCAATTGTTTTAATTGGGTCCAAACTAGTCATTGGGTCCTGGAAGATAGTCGCAATCTTAGCACCACGAATTTGTTCCCAATCCTTGTGAGAAGATAAAGCTGTCAAATCTTGACCACGGTAGTCAATGCTACCTTGGGCAATGCGACCATTTTCTTCGAGCATACCTGTGAAGGTCTTTGTCAAAACAGATTTACCTGATCCTGACTCACCTACCAAGGCCAATACTTCACCTTCAACTAGTTCAAGGGAAACGCCGCGAATGGCTGTCAATACTTTGTCACGAACGTCAAATTCCACGACAATATCGCGAGCAGTCAAAATTACATTTTTTTCTTTTGTCATTTCTACTCCTATCTATGTGTACGTGGATCACTAGCATCCGCTAAGTTTTGACCAACTACGAAAAGGGACAAGGATACCAAGACAAGAGTTGTCAATGGAATCCAGAACAAGTAAGCATTGGTTGTTACGTTTTGTGAATAATCCGAAATCAAACGACCCAAACTTGGTACTGTAATCGGTAATCCAAGACCGAAGAATGACAAGAAGGCTTCATATGAGATAAAGCTTGGAAGCATCTGAGTCATCGTTGTCACAATAACAGATACCAATTGTGGCATAATGTTTTTGGCAACAATCTTCAATGTTGGTGTTCCCAAAGTACGTGACGCCAAGTTGTATTCCAAATCACGGTAACGCAAGATTTGCACACGGATCATGAAAGCAATTCCGATCCATGTTGTCACACTCATGGCAAAAATCAGATTCCAGAATCCAGCTCCGATTGAGTAAGTCAAGACAATGACAATCAAAAGAGATGGGATGTTTGAGATGACGTTATAAACTTCCATCATGACACGGTCAACTGATTTTGAAATTCCCCAAATACCTCCGACAAAGACACCGATAACCAAGTTAATCACTGTCGCAATCACAGAAATGAGGATAGAGTTACGAGCTCCAAACCAGACACCGTCAAAGAGAGATTTACCGTTACTGTCAGTACCGAACCAATGCTCAGCATTTGGCTTGATATAACGAGCACTAAAGTCGTTTACCTTGCTGACATCATTAAAATCAAACTTTGAAAACATTGGGTAGATGAAACTCATCAAAATGATGGCTACCAGGATTCCCAACATGACTACAGTTGATTTTTTCTTCATAAATTGTCTAAACACTGAGCCCCAGTAAGAATATGCTGGCGCATCAATGGCTTCAGAGGCAAAATCGTCACGTTTTACGAACTGAAATTTTTCTTTATCGATTGTAGACATTATTTGCCTCCTTTCTCAGTCAATTTAATACGTGGGTCAATAATGGTCATCCAAATATCTCCCAAAAGAAGTGAGAAGATAGAAATACATGTGAAGATGAAGACAAGACCAACGACCATAGAGTTATTAGATGCTTTTACAGAGTCAATCAACATTTTACCCATACCTGGGAAGGCGAAGACTGTTTCAGTAAGGGTTGCACCACCGATAACTCCGATAACAGCACCAGGAATTCCGGAAACCAAAGGAACCATGGCATTTTTAAAGATGTGTTTGTTTGAAATTTCTTTTTCAGACAAACCTTTTGCACGAGCAAAACGTACAAAATCTTGTGATTGCAAGTCAATCATATAACGACGAATCCAAATAGCTGTACCAGGAGCCCCCAACAAACCAAGGATAACCGCTGGTAAAACATATGAACGCCAATCACCAGCCCCCAAGATAGGGAATGAATCTGGCAATCCGATTGAAGAACCAGCCAAACGAACGATATAAACCAAGGCAATTGTTGGAAGAGCCATCAAGAAGGTCAAAGCCCCTGTTGAAAAACTATCAATCCAAGTATTCTTGAAGCGAGCCATAGCTGAACCAAGCGGCACAGCAATCGCATAAGAAATTACCAAACCAATCAATCCAACGACTGCAGAGCTGGCAATCATAGAAGGATATTGGTAGTTGCTTTCAGTAGCTGTATAAGGATCATCTTTTCCGTAGTTGGCTACTTCACGAGAGTCAGCCTGACTAGGTGATTTGTAGGTTCTTGAGTAAATATTTACAGAAGAAGTTTTCTTACCTGTTGGGAACTGAACTTGAGCAGTTTTTGTTTGTCCTTGTCCCTGAGTAATAACCTGTAAAACAGGGCTATTAGCATAGGTTGGATAAGAGTCACCTAAATTGATGTTCACAAAGTTTTGATGCACAAATGGGAACTGACTGTTGAAGTACAAGAGATATTTGTGTTTAGTTCCTGAACCGACCAATGACCATCCGATAGCTGGATCATTTTCAAAACGAAGGTAACGTTTCAAGTCTGGGTTTTCAGGGTCTTGAATTTTATTAGTATGGTCAATGTCAATCAAGTTAGCATAGAATTTGAAAACACGTTCAAAAATTGGGATTTCACGAGTAGCGTAGAATTGGCCACTTTCAGTAAATTCTCCCAAGGTCCAACCATGACCGATTTGTTTGATGTATTTTTCATAGATAGCCTTGTTGGTATCATTAGCTTCAACTGTTACAGAAGCATCCATCTGGCTAGCTTTTTCCTGCAACTCTTTGGTATCGTAGTACTCGATATAGCCCATACGCTCATAAACAGTGTTCTCATAGTTATCACGTTTATCAGCCGTTGTCGCAATCTTGTTATAGTTGGTATCCTGTTTGAAAATCAATTTTCGAGGAACCATTGTATAGATAATCGTGTAAGTCAAGGTTGTTACTAAGAAAATAGAAACCAATGACCGCAAAACACGCATAAAAATATATTTTTTCATATCATTTCCTTTAAAAATCCCAAAAGAACCTTCTCCTCATGGAGAGAAAGTTCTATTGGAAATTATTTACTTCACATGACTTGCCAATTCTTTTTGAGCTTTCTCGTTTGACTCAGTCTTTTCTTTCAACCATTTTTCACGAGCTTTTTCATACTCTTCTTTGGTGATTGCTTTTTCACCAACTTCAGTATACTTCAAGTATCCTGCATTTTCACCTTTAAGGCCAGATTCAGAATATGATGAGCTAAATGGTAGAACTTTTGAAACATATGAAACGGCTGTTTCTTTAGGAGAAGCCATTACCGGAATTGTCAAAGCATTGTCAGTCAACCAAGCTTGTGCTACTGCGTATTTTTCATAACGTTTTTGAACATCTTGGTTTTCGCTGTTTGCGTCATCAAGTAATTTTCCATAGTCAGCTAAACCAAGTTTGCTTAATACTGATGCATCTGTGTTTTGGTCAATACCAAGGTAAAGACGAGTACTTCCTCCCTTAAGGACGAACTGATCCAAGAAAGTAGAAGGATCTTGATAGTCAGGGTTCCATCCTAGCAAGGTATGGATATCCCAGTCTTGCTCTTTAGCTGTTGGAGCACTAAATGAAATTGGTAAAGCTTCTGCTTGAGTCATTTGTTGCAAGTCTACAACAACATTATCTGAACCCAATACTTTTTCAATTGATTGCTTCAATGATTGCACACGGTTTACAACCGCTGTTGATTCTTGGATAACCAAGGCATCCAAATGGATTGGGAATTCAACACCTTCAGCTTGTAGGCTTGATTTAGCTTTAGCAAAGACTTCTTTCGCTTTTTCTTCATTGTAAAGGCCATTTTGAGAATCTGCTAGAGATACGTTTGACCAAGTAGAAGAATTTGTCTTAGCCAAGCTATCTTGTACCAATTCACCAAATGTTTTCTTACCAACTTGAAGATTATATGGTGCAAATGTATTACGGATGGCTACTGCAGCTCCATCAGTACCATTTGTTTGAGCTGAATAAGAACTGCGATCTACCGCAAAGTTCAAGGCTTGACGGAATTCCTTGTTCAACAAGGCTTTCTTAGTAGATGTCTTTTGAGCATCACTTGTTTTGGCAGTGTGGTTATAAGTCGTACGACCATAGTTCAAGCTGACAGTTGCAACACCCGCACCTGGTTCGTTAAAGTAAATGTTATCTTTGAAATCAGCTGCATATTTTTCATATGTCGAACTTGTAGGGAAGATACGAGCTTTGCTATATTGACCATCAGAAAAACCTTTGGCAATTACATCTTGATCCTTACCATCCCAGAAAGTGAACTTAACGTTCTCAATTTTTACATTTTCTTTATCCCAGTAAGCGTCATTTTTAGCCATCTCGATAGATGATTTAGGAGTTACAGCTTTCAAGACAAATGGACCGTTATAAAGAATAGAGTTTGCATCTGTTGGGGCACCAAAACCTTCCCCTTTTGAAGCTAAGAATTCTTCATTAACTGGCATCAAAACACCACTAGTTGTCTTATCATTCCAGAAAGTTTCTGGCTGGTTCAAGGTATACTCTAGTGTTTGATCATCAACTGCTTTTACTCCAACGGTTGAAAAATCGCTTGTTTCACCCTTGATGTATGCTTCTAATCCTTTAATAGAAGAGCTAACGATTGAAAGTCCTTTTGATTTTCCATCTACAGCATGTTTCAAACCAGTAACGAAGTCTTTAGCAGTGACAGGAGCGTATTCCTCTCCCTCTGCAGTTACCCATTTAGCATCCTTACGGATTTTATAGGTATAAGTCAAACCATCTTTTGAAACTGTCCATGATTCAGCAATAGAAGGAACTAGATTACCATATTTATCATTAGCCAACAAACCATCTACAGCATTTGTTGTGATGAAAGATGTTGAATCAATATTGCTAACGATATAATCCAAGGTTTCTGGATCTGTTTGATAAACATATTGGTAATCTTTTGCTAGTTTAGCATTATTTGAACTAGTGTTTGAACACGCAGCTAGAACTCCTGACGCTAATAAGGTAGCTCCTGCTACAGCAAGCACTTGACTTTTTTTCATTTCTTTACTCCTCTTATAAAGTATAGGTTATCACCAATTATACCATAAATTTCAAGAAAAGTAAACGAATTTTCAGAATATTTAGGCTTATTGACACAAAAAATCTGAAAAAGCTATTGACTGAAAATCATTTTCAAGGTATAATAATAAACGTTAAGGCGGTATAGCCAAGTGGTAAGGCACGGCTCTGCAAAAGCTTGATCGTCGGTTCAAATCCGTCTACCGCCTTCTATAACTTGATTTATCAGGTTTCAAATGAACAGAAAGCCCAATTTGAAGGGCTTTTTTTATTTTTCTTTGGATCAATAAGGATCACTTACAAAAACTTTTGGGGCGAATTGGGGCTGAGTTTTTCGAGGGTACAATTCCCTTTTGACATCAACTGAAAAAAGCTTCGTCACGCCTGGTGACAAAAGCCTCTAGTTTACTCTGTTTCTTCTTCTATTTCAACTTCGGTAATTTGGACTTTTACCTTGGTAACACGTCCATTTTTCACTTTATCATTGGTTAAGATAAGCTGTTTGTTTTGGCTGACCAATTCATAGCTGAGTTTCTCAGTCGTTGGAATGGTACCAACTCCTGTCAAATAATAACCGGCGATGGTATCAACGTCATCACTTTCCAGTTCAACATCAAAGTAGTCATTGAAGTCATTTAGATTCATGGTACCTTGAACGATATAGGTGTCTTCTCCAATTTTATGAACTTCGATTTCAGCCTTATCTGTTTCGTCATCGATTTCCCCAACAATTTCCTCTAAGAGGTCTTCTAGGGTTACCAAACCAGCCATCCCACCGTATTCATCTAGCAAGATTGCCATTTGATTTTGCGTATTGCGAAGAGCTTTCAAGAGATCATCCACAAAAATCGTCTCTGGTACAAAAAGCGGTGTTTGTAAAATACGTCTCCAAACAATATTATCAAAGCCATCCACAAAGGCTGCATTGAGCAGGCGCTTGGTATGAATCAAGCCGATTACATTATCCTTGTCTCCATCATAGACAGGGATACGAGAATAATTTTGCTTTAAAATACTTTCAATAATAGCCTGATTGTCATCCTGAATATCGACCATAAAGGCATCCGTCCGAGGAACCATGACTTCTCTGGCCATCAATTCGTCCAGTGAAAAGATCCCCTGTAGCATCTCAATTTCGTCAGCATCTAGTGTTTCTTCGCTATTTGTCAGCATGTACTCAATTTCATCACGAGTCATTTTTTCATCAGCATCGTCAAAGGTCATTGGAGTCAAACGACTCAAAAGATTGGTAGACGCAGACAAGAGCCAGACAAAGGGACTAACTAGTTTCCCCAGGCCAATAATAACTGGCGCTGTACGAATCGCTAAAGCATCCTTTAGATTAAGAGCGATTCTCTTAGGATACAATTCCCCAAAAACGATGGAAATATAAGTCAAAAATGCTAAAGATAGAAAACTTGCAATGGCATAAGCTGTTTCGCCATTTCCAAGCCAAGATGCAATTTCTCGTCCCAGAGTTTCTGCCAAACTCGCCCCTGACAAAATCGTAATCAGGGTAATCCCTACTTGAATAGTTGATAAAAAGTGGTTAGGATTTTCTAGTACCTTCAGCAGACGGATATAGCGTCTATCTCCTTCTTCTGCCTTTTGTTCAACCCGCGCACGATTTAGTGACACCATGGCCATTTCTGTGGCTGAGAAAAAGGCATTTAATACCGTCAAGATAAACAATAAAACAAGTTGTAGCAACAAATTCTGACTACTTGGGTCTTCCATAGTTCTTCTCCTAAAATAGTATCTTATCCTTTATTATATCACAAAATTTAATCCAGTACATATTATTTTTTCTCAATGTCTATTCTAGCCCTACTTAAATGGTCCAAAAAAGAACTCCTACAGCCGCTAGTGACATAGGAGTTTATCTTATCTTTTACTGAGTTACCGTTACTTCTCCAGTTCGGTAATCCAGTTGTAGCCCCTTTTGAACATTGGGAACTAGAACATTGAATTCCAATTCTCCATCTGAAGACTTGGCTTCAATCTGTGAAGCTGAAGGAACTAAATCCTCATTTGTAGCGTAATAAAGGGTTACACGGTAACGGACACGCTTGTTTTTATCCAAGGCTTTACGCACCATGCTTTCATAGTAGTTTTGACCAGTCGAATCCTCAGCTTGTGCCTGATTTGCCCAGGCTGTCTGGACAGCAATATTTTTAGGATTGCTTGTCGAGGCATCAAAACCATCCAAGCCACCGATTAAGGCATAGCCTAATAAGTGCCCTCTATCGACCGCATGGGTATAAGTCCCCTTAAGATTCTTAACCTGATGCCAGCCTGGAGGAGTCCATGAAGTCGAACCATTCCCCGTTTCCTCACGATTCTTGTACTGGCGGGTTGCCTTAGACAAGAGAGCATTGGCTACAGTTGGCACAATTTCCTTGCCAACTGTCTTTGTTTTATTATCAGCGTAGGGTTTACTTGAAACCTTGGCATCTAGATTTGTTTTATTACCATTGACAATAAAGGCACCTGAGCCATTCCACTCAAGACTCCCTTTTATTTGGTTCTTAACTGCATCTGTTAAGACACTTTCCGCCAATTCTTGACTTGGAGCTTCAGGAGCTTGTTTTTTCTGACTAAGCTTAGTTTTGGGACTATTAGCTGTCGTCTGCATCTGCTTGATATAATAACTCCCTGCAGACAAAAGCAATAACACTAGCAGTCCGATTAGTGTCTGTCTTGTTTTTTTGTTCATATTTCTCCTTATCTCTAGAAAAAGGCTGGTCTCCCAGCCTAATTTCCTGTAAATTTATGAATCAATTCCTGCCATTTTGCTGGAGACAGGATAGCCCATGGATCTTGACCCTTGCCCAAGATTCCATAACCGACCATTAAACCAATTCCTAGGGCTAGAAGGCCTAAAATCAGTAC
This sequence comes from bacterium, assembly GCA_905221125.1. GTDB lineage: Bacteria > Bacillota > Bacilli > Lactobacillales > Streptococcaceae > Streptococcus. The sequence goes on along the minus strand of CAJNBY010000006.1, from coordinate 62,973 downwards.
CAGAATGACTAAAAGTAAACGCTTGGCTACGTAGCCTGATTTCTTATTCATCTTCATCACTTGCCTCAATCCGCTGAATCTTAGCGCCCAGCTGCGCTAACTTCTCATGAAAACGGTAGTAACCTCTATCCAAGTGAACCAATTTACCAACCACAGTTTCTCCTTGTGCTACCAAAGCTGTCAAAATCAAGGCTGCACTGGCACGAAGGTCAGTTGAAAGAACTTCTGCTCCCTGCAAAGACTGTCCACCAACAATACGGGCTGTGTCACGGATAATCTCAGAGTGCAAGCCCATGCGGCGCATTTCTTCTAGATGTTGGAAACGATTTTCAAAAACTGTCTCCACCATAGTTGATTCGCCTTTTGCGACGGTCATCAAGGCTGTAAATTGAGCCTGCATATCTGTTGGAAATCCTGGGTGGGGCAAGGTTTTCACATGAACAGCTTTTAGATTTTCTAGTTGAGAGCGAACGCGAATTCCTTCAGTCTCCTCCGTCACTTCCACTCCCATTTCAAGCAATTTGGCAATCAAGGGACGATTGTGCTCCCAAACAGCGTCTTTAATCAAGACATCACCACCAGTCATGGCAGCAGCCACCATAAAGGTTCCAGCTTCGATACGGTCTTGTACCACATTGTGAGTCGTACCGTGAAGTTTCTCCACACCAGTAATGGTAATGGTCTCTGTACCAGCACCTTTGACCTTGGCTCCCATTTCATTTAAGAGAATGGCTAGGTCCACAATCTCAGGCTCACGCGCAGCATTTTCAATTACTGTCACCCCATCAGCCAGAGTCGCCGCCATCATCAAGTTCTGCGTAGCACCAACACTTGGGAAGTCCATATAGATATGAGCGCCATGTAAGCGATCAGCCTTGGCTTCGATGTAACCAGCTGTCTGACTAATTTTTGCACCCATAGCTTCCAGACCTTTCAAATGAAGATCAATAGGGCGGCTACCAATCGTACAACCTCCTGGCATGGATACCTTGGCATGACCTACACGAGCAAGAATTGGCCCCAAGACAACGATGGATGCGCGCATCTTGCTAACATACTTGTAAGGAGCTTCCTCAGTGATATCACCAGTCGCATCCACCTCTACAAGATGGGCTTCTTCATCAAAATCCACCTTGGCATTTAAACCACGAACCACCTGATTCATAGTGAAAACATCTGACAAGATAGGAACATTCTGTAAGACGGTCTTCCCTTCACTGGCTAGAATAGTCGCTGCTAACAAAGGCAAGACTGCATTTTTTGCTCCTTCGATCGTAACACTTCCTACCAGACGATTATCGCCACCTTGAACCACAATTTTTTCCATACTTATTTCCTTTACATTTGATTTTATAATAATCCTCTAAACGCTTCTTGCCACAACTGATATAGGCTGATAAAGAAAGAACTCATGATGTAGCCCATGACAATGCTGAAAAAAGCTACCAATAAACGAACTTTACCAGTGTTCTCAGCTGTAACTTTTAAAACCTTTTCCCATCTAACAAGATTCTTTAAAAGGTAAAAACTCACATAAATAAAGAGCATGTGACTGCTTAGAGTGAATAATAATTGAACCATTTGACTATTATACCATCTTCTCTGTTTGTGCGCTAGTTTGGAAACTTCACTTAAAAACTAGGAATTGTTTTTCAAGTAATCAATTGCATCTTGTAGGGTTTTTACTGGCACGATTTTCATATCTGTCTTGATTGTTTTGGCTGCTTCTAGGGCTGTTTGGTAGTTATTTTTCGCATCTGGATGCGCTTTTTGTTCTTCTTCGCTAACAGGGTTATCAGGGGCAAAGAAAATCGCGGCACCTTCTCTAGCTGAAGCTACAACTTTCTTATCAATACCTCCAATGTCCCCCACATTACCATCGCGGTCAATGGTTCCTGTGCCGGCAACGATACGGCCATTACGAAGGCCTGGGTCAGCTATTTGAGTATAGATAGCCAGACTAAACATGAGACCAGCACTTGGACCGCCGATACCAGCTGTTGAAAAACGAATTGGGACATCACTGGTTACTTCTGTACGGTCAATCAAACCGATTCCAATCCCATTTTTTCCATTTTCCAAGGTGATAATCTTTCCTTCTGCAGACTTGGTTTGCCCATCCTCTTCATAGGTAACCTTGACGGAGTCCCCTAATTTTTGAGAATTGACGTAATCAATCAAATCTTTGGAACTATCAAAGGTCTGATCATTGACTGCTGTGACTGTATCAGAGATGTTGAGAATCCCTTTAAATGTCGAATTATCCGTCACAGTCAAGACATAAACCCCAAGATATTTAAGTTCAATATCCTTACCAGCTGTTTTCAGTCCTTGATATTTGGCCATATTTTGCGATGTTTGCATGTAGAATTGATTGATCCGCATAAATTCAACATCGGAAGATCCACCTGTAGTCTCCTGGGCACTACGAATATCTGTAAAAGGCGTCAACCAAGCATAAATCATATGGGCTAAAGTAGCATGCTGAACACCAACCGTAACGAAGTGGTAGGCACCAGCTTCCTTATCTTCTGTATCATTGACTTTGAGGACTTGGCGAATATCTTCCGAACCACCTGGAACCTCTATATAGTAGGGTAAGGGCACTACAAATGCCAAGAAAGTTGCAATCAAGGCCGCAATGACGTATAAGGGCCATCTAATCTTTTTTTTCATTTCTTATTTCCTCCAAAATACTCTCAGGAACATAGCAAGCAACATCCTGACCAAATTTCAATAGCTCTCGAACACCTGATGAACTGATATAGAGATGTTCCGGTCGGCTATGTAAATAAATGGTCTCTATATCAGGAGACAGCTGATGATTGTAGTAATCAAAACTAGCTTCATATTGCAAATCCGCCGCATTTCTCAAGCCCCGCACTAGGCAAGTAGCACCCAGTCTTTTTGCGACATCGACCACCAATTCATCATGAGAAGACACGACTGCAACATTTTCCAAATGCTCCAAAGCCTTTTCCAGCCCCCGTTTACGATTTTCGATAGGGAGAAATCCTTGTTTGTGGGGATTAAAAAAAATACCCACATAGAGCTTATCAAAGAGTTTGCTAGCCCGTTCAATCATATCCAGATGCCCATTTGTCATCGGATCAAATGAGCCTGTGAATAAGCCAATCTTATCTGACATAGACTGTCACCTTACTAATTCCATAAATTTTTTCCTTCCAGATGCCCAGGCAGGCAATTTCTTCTGGAAGTTCAACGGCCTTATCCGTTTCACACACGACCATGACATCCTCAGACAAAAGCTCTCTCTCAGCCATTTTTTCAATATCTGCTACGATTTGTTCCTTGGCATAGGGAGGGTCTAAGAAAATGAGGTCGAAGGCACCTGATAGCTGCTCCAAGGCTCTTTCCGCATCCATCTTGAGAAGTTGAAATTTTCCAACTTCCTTGGTCATCTGGATATTTTCGGCCACAATAGCCTGAGCCTTACGGTCTCGCTCCACCAAAACAGCACTAGCCATGCCACGCGATACTGCTTCGATAGATAATCCACCACTACCTGCATAAAGGTCCAAGACCCGTCCCCCTTCAAAGTAGGGACCAATCATGTTAAAAATAGCTCCCCTAACCTTATCCGAAGTAGGTCTTGTCGTCTTGCCTTCTAGTGTCTTGAGGGGACGTCCCCCATAGATTCCTGATACGATTTTCATACCGTTTATTATACCAAATTATAGGCAAAAAGAGAAAGAAAACCGAACCTTGCGGTTCGATTCTCTACAAAATATTTTCGTAAGTATCGCGGACTTCTTGAGGCCAGACACTTGTTTGCACTTCTCCGATATGTTTCTTGCGAAGTAAGAACATGGCCATACGAGATTGTCCAATTCCTCCACCGATTGTCAATGGGAATAGGCCATTCAACAAAGCCTTGTGCCATTCCAATTCCAAACGGTCTTCATCGCCGGTGATTTCTACCTGACGACGAAGGGTTTCTTCATCTACACGAATCCCCATAGAAGACAACTCAAAAGCTCCACCTAGAGCTTCATTCCAAACAAGAATATCTCCATTAAGACCCTTGTAGCCGTTCTCAGACTCACTTGTCCAGTCATCGTAGTCTGGTGCACGTCCATCGTGCGGTTTACCATCTGGCAACTCGCCACCGATACCAATCAAGAAAACTGCTCCGAATTCTTTACAGATCGCATTTTCACGTTCTTTCGGTGTCAAGTCTGGGTAGCGTTCCACCAACTCTTCTGTATGGATAAAGGTGATTTGTTTTGGCAAGATAGATTCGATGTCATAGCGGGCTTCAACAGCAAGCTCAGTCAAGCGAATGGCCTTGTAAATCTTCTCAACAGTTTCTTTTAGGTAAGCAATGTTGCGTTGACCATTTGGAATGACCTTTTCCCAGTCCCACTGATCCACAAAGACAGAGTGGGTTGCATCCAGCGAGTCTTCGTCTGGACGAAGGGCCTTCATGTGGACGAAAAGACCTTCACCCTCACCGAAACCAAAACGAGCCAAAGTATGGCGTTTCCATTTAGCAAGTGAGTGCACCACTTCATAGGTTTCATCAGGAATCTGCAAAACTTTAACAGATACTGGATTTTCCACACCAGACAGGTTATCCTGCATCCCGTCACCGACCTTGCTCAAGATAGGGCCTTGAACTTCGACAACTTCTAGCTTATCTTTCAAATACTGGGTAAAAGTGTTTTTGACAAAGGAAATTTCTTCTTGTTGATGGATAAAACTTTTCTTCATAGGCTACTCCTCAAAAATTAATTAAAAGCATTATACACCTATTTCCAAGAAAAGAAAAGAGAAAATTTAAAAAAATCAGTGCTCCTTGGAACACTGATGTTAGGGACCTTCTAGTCATTTCGCCCGAAGATACGTAGAATACTTAGGAAAAGATTGATAAAATCAAGATAAATACTGAGAGCCATTGACACAACCCACCCTGTCGCTACACGACCTTGCGATTGTTCATAAGCATAGCGAATTCTTTGGTTGTCCCAAGCAATCAGCCCAGAGAAAACCAAGACCATGGCTACGCTAATCATATAATCAAAGAAACCGCTAGCCAAGAAAATATTGACTACCATAGCAATAATCAAACCGATAAGAGCCGCCATCATTGCCCGACCAAGTCCACTCAAGTCTTTCTTGGTGAACATACCAACTGCCGCCATAACAAAGAAGAGGAGGGCGCTCGACACAAAGGCTGATAAAACTGTACCTGGAGTATAGAAGGCCACCACAAAACTGAGGGTAAAGCCGTTTAAAACAGAGTAAAGCAAAAATACTGGAAGAGCAGCTGGACTATTCTTTGAAGCCATACTGCTGGCAACGAAGACTAGTGCTAGCTCCGCAAGGGTTGCAATGGTCAACCAGAGACGTCCCTGCATCAAAAAGTAAACCAACTGAGACTGAAAAACAGTCAACATGAGGCCAGATACCAAGGCGGATAGACCGATGCCTAATCCAACAAAGGCATAGACCTTAGCGTAAAATTGGTTGATACCAGTACGGTCTTGTATAATAGTATGATTCATCTTTTCTCCTTTTCTATGAATGTCTTTCCTTGATTATAACAAAGAAAGTTAAAATTAGCTTAAATGGAAAATCAAAATACCTGCTGCAACTGCAACGTTCAGACTCTCTGCCTGACCCTTCATGCTAATGTGAACCAACTGGTCTGCACTTTCAGCCATGAGGGGACTAATTCCTTGACCCTCATTTCCCATGACCAAGACAAACTGATCTAAATGTGGCACGTCACGATAGTCTTTAGAATCCTTGGAAAGTGTGGTTGCTAGCACAGGGATACCTGCCTTTTTAGCTTCATCGAGAAGCGCTTGGCTCGACATCCGGTAAATGGGCAGATGGAAATGACTGCCTTGCATAGAACGCAAGGTCTTAAGACTATAGATGTCTGCCGACTTATCTGAAACAATCACTCCTGTAAAGCCTGCTGCATCCGCAGTCCGAATGATAGTTCCCACATTACCAGGATCTTGCACATCTTCCAAAAACAAGAACTTGCCTTGACTCAAATCAGACTGCCCTACTTCTTCTTTTTGAACGACGGCAACAATTCCCTGTGGAGTCTGAGAATCCGCCAAATCCAGCAAAATATCCTCTGACACCCAGACAGTTTGCGGAAAAGCAGCTAACTGATCTCGGTAAGTTTCTAGGGCAAAGATTTTCTCAATCGTCACTCCAGCTTGAACAGCTTCTTCAAACAAGTGCCAGCCTTCAATCAAATAGGCAGACTTGCGGTATTTTTTTTGGTGTAATTTCTTGGCATTTTTTACCACAGAATTGGCTTTTGAGGTTATAATAGTCATAGAAATATTATAACACAATCAAAGGGGTTTGGTATGCAAAAGGTTAGAATGATTGCCCAAGGTAGGGTACAGGGAGTCGGCTTTCGTTGGGGTGTTTACAGCTTAGCACTTGAAATTGGTGGCATCACAGGCCGAGTATGGAATAATGACGATGGCACAGTGGAGATTTTAGCCCAAGCAGACTCATCTGCTATCATGGAGAAATTTATCCAAGAAATACGAAAAGGACCCACACCTTTTTCAAAAGTCAGCTACTTAGATGTCCAATTGAGTAACTTTCCTCCTTACCCTGACTTCAAAATCGCAAATTAGGTCTCTAGAACTATTGTATATTTTGTAAAAAAACAGTAGAATAGAAAGGTATAATTTTTAAAGAAGGAATAAAAACAGTGAAATCTATTAAACGTTTTGCACTCTCGGCTATGGGAGTGGCTATGCTATTAGTCTTGGCAGGTTGCGTTCAGATCGATAAAGCAACAGGTAAGCCAATTGGTCCCGTTTGGGATTTCTTGGGCGCTCCAATGGGAGAAGCTATCAAGTACTTCGCTACTGATAAAGGTCTAGACTTTGGTGTCGCTATCATTATCGTAACCATTATCGTGCGCTTGATTATCTTGCCACTTGGTATCTACCAATCATGGAAGGCAACGCTTCACTCTGAAAAGATGAACGCCCTCAAGCACGTCCTTGAGCCACATCAAACTCGTCTCAAGGAAGCGACTACCCAAGAAGAAAAACTCGAAGCCCAACAAGCTCTCTTTGCCGCTCAAAAAGAACACGGCATCAGCATGTTTGGTGGTGTAGGATGCTTCCCTATCCTCCTTCAAATGCCTTTCTTCTCTGCAATTTACTTTGCTGCCCAACATACTGAAGGGGTTGCTCAAGCAAGCTACCTAGGAATTCCTCTAGGTTCTCCAAGTATGATTTTGGTTGCCTGCGCAGGTGTCCTTTACTATCTTCAATCGCTTCTTTCACTTCACGGAGTAGAAGACGAGACGCAAAGAGAACAAATCAAGAAAATGGCTTACGTGAGCCCAATCACGATTGTCGTCTTCTCCCTCATTTCACCAGCCAGTGTCACACTTTACTGGGTTGTCGGTGGTTTCATGATGATTCTCCAACAGTTTATCGTCAACTATATCGTTCGTCCAAAACTTCGCAAAAAAGTCCGCGAAGAACTGGCAAAGAACCCTCCAAAAGCAAGTGCTTTCTCTACACCAAGTGGACGTAAAGACGTTACCCCTGAACAACCAACTGCTATCACAAGCAAGAAAAAACACAAAAATCGCAACGCTGGAAAACAACGTTCGAGATAAAGCTACGTAAATTATCCAATAATTAAAAAACGAATGAATGATAAATAGTTTTCATCAACTAGATATCATCATTCGTTTTTATTATCTACTGTTACATCCTATACTAATCGAAAAAGTTAAATATTCTAAAAACGATTCAATCATAAATTAACAAGTAAATCGCTATGATTTAATACCATTGAGAGTCATTAAAACTTCTGCTCCCTCGTCTCTATTTCTAAGCTCAACTCGGCCTTTGTGTAGTTTTGCAACTCTACATACAAAACTAAGTCCAATACCATAATGTTGCTCTTTAACCGATCTAGCTTTATCCATACGATAAAAGAGCTTTCCAAAATTAGTTAAAACTTCCTCTGGAAATTCCGAACCATTATTCCATATACCTATTTTCAATTCCTTCCCCTCTTGCTCTACTCTAATTTTAATTTTAGGGTTCTGTTTATCGGCGTATTCCAAAGCATTTGTTAAAATATTTTGTATGGCACGAATCAGAAGAGATGGATTTATATAATAGTTTTCAGTTCCTTTCACATTTTGTTCAAAAGAAAACTTCATCTGATTTTTTATCAAAAAAGAGACTTCTTTCTCTAATTCATTGATAAAATCTGAAGAGGAATACTCCGTCCAACCTGTCTCATCATCATAATAGGTTTTAGAATAGTGAATCAATTGATTGAAATAATCTAGTAACTGTTGACTAGCTCTTTCTATATCTGCTAAGCATTCTTGAGATTGGTCGTTTTCAGTTATCGTCTGCAAAAATTCCACATTTCCCCTAATAATGGTTAAGGGAGTTTTTAAATCATGAGAAGCTGCTGAAACCTGAAACATTAAATCTTCCTTCTGCTGTTTCTCATCAACTATTAATTGTCGAATTCTATCTTGCATCACAATAATCCGATTTCCTGTCTCACGAAATTCTTTAACCGTTAAACTTTCTGTACATTCCCTCTCCAACCACATACTATTTTCATAAATCAAAGTCATTTCATAACTCAGTTTTTTCAACAATTTTCCAATGTGATAACTTATTAGAACAATCAATAAAACACAAATATATATCCATGATGACACATTGAAAAAAATTGATAGAACACCACTATTTTTTAGAGGTTTCCCGTCTTCATTTATTTGTATAGATACTGAAGCTAAGGGAGTAATATAGGCCATTAGTAAGCCAAGACTAAACTGCCAAATAATTCTCCAACAGGTTTCTCGAATTAATTGTCTAAAACTTTTGATTCTACCCATTGATATCCTCCACCGTACAAGGTTTTAATTGGATTTAATTGATAAGGTTTCAGCTTTTGACGAATTTGATAAATGTACTCTGAAACCGAACGTAAAAGCGCTTCTGAACTTTGTGGATATAGATAATTATAAATTTCCTCAATAGAATATATTTTACTTGGGTTGCTTGCCAAAAGATTCACTATGTCAAATTCCCTCCTTGTCAGGGCAATCTTATCATCGTTTACAAATAGTTCCTTACTATCCGTATATAGTATAAGCTTCCCAATCTTTATTTGATGAACATTTCCTTTAGTCCTTTCTTCACGACGTAAGTGCATTTTAACACGTGCTAACAATTCTTGCATACTAAAGGGCTTCATAATATAATCATCAGCACCTGCATTGATTCCAGCTACTAAATCTTCATCCATATCCTTGGCAGTTATAAAACAGATAGGAACAGTTATCTGCTCGCGAATCATCTGACAGATTTCTAAACCACTAACAGGCATCATAATATCTAATAAAATCAAGTCAAATCCTGTAAAATCACAAAGATCAATCTCTTCTATCTTATTTCGTATGACTACTTCATATTTTTCATATTCTAGTACTTTTTTTATTAGGCGAAGAATAGCAAGATCATCATCTACCACCAAAATTTTATAAGTCATAACTCACCCTCCTAACTATATTATAGCACTAACCGAGAAAAAGACAGGATATCCCCTGTCTTTAGCCTACATTTCTTCCTATAAGTATCAGTGTAGCAAATATAAAAACAATTAGTAGCCAAACTATTTGTATCCCTAAGCCTTGCCACACTGGATAATAAAGCGACAAGGGATGGATATAAAAACAATTCATACTAGCTAGTAATGGTAAATTTCTAAAAAAAGAACTGAATTGTAGTAACATTTGTCCCAACCCCAATAAAAGGGATAAACTTATTCCGAGAATTAAGATAAAAGACTGGGAAATAAATACAAAAATACCACTTAAAAGAGCGAAGGTTAGAATAGAAATACATGCTGGAAATAGGATTGTCAGAACATTTTTAATATTGCTCAAAAGATTGATATTGTAGTATCCTTGGGCAAGTAGTATACATAATGATATTACAGAGACTAATAGGATAATTTCAATACATAATAGAATAGCTAGTTTACAGATTATAAATTTTAAACGATTTGGACAGGTAAGAAAACTGGTACGAAGGCTAGAACCTGTAAATTCTTGACCTATAAATAGAACCGCTAGACTAACGAAACCTGCCTGTCCTAAATAGAGACTTTGCAGTAGCTGTTCCAAAACAAACTGTAGAGTCAACTGGTCTGGCTTATTATTTAAAAAAATAACTAACGCTGGAACACACAGTAATAGAGCACCTATAATCAACCAGTACCAAGGATTCATCATAAACTTAAGATACTCACTTTTAAGTTGCTCTTTCAACTTATTCACCTCCTCCGATATCTGACTTAAGTAAGCGGTAAATTGCTAAAGCCAAGAATGAGAAGTTCCAACAAAGTAAAAGTAAAATATTTTGTAAACTATTATGTTCTAAAATTTGAGGAGATGTAGCAATCAATCCTTGCCCCAATGCAACTGGAAGAAATTTTGCAACCGATATATAGTTTGCTAAGAATGTTCCTAAATTATAGACTTGAGGAAGCAAAAATAATAGAGGAACAATGGCTGTTTTAAAGGTCAAAGCCATAATATAGGCCAACAGTCCCAACAAGGTCCAAGCTATACTAGCTAAAAATATATAGAACCAAACTGTTCCATTCAGTGAAAAAAGCAATAAGCCATCTTGTCCTAAAACATAATGTGTCATGTTAATCGTCAAGAATATTGATAGAAAGGAAATGATGAAAGAAAATATAAGCCAAACTAATGTTTTTGAAACTAGGAAAGTACTTCGATTTGTAATAGAGAGAAGGCTTGTACGAATAGCCGAGCCTTTATACTCCTCGGCTCCATAAATTGAGCCTAGGATAATCATAATAAAAACACCAAATAAAGTGACATCAAAACCTAAAAATTCAATAGGAGGTATAGCTTCTGCTAATTCTGGATTTGTCTCTGGTGTAGCATGGATACCAACTGAAACAATTTGAGAAGCACCAATATTTGCTAAAAAAGTTTGAAATACCAGTATCAAGAATAGTACAACATGAGTAGCTCTCTTATAAAGTAATTTCAATATTTCAGAATGAAGAGAGTAAATAAGTGCCATGTCACTTCCCTCCCTCTGTTAAACTAAAGAAGACTTCCTCTAGTGAAGAAAGATTTTTCATCACTTCTTGTAAAGTCCCTTTTATAAGAACTTTTCCTTTATTTATGATAACTACATCATCTGTTACTGCTTCCACTTCCGATAATATATGAGATGACAGTAAGACGGTCTTCCCTTCTTGAGCTTGTTTTTTTATAAACTCTCTAAACCACCGAATTCCTCTTGGATCCAACCCATTTGTCGGTTCATCCAATATCAGATACTGAGGATTTCCTAATAGAGCTGTTGCAATTCCCAAGCGTTGTCCTTCGCCTAATGATAATTTTCCAATTTTAGATTTTTTCTTATGGCTAATATCCACCATATCCAAGACTTGATCAATTCGCTGACTGGATATCCCATTACTAGCAGCAACAATTTTCAAATGTTGATAAACAGTCCGATCATCAGGAGCTCCTACACTGTCAAATGAAGCTCCTACAGTCTTTAGAGGAAATTTTAATTCCTTATAAGTTTGATCTCCAATTTTGGTAAGTCCAGATGTTGCTTTGTCTAATCCTAATAAAATACGTAAGGTTGAACTTTTACCAGCTCCATTTGGACCCAGGAAAGCAGTCACTCTACCTACTTTTGCTTCAAAAGAAATATCTTTTAAAATTTGAGTTTGGCCATACGACTTACATAAATTTTTAATGGTAATACTTTGTTCCATGATGTTCTCCGATTCTATTTAATGTTTCCGAAAGTAATTTTATCTTACACATTCATTTTCGGATTTTTTTCAGAATTTCAAGAATCAAAAGATTTAATACTCAATGAAAATCAAAGAGCAAACTAGGAAGCTAGCCGCGGGCTGCTCAAAACACTGTTTTGAGGTTGTAGATAAAACTGACGAAGTCAGTCACATATATACGACAAAGCGACGCTGACGTGGTTTGAAGAGATTTTCGAAGAGTATAAAATTTTGTTTTATTTAATTATATATATTTGTGTAAACTTAAAAGCCCGATGTTTCCATCAGGCTTCTTTTTTATCCATGTACACGTTTCATATAGTCTTGATAACTTTCGGTATCCATGAGTTTTTTAGCGTTTTTCACACGGTCTGCTGTTGGTGGTTTGACCCCTTCGAGGGAATATGGAATTCCCAGTTCACGCCATTTGAACTCACCCATGGTGTGATAAGGCAGGATTTCAAACTTATCAACATTTTTGAGGGTCTTGACGAACTTACCAAGTTCAATCAAGTCATCATCTCTATCTGTCAATCCTGGAACTAGCACGTGGCGAATCCAGACAGGTTTTCCAATATCTGATAGATACTGGGCACAGGCCAAGATATTTTTATTGGTTTGGCTAGTGACAATCTTGTGCTGTTCTTCGTTGATTTCCTTGATATCCAAGAGAACCAAGTCAGTGACAGCCATGAGTTTGTCAAACTTTTCAAGGTAACGTGGTTTATTACGGAAAGGAAGAGCACAGGTATCCAAGGTACAGTGGATTCCTTGTTCTTTGGCCTTGGTAAAGAGGGCAATCAAGAAATCAATCTGCAAGAGGGCTTCTCCCCCACTGACTGTAATACCACCCTTATTTCCCCAGAAACCGCGGTAGCGCAAGGCCTCTGTCAAGACATCATCTACCGTCCGTTCACGTGATTTATTGGACTCCATAGCCCAAGTATCCGGGTTATGGCAATACTGGCAACGCATGTGACAGCCTTGCAAAAAGACAATAAAACGAATACCAGGCCCATCTACCGAACCAAAACTTTCTGTCGAATGCACCATTCCTGTCACTTGTCCATAATCAATTGTTTCTTCAGACATATCGTTACCTTCCTTGAAAACGTTTTATAGTTTTATTATATCACGACTTGAAGGAAAAACAAGATTTTTGCCTATTTTTTAGAAAGCAATCTGTTTTTCAATTTCATTTTCAATTAAATATCATTTTATTCTTCAAAATCAAAGCCATACAAGGTTGCAAAATAGTCCTCAGGGCGCTCTGCACGGCGGATTTGACGGGCTTTACCTTCTTCAGTATAGAGGATTTCCGCAGAACGAAGTTTGGCATTGTACTGGTAACCCATGGAGAATCCATGTGCACCTGTATCATGAATCACCAGCAAATCACCGATTTCTGTATGAGGCAATTCCCGATTCACTGCAAATTTATCATTGTTTTCGCAGAGTGAACCGACCACATCTACCACTTCAGCTGGCCCTTCTGGGTGAGTCAAATTGGTGATATGGTGATAGGCTCCATACATGGCAGGACGCATGAGGTTGACTGCTGATGCATCCACACCTAGATAAGTACGGTAAGTTTTTTTCTTATGAGTGACTCTTGTGACGAGAGCACCGTGAGGTGCTAGCATAAAACGACCCAATTCAGTGAAAATCTTAACCTGACCAAGACCTGCTGGTGTAAGAACTTCTTCATACACCTTGCGAACTCCCTCACCAATCAAGGCAATATCATTTGGTTCCTGCTCAGGACGATAATTGACACCAATACCGCCAGAAAGATTGATAAAGTCTAGCGAAATTCCCAAATTTTCCTTGATTTCAACAGCCAATTCAAAAAGCTGACGCGCCAACTCTGGATAATAGAGATGGGTCACGGTATTGGATGCTAGGAAGGAGTGAATCCCAAAGGTCTTAGCTCCTTTTTCCTTCAAGATAGCAAAGGCTTCAAAGAGCTGGTCCTTAGTCATCCCAAACTTGGCTTCTCCAGGATTGTCCATAATATCTGTTCCCAGTTCAAAAACACCGCCAGGATTGTAACGACAAGAGATGATTTCTGGAATGCCTGCCGCTCGCTCCAGATGTTCAATATCTTCAAAAGCATCCAAGTTAATGGTCGCACCTAATTCACGCGCATAGGCATATTCCTTGTCTGGCGTGTTGTTAGAGGAGAACATAATCTCAGAACCCGGAAAGTCCAGTTTATGGCTCATCAAGAGCTCTACATAACTAGAGCAGTCCACACCGCAGCCTTCCTCTTGGAGGATTTTCAAGATAGCTGGTGTTGGAGTAGCCTTAACTGCAAAATATTCCTTAAAGCCCTTGTTCCAAGAAAAGGCTTGGTTGACAGCTCTTGCCTTCTCACGAATCCCCTTCTCATCATACAAGTGAAAGGGAGTTGGGAACTTAGCAACAATCGCTTCTAACTCTTCTCTATTAATAAATGGTGTTTTCATAAGCTTCCTTCTATTCTATTTGCAAAGAAAGGCTGGGACAATCGTTCCAACCTTTAGTTCTATCTCTTATTTATCTTCGTCAAAGATATTGCCAACCTCAACATCGATGGTTTGGTTCTTGACATCAATATTGGTTACTTTCAAGAGTGACTTGTAGTCAAATTGCTTTTCACGTTCTTCTTGGGCATTGTCCGCAAAGACTGCGACACCAGCCAATTCTGAATCAAACTCACGCAAGAGGCTGATCATCCCATTGACAGTTCCGCCACCTTTCAAGAAGTCATCCACAATCAAGACACGGCTGCCGGCCTTTAGACTGCGTTTTGAAAGGAACATTTTCTCGATACGGTCACCACTTGAACCTGAAACATAGTTGACGCTGACAGTTGAACCTTCGGTAATTTTCAAGTCACGGCGCACAATGACAAAAGGAACATTGAGGACATTGGCAACTGCATTTGCAAGTGGCACACCCTTAGTCGCTACTGTCATAACTGCATCAATTTTTTGATCCATAAAGCTCTTGGCAATAATGCGACCAATATTTTTCAAGATAGCTGGTGTGCTAAGCAAATCTGACAAGTAGATATAGCCACCTGGCAAGATACGGTCACTTTCTGACAACTTGGCACGCAAGTCCTCAACCATTTCTTTGGCATCCTGACTCGAAATTGACGGTGTGAAGATGACACCCCCACCAGCCCCAGTTACAGTCTGGATGTGACCGATTTCGATTTCCTCAAAGGCACGTTTGATAATCACGATATCTTCTGAGATGGATGATTTAGCAGATTCATACTTTTCAGCAAACGTATTGAGACTAGTTAGTTTATAAGGATTATTAATCAAATAGTTGGAAATGACAACCATCCGATCACTTCTTCTTAATTTCATTTCTATTTCCCATTCTATTTTTTTTCAAAAAATCAAAAAGCAAACTAGAAAGCTGGTCGCTGGTAATTCAAAACACTGTTTTGAGATTGTCGATAGAACTGACAAAGTCCGTAATATACCTACATATATACATACGACAAGGCGATGCTACCCTAGTTTGAAGAGATTTTCTAAGAGTATTAATTTTTGTCTTTTACTTATTATACCATATTCACATAAAAAAACGAACATTCTTATCCTAAAAAATGCTCATTTTTCTTAAATTATTAATCTAAATCTGGTTTATAGAAGGAACGATTGTCCATAGCGAAGATTTTATTGGTCATCTCTCCCTTATCCACCAAAGCCAGAGCGGTTGACATCATCATCATGCTAGCATCCAGATTATCAATCATATGGATAATCTCTGCCTCCATGATACGTGGACGAACCGGACTTCCATACTCTAATAAGCCGTGGTGACTGAGGATAACGTGGCGGAGCAGAACGACTTCTTCCTTGGTATCATCAATACCGAGCTCCATAACCGTCTTAGTAATTTCACTATCAATTAGAGCAATATGACCAAGGAGATTGCCTCGCACTGTATACTCAGTCTGGTCTGGTCCCGTCAACTCGATAACTTTAGCCAAGTCATGCAGCATAATCCCCGCATAGAGCAGGCTCTTATTGAGCTGAGGATAGACCTCGCTAATGGCATCTGCCAAACGCACCATGGTCGCCGTATGATAGGCCAAACCCGTTTCAAAGGCATGGTGGTTGGTCTTTGCTGCTGGATAAGAATAGAATTCCTTATCGTACTTGGTGTAGAGATTTCGAACAATTCGTTGCCAAACAGGATTCTCGATTTTGAAAACCATCTGAATCATATACTCTCGAATTTCCTTGACATCAACTGGTGACTTGACCTTGAAATCAGCTGGATCATTGGGTTCACCAGGTTGAGGCAAGCGTAGGGTGATTTGATTGACCTGAGGGGTATTGTTATAAACTTCTCGGCGCCCTTTCATATGGACAACCTTACCTGCGGTAAAGGCCTCAACGTTATGTGGTTGGGCATCCCAGAGTTTCCCTTCAATCTCGCCACTATCATCTTGGAAGGTAAAGGCCAGGTAGTTTTTCCCAGCTCGTGTCTGTCTCAAATCAGCTGACTTGATTAGGTAAAAGCCTTCAAACAGCTCATCTTTTTTCATGTGACTAATCTTCATATTCTTCCTCATCTTCTTGGAAATGGAGTAGATCAAGCGCAGGCTCACCTTCTGATAACTCAATGTGACGGAGCGTCCGCTCGATAGCTGTGGTGCGACGGTTTAATAATTCATCAATATTGCCAGAGGCATGTTGGAGATGCTTTTGTGCCTTGACCAGAATGCCACCAAACTTGCCAAACTCGGTCTTGACGCTAGCAAGGGTCTTACTGATATGGTCAGCACTCTTCTGGATATTGAGGGTCTTGAAGCCAACTGATAAAGAGTTAAGCAGGGCTGATAGGGTACTTGGACCTGCGACAATAATCTGCTCCTCCCGTCTCAAATCATCAAAGAAAACAGGATTGCGGACAATTTCTGAGTAGAGACCTTCTGTCGGAACAAACAAGACTCCAAAATTAGTCGTTCGTGGTGGCGCCAAATATTTACTCTTGATATCCTTGGCAAAGCGCTTGACGCTTGCTAGGAGTGACTTACGGCAACGTTCGATTTCATCCTTATCACCTGCTTCATAGGCTTCTTCCAAGCGGTAATAATCCGCCAGTGGAAACTTGGAGTCAATCGGTAAGTAGACATATTCTTGATCGCCTTGGCCAGGTAGCTTAATGGCGTACTCCACTCTTTCACTGGAGCTTTCAATCGTTGCGTATTCTCGTTCATACTGAGCAGGGGTCATGATGTCTTCGATGATTTGCCCCAGTTGCAATTCGCCCAGAATCCCTCGCGTCTTGGTTCCAGAGAGAACCTTATTGAGAGCACCAACATCGCGGGCAACTGTCTGCATTTCTCCCAGACCACGATTGACCGACTCCAGTTGCTTGGAAACTGTCTCAAAGGAAGCCTGTAAACGTGTCTGCAAGGTCTTTTCTAGTTTTTCCTCGACCGTCTGGCGCATTTGTTCCAAACGTTGCTCATTTGATTCCTGCAAGGCTTGGAGGCGTTGGTCAGTCTTGTCTCTAGTTTGCAAGAGATTATCTGTCATTTCTTGACGAACCTGAGTCAGACCTTGGTGCAATTCTATTCGCACTTCCTGCAAACGGTCGCTGACAGCCACTTCCAAATCTTTTTGATCCAACTGGCTGGCTTGTCTGGCTTGTTCAAAACGATAATCCAACTGGTCTGATAAATGATCTGCCTGATCCTCCAAACTCTTGCTAAGATGTTTTTCCTGCTTATCCTGTCTTTGCCAAATCAGAAAAAGCCCAGCTAGATTGGCAATCAATAATAGAACAAGTAAACTTTCCATCCTACCTCCTGTCCTTGCTATGCAAGACAACCACATAGCCATCTGGGCAAGTCACCGACACTTCCCTATCTATATATTCGTTAGAAGCGTACACTTTTTTAAAGAAAAAATTTTCCTCTGTCAACTCATACTTGGCACCGATAATGGTCAGCTTGCTATCCCGAACCGGCATAAAAGCTAGATAGTCATAGTCCGAACGCGGTTCAAGCTGACTGGTCCCTTCTGGACAATAGGCAATCAAATTTTGCCCATCCTCAATCGCTATCTGACGCATAAAGGGTGCCAACTTGGGATTGCTAGGCAGAAAGACATTGGCCAGCATATGGTCGATACGACCACCCAAAGCACCGAAAATAGTGACCTGGGCCTGAGGATTTTGCTCAAAGATGGTTAAGAGAGCTAATTCCAGATCTGTGTCATCTTTTTCCGGCTGGGCTTGGACAAAATGCTGGGCACATTTTTGAATCAACTGACGTTCATCTGCGGTTACAGAATCAAAATCCCCAACTGCTAGAGCAAGAGGAAGTTTTTCCTCCAAGACCCAAAGCGAGCCTCGATCCACACCGACAAAGCAATCAAAATCCGTCCGGTAGCGACCGCGTTCTCCACCTGCAAAAACGGCAACCCTAGTCCAGTTGTTTTCTGAGAGTTTGTACTCGCTCATTAACATCTCCCTTAAAGACATAGGAACCTGCTACAAAAACGGTCGCACCAGCTTCTTTAGCCTGAACAATGGTCTGATCATCAATCCCGCCATCCACTTCTATTTCAAAGTGCAAGCCTTTTTCCTCACGAAGGGCAACCAACTCACGAACCTTATCCATGGTTTCAGGTAGAAAAGCTTGTCCGCCAAATCCAGGGTTCACTGTCATGACCAAGACTTGATCAACTAGGTGAAGCACGTGCTTAATCGCCTCAACAGGCGTACCAGGGTTAATGACAACCGAAGGTTTGACACCGAGAGAGCGAATCTTTTGAAGGGCTCCATGAATATGAGGCGTTGCTTCTACATGAATACTAATGATGTCCGCCCCTGCACGCGCAAAGTCTTCTAGATGATGCTCAGGGTTTGACACCATCAAGTGGCAATCAAAGACCATCTTGCTATGGGGACGAAGAGCCTCGACCACACCTGCACCAAAACTGATTTGCGGTACAAAGTGACCGTCCATAATATCGATATGAGCATATTCTGCCCCAGTTGCTTCTAGGCGTTTGATTTCACGTTCAAAGTTGGCATAATCTGCTGCCAGAATTGACGGAGCAATCTTGT
Source organism: bacterium (assembly GCA_905221125.1). Classification (GTDB taxonomy): domain Bacteria; phylum Bacillota; class Bacilli; order Lactobacillales; family Streptococcaceae; genus Streptococcus. The sequence continues at coordinate 44,037 of CAJNBY010000006.1, read as the reverse complement.
ATTGAGACATAGGTTTCTCCTTATTTTGGAATTTTTTTGCTGACTTTTTTATAAGTTTCTCTGCGATTTTCAATTTCACTGAGGAATTGTAGGTAGTTGTCAAAACGGAAGGTGGCAATGGTCCCTTCTTCTACAGCTGGCTTGACCGCACAAGACGGCTCATGAGTATGGGTACAGCTACGGAACTTACAGTCTCGACTGACACTAGCAATCTCTGGGAAAGCCTGATTGAGGTCTTCAGCCGTTGATACTTCGTAATCCAGCGATGAGAATCCTGGCGTGTCTGCAATTTTACCCCCATTGAGGTTATAGAAACTGACCGCACGAGTGGTATGACGGCCACGACCAAGACTGTCTGAGATTTCTCCTGTTTCAAGATTGAGGTCCGGTGCGATTTTATTGAGAAGTGTTGATTTCCCAACACCCGTCTGGCCCATAAAGACCGTAACCTTTCCTGTTAACAAAGGCATGAGTTCCTCTTTACTAGTCACAAAATCGTAGCCAATAGTACCATAGGTTTGTTGGTAAAAATCCAATTCTCCTCTATCTTCCAACAAATCCATTTTAGAAATATAAACAATAGGGTGGATACCCTTGTGCTCCAGAAGAACCAAGAAACGATCCAGCAAATTGCTGTTGAAGTCCGGTTCCTTGACGGACATGATTACCACAGCTTGGTCAATATTGACAATAGGCGGACGAACCAGACTGTTTTTCCGTTCGTGAATTTTGAGGATATAACCTTCTGAATTTTCCTCGGCAGAGAAATCTACCCAGTCCCCAACATAAGGAGTATGGCCTTTTTTACGGAAATTCCCACGCGCGCGCGTCTGATAAATCTGGCCATCACTTTCTACATAGTAGAACCCTGCCAAGGCTTTAATGATTTGTCCCTGCATCTTAGAGTCCTTGCCCTTTAAGTGCGTCTGCTAGACTGGCAAACTCTTCCAAACTGAGAGCTTCCCCACGCACACTTGGTGACAAACCCGCTTGGTCCAAGGCCTTGGTCAATTTCTCCTTGACTTCTTCAGTTTTGCCAAAGTAACCTGTCAAGTTGTTCCACAAGGTCTTACGGCGATGGGTGAAACTTGCCTTGGAAACCTTAAAGAAGAAGTTCTCATCTTCTACTGCTACGGCCGGCTCTGGACGACGTACCATTTTCAAGATAGCTGAATCCACATTTGGCGCTGGCACAAAGACTGTACGAGGCACGATAAAGGCAACCTTGGCTGTCATGTAGTACTGAACCGCAATCGACAAGCTACCATAAGCCTTGGTGTTAGGTTGGGCTGAGATACGATCCGCCACTTCTTTTTGCATCATGACCACAAATTCACTAAAAGGAATGCCACTTTCGATCAAATGCATGAGAATAGGCGTCGTGATATAGTAAGGCAAGTTAGCTACTACCTTGATTGGCAGGTCAGGATTTTTGAAATTCTGGATATGTTGGGCCAAATCGACTTTGAGAATGTCCTCGTTGACTACGGTCACATTGTCAAAATCACGCAGGGTATCTTCCAAAATCGGTACCAAACGGTGGTCAATCTCAAAAGCCATGACTTGAGCCGCACGCTCAGCCAAAAATTCTGTCAAGGCACCAATCCCTGGCCCGATTTCGATTACATTGACCCGGTCATCAATTTCAGCCGTATCCACGATTTTTTGAAGGATATTGGTATCCGTCAGGAAATTTTGCCCGAAGGACTTTTTAAAGGTAAAACCGTGACGCTCCAGCACTGCCTTGGTCACGCTATAATCTGCAATTCTCATCTATTCTCTTTTCTATTATCTGTTACTACTATTGTAACACATTCCCCTTGTATTTTGGGGTCTGCCTAGCTGTTCTCATAAGATTTCATAGCTTCTTCCACTTCTGCCAAGGTGACTCCAAACAACTCTAGGCGTTTGAGGAGTTGCTTGCCGTTGGAATAGCCAATTCGGAGAGCCTCTCCTAGATATTCTCGTCGCTTACGGCTATCTGCTCCTGCTAGAAAACCAAGGCGAATCAAGTCGCTACGACTGATGTCAAACTGGCTCTCATGTTCAAATTGTTCTGTCACCTGAGCTAGAGCCGTTTTCAGGTCTTCATAGCTAGCATGTTCAATTCCCAGAGAACGCCCCTTGGTCTTGGACTTGGGAACAGCTTCATCTCGTTTGAGGAAGGCATGCTGGACTGTTGGAATGGCCGTCATGATCATGCGCCGAATCCGCTCCCCATTAAAATCCGGGTCTGTAAAGACAATGACTCCATGTCGTTGGTGTAGACGCTGAATCCGCTCTATATCCTGGTCATTAATGGCAGAACCTCGAGTCTCATAAGTCTCTACCTCGAAATGACGTTTAAGATTGGCCGTATCGTCGCGACCTTCAACCACGATGACTTGGGAAATTCTTTCTTTCATTACTTGTTGTCCAATCCAAAAATGCGCTCTGCATTTGCAGTCGTTGCCGCCGCTAGCTCTTCTGTCGTCATGCCACGCAAATCCGCGATAAAATCTACTACATAGCGAGTATAGGCTGTTTTGTTTTCGCGACCCCGTTTAGGAACAGGAGCCAAATAAGGCGCATCCGTTTCCACCAAAATCTTGTCCAAAGGAAGTTCTCTAGCCGCTTCTTGGATATCGGTTGCCTTCTTAAAAGTCACTACTCCTGAAAAGGAAATAGTCATACCAAGCTCGACAAACTTCTCTGCCCATTCAAGAGTTCCTGAGAAAGAATGCATGATACCACCACGAGGACCAACGCCCTCGCTCTTGATAATCTCATAGGTATCTTCCAGTGCATCACGGGTATGGACAACAAAAGGCAAATCCAAGTCCTTAGACAGCTGAATCTGACGACGAAAAACCTGCTCCTGCACCTCTTTGGACGCTGTCATCCAATGATAATCCAAACCAATCTCACCCAAGGCAACCACCTTTGGATGCTTGAGCTTGTCAAGCAAGTAGGCTTCAATTTCCTCTGTGTAAGTCCCTGCTTCTGTCGGATGCCAACCAATAGTCGCGTAAAGTTGGTCGTACTCATCCACCAACTCCAAAGCACGCTCAATCGTCGGTTCATCAAAACCAACAATATTCATCTGTGTCACACCCATCTCAGCAGCCAAGGCAATTTCTTCTGCCTCACGACCTGCAAATTCTTCTACATTCAAGTGTGTATGTGTATCAAAAATCATCTCTTCTAACCTCGTTTTCTATCTTCTATTATACCAAAAAAGAGGAGGGGCACCCAATTTTTCGGTTTCCCTCCTCTCTTCCATAGAGAGCTATTCTGCTATCTTTTCTGGCTCAATATTGCCCATCTCCTGTCCCGCAAGTTAGAGACGAAAGAGACTGGCTATATTGATAGAACATCCCTATTCATCTAATACTCTTCGAAAATCAAATTCAAACCGTGTCAACGTCGCCTTGCCGTACTCAAGTACAGCCTACGGCTAGTTTCCTAGTTTGCTCTTTGATTTTCATTGAGTATAAAGTATGTGATTATCTTGGGTTCTCACTTCTCTCACTCATCACTAGGATTGATGATTTCTCCAAATCCCCCTTATAATCTAACTTTAAGTAGAGAATATAACTTTCTAGCTGTCCTATTTTCTACGTCTAGCCTTTCTTCCTAGCAAAGCAAAACCACTTGTTGCCGCCACTAGGCCAAGACTAGCAAGTGCTGCACTTGATGCTGAACCTGTGTTAGGTAATTGTTTGCCAGCAGGTGACTGGTAGGTAACATCTTGCATTGTTCCTGCAGTTGCTTGCGGTGCACTTGTTGCCTGAGGAGCAGCATTAGGAGCCACTGGTCTCTTAGGAACTGTAACCATGGCAATGGCTTGCACTCCAATCGTTTCTGCTTCCTTCACATCTTCCACAGTTTTCGCATTTTCAATCTCTTTGAGAGCTGCTTGTTTTTCTGCTTCCACTCTTGCTAAAAGTTCTGCTTTTTCTTTATCGGAAAGCGGTGCGCCTTTGATTTCATCCTGCTTGTCCTTGGCAGCTTTTTCAATGGCATTTTTAGCTGATTCCTTTGCATTTGCTAATTGCTTAGAAGCTTGTGATTGAGCTGGGGTTTGTGAACCTATGTGAGCTTGTCCGCCTGCCTGGCTACCACCGCCTGCATTCGCATTAGCATCTGAGCTTCCAGTATTGCCTCCGTTATCTCCACCTGGTGTTGATTCTGGAGTATATTCTGGTTTTTGTTCTTGAGTTACAGATTCACCTTTTGCAGATTGTTGAACTGTATCTTTTCCTAGAATTGTCACTACTGAACCATCTGGGAATGTGATTGTCGCTGTGCCATCTCCGGCTACATTGATTGTCGCTCCGTCTAATGCTGAACCATTTGCTTGTAAAATAGCAACCTTAACTTTTTCTTTTTCTTCATCTGTTAAATGAGTTATATCTTTTACATCTACTCTTTGAGCAGGCGCTTTAACAGTTGATTTTTCAGCAGTCGGTTTAGTGCTATCTTGTGCTTTTGGATCTTGTGCTACCAATTGATTTCCTGGAATTGTAATAGCTGAACCATCTTTAAAGACGATTGTCGCTGTGCCATCTCCAGCTACTTCAACTTTAACATCGCTTCCGAATCCATTTGCATCTACTACAGCTTTTTTAACAGCTTCTTTTTCTGCATCTGTTAATCTTGTAGCCTCTGCTACTTTTGTAGGTTTAGCTGGGATGATTACTTTTGTCTTCTCTGCGATTGTTGGTTGCTCTTGTGTTGAAGTTTCCTCTTTTTGAACTACTAGACTTGTTCCTGGAATTGTATTTACTGAACCGTCTGAGTATGTCAATGTCGCTGTTCCATCTTTAGATACCTTAACATCTGTCGCTGCTGGGTTGGCTACTTGTACTTTAGCTGTTACTGCAGCTTGTTCCTCAGGTGTTAAGCTATGAGCATTTCCAACTTCTGTAGTTGCTGGCACCACAGCTGGATTTTGCGCAGCTTGTGTTGTAACTTCTTTTTCAGTATCCTTGGCTACTACTAGACTGGTTCCTGGAATTGTGTTTACTGAACCATCTGAGTATGTCAATGTCGCTGTTCCATCTTTAGATACCTTAACATCTGTCGCCGCTGGATTTGCTTCTTTAACCTTAGCTGCTACTGTATCTTGCTCCGCCTGTGTCAAGTTGTGAGTATTTTCAACAGGTACAAAGTTTCCTGGAACTTGCGCTGGGTTCTTCTCTGCATCTGTCTGAACTTTTGGAGTTTCTTGTTTACTTCCTTTTTCAACAAGTTTATCCCCTGTTATTGTATCTACAGATTGATCTGGATAGGTGATGACTACTGTTCCATCAGGTCTTACTTCTACTGTAGTTCCTGCTGGGAAGTTATTCGCACCTTCAACTGCTTTTTTAACCGCAGCTTGTTCTTCAGGTGTTAATTTCGTAGTATTTCCTACTTGTGTTTTCCCTGGGATAACTGGCTCGGTTCTAGAAGCAATTGTTCCAGTTTCTTTCTTAGCTGGTGTTGCTAATTTATCTTTAGAAATCGTATCGCTTGAACCATCTTTATATGTGATAACAGCTGTTCCATCTGGTTTTACTTCTACTGTTGTTCCATCTGGGAATGTGTTCGCACCTTCGATGTTTTGACGAATTTGTTCTCTTTCTTCATCTGAAAGTTTTGCTGGATTTTCCACTTCCACTTTGTTTTCAGGAACTTTCGGTTCGAATTTAGATGCAATAGAACCCTCTGGTTGAACTTCATTTATCTTATGAATACCAGCTTCTTTCGCCGCATTGATTTCATCTTTAGATTGACCTTTGTTGATATCTTCAATCGCTTTATCTTTGGCCTTATTGATTTCTTCGATAGCTTTTTGTTTCGCTTCGTCTGATAAATCTTTATTGTTCTTGATTTCGTCAATGCGTTTTTGAGCTTCTTCTAGTATCTCAGCTTTTGCTTTCGCTTTTTCTTCATCAAGGTTTGTTACATCTGGTTTCTTAACTTCTGTATCAGCTTTTGGATCATATTTTTCAATATTTTCTTTTGCTTGATCTGCAATTTGCTTAGCTGTTCCTGCTGATGATGCTTCGTCAATAGATTTGTTAGCTTCATCTTTAGCTTTATTGATTGCTTCTTCAGCTTTTTGTTTTTGCTCTTCAGTTAAGTCTTTATTGTTCTTGATTTCGTCAAGTTTCTTCTTAGCAGCTTCTTCTACTTGTTTTTTAGCATCTTCTTTCGCTTTAGCAAGATCGTTGTCTTTATCAGCTGTATCTAATGAAGCAACTACTTCAACCGGTACTTTCACAGTCACTTTGTTACCATCCGCTAGCGTTACTTCCACTTCTGCTTCTTTAGTTCCTGTTTCAGTTGTAGTTGGTTTAGAAATAACTTTCGCTGTTACTCCATCAGCTAGTGCTAATTGTTTTAGGATTTCTTCGTCAGTTAAGTCTTTACCTTTTTCTACAGTTACTTTTCCGGATACTAAAGCAGTTTGTAAGTCTAACTCTGGCTTGAAGACATTTGTTGATTGACCTTTAGCAGTTTGTACTACTACATCTTCTTTTGGTAGATTTCCTTTTGGTGTTTCAACATTGCCTTGACCATCAACCTTGACATCGTCCTTGTTTAAGCCTGGATTTGCTTCAACAATAGCTTTCTTAACATCCTCTTTTTCTTTGTCTGTTAAGTTATTCGGATCTTTAACTTCTACAGGTGTGACAGGTTTCTTCAAAGCTGGAGTGACTACATCTTTTGCTGGTAAATCACCTTTTGGTGTTTCAACATTACCTTGACCATCAACCTTGACATCGTCCTTGTTTAAGCCTGGATTTGCAGCTACAACAGCATCCTTAACAGCGTCTTTTTCTGCATCTGTTAAGTTTTTAGGATCTTTAACTTCTACAGGTGTGACAGGTTTCTTCAAGGCTGGAGTGACTACATCTTTTGCTGATAAATCACCTTTTGGTGTTTCAACATTGCCTTGACCATCAACCTTGACATCGTCCTTGTTTAAGCCTGGATTTGCAGCTACGACAGCATCCTTAACAGCATCTTTTTCTGCATCTGATAAGTTATTGACATCTTTAACAGGGACAAGATTTGTCGGTTTCTTCAAGGCTGGTGTCACTACATCCTCTGCTGGTAAATTACCTTTTGGTGTTTCAACATTACCTTGATCATCAACCTTAATATCTTTATCTGTTAAACCTGGATTATTTTTAATAATCTCTTCTACAATCTTAGATTTCTCTGGTTCTGTCAGTTTAGATGGGTTGACAACTTCAACTGGGGTTGTTGGTTTCTTCAAGGTAGAAGTTACAACATCTTTTGCCGGTAAGTTGCCTTGTGGTGTTGTCACATTTCCTTGATCATCGACTTTGACTTTATCTTCAGTTAAACCTGGATTTGCTTCTACAACAGCTTTCTTAACCGCTTCTTTTTCTTTAACGGTTAAGCTATTTGGATTTTCTACTTCAACAAGTTTATTTGGTTTATTTAAGACTGTTGTGACAACATCTTCTTTTGGTAGATTTCCTTTTGGTGTTGTTACACTGCCATCAGGATTTACTGTAACATCACCTTTGTTTAAGCCTGGATTTGCAGCTACGACAGCATCCTTAATGTCTTCTTTTTCTTTATCTGTTAAAGCATTAGGATTTCCAACTACAACTGGTGTTGTTGGTTTCTTCAAGGCTGGAGCGACTACATCTTTTGCAAGTAATTTATCGCCATTCTTAGTTGTTACATTACCTTTGTCGTCGACTGTAATATCATCTTTGTTTAGACCAGGATTTGCGTTGGCTACAGCTTCTTTCACTTTTTCCTTTTCATCATTTGTTAAATGATTTGGATCAGCTACTACGACTGGTGTCTCTGGTTTATTCAAAGCTTGAGTAACAACTTTTTCTGCTTCCAAGTATCCTTTAGGAGAAGCTACATCTCCCTTATCACTCACATAGACTTCAGATTCTTCTAATGAAGGGTTAGTAGCCACAATCGCTTTTTTAACAGCTTCTTTTTCTTCATCTGTTAAATGATTGATATCTGTTACCTTAACTTTTTCTACTGGAGGATTTAGTCTTCTCTTAGCTGTTTCTTTAATATCTTGTGGAGTATGAACAGCAGCAATTTCTTGTCTACCTTTTTCTGTTGCTGACGCTATAGCTTCTGGTGAAGTTGCATTGTTGATGTTTTCTTCGTGTTTTGCTTTAAGGTCATCAACTTTTGCTTTCAATGCTTCTTTTTCTTTTTTAGACAATGCATTGTCTTCATCAATTTCAGTTTTTTCAGCATCTGCTGCTTTTGTTAGGTCAGCTTTTGCTTTTTCCTTATCAGTCGCTTTTCTTACAGGTACTTCGATTTCATCTTTTGATCCGTCACCATAAGTAACTTCTACGACAACTACTTTCTTACCTGTATTCGCTCCTGTTCCTTCCACAATTGCTCCGTCATTTTTGACTTGTTTGTCTGCCGGTTGTGGTTGTCCTTCTGGTACTACTACAGCTTCTGTAATTGCTTTTTTATCTGCTTCCGCTACTTTTTTATCTGTAGCCGGATCGACACTTACTGGTACTTCTCCTGCTGTAACTGTTGGAGTTGATTTATCCGCATCTGTTTGGTGCACTGCATCGATTGCTTTCTTACCGTCTTCTGTTGCTGTCGCTACTGCTTCTGGTGTTCCAGCTTTATCGATATTTGCTTCTTGTTCTTTCTTAACTTTATCAACTTCTGCTTTCTTGTCTGCTTTTTGTTGATCTGTTAAGTTTTTATCTGCTTCGATTTCTGCTTTTTCTTTGTTAGCTGCTTCTGTTAAGTCCGCTTTCGCTTTCTCTTTTGCTTTGTCTAACTCTGTTTTGTGCACTGCATCGATTGCTTTTTTACCGTCTTCTGTTGCTGTCGCTACTGCTTCTGGTGTTCCAGCTTTATCGATATTTGCTTCTTGTTCTTTCTTAACCTTATCTACTTCTGCTTTTTTATCCGCTTTTTGTTGATCTGTTAAGTTTTTATCTGCTTCGATTTCCGCTTTTTCTTTGTTAGCTGCTTCTGTTAAGTCCGCTTTCGCTTTCTCTTTTGCTTTGTCTAACTCTGTTTTGTGCACTGCATCGATTGCTTTCTTACCGTCTTCTGTGGCTGTCGCTACTGCTTCTGGTGTTGTCGCTTTATCGATATTTGCTTCTTGTTCTTTCTTAACTTTATCAACTTCTGCTTTCTTATCTGCTTTTTGTTGATCTGTTAAGTCTTTATCTGCTTCAATTTCTGCTTTTTCTTTGTTAGCTGCTTCTGTTAAGTCCGCTTTTGCTTTCTCTTTAGCTTTGTCTAATGCTTTTTCTGTTTCAGTTTTCGCTTCTACAGTCTTAGATGCTGGAAGTTCATTTTGTGATTTATCAGAATACGTTACAGTTACTTTCCCTGTGTTATCTACTGAAATTTGATCATCAGTTAAGTTTGCGTTTGCTTTCTTAACGGCTGCTTTAACTGCTGCTTTTTCATCTTCTGATAAATTAGCCACATCATTAACTTTTACTTTTTCTGGATCACTTAGTGGAGATTTAGCTGCTTCAGTTCCTTCTACTGGTACGTCAACTGTTCTTGTAATACCATCATGAGTGACTGTTACTGGTACTACTTTCTTATCGCCTTTTTCTGCAATAGCTCCATACTCTACAGTATAAGTATCATCTAAAGCATTACCGTTTGCTGTTACTTTAGCTTTTACTGCATCTTTATCAGCTTTAGCTAATTCCTCACCTGCTTTAGGTTCTTTAGAAATTTTCGCTGCTCCATCTTTCACTCCTAAAGTGAAGTCTTCTGCTTTTCCTGATAAAGCTAAACGTGCTTGTTTTAGTGTATCTAGTGCATTATCCACATCTGTTTGTGTAGCATCTGGATTATCATACACTTTTTGAGCATTTACTAAAGCATCATCGTAAGCTTTTTTCTTAGTGGCATCTGTCTCTTTAGCATAAGCTGGTGATTTTTTAACCGCATCATCTGTGTTCAAGTCAAGTTCTGCTTTCAAAGCATCTTTAGATACAGGGACAGCAACTTTTTCACCTGTAAGAGCTTCTATAGCTTTTGCTAGATTATCAATTAGAGTAGCTACTTCTGATGTACCAGCTGCATTTTCTGGTGCTTCTGTATTCTTATCTGCTACTTTTGAAGCAGCAGCATTTGCTGTGTCAAAAGCATCTTTCTTATCTTGAGTAGCTGTATTATATTTTTCAGATCCTTTAACTTCTTTAGCTTTTTCTACTAATTTTTGTAGAGAATCCATTTTAGAATCTAAACCTTGAGCAATTGATACAATATTGTCTACTTCAGCTTTGTTTCCCGCAGCATCAACTTGTGTTTTTAATTCTGCTTTTTGTGCAGCATTTAAGTGTTCAAGCGCATCAATTTTTGCTTTTGCTGTATCACGATACGCTTTTACTTCCGCATCCTTCACAATATCTTCCAATTGATCTCTTGTTGTTGCTGCATCAATTTGTTTCTTATACTCATCTTTTTGAGCATCTGTTAGCCTAGGAACTTGATCAATTTTCTTCTTATACTCATCTTTTAAAGCATCTGTTTTAGCTTTTTCAGCATCATGAGCTTTTTTAGATTTTTGATTTTGTGCGTCTTCAATTACTTTCGTAATTGCTTCCTGGGTAGTAGCATTTTGAATTTGTTCTTTATACTGAGTTGCTGTTGGATTTTCTAAATATCCTGCTTGCCCACCATTTTTATCGATTTCATCAATAATGGCTTTAGCTTTTTCTTTTGTTTTTTCTAATGCTTTGTCTAAAATTTTATCGACAAGACCTTTAGTATGTTCAATAGGAGTAGCAGTCCCTTCAGTTGGGTCTGTCATTACTACCGCTGACACTTGATCTACTAGTTCTTTTTTCTCCGCTGTTGTTAAGTAAGGATTGTTATTGATTTTTTCCTTCACTTCACGTTTTTTAGCTTCTAATGCTCTCTCATTTTCACTATTTTTAGCAACAGCTTCTTCTACAACAGCATTGACACTTTCTTGAGTAGTCTTATCTTTTAATTTTTCTTTAAATGCTTGTTTTTCTTTTGGAGATAAATAATTTAAGTTGTCAATTGCCGCTTCAGCATCCTTTTTAGCTAAATCTAGAGCACTAGTTCCTTCTTTATAATAAAGATCTGAAGTTGGGATAGTATATAAACCTGAATTACCAGCATCTCTTGATAACATGACTGTTGAACTATTTTCTTTAGTTCCAATATATGTACCTATATTCTTTGCATTTGCTATATTATCTTCATAGGCAAACCACTTATTCCCATGTTCATCCGTGAACGAATTTCCATAGTCCAGATCACTTTTACCACTATGATATTGTAAATTTTCTATTCCGATTCCATTTGCTTTTAAGAATGATTTAATAGCTGCTTTCTTTTCTTCTTCAGTTATTTGATCCATATTTTTTACAGCTACTGGAGCAATATCATACTCATATCCACCACCTTGTCTATGCGTATTCGTTTCCGTTACTTTATAAACAAGCGATGTCCCTGGAATAACATCTCTAGTATTATCAGAATAAATAATTGTCGCTGTTCCATCATCACCTATAAGAATAGATTCTGTTTTTTCTTCACTCTTAAGGTTCTCTATTAATTTATTTTTCCCTGTTCTCGCTACTGAAGTTACATTTTCTTTATTTGCACTCCAAAGTCTATCTCTGACAATATTTTTTTCTGCTTCTGTAAGTTTATTTGTATCTTTTACTGCAACACGTGTTGGAACAGATGGTTCAAAAATTTCATTTAATTTATATAGACTTGGCACTGGCGCTAATACCGTTTTGTAATGTTGCATCATTCGAGCGATACCAACTCTGAACCCTGCTCCGAATTCTAAAGTACTACGATCATTACCGAAAGTTGGATCGGCAACTTCATATACAGCTGTTATCGTAGCTCTTTCAATTCCTCCACGTTCCCAATCGACATACATCGTTTTTGTATTCGTACGGAAACTCTCATAAATAGCTTGTTCATATGGATCATCTGAGATTCTATCCCCAATATGGTACCAGAACTTATCAGCAAAGCTTCCGCTATATTCTCTATGTGATTCTCCTGTAGTATCATTATATGATTCCCACTTAGTATCATTACCACGGAAATCAATTTCTCGATAAGCTCTATTAATATCATCCTCTGTTTGGAATCTTGAGTTAACAGAATTAGATAATGAGGTAAACTTTTGTTTACCTTCCCAAGTTTTCATTACATAGACTGGTCGTCCATCATTTTTCTTTAATGTAATTTCTTTAGGTTCTTTTAACCCTATCGGTGTTGTGAACCAGAAACGTGGACGGTGTCCTCCAAATCCAGTTACACGCTCCCCATCAGCTCCGCCATTATAGGTATAAGTTACTTTAACAATTGGATTTTCTCGAGTGTATTCTGACCAATCTACATCGATTCCAATTTCGTTATTAACATTTACTTTTGATCCAATTTGAATACCGTCTGCACTTTCAGGAGTTTCTCCAGAATTAGAATATAACGATACAATACCATCTTCGCCATTTAATTGTTTAAATGCCGCATCTACAATATTCGGATTTATAGCTACCCCAACTAAAGATGCCCCAATCAAACACGACGCTGCTCCAAAGCTAAACTTTCTAATCGAAAATTTTTCCACACGCTGCCACATCTGCTTAGAACGTTTCTGAGTTCTCTTGTACTTCATTTTTTGATCTCCATTTTTTATTTTTATTTCCTCTTATTCAAAAATTAATAAACTATAATACTATTTTATTATAATATATCTACTTTAGGCAATAAGAATCTACGTACATTATAGCATGAAATCCCCCCCCCCGTCCACTTTTAGCCTAATTTTTACTTTAATTAAAATATATAAAAATTTACCCTATTTGCTATTTTTTATTTATAATGGCTTATACCGTTTTATGAATTTTAATTGGTTTTTATCTAAGAATATAACATAATCCATTTGAGGTATCTCGAACCCTCCCCACCTCCACTTTATTCCGAACAAAACCATCATCTCTGCTTGACGATGCCCCTTCAAAGCAGTATAATAGCACTTATTGAAATTTTCAGAAAAGGAAAATACCATGTTTACAAAATTAAAACAGACTTTTATCGGTCGTCCTCTTAAGTCCTTAACAGAAGGCGAGGGAGGACTGCTGGGAAAAATGCAGGCCTTAGCCATGTTGTCAAGCGACGCTCTATCTTCCATTGCCTATGGACCTGAGCAAGTAGTCCTCGTCTTGGCTAGTCTCTCTCCACTTGCTATATGGTGGAGCCTTCCTATCGGCCTTTTTGTCCTCCTGCTCCTAGCCAGTCTGACCGTCTCCTACCGTCAAATTATCCACGCCTACCCTCAAGGAGGAGGGGCTTATATGGTTACTCGAGAAAATCTATCTCCCGAGCTAGGGCTGATTGCTGGAGGTAGTCTGCTGGTTGACTACATGCTGACTGTGGCGGTATCGGTGTCATCTGGAGCTGACGCTATCACAGCAGCCCTCCCTGCCCTTCACCCTTACAACCTCCACATCTCCATTTTTTTGGTTTGCTTGCTCATGCTCTTGAACTTACGGGGGTTGAAAGAATCTGCCAGTTCACTGATGATTCCTGTCTATCTCTTTATCATCAGTACTGTCTTTCTCTTGCTCTATGGAATCTTTCAACTAGCGACAGGTTCTCTCAGCTATCAGGCGACTTCTCCTATCGGACATGCTGTACCGAGTCTGTCTATCATTCTCATTCTAAGAGCCTTTACCAGCGGCTCTGCCTCTTTGACAGGGGTTGAAGCTATTTCAAATGCCGTTCCCTTTTTCAAGGCTCCGAAAGAAAAGAATGCAGCTCAGACCTTGACCATCATGTCACTGATTTTAGGTTTTCTGTTTGCTGGTATTACCTTCCTAAACTACTGGATGGGAATTATGCCGCAACACGGAGAAACCATCCTCTCACAGATGGCTCAAGGTATCCTTGGTAATTCCTTCTTAGGCCACCTTGGCTATTATATCTTCCAATTCTCCACAGCCTTGATTTTAGCCGTAGCTGCAAATACCGGCTTTTCAGCCTTCCCTATGCTGGCCTACAATATGGCTAAAAACAAATATATGCCTCATCTTTTTATGGAAAAAGGAGACCGCCTAGGCTACTCTAATGGAATTTTAACTCTGGCTTTTGGGGCTATGATTCTTCTTCTCATTTTTAATGGTAATACCGAACGTTTGATTCCTCTTTATACTATCGGAGTCTTCGTTCCCTTCGCCCTTTCTCAGACTGGGATGATTCGTCATTGGAAAAAAGAAAAGGGGGCAAATTTCTTAAAACCTGCCCTTGCCAATATCCTTGGGGCTATCATTTGCTACGCGATTGTACTAATCTTGCTCTTTTTCCGTCTCAGTGATATCTGGCCTTTCTTCCCGATTATTCTCGTACTCACCCTACTCTTCTTGGCCATTCACAGTCATTACCAAAAAGTGGCCCAACAATTGCGTCTTTATGAAGGAATCGAAAAACGTAACTACGATGGCAATCTGGTTCTCGTTCTAGTGGGAAATGTCACCCGCGTCAGCGTTGGAGCCATTAACTACGCTCAAAGTATCGGTGATGAAGTCTTAGCCATGCACATTTCTACTAAGGAAACAGCAGAGAAAGACCAGGAAATTCTCCAAGAATTTGCCGATTACTTCCCAACCATTACTCTGAAAAATATCAAGACCAGCTACCGCGACATCATCACGCCTACTGTCAAGTATGTCAAACGGATCTCTGAGGAAGCCCAGAAAAAGAACTATACAGTCACTGTTCTAGTACCCCAGTTTATCCCTAATAAACCTTGGCAAAATATCCTACACAATCAAATGAGCCTCAAACTCAAATACGCCCTTCGTTGGCACCAGGACGTCGTTGTCGCTAGCTACTCTTATCACTTAAGAGAATAAAGAAAAGGCCCTACCAGAAGCAAGAAGCTTCTGGCAAGGCCTTTTTCTGAATCCATCCACTATGCTTATACTCAATGAAAATCAAAGAGCAAACTAGGAAGCTAGCCGCAGGCTGCTCAAAGCACTGCTTTGAGGTTGTAGATGAAACTGACGAAGTCAGCTCAAAACACTGTTTTGAGGTTGCAGATAGAACTGACGAAGTCAGTAACATACCTACGGTAAGGCAACGCTGATGTGGTTTGAAGAGATTTTCGAAGAGTATTAACTGAAAAGCATGACTAGGAATACTATTGAATATGGTTAGCTAAATCTTCCTGAGCTTTTTTATTTGACTCAGCTTTTTCTTTTAACCATTTTTCATAGAGTTCTTGGTACTGTTTAGCAGTGACTGGCTCTTTTTGCAATTCAACATATTTATAGTTGTCTGCATCTCCTTTGTGTCCAACGAATGAGAATGGACCTGTAAACGGTACAGTCTTACGGAAGATTGGGTTGGCTCCACCACTTTGAACTGGTAGGAACAAGGCGCTATCTGTCAACCAAGCTTGGGCTTCAGCGTATTTTTCATAACGAGCCTGAGTATCAGTGATTTCAGCGTCGGCCTGATCCAAAAGTTTCTTGTAGTCAGAAAGACCAATCTTGTCCTTGACTTCCTTGTCTTTTCCTTCAGACAAGCCCATGTTTTTCAACTGAGAACCTGTTTCTGGATCAAGGATCGCTAGGTAAGTCTTAGGATCTGAGTAGTCTCCTCCCCATCCTGAGATGTCGATGTCGTAGTCTTTTTGTTCTGCTGTATCTGCAAAGTAGGTTGCCTGGTCTTTTTCATCTGGAGAAAGTTGGATAACATCGATAACCACATTATCCTTACCAAGGGTTTCTTCCACTGTTTGTTTAAAAGATCCAGCCTGTTGCACATCTAATTTAGCAGTCTGGTCAACTGGCATATCCAAATGAATTGGGAAAGTTACTCCTTGGGCTTGCAGGCTTTCTTTGGCCTTCGCAAATTTCTCTTTGGCCTTGTCAGGGTTCAAGAAGGCTTGCTTACCATCGTTTAGGTTGATATTTGCCCAATCTTTACCGTAGTTGACAATTTTTTCATTGACAATATCACCAAAGTTCTTATCACCAACTTGGACAAAGTTACTTGGTGTAACCGTGTTACGCAAGATACGGTCTGCTCCATCTTCACCATTTGTCTGTGCTGCATAAGCATGACGGTCAAAGGCAAAGTTGATGGCCTGACGGAAATCTTTATTTTGCATAGCTGCGCGTGCATCTGTCTTTTCCTTATCAGACTGTTTCATAGTCTGCTTGTAGCTTTGGCGATTGACGTTGAAAAGATAGTAGAAGGTAACTGAGTTTTGTGGTGTATAGGTAATCTTGTCCTCATTTCCCTTCTTGAGTTCAGCAAAGACTGAACTTGTTGGGAAGATACGACCATCTGTATAGTTGCCTTCCAAGAATCCTCTTGCAATGCTGTCTTGGTCAGATCCGTCAAAGAATGAAAGTTTCACTTTCTCGATTTTAACATTGTCCTTATCCCAGTAATTAGGATTTTTATCAAATTCAATCAAAGATTTTGATGTGAAGGACTTAAACAAGTAAGGACCATTTGACAAGATACTTGATGGTGTCACACTTCCAAAGTCATCTCCCTTAGACTTCAAGAAGGCTTCATTTACAGGACTAAGAATACTTGCTGTTGTTTTAGAGTTCCAATAAGTTTCAGGTTGGATGAGGGTGTATTGTAGTGTGTAATCATCCACTGCCTTCACACCAACAGTTCCAAAATCAGATGATTTCCCTTCAACATAGTCTGCTAGACCCTTGATAGAGTCCTGTACCAAGTACAAGTTTTCAGCTTTTTTATCAGCAGCATACTTAAGACCTGTCACAAAGTCATGAGCCGTTACATCCGCATACTCTTCTCCTTCCGAAGTGTACCATTTAGCTCCCTGACGAATTTTATAAGTGTAAGTCAAGCCATCTTTTGACACAGTCCATGACTCAGCCATAGATGGAATGAGATTGCCATACTGGTCATTTTCCAACAAACCATCAATCAAGTTGGCTGTGATACTAGATGTAGAGTCTCGAGTAGAGGTAATATAATCCAAGGTATCTGGGTTATTGACAAAGATATAAGAGTAAGTCTTATCTGCATTACTTGATTGAGATGACCCACACGCTGCTAAAGCTAGACCCGCTGTCAAAGCCATAGCTCCAAAAAGCATAACTTTTGATTTCTTCATGATTATTCTCCATTTTTTACAGTATGTGAAATATTATACACCATTTGAGCAAAGATATAAAGCCTTTTGTACTTTTTTACAAAAATAAAAATCAGTAGACTCGAGTTCCTACTGATTTTTGATATAGTTCGTTTGGATTATGCAGCCAAAACTTTGCGTCCTTTACGACGACGAGCTGCCAATACGCGACGACCGTTTTTAGTTGACATACGGTTACGGAATCCGTGTTTGCGCGCACGACGAAGTTTACTTGGTTGATAAGTACGTTTCACGATGAATACCTCCTCATAGATTTTGTATTCGTTTAGCCGGCTATAAAGTGATCAGTTACTAAACATACTTTACTATTCTATCTGATTCTTTCACTTTTGTCAATAGCTCTAGGCAAATGTTTCCAGCTTTTTCTAATGTAAGCCCTATCTACGATACTGTTTCAAGAAGCGAGTCATTTTTTCTTGGATTTGGGCTAGTTCATCAACACGAGGAAGGTAAACGATGCGGAAGTGGTCTGGTTCCTGCCAGTTAAAGCCTCGACCATGAACCAAGAGAACCTTTTCCTGCTTCAAGAAATCAAGGACAAACTGTTCATCATCATCGATACGGTACATATTGCGGTCGATTTTAGGGAAGATATAGAGTCCAGCCTTAGGTTTAACGGCAGACAAACCGGGAATATCTTGAATGGCATTATAGATAAAGTTTCTTTGTTCAAAAATTCGTCCACCAGGAAGGAGTAATTCATCGACTGACTGGTGGCCACCCAAGGAAGTTTGTACGACTTGTTGGGCCAAAACGTTAGAGCAAAGACGCATATTGGACAGCATATTGAGCCCTTCGATATAGCCTTTAACATGTGTCTTAGGTCCAGACAAGACCATCCAACCCACACGGAAACCAGCGATACGGTGAGATTTTGACAGACCATTCATGCTGACACAGAAGACATCTGGTGCTAAGCTCGCCACAGGCGTATGCACATGTCCATCCATTACCATGCGGTCGTAAATTTCATCCGCAAAGATAATCAAATCGTTCTGACGGGCAATCTCAATAATCTCCAACAAGAGTTCCTTAGGATAAAGGGCTCCAGTTGGGTTGTTTGGATTGATAAGGACGATTGCCTTGGTATTGGAAGTGATTTTTGACTTGATATCGTCAATATCTGGGTACCATTCTGCAGCTTCATCACAGATATAATGAACGGCATTTCCTCCAGCTAAGCTGACAGCGGCCGTCCAGAGAGGATAGTCTGGCATAGGCACCAAGACCTCGTCTCCATTATCCAAAAGCCCCTGCATGGACATGACAATCAACTCACTGACACCATTTCCAAGGTAAATATCATCAATATCGACATTGGGGAATTTCTTCAATTGGCAATACTGCATGATGGCCTTACGGGCTGAGAAAATCCCTTTGGAATCAGAATAACCTTCACTATCACGCGCATTCATAATCAAGTCATGAATGACTTCGTCTGGCGCTGTAAAGCCAAATTCTGCTGGATTTCCTGTATTCAAGCGTAAAATCTTTTCTCCGTTTGCTCGCATCCGCATGGCTTCTTCCAAAACAGGACCACGGATATCATAAGCAACATGTTCTAACTTACTAGACTTGTTATATTCTTTCATCTTGTTTCCTCAATTCATCGAGATAGTAACATTATACCACTAGAAAGAGAATGCGACAAGTTTGCTGAAATGTGTTACTAGGTGCGGATAGAAGAAAAACCTCGCTAAAAGCGAGGTCGAGACAATGGTGATAGCAGGTGTTTTGCCAAAAAATATCACATACCAAAAGATAAACCTAGAAAAAGCAGGCCTAAGAAGGAGTCATAAAGAAGATTGAACATGAGGAAAAGTCCCCATATCATCAAGTAATCCCAGCGACCACTTCGTTTTGCAACTAGGAATAATAGCAGATGGTAGAGTAGGTGAAAGACTAAAAAGCCAATAAAACCTGGATAGAGAAGTGGAATTAGTTTCTCTAATTGCCAGATCATGATCACTTCTACCAAGACTGACACTAGGATGATTCCATAATAAAGGAAATTTGATTCTTGAAAAGAGTTTTTCATCATTCTCCCTCCCTTCACTTCTTTCCTGCTATCCTTTCTTTTATTTTATCATATATTTAGATAGATTTTAAGCGCTAACATTCTTTTGAAAAATATTGTTTTTACTTTACTTCTATAGTGAAAAGGTTTACAATGATAGTAAGAAAATTTCAGGAGGTTTCATTATGGCACAACGTTACCAAAATATTATGGTCGCAATCGATGGTTCTAAGGAAGCGGACTTGGCTTTTGTCAAGGGAGTTCATTCTGCTCTACGAAACGACGCTAAACTCACCATCGCTCATGTCATTGACACACGCGCTCTCCAAAGCGTATCCACCTTTGATGCTGAAGTTTACGAAGAACTCCAAGTCGACGCTGAAAGTCTGATGAAAGAGTACGAAAAACGTGCAAAGGATGCTGGTGTGGCTGATGTTCACATCGTTATTGAAATGGGAAATCCAAAGACTCTCTTGGCACGTACTATTCCTGATGCTGAGGAAGTGGACCTCATCCTCGTTGGCGCAACTGGTCTAAACGCCTTTGAACGCCTCTTGGTCGGTTCTTCATCTGAATACATTCTCCGCCATGCTAAGGTCGATTTGCTGGTGGTGAGAGAACAAGAAAAAACCTTATAATCATCAAGAAAAGGAGCCAAAAGCTCCTTTTTATTTACTTTTTGTTTACTGTTTATTTCTCTCTTTATGGCGTTCATAAGCCTTGAGCTGACGCTGCAGTTCCTTTTTAATAGCAGGTTCTGGAGCATATTTTTCTTCCCAATCATCTGGTTTTAAGATTTTGTGGGTCACTGGATCAAAATGAGCCTTGCCGTCAGGGAAAATTTTCCCCATATTGGCCTGATGGACAATATCAAAAATACGTTCTGGGTCCACCCCCATCAAGACAAAACTACCGTAGGTGAAGTAAAGCGTGTCAATCAAGGCATCCACTTGCCCTACCAAATCTTGCTGGGCAGGCGTCTTCTTGGCCACCTTATCTGCTGCCTTATCAAGGGCCTGATGAAGTTGCGATAAAGCGTGACCAAAATCCTCTTCCGAAGGACTGGCAGCCCGAACAAACTCCACCAATTCTTCTATTTTAAAGCCAGCCCTATGGGTTGCACCTTCTAAATCCCAAGCCCGCGGTTCTTCTTGTGTCCGTTCATCCATCATGTGGTGGAAGGTCTTGACCTTATTGAAATGATAGTCACGGCTGACAAAAACTTTTTCTGAAGCCAAAACACCAAAATGTTCTAGGGCCTTATGGATTCCGTCTTGCTGATTGCTGGTCGTGATATGCTTGGCGACCTCCTTAACACTGCTACTACCATTTCCCATAGCGACCGACATACCGACACCAGCCAGCATTTCCAGGTCGTTATCCGAGTCACCAAAGGCCATGACTTGGTTGAGGTCAAAGCCATATTCTTTCCCAACTCGGCGAATACCTTCCAATTTTGAATTTCCCTGATTGATGACATCCGCTGCAAAAGGATTGCTACGTGTTAATTTCAAATCTTCAAAATCTGCTGCCGCCTTCTCAGATTCTTCTGGCGTCATCAGCATCAAAACTTGGTAGATAGGTTGATTCATCAGATCAAGCAGGTCTTCTTCCTTTTGGGGAACAACCTTGCTGACCATACGATTAAAGGAATGACTCACCGTCCGAGTTAAAACTGAGGGAACGAAGCGGCTGATTCGTTGGGAAAAAGAACC
The DNA here is from genome assembly GCA_905221125.1 of bacterium. Lineage (GTDB taxonomy): Bacteria > Bacillota > Bacilli > Lactobacillales > Streptococcaceae > Streptococcus. The sequence continues at coordinate 23,117 of CAJNBY010000006.1, read as the reverse complement.
CAGACCAAAGGACATGATTTTGGAACCCAGCATGGCATCCTTGGTTCCTAGGGCAATCTCCTTGCCCTCTTTTTTAGCATAGCTAATTAGCTGGCGCAAATGTAACTTGGAAATCGGGCTCGTGAACAAGACTCTGTCTTTAGTAAAGATATACTGGCCATTGTAGGTTACCGCAAAGTCCAGATCCAAATCGTCCATCAATTCCTTAACAAAAAAAGGTCCTCGCCCCGTTGCTACACCAACCAGCACCCCTTGTTCTTTGACAATCTTAATCGCGTCCTTAGTGGATTTCAAAACACTCTTGCGATCGTTGACTAGCGTTCCATCGATATCAAAAAAAACAGCTTTGACTTCCATCCTATCCCAATCTCCCCTTTTGTGATACAATGATTATACCACATTTCAGAAAGAGTGAGTAAATCATGCCTAAGAAAATCCTTGTTTTACATACAGGTGGAACTATTTCCATGCAGGCCGATGCCTCTGGCGCTGTTGTGACTAGTTCAGATAATCCCATGAACCATGTGTCCAATCCTCTCGAAGGAATCCAAGTCCACTCCCTAGACTTTTTTAACCTGCCAAGCCCCCATATCAAGCCCAAGCATATGCTGGCCCTCTACCAAAAAATCAAAGAGGAAGCAGATAACTACGATGGAGTGGTAATCACACATGGAACCGATACTTTAGAAGAAACAGCCTATTTCCTTGATACCATGGAAGTTCCCCACATGCCCATCGTTCTAACAGGGGCCATGCGCAGCTCCAATGAACTCGGTAGTGACGGTGTTTATAATTATCTGAGCGCTTTACGAGTGGCTAGCGATGACAGGGCTGTTGACAAAGGAGTTTTGGTCGTTATGAACGATGAAATCCATGCAGCCAAGTATGTTACCAAAACACATACGACCAACGTCAGCACCTTCCAGACTCCAACACACGGGCCACTTGGTCTGATTATGAAACACGAAATCCTCTACTTCAAAACAGCTGAGCCCCGTGTCCGCTTTGACCTTGATCACATACAAGGTTTAGTCCCTATCATCTCAGCTTATGCTGGTATGACAGATGAGCTGATTGATATGCTGGATTTGGAACAATTGGACGGTTTGATTATCCAAGCCTTCGGAGCTGGTAATATTCCCAAAGAAACGGCTCAAAAATTAGAAAGCCTTCTGCAAAAAGGAATCCCAGTCGCTCTAGTATCACGATGCTTTAACGGTGTTGCAGAACCTGTTTATGCCTACCAAGGCGGGGGCGTGCAGTTGCAAAAATCTGGTGTCTTCTTTGTTAAAGAACTCAACGCCCAAAAAGCCCGCTTGAAACTCCTCATTGCCCTCAATGCCGGACTAAAAGGGCGAGCTTTGAAAGACTATATGGAAGGCTAAGTCTCTTCTCCAGAAAGCAAAATCAGGAAATCTGCACGATTCCCTGATTTTTTCTATTTCCGTTTTCGTGTCGAACGACGTTCTGTCAAACCATGAGGTAAGAGAACTTCACGTTCTTCCAACTCTTCCTTGTGCATAATCTTAGTCAACATACGCATACTAATAGCACCAAGGTCATAAAGAGGTTGGGCAATAGTTGTCAAGTTTGGACGGGTAAAGCGTGAGATTTGTGAATCATCACTAGTAATGATTTCAAACTCTTCTGGCACAGACACACCCTTATCAGCAAGGCCGTTCAAGACACCTGCTGCCAATTCATCACCTGTTACAACTGCTGCAGTTGCGTTTGATGAAATCAAGCGTTCTGCCAAGGCATAACCGTCTTCATAAGTGTATTTGGATTCAAATACCAATCCTTCGCTATAAGAAATACCTGCTTTTTTCAAGGCTTCCTTGTAGCCAACCAAACGAACCTTACCATTGATATCATCCACTAGTGGACCGCTAACGAAAGCAATGCGCTCATTTTCTTTAGCAAGGTAGGTTACTGCATCAATCGTTGCTTGTTTGTAGTCAATATTGACACTTGGAAGCTGATGTTCTACATCCACAGTTCCTGCAAGAACAACTGGTGTTCGAGAACGAGAAAACTCTGAACGAATTTTTTCAGTCAAGTGGTACCCCATAAAGATGATACCATCCACTTGCTTAGAAAACAGGGTATTGACAACTGAAACTTCCTTGTCATCATCCTCATCACTATTAGCAAGGACGATATTGTACTTGTACATTTCAGCGATATCGTCAATCCCTTTAGCAAGCGTTGAGAAATAACCATTGGTAATATTGGGGATCACGACACCGACAGTGGTTGTCTTTTTACTTGCAAGACCACGCGCCACTGCGTTTGGACGGTAATCCAAACGGTCAATCACCTCAAGCACTTTTTTACGGGTGTTCTCTTTTACATTCTTATTGCCATTGACTACACGGCTAACTGTCGCCATTGAAACTCCTGCTTCACGGGCGACATCATAAATCGTTACTGTATCGTCTGTATTCATTCCATTTCCTTTCTATATCATACCTCACGAGACTCCAAAAAAAGAGACGGTATGAAAATTTCGTTTTCATGATTCCACTTATTCCATTTTATCACTATTTGTAAACACTTTCAAGTATTTTTTGAAGATTGTTTGAAAAAAATTTCATAGAAAGCTATGTTTATGAAGAAAAAATTACCTTTTCTTGATTTTTAATCCTATTTGCTGTATGATAAGGGAAAAGAAAGGGGGCAGAAATATGGCTTTTACCAATACCCACATGCGGTCTGCTAGTTTTGGCATTGTTACCAGCTTGCCTGATGATGTCATTGACTCTTTTTGGTATATCATCGACCACTTCTTAAAAAATGTCTTTGAATTGGAGGAGGAACTCGAGTTTCAATTGCTCAATAACCAAGGAAAAATTACCTTCCACTTCTCAAGTCAACACCTCCCTACAGCCATTGATTTTGACTTTAACCATCCTTTCGACCCTCTTTATCCCCCCAGAGTCCTGATTTTAGACATGGATGGTAGAGAGACTATCCTCCTCCCAGAAGAAAATGACCTATTTTAAAAACCCTAGCCTTCAGTTGCAAGTAACTGAAAACTAGAGTTTTTTCTATTTTTTCAAAGCATCATACAAGTGACGGATAGGTTGCTTTAATGTAGGGTGGATAAAATGAGGCGCAATTTCTTGTAGAGACTCAAGAACAAAAAGGCGTTCCGCTATGTAAGGATGGGGCAAAATAAGGTCGTCTGTATAAATGACCTGATCCTCCACAAAGAGCAAGTCCAAATCAATCAAACGAGGTCCCCAATGGATTTCTCTCACCCGTCCCAGCTCTGCCTCAATAGCCAACAAGGTTTCTAACAAGACTGGTGCTGGTAGCCAGGTTTCCACCTCAACCACTTGATTAGCAAAGCTATCTTGCTCCACACCACCCCAAGGATCCGTCGTCAAGACACTGGACTCTTTGAGAATATGGATACCACGATTTCGCATTTTCTCAATGGCCTGTTTCAAGTTTGCTTGTTTATCTCCCATATTGCTTCCTAGGGCGATAAAGGCCCGTTGCTTGCGACGATGAATGGTTACTGAGCAAGTATCTAGTGGCAAATGCACTGGCGCCCAAGGTTTTTTCAGTTCCAGCTTCATTTCTTGGACAAGAGGATAAGCCTCAAAAGTACGTTCTACCAGTTTGTAGGCTACCGTTTCAATCAAATCCTCACTCGTTTCCTGAAACCAAGTCGTCCACTGCTGACACAATTCTCCATAATGGACAGAGGCTGTTAAATCCAAGTCTGTAGCCGCCTTGGTCATATCATAGGATAGGATGGCTGAAACGACAAACTTCTGCCCCAATTCCTTCTCACTAGGAAAAAGACCATGATAGGCAAAAATTTCCAAATCCTTAATCTGCAGTTGATCCATAATGATTCCTTTCTAGAAAAATCCGCCCAAAGCGGATTCTTTTTATACTCAATGAAAATCAAAGTGCAAACTAGGAAGCTAGTCGCAGCCTACTCAAAACACTGTTTTGAGGTTGCAGATGGAAGCTGACCTGGTTTAAATTTGATTTTCGAAGAGTATTATAGTCCCATTAAACGATAAGCCTGATCTCGGAGATCCTTATCTGTTTCAAATAAACCTCGAGCTACGGTTGTCAAGGTTGCAGTTCCCGGCTTTCTGACACCACGCATGCTCATACACATATGTTCCGCCTCAATGACAACAAAGGCTCCTTTAGCACCTAGATACTCCATCAAGGCATCGGCCACTTCGATATTCAATCGTTCTTGAATTTGTGGTTTTTTCGAATAAACTTCAACCGTACGGGCTAACTTAGACAAACCTGCCACACGACCATCTGGAATATAGGCAATATGCGCTCTACCATAAAATGGCAAGAAGTGGTGTTCACACATGGTATGGAAAAAGATATCCTTTTCTACCACCATATTGTCGTCAATAATCTCAAAGGATTTTGACAAATGTTCCTCCGCTGTTTGACCAAGACCTGAAAAAATCTCTTGGTACATACGAGCCACACGAGCAGGTGTTTCCTGCAAGCCCTCACGGTTAGCGTCCTCTCCGACAGCCTCGATAATCATTTTTACAGCTGTTTCAATCTTTTGTGTATCCATTCTCGTTTTTCCTCTCCATCAGATAGGCTCTCACTTGGCTCAAGAAATACAAGGAACCTGTGACAATCCTAACTGTTTTTTTCTCTTCTTTTTTATCTGTCAATTTCTGCTCTAGAAAATCCTGCCAACCTTGGTAGCTGAGATTTCTAGACTTAGCTGCCTCTTTCAGCACGCTTTCATCAGTCGCCCGACTATCGTCAAAATGTGTTAGAGTAAGCTCGGTATCTGGCATGGCCCCCAGCAAGTCCAACATATCCTCCAAGGCCTTGGTTTTGATGCAAGTAAAGAGGATTTCCTTACGATAATCCGCAAAGCGTTCTTGCAAGGTTGCTAATAAAGCCTTTATGGCATGGGGATTGTGGGCTCCATCCAAGATCATCAAGGGGGCACCAGACACAACTTCCAAACGCCCTGGCCAACTTGTTTCTTCCAAGGCTTGAGCAAGCAAGTCAGTGCTTGCTAGTTCTCGACCATCCTCTAGACAAAAAGTATCAAGTAAAGCTATGGCCATCCCAGCATTCTCTATTTGGTACAAACCAAGCAGGCCAGTTTGGAAGCGACCTTGTCTGAGAGAACTGGTATAATCAAAGACTTCCCCCGTTACCACACTCTTTTGATGACTAACTTGATAATCTTTCCCATAGGCAAGTCTCGGCGCATCTTTCCCTTCCGCAATGCGGTCAATCACAGCCAAAGCTTCTGGAGCAATACGACCTGTTACCAAAGGAATACCTTGTTTGATAATACCAGCTTTCTGCTCTGCTATGGCTTCCAAAGTATTACCAAGAAGGGCTACATGGTCCAATCCAATGGTCGTGATGCCTGTTAAAATAGGCTGGCAGACATTGGTACTATCCAAGAGTCCACCCATGCCCACTTCCATGATAGCCACATCTACTTGCTCTGAGGCAAAGTAGTCATAGGCTATAGCTGTGATAATCTCAAACTCGGTTATGCCCTGTAAATTAGCGGCCGCTTCTCCCTCCAGCAAAGACTGATAGTCTGCCATGAGGGCTTCTAGCCTAGCCTCTGGGATAGATTCCCCATTGATGCTAATCTGATCTGTGTAATGAATGAGATAGGGCGAGCTGAAAACTCCAACTCTCAGCCCTAGCTTTTCTAGCATATTTTTCAAAAAAGCAATGGTCGAACCCTTGCCATTGGTCCCTCCGATATGGATGACCTTGAGTTTGAGATGGGGATTGTCACGCAAAGCTAACAGTTCCACCATTCGTTCCAAGCCAAAATGCGGTTGATCCGTCCGATAGTGGGCAATCCACTGATTATTTTCAAATTCTTTCATCTTATTTATATTGTTTTAAATCTAGATTTTCCGCTTCATCAGCAAGACGAATAGCGGAAGCAATCTCAACTGCCATCCTGTGACTAGCTACGTCATGCACGCGCACCACGTCTACACCCTGTCTCGCAGCGATACTGGTTACATGAGCAGAGGCCGTGTCCCGATTGCGGAAACCAAGTTCTGTCTCAGGATTAACTTCAAAACCATTTTCTTCTAGGATATTGATAACAAACCGCTTGCGCGACACTCCAAGAAAGACTGGATAGCCTTTCTGATGGAGTTTATCCAAGTCCCGTAAAAGGAGCAAATTTTCTTTCTTGGTCAGACCAAAGCCTATTCCTAGATCCAACAGGATATTTTCTTGTGCAATACCAGCTTCATCCGCTCTCACTAATGCTCGTTCAAAGAAAGCATCCATCAAGTCTTCGATTGGCAATGTTTCAAAGTCAGCTAACTCTTCCTCTGTAAAAGCTTGACCAAAGCCAAAATGAGGAAAGATGAGCGAGCTAGGATGCTGAGGTCGAGCCATGACCGGATTAAACATGATAACCACTTTCGCTCTAGCCTTAGCAACCACATGAGCCATTCTCTCATCTCCCATGAGACCAGTGATGTCATTGACTAGATTGGCACCAGCAGCCAAAGCAGCCTCTGCCACCTGACTTTTCCAAGTATCGATAGAAATGAGGACATCACTTTCCTTACGAATAGCTTTGATCACTGGAACAACACGCTGGATTTCCTCTTCTATCTCAACATAGCTACTGCTACTGCTCGGTCGAGTGGATTCCCCACCGATATCTAGCATGCTGGCTCCTTCTGCTATCAATTTACGAGCCTGCTGGAGCGCCTGCTCAAGAGCAAAAAATTGACCACCATCCGAAAAGGAGTCTGGGGTTACATTGATAATTCCGCAAATAGCTGTCTTTGCATGATTGGCTTTAGTTGACATATCGGTCACTCCCTCAAGGCTTTTCATCATATTATTTCTCTATTTTACCATAAAAAGAAAAAGATGGACACGATTGCATTCATCTTTTTCCCAGTAGAAACAAGTAAGCAATTGTCAAAAATCTTAAACAGAAATTCCTAATGTCCGACTCATAATCACCACAAGAGCTAGCAAACAGAAAGCCACCCCATTCACAATCATGTGAAGTAAGATCGACATTTCCAAACGTTGGGTTTTATAAACTGTCCAAGTTAGCACAGTTGACATTCCTCCATAGATAAGAAGAGAAGGTAGATTTGTCGGTAAATGAAGCAAGGCAAAGATAATAGCACCGACTATATAACCCACATTTTCTTTACCACGAAAGAGTTTTTTAGGAATCACTCCTCGACATAAAATCTCCTCACAAATAGGAGCTATTAGAACCAGTAAGAAAAAACTGGAAATTAAGGAACTATTCTGGACCAAATCATTAATATTTGATTGATTGCTGGTTGTTGTTTCATTCATCAAACGCAGTAAGACCACACCAAGAATATTAAAGGCAAGAATCACTAGATAGCTTAAGGCCAATCTAGCCAAATCCTTAGCCTTGAAAAACGATAAACCAAAACTAGCCAACTGTGTTTTCCTAGCACCTATTATAAATACAGTTAAAACCACAAGAGATAAGATTCCTACTAATAGTCCAGTTTGAAGCAGTGGAAATTTTCTGCTAGTTAGAAAAGTTGCTAGAGCCAAAGGAAACTGAGAAAACAAAAGCCCTACTAGAAAGATTATTAGCCACTTCCCCCTGTTTAATACTTCACTCCAAATATTCTTTTTTATCATCAATCATCCTCTTATCATTTAATCAAAATCATCTACTTAGTTTGAAGCAATTTTTAAATAACTATAATATAAAAGGGGGAGACCCCCTTTTATATTATAGCATTTATAGTGCCATACTAATGTAGTTAAGGATAAACAAGGCATCCAAAATCCAAATCATGACATGAACATCTTTAGCTTGACCTTTGACAAGCTTAGTCAAAGTGTAAGTCAAGAAACCAACTGCAATCCCTTGAGTGATAGAGTAGCTGAATCCCATAAAGATAGATGTGAAGAAAGCAGGAACCGCTTCAGACATATCGTCCCAATGGATATTTTTCAAGCTAGCCAACATCATAATCCCAACGATAATCAAGATTGGAGCTGTAGCGGCTGTTGGTACGATCGCTAGAAGTGGACTAAAGAAGCTTGAGATCGCAAAACAGATAGCTACAACCAAGGCTGTCAAACCAGTACGTCCACCTGCACCAATACCAGCAGCAGACTCAACATAAGTCGTTACGTTTGAAGTACCTGCAATGGCACCAATTGAAGTACCAATCAAGTCAGAGTAAAGAGCCTTGTCCAACTTAGCTGATTGGTGATTTTCACCATTTGTCGCTACGATACCAACTTTCTCACCTGTACCGATCAAGGTACCAATCGTGTCAAAAATATCTGTCAATGAGAAGGCAAGAATAGCCATAAGAGTTTCAGGTAAGCGAGCTGTATCTGAAATCAAAGCTCCCAAACCTTCTGAACCAAGAGCTGCACCAAAGACTGTCTTCAAGTCTTCAAAGGCTGCACCAACATGGTTGTTAGCAAAATCGATGCTTGACAAATCTACCAAACCAACTGCAATAGCAAGAACAGTTGTTGTCAAGATAGAGAGGATAATCCCCCCTTTAATCCCTTTGATAACAAAGAAGATAGTAATGGCCAGTCCTGCAAGGGCAACCAAAACAGCTGGATTATTAAAGCTGACCAAGCCTGGAACTGCTGAAGCATTTGCTGCAATCGTTGCTTGAGCTTTGTCAGCCCCTTCTCCTACAACAGTATAGTTGCCTGGATCAATCGTAAATTTCAAAAGTCCAGCATTCTTAATTCCCACGTAGGCAAGGAAAACACCGATACCAGCTGAAATAGCTGAGCGAAGGGCATTCGGAATCGATTCAATGATCATTTTACGAACATTTGTCAAGGTAATAATCAATGAGATAATTCCACAGATGAAGACCATAGCCAAGGCTTCTTGCCAAGAATAACCGAGTCCAAATACGACTGTGAAGGTAAAGAAGGCATTGAGTCCCATACCTGGTGCTTGAGCATATGGCAAGTTAGCGTAGAAGGCCATCATCAGGGTACCAGCAACTGCACCGATAATCGTTGCGAGGAATACACCCTGAGCAGGCATTCCTGTTTGCGAAAGAATTTGTGGGTTTACAAAGAGAATATAGCTCATTGCAAAGAAAGTTGTTAAACCAGCGAGAACCTCTGTACGAACGTCTGTACCGTTCTCTTTTAGTTTAAATAATTTGTCCATTATCAATCTCCTTTTAATTTTTACGAACAATAATAGAATTATATCATTTATCATTCACTTTTTCAATATCTTTGTTTGATTTATTTAAGAAATTGATCCAATTTCATTTTTTGTTTGGAATCTGCTTTTCTGCTTGCTTTTTGTTATAATAGAAGACATCTTATCTGAAAAGACACTAGAAAGGTCCCTATGACGAAAAAAATTATTGCAGTTGACCTGGATGGAACCCTGCTCAACTCAGACAGTCAAATTTCTGACTTTACCAAAGAAACTATAAAAAAAGTTACTGAAAAAGGCCATCAGGTTATTATTACGACAGGGCGCCCTTACCGCATGTCAAAAGATTTCTACCGTGAACTGGGCTTAGACACTCCTATGATTAATTTCAACGGCTCCCTTACTCATTTACCAGACCAAGTTTGGGATTTTGAAAAGTGTTTGACTGTAGACAAAAAATATCTTTTAGATATGGTTCGACGTTCAGAGGACATTCAAGCCGATTTTATCGCTGGAGAATACCGTAAAAAATTCTACATTACAAATCCTAATGAAGAAATTGCCAATCCCAAACTATTTGGTGTGGAAGCTTTCCAGCCTGAAGATCAATTTCAGCCTGAGTTAGTAACCAAAGATCCTAACTGCATTCTGTTGCAGACTAGAGCCAGTGATAAATATGCCTTGGCAAAAGAAATGAACGCCTTCTACCAGCATCAACTTTCTATTAATACCTGGGGTGGTCCGCTCAATATCCTTGAATGTACTCCAAAAGGTGTCAATAAGGCCTTCGCCTTAGACTACTTGCTCAAGGTAATGAATCGTGACAGAAAGGATTTAATTGCCTTTGGTGATGAACACAATGATACCGAAATGCTCGCTTTTGCTGGGAAGGGTTATGCCATGAAAAATGCCAACCCAGAGCTACTCCCTTATGCCGATGAACAAATTTCCCTGACCAATGACCAAGACGGGGTTGCCAAAACCCTGCAAGACTTATTCTTATAGTCCATTCTGACCAGCTTGCGAGCTGGTCTTTGTGTTCTTTTCACAGTCTCATAAACCAGTTAATCGATTGTTCTATTTTTTACCTCCAAAACCTTGGAAAAGGCTTTCTTTTGTGATATACTTCACATATAAATACAAGAGAGCTCGTCACACTCGACTCTGTTGAAACATAATCAATCCAGTCCTGTTGTCCCTGTTCTCGGCCAATATCAAGGAGGATAGCTATGAAAGCTGTTGTTGTAAATCCAGAAAGCACTGGTGTTGCTGTTGAAGAAAAAGTACTCCGTCCACTTGAAACTGGAGAAGCACTTGTAGAGATTGAATACTGTGGTGTTTGCCACACTGACCTCCACGTTGCCCATGGTGACTTCGGTCAAGTACCAGGACGTGTTCTAGGACACGAAGGTGTTGGTATTGTTAAAGAAATTGCTCCAGATGTTAAAAGTCTTAAAGTCGGTGACCGTGTCAGCGTTGCTTGGTTCTTTGAAGGATGTGGTACTTGTGAATACTGTACAACTGGTCGCGAAACTCTTTGCCGTACAGTAAAAAATGCTGGCTACTCAGTAGACGGTGGTATGGCTGAACAATGTATCGTAACTGCAGACTATGCTGTCAAAGTTCCTGACGGACTTGATCCAGCCCAAGCTTCTTCTATCACATGTGCTGGGGTAACAACCTACAAAGCTATTAAAGAAGCCAAAGTCGAACCTGGCCAATGGGTTGTTCTTTACGGTGCTGGTGGACTTGGTAACCTAGCTGTTCAATACGCTAAAAAAGTATTCAATGCTCATGTCATCGCGGTTGATATCAACAACGACAAGCTTGCCCTTGCAAAAGAAGTCGGTGCTGATATCGTTATTAACGGACTAGAAGTTGAAGATGTACCTGGACTCATCAAGGAAAAAACAAATGGAGGTGCTCACTCAGCTGTCGTAACTGCTGTATCTAAAGTTGCCTTCAACCAGGCTGTTGATTCCGTTCGTGCTGGTGGTCGCGTCGTCGCTGTCGGTCTTCCTTCTGAAATGATGGAACTCAGTATCGTTAAAACCGTTCTAGATGGAATCCAAGTTATCGGTTCTCTTGTTGGAACTCGTAAAGACTTGGAAGAAGCCTTCCAATTCGGTGCAGAAGGTTTGGTAGTTCCAGTTGTCCAAAAACGTCCAATAGAAGATGCCGTAGCCATTTTCGACGAAATGGAAAAAGGTCAAATTCAAGGACGTATGGTACTCGATTTCACCCACTAATCTAATAAAAACCTATTTTAAAAGTTGGAATACGCTTCCAACTTTTTTATATTAAATTTTAAAATAAGAATTCAAAAGAACTTCTCTAAAACTCAATATATCAATATTTTCAGATGTAATCTTTTTAATTATTTTATGATAAATAGTTGATTTTTAGATGAAAACGGTTTATACTTAAAAAGTCTTAAAGTTTTCTTAAAAGAAAACTGAAACAACAAAAAGGAGGAATGACAATAATGAGTATCGGAATCATTATTGCGAGCCACGGCGAATTTGCTGCGGGTATTCATCAGTCAGGATCTATGATTTTTGGTGAACAAGAAAAGGTTCAAGTTGTAACCTTTATGCCAAATGAAGGTCCTGATGATCTATACGCTAAGTTTAATAACGCTGTTGCTGCATTTGACGCAGAAGATGAGGTTCTAGTTTTGGCTGACCTTTGGAGTGGATCTCCATTTAACCAAGCTAGCCGCGTGATGGGAGAAAATCCTGAGCGTAAGTTTGCCATCATCACTGGACTGAACTTACCGATGTTGATTCAAGCCTATACAGAGCGACTCATGGACGCTGCTGCAGGTGTAGAAAAAGTCGCTGCAAATATCATTAAAGAAGCCAAAGATGGCATCAAAGCTCTTCCAGAAGAGCTAAACCCAGTTGAGGAAGTAGCAAGCGCTGCAGCTGCTCCAGTTGCCCAAGCTGCTATTCCAGAAGGAACTGTCATCGGAGACGGTAAACTCAAAATCAACCTTGCCCGTCTAGACACTCGTCTACTTCACGGTCAGGTTGCAACTGCTTGGACTCCAGATTCAAAAGCAGATCGTATCATCGTTGCTTCAGATAATGTAGCTAAAGACGAATTACGTAAAGAATTGATTAAACAAGCAGCTCCAGGTAAAGTAAAAGCAAACGTTGTTCCTATCCAAAAACTAATCGACGTTGCAAAAGATCCTCGCTTCGGAGAAACACATGCCCTTATCTTGTTTGAAACACCTCAAGATGCTCTTCGTGCTATCGAAGGTGGCGTGCCAATCAAAACTCTTAATGTTGGATCAATGGCTCACTCAACTGGTAAAACAATGGTTAACAACGTTTTGTCTATGGACAAAGATGACGTTGCTACATTTGAAAAAATGCGTGACCTTGGTGTTGAATTTGACGTACGTAAAGTACCAAACGACACGAAAAAAGATTTGTTTGACTTGATCAACAAAGCAAACGTGCAATAATCGATTTTATGAAAGGATTTTAAAGATGTCTATTATTTCTATGGTTTTAGTAGTCGTTGTAGCCTTCCTAGCAGGTCTTGAAGGTATCCTCGACCAGTTCCAATTCCATCAACCAATCGTAGCTTGTACCCTTATCGGTCTTGTTACTGGTAACCTTGAAGCAGGGATTATCCTTGGTGGTTCTCTTCAAATGATCGCCCTTGGTTGGGCTAACATCGGAGCTGCCGTAGCTCCTGACGCTGCTCTTGCTTCTGTTGCTGCTGCCATTATCATGGTTCTTGGTGGCGACTTTACTAAGACAGGTATCGGTGTTGCCCAAGCGGTTGCTATCCCTCTTGCAGTTGCTGGTCTATTCTTGACTATGATTGTCCGTACACTCTCTGTCGGATTGGTTCACACTGCTGATGCTTCTGCTAAAAAAGGTGACTTTAAAGCAGTTGAACGCGCTCACTTTGTCGCACTTCTTCTTCAAGGTCTTCGTATTGCAATCCCTGCAGCACTCCTTCTAATGGTACCAACTGAAACCGTACAAAGCATTCTAAATACTATGCCTGATTGGCTTAAAGATGGTATGGCTATCGGTGGTGGTATGGTCGTTGCCGTTGGTTACGCTATGGTTATCAACATGATGGCAACTCGTGAAGTATGGCCATTCTTCGCTATCGGTTTCGTGCTTGCTGCCGTATCAGATATTACTCTAATCGGATTTGGTGCTATCGGTGTTGCTATCGCTCTTATCTACCTTCACCTTTCTAAAACTGGTGGAAATGGTGGCGGAGGAGCCGCAACTTCTAACGACCCAATCGGCGATATCCTAGAAGACTACTAAGATAAGAAAGGACTGAAAACATCATGACTGAAAAACTTCAATTAACTAAATCAGATCGTAAAAAAGTTTGGTGGCGTTCAACTTTCTTACAAGGTTCTTGGAACTATGAACGTATGCAAAACTTGGGTTGGGCTTACTCATTAATTCCAGCTCTTAAAAAACTCTACACTAAAAAAGAAGATCAAATCGCTGCTCTTGAACGCCATCTTGAATTCTTCAACACTCACCCATACGTAGCCGCTCCAATCATGGGGGTTACTCTTGCACTTGAAGAAGAACGTGCTAACGGTGTTGAAATCGACGACGCTGCTATCCAAGGGGTTAAAATCGGTATGATGGGACCTCTTGCTGGTATCGGTGACCCAGTATTCTGGTTTACAGTACGCCCAATCCTTGGATCACTCGGTGCTTCACTTGCCCTTACTGGTAATATCTTAGGTCCAATCCTCTTCTTCGTTCTTTGGAACTTGATTCGTATGTCATTCTTGTGGTATACACAAGAGATTGGATACAAGGCTGGATCAGAAATCACTAAAGATATGTCTGGCGGTATCCTTCAAGACATCACTAAAGGAGCTTCTATCCTTGGTATGTTCATTCTTGCTGTCCTTGTTCAACGTTGGGTAAATATTAAATTTGCTTTCGATGTTGCCAAAGTTCAACTAGATGAAAAGGCTTATATCCATTGGGATAAATTGCCAGAAGGATCTAAAGGTATCCAAGAAGCATTCGCACAAGTAGGACAAGGATTGTCTCAAACACCTGAAAAAGTTACTACTTTCCAACAAAACTTGGATATGTTGATTCCTGGACTATCAGGACTACTCCTTACTTTCCTTTGCATGTACTTGCTTAAGAAAAAAGTATCTCCAATCACTATTATCCTTGCACTCTTCGCAGTGGGTATTGTGGCACATGTTCTTCACATCATGTAATCAAACAACTTAAAAGGAACCAGGTTCTAAGCCTGATTCCTTTTTTCTATGCTTTTATACTCAATGAAAATCAAAGAGCAAACTAGGAAGCTTGCCGAAAGCTGCTCAAAGCACTGCTTTGAGGTTGTAGATAGAACTGACGAAGTCAGCTCAAAACACTGTTTTGAGGTTGCAGATGAAACTGACGAAGTCAGTAACATATACCTACGGCAAGGCGAAGCTGACGTGGTTTGAAGAGATTTTCGAAGAGTATTATTCTGCCAAGGCTCCCATTGGATCCCATGGTGCAAGTACGATTGGTTCTGCTTCATAGGCAGCTTGTTCTTCTGCTGTCAGCAATTCTTTACGAACAACGATTTGATATGTATATTCGTCCATCCAAGCGTCTGAAGCAACAAAGTAACCATCGGTACCAACCTTGTCTCCCCAAGAATTTTCAACCTTCCACTTGGTTGACTTACCATTTTCATCCAAATCCACACCCGTCAAGACCATGGCGTGGGTCATCAAGCTTTCGCTGTAGTCCAAACGTCCAGCCTTGTCTTGAGTGAGTTTAATGTCCATGCTTGATTCGAAGTCATAAACATCTGTCGCAAGGATTCCAGCTTTGCGGTTGCTGAGCTGGCCGACATCAGAACCGAACCAAACAGTCTCACCTGCTTGCATTTGGGCAATCGCCAATTCTTTCAAGCGCTCCATCGGTACGTTGATGTAGCGAACTGCACGGCTACCAACCACATTTCCCAACATCTCAACTGTGTAAGATTGGCCGTAAGGCTTGTCAACAGTTGGGGCGTTGATAACAGAAACGTAATCTTCTAGAGGAAGATTGACATATTTCTTGTAAAATTCTTGTGGCGTGATACCCTTTTCGCTTTGGTAGTTGTTATCTTTATCGCGATAAGCAAAGTCAAATTTACGCGGTGGAAGTCCTAGTGACATAGCAAGGAAGTTAAAGATTTCTTGCAAGAGGTCTTCTTTCTTAGCTTGAACAGTCGCTTGGTCTGCGCCAGAAGCAAGCAAGTCACGCAAGATTTGAGCATCTTGGCGAAGCAATTTGTTAAGGATGGCATTTAACTCACGGCTACTGCTAGATGAAACGGACTCAGGATAAACTGACTTGGGAACAACACCGTATTTCTCAAAGAGTGCAACGACCATATCCCATTGACCACCATCTTGTTGAGGTGTTTGAAGTAGGAATTTAACCTTACGGCTTGTCAAGTCTTGGTCTGCAGTCGCAATCACTTGCTCCAAGAACCAGTTGGATTTCTCATACTTGTCCCAGAAGAAAGTATGGGCCTGTGACAACTCAAAGTTTTCCAATTTATATTGAGAGATAAGCTTATGGCGGAAGGTATTAAGAGCTGCAAACATCCAGCAACGACCAGATGCTTTCTGGTTAGTAACCTTGTCCTTGGTTAAATCCAATGAGAAAACAGGTGTGTTGTCTACATGGCTTTGGCGACGTTCTAGAGCTGCAAAAATTCCGTTATAGCTGGCAGCATTTTCAATCGCTTGGTATTTTACATTTGCTTCATAGTTGGCAAATAATTTATCAGTAAATGATTCTTGAATCGCGTTCATAGATTCCTCCTTTTATTCTACAGTCTATTATAACTCTTTTCACAAAGTAAGCAACTGAAAAACATAAAAGGCAAGGATATTCTTCCTCACCTTTTCGAATATAAATCCAATTAAGCAATACTAACGAGGAGATTTTCTAATTCCTCCTTGGTCAAACGACGCCATTCTCCTCTTTGTAAATTCTCATCCAAAACTAAAGTTCCCATAGTCAAACGCTGTAGGTCCACTACTTCCTTACCACAGTAAGCCACCATACGCTTGACCTGATGGAACTTCCCTTCTGCAATTGTCACACGGATTTGGCTTTGATTCTTTTCTGTATCTATGGAAAGAATCTCCAGTCTAGCAGGCTGACAGGTAAAGTCTTTGAGCGGAATCCCCTTAGCAAATGTCTCCACATCTTCTTGAGTCATAATTCCCTTGACTTGTGCCTGATAAGTCTTGTCCACATGACGTTTAGGCGAAAGTAAAGAATGGGCCAGCTGGCCGTCATTGGTCAAGAGCAAAAGACCATGCGTGTCAATATCCAAGCGCCCTACTGGAAAAACTTCCTTGGTCCGAGCAATATCATCCAGCAAGTCCAGAACGGTTCTGTGCTTGGGATCCTCAGTCGCTGAAATAACTCCTTGGGGCTTGTTCATCATGTAGTAGACAAACTCTTCATACTCCAACACTTGCCCATCAAAGCGAATCTCATCTCTTTCTTCATCAATCTGCAATTTAGCTGATTTTTCTTTTTTACCATTTACCGTCACGCGTCCAGCTTTGAGTAAGTTTTTGACCTCAGTCCGGCTCCCCACAGCGCAGGCAACTAAAAATTTATCTAATCTCATAGAATCATTATACCATATCAAAAAGAGGCCGTCTCAATAACCAACCTCCTTTTCGTTTTAGATTTAAGAAATTAACTTCCTCGTTTCCAAAAAATAGCTAAGACAATCATGGCACCTAAAATCGCTGGGATAATAGCTGTTCCTGACAAAACTGGTCCCCAAGTTCCAAAAAGCAAGTGACCTAGAAAGGCACCAATCCAACCGAGAAACATTTTCCCAAAGCATCCCATGCGTTCTCCACGATTGGTCAAAGCACCTGCCAAGAATCCCACTAGGAGACCAACAAACATACTTCCTATCATCTTGGCTCCTTAATTTGCCCAATCTCCGTTACGGAAGAGCGGTACACGTGTCCCATCCTCACGGATACCATCGATATCCATTTGACTAGACCCAATCATAAAGTCCACGTGAACATCTGAACGGTTAAGTCCCGCAGCTTCAAGCTCTTCTTCGCTCATCTCTGCTCCACCAACGACGCTAGTCGCATAGGCTGCACCGATAGCCAAGTGGTTTGAAGCATTCTCATCAAAAAGGGTGTTGAAGAAGGTAATGCCTGACTGAGAAATTGGACTTGGATCTGGTACCAAGGCACATTCACCCAAGGCACGCGCACCCGCATTTTCAAAGACAAGGTCTTTCATGACTTGATCGCCTTTTTCTGCAGCAATATCCACAATTTGTCCATCCTTGAAGGTTACTTTAATTCCTTCGATGATATTTCCATTATAGCTAAGCGGTTTTGTAGAAGTGACATAACCATCTGCCCGACGGAAGTCAGGCGCTGTGAAGACCTCTTCTGTTGGCATATTTGGCAAGAATCCTTCTCCCTGCGCATTAATAGCACCGGCTGATTCCCAAACGTGGTTCTTCGGCAAGCCAAGTGTCAAATCAGTTCCTGGTGCTGTGTAATGAAGGGCTGAAAATTGCTCTTTATTAAGCATATCTGCTTTACTCTTAAGGATAGCTGCATGCTCTTCCCAAGCCTTAACAGGATCTTTTTCATAGACACGACAAGTTTTGAAGATTTGGTCCCAAAGGAGATCAACTGCTTCTTCATCGCTTGTAGCATTTGGAAAGACTTTTTTAGCCCACTCAAGTCCAGCAGCGGCTGCCACAGTCCAGCTAACCTTGTTGGATTGCGTTGCGATACGCATTGGCTTCATAGCGAGTCCCATAGCTTTAGCAGACGCTGACAACTTGTCAGCATCCACACCGTTCAAGGCACCTGGATCAGAAGAACGGACACCGAGACGGCTAGCCTTATTCTCCAAGAGATAGTTCATCTCAGCAATCTTGTATTCTGGCACATTGTCCAAACGTTCCATCGGTGCATGGAGAAATTTCTCACGGTTAATGACATCATCTGTCCACTGAACAATAACCTCATGTGCACCCAAAGCATAAGCTTCTTTCACGATTAAATGAGCCAACTCGCGTTGCTCCACATCGATAGAAAGAGCCAAAGTGTGACCAGGTTGCACATTAATTCCGTTCGCAACCAACAATTTCGCATATTTTTCTAGATTTTCTTTAAAATTTGGTAAAACCATTTTGTTTTTCCTTTTCTATTTTTCTTTCAAAGCAGAAAATAATCCTGCCAAAGCAATAGCACCTGACAAGAGGGCTGTCGATAGAAGAATTGTTTCATCTGCCAGCTCTAACTGATAGTCAAAAACCTTTTCAGCAGGTTTATCTTCCGCAAAGATTCTTAGTTTCATAAAGATATTCTCCGTTCTAATTCTTAAAACAACTCATCAAACAAACTCAACTGGTTATCCTCTGGCATATTGCCGAGAATCCCCATCTCATCCATCTTTTCAACCAAGGTTGATGAGAGTCCACCACGCTTGCGTAGTTCTGTTTTGGAAAGGAATTCTCCCTCTTCACGCGCTCGTACCAACTGCTTGGCAACGTTCTCTCCCAGACCATCCATTGCTACAAATGGCGGAATGAGGGTATCCCCATCGATGAGGAACTCTGTTGCCTGACTACGGTAGAGATCTAGTTTGCCAAACTTGAAACCACGTTCCCACATCTCATTGACAATCTCAAGAGTTGTATAGAGGTCAATTTCCACATTAGAGGCTTCATTATTCTTCCGTTTTTCAGCGATTTCTTCCATTCTACGCTTGATAGCATCCAAGCCCGCACCCATGGTCTTGATATCAAAAGCCTTAGCACGGATGGAGAAGTAAGCACAGTAATAATAAATCGGATGGTGAACCTTGAAGTAGGCCACTCGCAAGGCCATCATAACGTAGGCTGCCGCATGGGCTTTAGGGAACATGTACTTAATTTTTCCACAGGATTCGATATACCACTCTGGCACCTTATTAGCCTTCATGGCTTCGATATAGCCATTGCGTTCCTCTTCGGAAATCTTGAGCCACAAGCCCTTACGCACCCGTTCCATGATGGTAAAGGCCATCTTAGGTTCCAGACCAGCATGCATGAGGTAAACCATGATATCGTCCCGACAACCGATAACGGTTGATAGGTCCGCAATCCCTTGTTTAATCAAATCCTGGGCATTTCCCAGCCACACATCGGTACCGTGGGACAGACCTGAAAGCTGAAGCAACTCCGCAAAAGTCGTCGGATGCGTCTCATCTACCATCCCACGTACAAAGTTGGTTCCAAACTCTGGAATTCCCAACATCCCCGTCGGCGTTCCGATTTGTTCAGGAGTCACCCCTAGCACATCAGTCCCAGAAAATAGGGCCATCACACCTTCGTCATCCATAGGGATTTCATTAGGATCAATCCCAGATAAATCTTGAAGTTTCCGAATCATGGTCGGATCATCATGTCCCAGTACATCAAGTTTGAGGACGTTCTCATCGATATCGTGGAAGTTAAAGTGAGTCGTTTGCCATTCAGCCGTCACGTCATCCGCTGGATACTGGACAGGCGTAAAATCGTAAACATCCATGTAGTTAGGAATAACAACGATTCCCCCCGGGTGTTGCCCCGTTGTCCGCTTGACACCAGCTGCACCTTGAGCGAGGCGTTCCACCTCTGCATCACGATAAAACTTGCCATAATCTCTCTCATAGCCCTTGACAAATCCATAGGCAGTCTTAGCAGCTACCGTACCAACCGTTCCTGCACGGAAGGCATATTCCTCACCAAAGATATCACGCACATCCAAGTGAGCGCTAGGCTGATCTTCTCCCGAGAAGTTCAAGTCAATATCGGGAACCTTGTCACCGTCAAAACCAAGGAAGGTCTCAAACGGAATATCCTGCCCATTTTTGCTGAGTTTATGACCACACTTTGGACAGTCCTTATTAGGCATATCAAAACCTGAACCATAAGAACCATCGGTGATAAACTCGCTGTACTGACACTGACCACAGACATAGTGAGGAGAGAGAGGATTAACCTCCGTAATCCCAATCATAGTCGCAACGAAACTGGACCCAACAGACCCACGAGAACCCACCAAGTAACCCCGTTCATTAGAGCGTTGCACCAGCATCTGCGATGCCAGATAAATCACGGCAAATCCATTCCCTAGAATGGAAGTTAGTTCTTTTTCAATCCGCAAATCAACAATATCTGGCAGCGGATTTCCATAAATCTCAAAAGCTTTCTTATAGGTCAATTCAGCGACCGTTTCTTCAGCCTTGTCGATGAAAGGCGTATACAAGTCACCCTTAACGACCTCAACAGGCTCAAAGGTCTCTGCCAAGGCATTGGTGTTTTCAATAACCAGTTTACGTGCCAGTTCCTCTCCCAAGAAGGCAAATTCATCCAACATCTCATTAGTCGTTCTAAAATGAGCCTTGGGAAGAGGAGCTGGTTGAGCATGTTCACCATGACCAATGGTCCGGTTAATCATGGCCCCCTGACCCAAACTACGGACGATAATTTCTCGATAAATCTCTTCTTCCGGTTCGATATAGTGGACATTTCCCGTAGCCAGAACAGGCTTCCCGAGACGGTCCCCGACCTCTATCAAACTCTTGATAATAGTCTGGAGTTCCTCCATATCCTTGACCTGCTCCTTAGCAATCAAGGGCGCATATATAGCTGGTGGCATGACCTCGATAAAGTCATAATACTTGGCCACCTCAACCGCCGCATCCACACCTTGGGAAACGACCGCATCAAAAACTTCACCTTCTGAGCAGGCTGATCCTAAAATCAAGCCCTCCCGATGGGCATCTAGAACCGTTCTCGGAATCCGTGGCACCCCTTCAAAATACTTGGTATTAGACAACGAAACCAGCTTAAAGATATTCTTTAGACCTATCTGATTCTTGACATAAATGGTCGCATGCTTGATTCGAGCTTTTTTATAAGAATCTGGACTAATCAAATCAATGTTGAGTCTAGCTAGATCAGTCACACCATGTTTTTCTGCTACCTCTTTGATAAAAATGAAAAGAAGACGACCAGTAGCTTCCGCATCGTAATTGGCCATGTGGTGATGTTCCAAAGCCACACCAAAACGCTTGGTCAAAGGCCCCAAACCATGACGCTTATACTCAGGATAGAGATTTCTAGCAAACTCCAGCGTATCAATAACTGGCTGACTAATCTTCGACAGACCATGACGCTCATAATTGGCATTCATAAAGCCAACGTCAAAGGTGGCATTGTGGGCGACTAAGACTGTATCCTTGCAAAATTCTTGGAATTCTTGCAGAACTTGTTCCAGTGGTTTGGCATTTTTTACATGATCATCTGTAATTCCAGTCAACTCTGTGGTAAAGGCTGACAAGGGATGCCCAGGATTGATAAATTCATCAAATTCAGCAATGACATTCCCCTTATACATCTTAGAGGCCGCAACCTGAATCAAGTCATTGTAGATGGCTGATAGTCCCGTCGTTTCCACGTCAAAAACCACATAGGTCGCTTCTGATAAGTCCATCTCCACTTCGTTATAAACGATAGGAACACGATCCTCAACGATATTGGCTTCCATTCCATAAATCAGCTGAATTCCCGCTTTTTTTGCCGCCTTATAGCCGTGTGGGAAGGACTGGACATTCCCGTGGTCCGTGATGGCAACAGCCTTGTGTCCCCACTTAGCAGCTGTCGCAACAATTTCTTCAACCTCTGGCAGAGCATCCATGGTCGACATGTTAGTATGAGCATGAAACTCAACCCGACGCTCACCTTCTGGCATCAAATCTTTCCGCTCATAGTGAACAACTTCCTGCACATCCTGCACATTCATAGTCAAATCGCGTGTGAAGTTATTCATCTCCACATTCCCACGCACTCGTAGCCAAGAATTCTTCTTGATGAGGTCAAATTTCTGAGCCTCTTCCTCATTTTTAACCCACTTTTGCATAGAAAAACTTGAAGTATAGTCCGTCATTTTAAAGTTAATTAAAACACGACCGGTTCTAGTCACTTTTTGCTCCACATCAAAAACAACCCCTTCAAAGACCAGACGATTTTCCTCCGTCGTCACTTCGATCATAGGAGTAATCTCCGCCTTATCTAGCTTTGGCTTAGCCGCAGCCTTTTTGGCCTGAAAATCAAAGGCTGGTTTTTCTTCTGCTTGAGGTGGCGCCATCTGTTCCAGTTGCTCCATAGCACGGAGCGCTTCCTCATTGGCAGCTTGAACAATCTGCTCATTTTCAGCATGAAAGGCTTCTTCCTGCTCTTGAGTCAGCACATCATTCTTCTCTACTTGACAGTTAAAAGTAGGAAAGCCAAATTTTTCAAGTTGTTTAGCTAAATTAGGAAGATGATTCTTCTTAAAATGTTCCTTATCAATCGCCTCTGAACCTTCAATAAGGAGTTGGTTGCCCTCAGCACGAACTTGCAGATTTTGATAAAGGGACTTAAAACCTTGACTAGCACATGGCCCTTCAGAAAAAGCCTCTCTATAATAGGCTTGTAAGAGTTGATTTGAAAATTCTTGAGACAGAGCCTTAATTTCAAAAATAGCTTTATTACCTGTCTTAGAAAATTCCTCACTCAAACCCTTCTTTAATTCTAAAAAGATTTCAATCGGTAATATATTAGAAAATACGAAATGAAACTCCCATACCTTACTAATTTTATGAACTACAACTCGCTCAATATCAGCCTGTGATAAAGCAGGAGCCTGTCTCATTTCAGCAGGCATCCCCAGTTGATTCATCAAAATTTCAAAACTATTTGACATTCATTTTCCTCACATTATTCTCCTACTATTTTACCATATTTAGAGGTATTTTCTAAAGACAAAAGAGCCTGGGACAATAGTCTCTTATGTCCCAAAAAAAGCAACGGATTTGCCGTTGCTTTTTTGCATGGTTACGATAGT
>CAJNBY010000005.1 GCA_905221125.1 bacterium | reverse complement strand
TCAACAAGCAACTCAGTAAGCGAATCTGCATCTAAGCAAGCATCAGAGTCAGCTTCAACAAGCAACTCAGTAAGCGAATCATCTTCTAAGCAAGCTTCAGAATCTGCATCAACAAGCAACTCAGTAAGTGAATCAGCCTCTAAGCAAGCATCAGAGTCAGCTTCAACAAGCAACTCAGTAAGCGAATCTGCTTCTAAGCAGACATCAGAGTCAGCTTCAGCAAGTAACTCAGCAAGCGAGTCAGCTTCAAAAGTAACATCAGAGTCAGCTTCAACAAGCAACTCAGCAAGCGAATCAGCTTCTAAACGTGCTTCAGAGGTAGAATCACAATCAGCTTCAGCAAGCAACTCAGTAAGTGAATCAGCATCTAAGCAAGCTTCAGAATCAGCCTCAGCAAGTACGGCAATGTTTGAATCAGCTAACTCAGTTATTTCATCAGTATCTGAATCAATTTCTAAGTTGCTGTCTCAAATGACTTCGGTAATGACTTCAACATCAACATCAGCGTCTAAGATGCTATCGGAGTCAGCTTCGGCAAGTACATCAGCATCGGAATCAGTTTCTAAAGTACTGTCAGAGTCTATTTCAGCAAGCATATCAGCATCGGAATCAGCAAGCGCGTCAACTTCAACAGATGGAAGTACATCAATCTCAACAAGTACTTCAATAAATACACCAGCAGATAAGACAGTTGTATCTAATCCAGATGCTTTAACTCCAGAAGAGAAGAAAGCCATCGAAGATAAGGTCAAAGCCGTTAACCCAGGTTCTACAGTAGTAGTAGATGACAAGGGTAACGCTACCGTCACAACACCATCAGGTAAGACAGCAGTTATCCCAGGTGCAGACTTGACTAAGACAGGAGACGCTGCAACGAAATCAAATGCAGGTAATGACATTGTTAAACCAGCAGATAAGACAGTTGTATCTAATCCAGATGCTTTAACTCCAGAAGAGAAGAAAGCCATCGAAGATAAGGTCAAAGCCGTTAACCCAGGTTCTACAGTAGTAGTAGATGACAAGGGTAACGCTACCGTCACAACACCATCAGGTAAGACAGCAGTTATCCCAGGTGCAGACTTGACTAAGACAGGAGACGCTGCAACGAAACCAAATGCAGGTAATGACATTGTTAAACCAGCAGATAAGACAGTTGTATCTAATCCAGATGCTTTAACTCCAGAAGAGAAGAAAGCCATCGAAGATAAGGTCAAAGCTGTTAACCCAGGTTCTACAGTAGTAGTAGATGACAAGGGTAACGCTACCGTCACAACACCATCAGGTAAGACAGCAGTCATCCCAGGTGCAGACTTGACTAAGACAGAAAAAGATTCAACATCACCAAGCACATCACCTTCAGAGTCAGCTTCACCAAGCAACTCAGTTTCTAAAGTAACGTCAGAGTCAACAAGTACATCTACTTCAGCAAGCACATTGCCTTCTGAATTAGGATCAACAAGTGCGTCAGCTTCAGTAAGTACATCTGTTTCTGAATCTGTATCTGCTTCAACAAGCGTATCAGCTTCAGCAAGTGATTCAGTATCAACATCAGCAGATACTTCAGTATCAGCAAGCGTATCGACATCAGCGGACGTAGTATCTTCTGAGACAACAACAGAATCAGAAGGTAAGTCAAGAAAACAATTGCCAAATACTGGTACAGAAGCTTCTAAATCATCTGTACTTTTAGGAGCTTTGGCAGCTGTGACTGGTCTAGGTCTGTTTGCGAAACGCCGTAAAAATGATCAAGAAGATTAATAAGACTACTATCTAAAAAGTTTTCTTATTGATTAAAAATGCTGAAAGAAATCCCTTGAAAAGTTCAACTTTTCAAGGGGTTTTTATTGTATTGTAGGGGAAAATGATGTTATAATTTAAGATAGGAATATTTTTCAACTGTTTTGTAAATTTACTTTATAGTATCAAAAAATCAAAATGAAGTTTATACTCAATGAAAATCAAAGGGCAAACTAGGAAGCTAGCCACAGGTTCCTCAAAGCATTGCTTTGAGGTTGCGGATATAACTGGCAAAGTCGGGTCAAAATACAGTTATACGGCAAGTTGAAGTTGACGTGGTTTGAAGAGTATTAACTATCTTTCATAAAGAAGAAGGATATTAGAATTTAATTGAATTCTAGTATTTTCTATGTTTAATTTTTAAAATTAAACCATCAATTTGATGTTTATTGAGTTTGCAAATTAATAGAAAAATAAAAATAAATGGAAATAGGTAAATACAATGGAAAAATTAACATTTGTTTTAGCTGGTGATTATGGCTATATTCGATATATAGAAGCAACATTAAAGTCAATTTGCTATCATCATGATCATTGTAAAGTTTATATTTTGAATCAAGATATTCCTCAGGAATGGTTTATCAGTGTTCGTGAAAAAATGGGTCAGAAACAGAGTGAGTTAGTTGATGTGAAGTTGACAAGTGGCTTGGTCTCAAAGACATGGAAGTTACCTCCGTTTGGGGCTCATATGAACCATATGTCTTTTGCGAGATACTTTATCCCACAATTTGTGGAAGAGGATAAGGTGCTGTATTTGGATAGTGATACGATTGTAACAAGATCATTGAATGAGTTGTTTGAAATCGAACTTGGCGATAAACTTTTGGCAGCGGCCAAAGTTATTTATGGATTAGAAGATAGATTTAATTCGGGTGTCTTACTAGTTAATAATAAGTTGTGGAAAGAAGAAAATATTCAAGCGACTTTAATCGAAATCACTGATAGGGATCATGAAACATTGCCAGAGTCAGATCAAACTGTCTTTAATCGTGTGGCGGGGGAACGCTATATCGTATTAGATGATACTTACAATTTCCAAGTGGGTTATGATCGAATTGCAGAGGAGAGACAGCAGTATTTTATTTTAGAAATGTCGACAGACCCACTGCCAGCTATTATTCATTATCTTTCAGGAGATAAGCCTTGGAATTTAAGATCGTACTCTCGTTTAAGAGAAGTATGGTGGAGATATTCAATGATGGACTGGTCAGAGATTGCGAATCATAAAACACCTAGAAAAAAACGGGACATATTTATTATGACAGATAGTCAGTCATTGGAACAGATTGATTATCTAGTTACTCATTTACCAAATTTCATGTTTCATATAGCAGCAAATACGTTAATGGGTGATGTTTTGAATTGTTTACGAAAATATGAAAATGTAAGATTATATCCCGCTATTTTAGATTGGAATCGCAATCGATTGGTTGATGAGTGTGACATTTATCTAGACATTAACTATGAGGAAAAAAATCAACAAGTAATTGAAACTGCAAAACAAAAAGGAAAACCAATCCTAACATTTGATACGGTAGTGAATCCCTATCATGTGGATCAGGTATTCTCTAGTTCAGAACCTCAAAAGATGTGTGATTACATTCTATCTTTATAGGAATTATCATTTTAATCAGTTTATGATTGTGGAGGAATTAAAGGGAGATATAGATGCTTTATCTAACAAAGCAGTATAATCTGGATGAGCAGCAATTTGTAGAAAATGTACTTTCTTCTGGTATTGGGGTTCATGTTTTAACCATGGAGTATGCAGAACAGACTCAAGACTATATTCATTTTTTACCGATGCTACTTGCGAAGAAATCATCAAATCAATATAAAAGTGAATCATTGATAGCTTTGAAGGTGGCGGTTCCTAAATATTGGGAAATTTGTATGGAAGAGGATTACGCAACCATATGGGATAAAGATATCCAACGAGGTCTGATTTTCTACCGTCATAAAGAATTATATACAGTAGATAGGGTTGAATGGTGGGATAGTCAGGGAAAAGTTATAAGCTGCGATTACTATTTAGAAAATGGTTGGCGTTATAAGCAGGAAATAATGGATGAATCAGAAAAGAGTATCTCGGTTCATTATTATGATGCTCAAAATACTCTATTAATGATTAAAAATGTAGAGCGAGGCTTATTTACTTTATTTAAAGATGAAGTCACCTATATTTATACTGAAGATGAACTATGGCAGGCCTGTTTAGAGCTTTTTGATTTAGAAAATGAAGTGCTAGTTGTTGGAGATTTAGAAATAGCAGATTATTTAGATAGTCAAAAAATTTCTGCAGTTTATTCTTCTAAAGAACCGATTCAAATCCAAGAAGTAGAAGTCTATCTATCAAGAGTAGATAGGCTCTATATTTATCATTATTCAGTATTTGAGACTCTTACTCCAAATGATAAAATTCATCATATCAGTCCCTTGTATCCTTCAAAAATGAATGGAAATCACCATCGAGCGCTCATCATGACTCACACACAAGAAATTGAAAAAATTGAGGAAGTTATTGAGAAGTTGCCGATGGTTGAGTTTCATATCGCTGCTCTTACGAATATGGGTCCTAGATTATTGGATCTTGGACTACGTGAAAATGTCTATTTACATCCAGGAATTAGCCAGGCAGAGTATGAAAGTTTGCTAGAACAGTGTAGTTTGTATTTAGATATTAACCATAGTATAGAAATATTGAATGCCGTGGAAGAATCTTTGGAAAAAGGTTTGCTTTTATTTGCTTTTAAGGAGACTCAGCATAGGAGAGGTTTTATCTGTCCTGAGCATCTAGCTTCAAGTCAAGCTGCGACTGATTTGATTGATGCGATAAAAAAGGTTGTCGTTTCAGAGGAAATGTATCATTTGGCTTTGCAAAAGCAATGGAAATGGATTCAATCTTCTACTAAAGAAGATTATAATAGAGCTTTTCGAAAGGTGGAAAATTAAGTGACAGTTTATCTATTCGACTTATTAGTAGGGTACGAACCAAATGGTGTAGATCGTTCTCAGGCCAATCGTGCTCGGATCTTTAAAAAGACGAATCTAGATGTTCGTTACATATTTTCTGTCCTTCCTCCAAGAGAAGATTTTCTTTATTTTCAACATATTGGGATTCCTCTAGATAAAATGATGATTGCTCCCTTTTACTTAGCAGGAGAAAAAGGTGTAAAATCAACTATCACTAGTGAAGAGATGATTAGTAGACTGCACCTAGAGAATAGTCCGATAGTTGAGAGAGACCAGCATCAAATCGTTTATCAAATATCTGAAGATCATAAGCTATTTCTGAAATGTGAGGATGGAATAGTTTATCAGGTTGATCATTTTTATCAAGATACACTCTATCAGAGAGATCATTATACTTCTCATTTGATATGTAGAGAGTGGTTTGACCAAGGGACTTATCAGTGGAGCAAAAGGTGCTTCTATAATTCCGAAAGTGAAGTGGTCTATGAAGGTTTCCAATCGTTAGGAAAAACACGGTATCGATTTGGTTCAGAATGGCTTGAAGGCGAATATGACTTGATGCAATATTTTATCCAATCCTTGTCCCTTTCTTCTGCTGATGTCGTCCTTATGGACAGGGTCTCTAGATTTTCCTTTTCACAGGCAATTTTAGAATATGCTAATCATGCAAAAATAGGAGTTTTTCTTCATTCTCTCCATCAATATAAAACGGGTGCGATGAATAATGAATATCATTATTTATTCCAACATGCGACCTCCTTTGACTTTATGCTTGTTTCAACAGAAGCACAAAAAACAGACTTGGAGAACTATCTAAGAGAGATGGGCTTACCTAGCTGTCCGATTTGTGTGATACCAGCTGCTAGTATCGAAAGTATCGAGAGCAATGTAGAGACGATGGTTCCTTATTCGGCTATGCTTGCTGCTCGCTTAAATTATCGCAAACAAGTCGATATAGCGATTAAGGTAGGAGCGAAGGTCAAAGAGAAAATACCAGAATTTACTTTGGATATCTATGGTCAAGGGGAAGATTATCATAAATTGAACCAACTGATTTCAGAGCTAAATGCTGAAGAATATATCAGGTTACGTGGCTATCAAAATTTAAAAGAAGAGTATAAAAAACACCAGCTCTATCTATCAACTTCTTCTTGGGAAACCTTGGGGTTAACCTTACTTGAAGGGGTGGCTTCTGGTATGGGATTAGTAGGTTTAGATGTTCCCTATGGAGCACCTACCTTTATTCAAAATGGGAAGAATGGTTATTTAGTTCCCTATTCTGAAGGTCAAGATAGAGAAGAAAGTATTGAAAGAATGACGAAGGCCGTATTGGAGTTTTTTGATTTGAATCAAAATGAAGTATCGCAGCATTCATATCGAATTGCAGCCTCTTATTTGGATGAGGTCATTGCAGAAAAATGGAGAGTATTGATAGAAAATTAAATTTGAGCTTTTTAGCAAGCTATTTGTAAAATTCAGAAAGAGTAAATACAAAATGAAAAAAGCTGTTGTATTATGTTTCGATAGAAGTTATTGTGAACAAGCTATTGTAACTATAAAATCATTGTGTGCTTATCATAGAAATTTGAAAATATATATTTTCAATAACGGGAGTATTCCACAAGAATGGTTTGGAGCTCTGCAAAATTGGTTAACTCCGTTTGATTCTAGGGTTTGTAATATTCGATTGCCTGAAGAAGAACAGGAATTGAGACAGTTTAATGTTAATAATAGTAAACATATATCAGCAACTAAATTTCTTGTTTATTATATGGCGGATTTTGTGAAAGAAGATAAGGCTATCTTTTTAGATTGTGATTTATAAGTAACAGGTAAAATTGACCATTTGTTAGAATATGATTTAGAAGATTATTATGTTGCGGCAGTAAATGATAGTGATTTAGATCCAACTAAACATCCTAATGTAAAAAAAGAATTGAATTCTGGAGTATTAGTCGTTAATTTAAAGCGTTGGAGAGAGGAAAATGTCCGAGAAAAACTGGTAGGCTTGACTCGAGAATACTATATGCATGTACCAAATGGAGACCAATCAATTATGATTATGGCATTTGGAGAAGAATGGTTACCATTGAAAGATACATATAATTTTTTAGTCGGATATGATGCATACGAGATTAGTGAATTTAAAAAAGAGAGAACCACTATAAAAGAGAATCGAATGCCTCGTATCTTACATTACCTAGGATATAATAAACCTTGGAATGAAGAAAGTTTTTCAACCAGGTTTAAAAAGTTATGGTGGTTTTACTATGGATTGGATTGGAGTACACTCTATAATCAACGCCAATTCCAATTAGAATTAGCAAATTTTAATATGACAAATTTTGTTCATCATATTTTAATATTTACGAATACATGTAATCTTTCTAATTTCTCAAATTTATTAGAAGAATTTCCCGATTGCCAATTTCATATTTTTCAACCTTGTTTTCCAGCAATTCAACAGCAGTATATAGAATATCCAAATCTTTACTATTATTCAAATGCACACAAAAACAATAGTTACAAGCACATCCTAGAGAAAGCACTAGCAGTGTTGGATATAGCAGAGGGAGCAACATGGGAAGAACCAACTCAAGAAGCACTGAAGAAGAATGTGCCAATTTTTGCTTTTTCAGATACAAACCATGTAGGGGAGAAAGCGATTGTATGTGAAAATACTACAGAAATGAAAATGAAAATCCGTAAACTAATTCAAGAGAAAGTATATTTAAATCTTTTATAATATTTTTAGAATAAATAGTTTTATAGTTCATAAAACGAAAGGAATGTTTAAAATGAATAAAAAAGTCGTTGTTCTGGGGGCAGATAGTGGGTATCGTGATAAGATTGAAACAACAATCAAGTCAGTATGTGCCCATAATCGAAATGTGAAGTTCTATGTATTTAATGATGATATGCCTTCAGAATGGTTTCAATTAATGGCAAAGCGATTGGAGCCTTTATTTTCAGAAATTGTGAATGTGAAAATTAGCAGTCACAGTCTGAAAAACTATCATTTACCGCTTTCTCATTTAAGTTATGCAGCTTTTTTTCGTTATTTTATTCCACAATTTGTTGAAGAGAATAGAGCTATCTATTTAGATTCAGATGTTATCGTGAGAGGGAACTTGGATGCTTTATTTTCAGAAGATTTAGCTGATTTCCCGATGGCTGCTGTAGAAGACGATCTGACAAGTGCTTCCTTTAATTCTGGTGTGATGTTGATTGATGTTGATGTCTGGAGGGCTGAAGGGGTTACTGAACAGTTATTTGAACTAACAAATCAATTTCATGAGAGTAGTTTTGGAGATCAAGGTATTTTAAATATTTTATTTCAGAAACGGTGGAAAAAATTGCCTCAAAAATATAATTTCATGGTAGGTATGGATACTGTCGCAAGAAACTATCAGATTGCTTCATGGTATCAGGATTCTCTAGTTGCGGAGAAAGAAGCTGAGATTATTCATTATACTGGTGAAAAACCATGGTATGGTATCAATTTAAACCGCTTTAGAAATGAATGGTGGTTCTATCATGGTTTGGAATGGTCTGATATTGTTATGAGGAAGATGAATTTTGAAAAAGGTTTGGATTCTCTTATTGATTCCCCTCTCTATCATACAGCCGTTTTTACAAATACTTGTCGTATGGAACAGTTAGAGTATCTAATAAGGGAATTGCCATATGTTCATTTCTCTATTTTAGCTCCAACAGAATTTGCATCTGAAATTGTAGATTTGCAAAGATATTTAAATGTAAGAATCTTTCCAGCTTATAATCCAATGAATTTGATAAAAGTAGTAGAAGAAATTGATTTTTATTTGGATATTAATTATGAAGCAGAAGTTGATAATATTATAGAAAAAGTCAACAATCTTGGGAAACCAATATTGACATTTGATAGTACAGATCATACTGCAGGAAAAGCAAGCTATATTTGCAAAAAGGACGAACCTGAAAAGATGGTTGAAAAAATAAGAAGCTTATTTAGTTGATAAGCATTAGGAAGATAACATGAAGAAATATCCTTTAATTAGTGTCATTGTACCTGTATACAATGTTGAACAATATTTACGACAATGTATAGATAGTATTTTGAATCAGACTTACCAAGAGATTGAAGTCTTATTGATAAATGATGGTTCGACAGATGCTTCTGATGAGATTTGTCGGGAGTATGCGGAATGTGATAATCGTATTCGTTATTTTGTGAAGGAAAACGGAGGATTGTCAGATGCGCGAAATTATGCTTTAGATAGAGCTAGAGGAGAGTATGTAACCTTTGTTGATTCAGATGATTTTTTGATGGAGCAAGCTCTGGAAAAGTTGTATGCAACTAGCCTGCTTGGGGAATCAGACTTAGTAGTAGGTTTCTTTTGCTATTTTGAAGAACCTTATTTTCAATTTTTCACGCAACACTACATTCCTAAACTACCTATTACTTTTATTGATAATATTGACGCGGTTCAACAACTGGATGATATGGTAGATGTGAATTTTTTACGTTTTTCCACTGCTTGGGGAAAATTGTATAAGCTTAGTTTATTTGATGGTATTCGTTATCCTTATGGAAAATACGCAGAAGATCAATTCACAACTTGGAAACTTTATTTAAAAGCAGAAAAGATAGCTGTAAGTAATCAGACTGTTTATGTGTATCGCTACAATCCTAATGGTTTATCTAAAAGTTTTAATTTATCACATATGGATTATATTGATGCTTTGGAAGAACGAATTCGTGAAACCAAAGATATGGATGGGATTGATATTGTAAAAACATATAGAATGTATGACTATGTGTTGAAAAGAAGGTTATCAGAATTGGAAGTCTATGGATATGAAGAGGAGAGGGAAAAATTGAAAAGTAAGATTGATCGTCTTGATTTAGAAAGTATTATCAATCAGCTAGAACTGGAGAAGAAAGATGAATAATGAATTAATCAGTATTATCGTTCCGATTTATAATACAGAGAAGTATTTACATGAGTGTTTAGATAGTATTATTAATCAAAGTTATACTAATTTTGAAGTGTTACTCATAAACGACGGTTCAACAGATTCATCAGGCATGATTTGTCAGGAATATGCAGAGCGTGATAGTCGTTTTCGTTATATTGAAAAGGAAAATGGTGGAGTATCTTCTGCCCGTAACCTAGGACTTGAACGTTCGGGGGGGGGCGTACATTACTTTTATTGATTCAGACGATTGGGTAGAATTTAACTATCTAGAGGTGCTTTATACTGCTCTTAAAGAAAATGATACAGATGTAGCAATTTCTACTTATAAACGATTTGCTCAGGATGGTGTATTTTATTTGAGAAGTTATTCAAAAGAGAACGATGAATTTCTTAATATTGGGACAAGAAGTAGAGATTCTTTTTTAGAAATCCTTCCAAAGTTGGGAGAACTAGATCATAGTTTTTACTCTATTTCATCTAAATTAATAAAAAGAAAAATCATTGGAAATCTTTTGTTTGATGAACAAGTAAGCTATGCAGAAGACTTGAATTTCTTCTTTCATTTATATCTTGAAGTTGAGTCAGTTGTATATGTGAGAGATTATACCTATATCTACAGAACACACGATGCTAGCACATCACAGAATTTTAATGAATTAAAAGCATTGCATGAGTTGGAAATCTTCAAAAGAATGTTTCAACAAATTGAAAAGATGGGAATTCCAACTTTTCAATATTTTAGAAGACTAAAAAACTTAGTAGCAAGTAGAATAGTTGGTTTTCCAACATCGAAAGCAATCAGAGAATATGAATCATTTGTGTCAGAGGCTAGAGAAAGGGTCACTTATCCACAACCATTAATTAGTCTAATCGTTCCAATTTATAATGTTGAGAATTATCTATGGAGCTGTTTGGATAGCATTGCTAAACAGACTTATTCAAATATAGAAGTTCTGTTGGTTAACGATGGTTCACCAGATGGTTCTGGTGCGATATGTCAGGAGTTTGTTGCGAAGGATAGTCGTTTTCGTTATATTGAAAAGGAAAATGGTGGCTTGTCGGACGCTCGAAATGCTGGTATTGCGCGAGCACAAGGAGAATTTATATCCTTTGTTGATTCGGATGACTGGATAGAGCCGACTTACGTAGAGGATCTGTACCGAGCAGCCTTGTTTAATGATGCAGAAGTAGCTGTATCAAATTATCAAGAATTTCACCAAGAACGCAATGTTTATTTGATTCATGTTTTTGAGGATTATTATGAGACTCATTATAGCGGTGAGGAACTCATCCAGCAACTCCCCTTATTAGAACGTAAAGATTTTTCTTTTACAACAAGTTGGGGAATTCTGTTTGCGCGTAGATTGTTTGATACGATTTCTTTTCCTAAAGGGAAAACGATTGAAGATACTCGTACTAATTATCGTCTTTTTGCAGAGTCTAGCCGTTTGACATATATCCATAAGGCTCTTTATAATTATAGAGTAGGAGTGGATAGTATTAGTAGTAGAATAACTGAAAAGTTGTTGGTTGATGTTTTAGAATGTTTGATGGAACGAATGGCAGTTTATGCTGTTAAAGGCTGGAATGTAGCGGATGAAAGAGAGAATGTGCTAACGAATTTAAAAATGCGTTACAATCAGGCGAAAGAAGCAGGACTCCAAAATACGGATATCTTTAAACGCTATGCAGAACTTCTATATTTATTGGAATAGGAGTAAGTAGAGAATGAGTGAGAGCCAGCTAAATCAAGAATTAATCAGTATTATCGTTCCGATTTATAATACAGAGAAGTATTTACGTCAGTGTTTAGATAGTATTATCAATCAGAGTCATACCAATTTTGAAGTGTTACTTGTAAACGATGGTTCAACAGATTCATCGGGAATGATTTGTCAGGAATATGCAGAACGTGATAGTCGTTTTCGTTATATTGAAAAGGAAAATGGAGGAGTATCTTCTGCTCGTAATCTAGGACTTGAACGTTCTGAGGGAGCTTATATTACTTTTATTGATTCAGACGATTGGGTGGAGTCAAATCATCTAGAAGCTCTTTTTAAAGGTTTAAAAGAAAATAATACTGATATAGCTATTTCAAAGCATAAATCTTTTAATACGGAAGATGGTTTGTTTTATTTTCCTGTATATTCCAATCAAAATCTAGATGATCTTTGTATTAAAAAAAAGCAAATACGTCCATTTTTAGAGCTGTTTCCGAAATTAAATTACTTAACTCATGATTTTGCTTGTATTGCTGCAAAGTTATTTAAAAAATCGCTAACAGAAAATTTATTTTTGGATGAAAAACTGCAACAGAGTGAAGATTTAGATTACTTTTTTAAATTATATTTGCGAGCGGAAAGTGTTGTTTATATAGATGAAGTGACGTATATATATGTACAACATGGTCAGAATGCGACTCATCATCCATCGGAAACATCTGCTCTTTGCGACATAAAAGTACATTGGAATATGTTAGATTTTATAAATGAATTAAGCATTCCTAATTATTATTATTTGGAAAGGATAAAGCATATACTATCCTATTGGAAAGACCGTTTTCCAGATTCAAAAGACATTAAGGTGTATGAAACTAGGGTAGCAGATTTAGAAAATAAGATTACTTATCCACAACCATTAATCAGTCTAGTCGTTCCAATTTATAATGTTGAGAATTATCTATGGAGCTGTTTGGATAGCATTGCTAAACAGACTTATTCAAATATAGAAGTTCTGTTGGTTAACGATGGTTCACCAGATGGTTCTGGTGCGATATGTCAGGAGTTTGTTGCGAAGGATAGTCGTTTTCACTATATTGAAAAGGAAAATGGAGGCTTGTCGGACGCTCGAAATGCTGGTATTGCTGAGGCGAAAGGGGAATTTTTATCCTTTATTGATTCAGATGACTGGATAGAGCCGACTTATGTAGAGGATCTGTACCGAGCGGCCTTGTTTAATGATGCAGAAGTAGCTGTATCCAATTATCAAGAATTTCACCAAGAACGCAATGTTTATTTGATTCATCTCTTTGAAGATTATTATGAAACTCATTATAGCGGTGAGGAACTCATCCATCAACTTCCCCTATTAGAACGTAAGGATTTATCCTTTAAAACAAGCTGGGGAATTTTGTTTGCGCGTAGATTGTTTGATACGATTTCTTTTCCTAAAGGGCAAATGGTTGGAGATATGCGTACTAATTATCGTCTTTTTGCAGAGTCTAGTCGTCTAACCTATATCCATAAGGCTATTTATAATTATAGAGTTGGAGTGGATAGTATTAGTAGTAGAATAACTGAAAAGTTGTTGGTTGATGTTTTAGAATGTTTGATGGAACGGATGGCGGTTTATGCTGTTAAAGGCTGGAATGTAGCGGATGAAAGAGAGAATGTGCTAACGAATTTAAAAATGCGTTACAATCAGGCAAAAGAAGCAGGACTTCAAAATACGGATATCTTTAAACGCTATGCAGAACTTCTATATTTATTAAGTGATTAAACAATCTATTTTCTTGACTTATATATAACACAACCTACTAGCTTTTAATGAGATATAGTATAGTCAAAAAATAATGTAATTTTACGCTTGACATTGAATAAAGTGATGAAGATATTGATAGGCCTTTTATATCTTATAGGCACTCAAAAGCAGATTTTTTCTGCTTTTTTTGATATAATTAGAAGAGCGGAAGTTGTATGCTATAAAATATTAAGCTGTATTTATATTTATAGTTGACCTATTTTAAAATAGTTTTCTAGATAGAGTGTAATGAAAAGGCAGTAGTCAAAAAAGAGGGATGAAATTCTGAGAATGCTATTTCCTTTATTATGTGATGTGCTGAAATTTAGATGATTTCTAGAAGTTAATAAAACAAAGGATTGGATATGAAAAACATTTTTTCGTCTATAATAGTAAAAAAAGGTCTAGTGACCCTGTTTTTGATTTTTATTTATGTCTTGGGAAGTAGGCTAACTCTTCCTTTTGTTAATGTGAATAGCAGAGATTTTTTAGGTGGTTCAACTGCCTATTTAGCTTTTTCTACAGCTCTTACAGGTGGAAACCTTAGGAGTCTTTCTTTGCTTTCTGTAGGTCTTTCTCCTTGGATGTCTTCGATGCTTTTATGGCAGATGTTATCTTTCTCTAAACGATTAGGAATTTCATCGCTTTCAATAGAAGTCCAAGATAGAAGGAGAATGTATATAACCCTATTTATTGCGATTATACAGTCATTGGCCATTTCCTTAAATCTTCCTGTCCAGCCAATCTTTTCTTCAACTCTGATTATTTTGATGAATACTCTTTTGCTGATTGCAGGAACTTTCTTTTTAGTTTGGCTGTCAGATATCAATGCTATCAACGGTGTAGGCGGTCCGATGGTTATTTTGTTATCGAGTATGGTATTAAATATTCCACAGGATATGATTGAAACTTTTAAAGTTATCCAGATCTCTTATACTAGTATTTTATTATTAGTTTTGATGGGGGTTGCCTTTACCTATATTGTTTCAATCTTGTATCGAGCAAGATATCGTTTACCCTTACATAAAGTTGGTTTACATAGTCGCTTTAAGAGGTATTCGTATTTTGAAGTGATGTTAAATCCTGCTGGGGGAATGCCTTATATGTATGTTATGACTTTTATGAGTTTACCCACCTATGTATTACTTTTTTTACATTCCTTGTTCCCAGAAAATCCTATTTATATGGAGTTATCTAACCAATATAAGATGGGAGAACCACTGTGGATTTATTTATATATTGCTATCTTATTTCTTTTTAGTATTGCCTTTGCATTTGTGAATATGAGTGGAGATCAGATTGCTGATCGAATGAAAAAATCAGGTGAATATATTTATGGGGTTTATCCAGGCGAGGAGACTAGTCGCTTTATCAATCGTTTAGTTTTACGTTTTTCCATTGTAGGAGGAATTATCAATGTGATTATGGCTGGTTTACCAATGCTCCTTGTTTTACATGATGAAAAACTGTTACGAGTTGCTATGATTCCCGGATTGTTTTTAATGCTTAATGGGATGATTTTTAATGTAAAAGATGAAGTAAAGGCTTTAAGACTAAACGAAACTTACAAACCGCTTATATAGGAGGTGACTATGTATTATTTTATTCCAGCATGGTATGGAAGTGAACGACCATGGCATTTTGACCTGATTCCTTGGTATCGTACTTCTTTTAAACTTGAATTTGATGATACCTTCAATCAACTTAGATTATTACAGGAGCAGGGCTTACGTTCGCAATTGTTGGTTTTATCCTACCAACCTCATCTTCGTTATTTTTTACATCGTCATGGTGTTTTAGAGACAGATGCCTATTCTGTATTTGATGACATGCAAGATTTTTCTGTTGAACATTCACAGGTTTTAAATCTTAAAGATATTGAGTGGGATAATGAGTGTGAATTTATCTATAGTCCATTTGCTATATTGGTACAAAAAAAGGGTAGACCTTATGCTCAGGTAGAACATGGTGTTGAAGGCTTTATCAGTGATATCCAATATTTTAATAGAGAGGGTCAACGTTCCGAACGATTTATTATGGATGACAGGGGCTTAGTATCCAGTGTGATCTATTTTAAAGATAATATGCCTTACTATCAAGATTATTTGAATACTAAGGGAATTTGGCAGTTTAGAGAGCACTTACAGGAAAGTGGACGTATTGAGATTAATCCAATATTTGGTTATCGTTTCAAATTATTGAGTTACAATCACATAGGAGAGGTAGTAGAGGAATTCTTTGAAAAACAACTGAATAAGATTTATAAAAAGAATAATTTATTTATTATTCCAGCACATCAAGTTCATAATGATTTGATTTTGAAGACCCTACCTGAG
The DNA here is from genome assembly GCA_905221125.1 of bacterium. Lineage (GTDB taxonomy): Bacteria > Bacillota > Bacilli > Lactobacillales > Streptococcaceae > Streptococcus. The sequence continues at coordinate 98,405 of CAJNBY010000005.1, read as the reverse complement.
GAAAGTCATAAGATTTTGAGTCTTTTTATTGATCGTAATCCTCAAGATACTTTTAAGATGTTATCGTCAACGTTTAATAAGGTAGACTTTACCTTGGTAGATAGGGAAGATAGTCTTCAAATTTTGAAAGAATTATATCCAGAGAATGAACAATATTTTAAACATCTGTCTCCTTTTGATACTCGCCTACGTTTGGGGCGTAGTCAGACAAGAAAAACCTCTTTTATTTATTACCAACTGGATTTTAAAGAGGGGATTGATGAAGAGGGCATATATCAAGTATTAGATTTTGTTTCTAAAACAAAGGATGTAGAATTGATATTTGGTACCTTTGCGACGAATGAAGAATTGTTAGAGCAGTTTGAGTCCTCGATTCAAAAAATGATACAAGATAGAATCGATAGTCAATCATTGGAAAAAGATGGGGGCTATGGGGATTCAGAGAATCCCTTAGAAGATAATAAAATAGAGAGTCTGAAATATCAAATTGTTAACATGAATGATGAATTGGACTTAATTAAAACTTTGGAGTTTGTACGTTTAATTGTGGACTTGAGTAACCTTCCACATCTTTATACTCAAATTGCTGGAATTAGTGCAGGAATCCCTCAAATTAATAAGGTCAAAACAGTTTATGTGGATCATTTAAAGAACGGTTATCTTATTTCGGATTTGTCAGAACTTCAAGAGGCTATCCATTATTATTTGGATACACTTAAAGAGTGGAATCAATCCTTAATTTACTCCGTAGAAAAGATTAAGGAACATACAGGACAGATGTTTTTAGAAAAACTCCAAAATTGGATAGGGGAAATTACAGATGTCAAAAAATATTAAAATTTTACAAATTGGAATTTACAATTGGAAACATTATTTTGAAATTCCTGATAATATGGATTGGTATTATTTTTGTCCTAACTCTTCTCTTGCTTTGAGAAAAATGATGGAAATGGATGGGATTACCAGTTTTCATATTGTTTTAATAGAAGACGGTCAGTATCTGAAAGATTTACTTCCGTTTATGAATAACATAGAACCTCATACTCTTTTATATAATCAAAATTTTGAAACGGCAGATTTGACCATTTCATCATTTCTAAAAAGATCTTGTGCTCAAGCTGTTGATTTTTCAGAACCTCAAACCTTATTGGAAGATTTATCGACTTCGCTGTTTGGTGGCGGATATGGAGATAAACTACAATCGTTCATGTTACAAGTTAATCCTAGTTTTCAGGGTTCGATTTCTTATCAAGGGTTTGAACATTTAACATTAGAGGGAGATTTTGGGGAAGAATTTTCTCAGCTAGCTTTTTGGAGCTATAATGTGATGTTAGAGGAAGAACATCCTATTGAATTGTGGTTAGAGTATGAAAAAAGTGATGGGGTAGAATTTCAAGTTAGCATCAAGAAAATAAGACAAGGATCAGTTTCAGAAATTGCGGAGGAGATAATCCTAAATGAGTCTGATTTGGAAAAAGCATTCGTCATTCCAGGCGAATCCAAAGGTTATTTAGCAATTTCAATTTTAGCACGTGGTCAGGGGATTCTTAAATTAGGAAGTTTACACAGACGTTGGACTCGTAAGCAATTTGGGAAGTTTTTCTTGGGGGGAAATATCTTACACGATAGTAAGCGTGAAGAAATTAATTATTTCTTCCATCCTGGAGATTTTAAGCCTCCATTGAATGTATACTTTGCAGGGTATCGTTCTGCGGAAGGTTTTGAAGGATATTACATGATGAAAAATCTTGGATGTCCTTTCATCTTATTTTCTGATCCACGTATTGAAGGTGGTGCCTTTTATTTGGGAAGTGATGAGCTAGAAAATAAGGTAAAGGAAACGATTCTTCACTATCTAGATTATCTAGGATTTGATAAAAAAGATTTGATTTTGTCAGGTCTTTCTATGGGAACATTTCCATCTCTTTATTATGGTGCCTCCTTTGAACCCCATGCTATTATTGTCGGTAAACCTCTTGCCAATATTGGAACGATTGCTGGCCGTGGACGGTTAGAAGCTCCAGGAGTATTTAATACATCCTTTGATATTCTGCACCATCAAACTGGAGGAGTTAGTTCTAAACATATGTTGGAATTGGATCAACGTTTTTGGAAAGTTTTTAAACAAGCAGATTTTTCAAATACAACCTTTGGCCTATCTTATATGAAGGATGAAGATATGGATAGTCATGCTTATGAACAACTAGTTGATCACTTATGCCATACAGGAGCGAAAATACTTTCCAAAGGAACAGCGGGACGACATAATGATGATACGAATACCAATGTGGCTTGGTTTTTGCACTTTTATCGTATGGTGTTAGAAGCAGATTTTGGGAGAGGTGATGAATGATTATCAAGCAAAGACAAGGAATAGAGTGGGGAGAAGTTGGGGGAACATTTATGTATGGTACTCAAGTATTCTATCACAGTAAAGATCATGTCAGTCTCTATAATCCTTTGGTAACATCTGGAGAAATTTTGAGGAGCTGGTCTTCTAGTTTAAACTATCAAGGATCTAGAACACAAGTTAGTCTGCCTTTATTAAAAAGGGGACAGGATTATCAAATAAGTATGAATTTCAATTGTCAACCCGAACAAGGATTATATATAAAAATTAGATTTTTTGACCGATACGGGTCTGTAATTGAAGAAAAGGTAGAAAAAGTTAAACAGTTTATATTTACTTATCCCAAAGAAGCTTACACCTATGAAGTTTCTCTTTTAAGTGCAGGTTTTGAGTCGTTAGACTTTTATGATTTTTATATCGAGGAGATGAATCATGATTAAAAGTTTTGGTCAAGATTTCCAGTTGAGGAAAGTCAAAAGGATTTTAAAAAAGATTAATGCCCTAAAAGGGGAAATGGAGTCTCTATCTGATCAAAAATTAGCGGCAAAAACAGTGGAGTTTCGACAACGTCTTGCTAAGGGAGAAACGGTGGATGATCTGTTGGTTGAGGCATTTGCAGTAGTACGCGAAGCAGATAAACGAGTGTTAGGAATGTTCCCCTATGATGTACAGGTCATGGGAGGAATTGTTATTCATCAAGGTAATGTAGCGGAGATGAATACAGGTGAGGGGAAAACCTTGACAGCTACTATGCCTGTTTATCTTAATGCCTTAACAGGCAAGGGAACGATGGTTATTACAACAAATGAGTATCTTGCTAAGCGTGATGCTGAAGAAATGGGGCAGGTTTATCGTTTTTTAGGCTTGTCCATTGGTATTCCCTTTACTGAAGAATCTAATGAAGAATTAACACCAGAAGAAAAAAAAGAAATCTATAAGTCAGATGTTATTTATACGACAAATGGTACTCTAGGTTTTGATTATTTAAATGATAATCTCGCTGCAAATGAGGAAGGGAAATTTTTACGTCCTTTTGATTATGCTATTATTGATGAAATAGATGATATTTTACTTGATAGTGCTCAAACTCCTCTGATTGTTGCAGGTGCTCCTCGTGTTCAGTCAAATCATTATGGTATTATTGACACCCTAGTAACGACTTTAGTTGAGGGAGAAGACTATATTTTTAAAGAGGAAAAAGATGAGGTTTGGTTAACTACTAAGGGTGCCAAAGCTGCTGAAAGTTTTCTAGGAATAGATCATTTTTATAAGGAAGAACATGCAGTATTTGCTCGGCACTTAGTCTATGCAATACGAGCCCATAAACTTTATACAAAAGATAAGGACTATATCGTTCGAGGGGATGAAATGGTGCTAGTCGATAAAGGGACAGGGCGTCTAATGGAAATGACAAAACTGCAGGGAGGACTTCATCAGGCGATTGAGGCGAAGGAGCATGTTAAATTATCTCCAGAAACGAGAGCCATGGCTTCTATCACCTATCAGAGTCTCTTTAAGATGTTTAAAAAAGTCTCTGGAATGACGGGTACAGGTAAGGTGGCAGAAAAAGAGTTTATTGAGACTTATAATATGGCAGTTATTCGTATTCCAACTAATCGTCCTAAACAACGGATTGATTATCCAGACAATCTCTATGTTACTTTACCTGAAAAAGTGTATGCTTCTTTGGAGTATATCAAAGAATACCATCGTAAAGGGAATCCCCTACTGGTCTTTGTTGGTTCTGTGGAAATGTCCCATCTTTATTCATCTCTTTTATTACGTGAAGGAATTGCCCATAATGTCCTAAATGCTAATAATGCTGCGCGTGAGGCACAGATTATCTCAGAGTCAGGACAGATGGGGGCTGTGACAGTGGCAACCTCTATGGCAGGACGTGGTACGGATATCAAACTGGGTAAGGGAGTCGCAGAACTCGGGGGCTTGATTGTCATTGGAACGGAACGGATGGAAAGTCAACGGATTGACCTACAAATTCGTGGACGTTCTGGACGTCAGGGAGATCCTGGTATGAGTAAGTTTTTTGTATCCTTAGAGGATGATGTTATTAAGAAATTTGGTCCATCTTGGGTGCATAAAAAGTATAGAGACTATCAAGTTCAAGATATGGCGCAGCCTGAAATACTGAAGGGTCGTAAGTATCGTAAATTAGTTGAAAAGGCCCAAAATGCAAGCGATAGCGCTGGACGTTCAGCGCGTCGTCAGACTCTAGAGTATGCCGAGAGTATGAATATCCAGCGGGATATGGTTTATAAGGAACGAGATCGTCTAATAGATGGCTCTCGTGACTTAGAGGATGTTGTTGAGGGAATTATTACTAGTTATATAGATCAAGTGACTGCTTCAAATTATGAAAGCCGAGAGTTGCTCTTCCATTTTCTAGTTACCAATATTAGTTTCCATGTTAAAGAAATTCCAGATCATATAGATGTGACTGACAAGACTGCAGTTCGCAGCTTTATGAAGCAGGTGATTGATAAAGAACTTTCAGAAAAGAAAGAATTACTTGATCAACATGACTTGTATGAGCAGTTTTTACGACTTTCTTTGCTCAAGGCTATTGATGATAATTGGGTAGAACAGGTAGACTACCTTCAGCAATTGACTATGGCGATAGGATATCAGCCTGCTGCTCAGAAAAATCCGATTGTAGAATACTATCAAGAGGCCTATGCAGGCTTTGAAACCATGAAAGAACAAATTCGTGCGGATATGGTTCGTAATCTCCTGATGGGCTTGGTTGAAGTTACTCCTAAGGGAGAGATTATGACTCATTTCCCATAAAAAGAGGAATATATGACAATTTACAATATAAATTTAGGAATTGGCTGGGCTAGTAGTGGTGTTGAATACGCTCAGGCCTATCGTGCTGGTATTTTTAGGAATTTAAATCTTCCCTCTAAGTTTATCTTTACAGATATGATTTTGGCAGATAATATTCAGCACTTAACAGCCAATATTGGTTTTGATGATGATCAAGTTATCTGGCTTTATAATCATTTCACAGATATCAAGATTGCACCTACTAGCGTGACAGTGGATGATGTTTTGACTTATTTTAGTGGTGTTGAAAGTCGTAGAGAAAAGAATGGCAAGGTTTTACGTGTCTTCTTTTCTGACCAAGATAAGTTTGTCACCTGTTATTTGGTGGATGAGAACAAGGACTTGGTTCAACATGCCGAGTATGTCTTTAAGGGAAAATTGATTCGAAAGGATTACTTTTCTTATACGCGTTATTGTACCGAATACTTTGCTCCCAAGGACAATGTTGCAGTCCTATATCAACGGACCTTCTATAATGAAGACGGGACTCCTGTCTATGATATCATGATGAATCAAGGGAAGGAAGAAGTTTATCGTTTCAAGGATAAGATTTTTTATGGGAAACCATCCTTTATACGTTACTTTTTACAATCTCTTAAGATAAATAAGGATGACTTTGTTATCCTCGATAGGGAAACGGGTATTGGTCAAGTTATTTTTGAAGAGACGCAGGAAGCGCATCTTGCAGTGGTTGTTCATGCGGAGCATTATAGTGAAAATGTGACAAATGATGATTATATTCTTTGGAATAACTATTATGACTACCAGTTTACTAATGCGGATAAGGTAGATTTATTTATTGTTTCAACTGATAGACAGAGAGAAGTGTTAGAAGAGCAATTTGCCAAATATACTCAGCATCGTCCAAAGATTGTTACCATTCCTGTTGGTAGTATTGATTCCTTGACAGAGTCAAGTCAGGGACGTAAGTCCTTTTCATTGATTACGGCTTCACGTCTTGCCAAAGAAAAACACATTGACTGGTTGGTCAAGGCTGTGATTGAGGCACATAAGGAAATACCTGAATTAACCTTTGATATTTATGGTAGCGGTGGAGAAGATTCTCTTCTTCGAGAGATTATTGCAACTCATCAGGCTGAGGGCTATATCCAGCTTAAGGGGCATGCGAATTTGACGGATATCTATAGTCAATATGAAGTTTATTTAACTGCCTCAACTAGTGAAGGATTTGGTTTAACTTTAATGGAAGCAGTTGGTTCAGGTCTACCCCTAATCGGTTTTGATGTGCCCTATGGTAATCAGACCTTTATTGAAGAGGGAAAAAACGGCTACTTGATTCCAAGTTCATCTGACCATGTGGAAGACCAAATCAGGCAAGCTTTTGCGGCTAAGATTTGTCAACTGTATCAAGAAAATCGTTTGGAAGCTATGCGTGCTCATTCTTACCAGATTGCAGAAGGCTTCTTAACTAAAGAAATTTTAGAGAAGTGGAAGAAAACAGTAGAGGAGGTGCTCCATGATTGAACTTTATGATCGTTATAGTCAGGAAAGTCGAGATTTACATGAAAGTCTAGTGGCTACTGGTCTTTCCCAACTTGGAGTAGTCATCGATGCAGATGGTTTTCTGCCTGATGGTCTGGTTTCTCCTTTTACCTATTATCTAGGTTACGAGGATGGAAAACCTCTCTATTTTAATCAAGTTCCCGTTCCAGATTTTTGGGAAATTATGGGGAATAATAGTTCGGCCACTATTAATGATTTACTACAGGAGAGGGCTGTCATTCACTTTGCAGATGGAATGCAGGCTCGATTGGTTAAACAGGTAGATTGGAAAGACTTGGAAGGAAGAGTACGCCAGATTGACCATTACAATCGCTTCGGAGCTTGTTTTGCTACAACGACCTATAGCGCAGATAGTGAGCCGATTATGACAGTGTACCAAGATGTCAATGGTAAGGAAGTCTTGCTGGAAAACCATGTGACGGGTGATATCTTATTGACTTTGCCTGGTCAGCCTATGCGTTACTTTGCAAATAAGGTTGAATTTATTACCTTCTTTTTGCAAGATTTGGAAATAGATACAAGTCAGCTTATCTTTAATACCTTAGCGACTCCTTTCTTGGTTTCCTTCCATCATCCAGATAAGTCTGGCTCAGATGTTTTGGTTTGGCAAGAACCTCTCTATGATGCCATTCCGGGAAATATGCAGTTGATTTTGGAAAGTGATAATGTGCGTACTAAGAAGATCATCATTCCAAATAAGGCGACTTATGAGCGCGCTTTAGAATTGACTGACGAGAAATACCATGATCAGTTTGTGCATTTGGGTTACCATTACCAGTTCAAACGTGATAATTTCTTAAGACGAGATGCCTTAATCTTGACTAATTCAGATCAAATTGAGCAAGTAGAAGCAATCGTAGAAGCCTTGCCTGATGTCACTTTCCGTATCGCAGCGGTGACAGAGATGTCTTCTAAGCTCTTAGATATGCTTCGCTATCCTAATGTGGTCCTTTACCAGAACGCTAGTCCACAGAAGATTCAGGAGCTGTATCAATTGTCGGATATTTACTTGGATATAAACCACAGTAATGAGTTGCTACAGGCAGTGCGTCAGGCCTTTGAGCACAATCTCTTGATTCTTGGATTTCATCAGACGGTGCACAATAGACTCTATATCGCTCCAGACCATCTATTTGAAAGTAGTGAAGTTACTGCTTTGGTTGAGACCATTAAATTGGCCCTTTCAGACGTTGAACAAATGCGTCAGGCACTTGGCAAACAGGGCCAACATGCCAATTATGTTGATTTGGTACGATATCAGGAAACCATGCAAACTGTTTTAGGAGGCTAACATGTCAGACGAAGATTTATTTTACAAAGACGTTGAAGGTCGCATGGAAGAGTTGAAACAAAAACCCATCAAGAAGGAAAAAGAAACCAGAGGGGAAAAGATTAGTAAGACTTTTTCACTCTTACTGGGCTTGATGATTCTGATTGGTTTGCTCTTTACTTTGTTGGGAATTTTGAGGTAGGCCTATGATTGAAATACTGATTGTTTTAGCTATTGTCCTATCTCTTGCTTTGATTGTATTGGTGACCATACAACCCCGTCAAAATCAACTATTTTCCATGGATGCCACTAGCAATATTGGTAAACCAAGTTACTGGCAGAGTAACACCTTGGTCAAGGTGCTCACCTTATTGGTGAGTTTGGCCTTATTCGTCCTATTACTAACCTTTATGGTACTAACTTACAAATAAAAGAAAACTTCAGAGATTCACTTTTTGTGACTGGTCTGAAGTTTTCTTTTTTACTGTCCATATTTTTGGTAAAAATCAACTTTTACTTGGATGAAGGTTTTGGCTTCGCGTAGGAGTTGAAGAAGTGTGGCGCGAGTTTCAAATTCTTCTCTTGTCTTGGGGAGACTGCGGTTCCGGAAGACTTCTAGATAGCGTTCAATTTCATCTAGCAAATCAGAAGCAGGATTGGTCTGGCTCAGTTGACCTGCAATTTTTGAAAAGAGTTGGGCCAAAATCAGGCTTTCACTGGCAGCTAGGTGACAGGTGTTGATCTGCTGGGCCATGTTTCGCAGAATACGACTTTGTCGCTGTCTCATCTCAAAGTAGTGGATATGGTAGTCGGTCTGGTGAAAGAGGTGGTCAGAGTGATCTAAATAGACCAGTCTAAGTGCTTCTTCCAAAAGTATGTCTAATTCTTCCACCAATTGTGCTCGGTTGCGGCCGTCCCCTCTGGATAAGTAGTATTTGAAGCGTTGGAGGATATCTTTTAACTTTTCTTCGACTAGCGTGTGGTAGTGCTGGATTTTCTCTTCTCGTGAAGGCATGTAGAGATTGACAAGCAGGGCAAACCCTGTACCGATAGCAAAGAGAAGGAATTCATTGACTAGAAGGTCTGGAGAGGTTGACTCTTGCACCAAGAGATGGCTCACCAAAACAGTGCTTGGTGTGATGCCAATTTCCCAGCCCATCTTGTAGGCTAGAGGCACGTAGAGGGCAAGATAGAGGCCAAGGCTCCAGATATGAAATCCGCTCAAGTAAAAAGCCAGAACTCCGATAACCAAAGCTAGAAGCATAGAAAAAAGACGATTGCGAGCCAGTTTTAAAGTGCTTCTACGGGTATCAGATAGGCTCAAGAGAGCGATAATTCCAGCCGAAACTGCTGAAGAGAGATTGAGAAAATAAGCAAGCAGGCAGGCGAGGCAAGTGGCTAAGATGAGCTTGGTCGTACGTTGGCTAATAGACATAAGAATTTCCTGATAATACTCAATGAAAATCAAAGAGCAAACTAGGAAGCTAGCCGTAGGCAGTACTTGAGTACGGCAAGGCGAAGCTGACGTGGTTTGAATTTGATTTTCGAAGAGTATAAGTTAGAATAAAAGAGCAAAAGACAAAACCTGAGCAGGCTTGTCTTTATGGATTATTTTTTACGGGTTGCTGCATATTCTGCAACGGCAGTAAAGAGGACGTCTGTAGACGAGTTGAGGGCTGTTTCACATGAGTCTTGGATGACCCCGATCACAAAACCAACTCCGACAACTTGCATGGCAATATCGTTAGAAATACCGAAAAGGCTACAAGCAACTGGGATAAGAAGGAGGGAACCTCCCGCAATACCAGAAGCACCACAGGCTGAGATAGCTGCTACCACACTGAGGACAAAGGCTGTGGCAAAGTCAACAGGGATTCCAAGAGTATTTACTGCAGCAAGGGTCAAAACGTTAATAGTAATCGCTGCCCCGGCCATGTTGATAGTAGAACCAAGTGGGATAGAAACAGAGTAGGTATCTGGATCCAGTCCAAGGTCGTGACAAAGTTTCATGTTGACAGGGATGTTAGCCGCAGAACTACGAGTGAAGAAGGCTGTCACACCGCTGACACGCAAACATTTCCAAACGAGGGGATAAGGGTTTCTCTTCATAAAGAGGAAGGCAATCAATGGATTGACTACTAGGGCCACAAAGAACATAGTTGTCACCAGGAGGGCAAGCAAGATTCCATAGTTGGCTAGGCTTCCGATTCCCTTGTCAGAGATGGTTTTGAATACAAGTCCAAGGATACCAAATGGAGCTAGGTTGATGATCCATTCGACAATTTTAGAAGTCACATCAGCCATAGTTTTGAGCAATTCTTTACTATTTTTGCTGGCTTCTCTCATGGCAATCCCGAAAACAACTGCCCATGATAGGATACCAATGTAGTTGGCTGTGACAAGGGCATTGACTGGATTGTCAACCAGTTTGAGCAAGAGGTTGCTGAGGACCTGTCCAATCCCATCTGGTGGAGCAATATCGGTATTAGCGCTATTTAGGGTAATTTCAACAGGGACGATGAAACTTGCTAGTACAGCGATAAGGGCAGCGGCAAAGGTTCCTACCAAGTAAAGGAAGATAACCGTTTTCATATTGCTATCTTGTCCCTTTTGATGTTGGGATAGGGCGTTAGCAACGAGGGCAAAGACCAGAATTGGTGCGATGGCTTTAAGGCCACCAACAAAGAGATCTCCGAGCAGGCCAATTCCTGAAATGTTAGGAAGTGTCAGTCCTAGAGTTCCTCCAATAAGCATGCCAATCAAGATACGTTTGATCAGACTTGCCTTATTCCAAGCATGAATAATTTTTTTCATAACAATCTCCTTTGTTGTGTAATGTTTATGATTATAGTATAAATATGAACTAAAATCAAGAATTTTCTGTCTATTTTTGAAATTATTTTTGAATATTTATGGAGAATGACACTTTATGAAAGTATGGTATAATAAATGAAAGGAGTTTTCTATGCAAGAATTTATTCAAACCTACCTCAATAAGCTTGATCTAACAGCGATTATCGAGAATCTCTTGACCAAGCTACTTTCTCTTTTATTCCTGTTTTTACTCTTTTATATAGCTAAGAAACTGCTTCATACCATGGTGCAGAGAATTGTTAAACCTTCTCTAAAAATGTCTCGCCATGATGTCGGGCGTCAGAAAACCATCTCACGTCTGTTAGAAAATGTGTTTAATTATACCCTTTATTTCTTTTTGCTTTACTGTATCTTGTCTATTTTAGGTTTGCCAGTTTCGAGTTTGCTGGCTGGAGCTGGGATCGCTGGGGTGGCTATTGGGATGGGGGCCCAAGGTTTTCTGTCTGATGTCATCAATGGATTTTTCATCCTCTTTGAACGTCAACTGGATGTGGGAGATGAGGTTGTTCTGACAAATGGGCCTATTACTGTATCGGGCAAGGTTGTCAGCGTTGGCATTCGGACAACGCAACTCAGGGGTGATGATCAGGTTCTGCACTTCGTTCCCAATCGGAATATCACCGTCGTCAGCAATTTCTCTCGGACAGACTAGGCCTGAAATTTTAGCAGATTTATGGTACAATAGAAAGAGTTTGGTAAAGGAGAGAAGATGTTTTTAGAAAAACGGTTGGGCAATGGCTGTGCCTGGATTAACCTAGATTTGGACAAGTTGAAAAAACTAGAAGACCTTTCAGAAATCTACGGTTTGGACAAGGAAACCATTGAGTACGCACTGGATAGGAATGAGCGTGCCCACATGGATTATCACCGTGAAAATGGGACTGTGACCTTTATCTACAATGTCTTGAACTTGAAAAAGGACAAGGAATACTACGAAGCCTTTCCCATGACCTTTATCGTGGAACATCGTCGTCTGATTACCATTAGTAATACCAAGAACGCCTATGTCATTGAACAGATGACTCGTTATCTGGAGAGTCATGACACGCTTTCGATTTACAAGTTTCTCTTTGCCAGTCTGGAAATCATCAGCAATGCCTACTATCCTGTCATCGAACAGATGGACAAGAGTAAGGACGAGGTCAATGGCCTCTTACGTCAGCGGACGACCAAGAAAAACCTCTTTGCCCTGTCTGACTTGGAAACCGGTATGGTTTACCTTACTGCGGCTGCCAAGCAAAATCGCATGTTGCTGGAGCATATTCAAGGGCATGCCCTTTATCGCAGTTTTAATGAGATTGAGAGAGAACAGTTTGATGATGCCATGATTGAAGCTCATCAGCTGGTGTCCATGACGGATTTGATTTCTCAAGTTCTCCAACAACTATCAGCATCTTACAACAACATCCTAAACAATAATCTGAATGATAATTTGACAACCTTGACCATCATTTCAGTCTTACTAGCGGTTTTGGCAGTCGTGACAGGCTTTTTCGGGATGAATGTTCCCTTGCCTTTAACAGATGAGCCCCATGCTTGGCTCTACATCAGCTTGGCTAGTGCAGGTTTGTGGATTATCCTGTCGTTATTATTAAGGAAAATTGCGAAAAAAAGTTAAGAAAAGGAGCCAGAATGGCGATTGAAAATTACATGCCAGATTTTGCTGTGGAAGCAGTCTATGATCTGACAGTCCCAAGCCTGCAGGCGCAAGGAATCAAGGCTGTTTTGGTCGATTTGGACAATACCCTCATTGCTTGGAACAACCCTGACGGGACTCCAGAAATGAAGCAATGGCTACATGACCTCCGTGACGCGGGGATTCGCATCATTGTGGTCTCAAATAATACCAAAAAACGAGTTCAACGCGCAGTTGAAAAGTTTGGGATTGATTACGTTTATTGGGCCTTGAAGCCCTTTACATTCGGAATAGACCGTGCCATGAAGGAATTCCACTATGAGAAAAGTGAAGTGGTCATGGTGGGCGACCAGCTTATGACAGATATACGAGCAGCCCACCGTGCAGGCATTCGCTCAATCTTGGTCAAGCCCTTGGTTCAACACGACTCTATTAAGACACAGCTTAACCGTGCTCGTGAGCGCCGTGTCATGCGAAAAATCACTGAAAAGTACGGACCGATTACATATAAAAAAGGAATTTAACTATGGAAGAAATTCTCTGTATTGGTTGTGGTGCAACCATTCAGACGACAGACAAGACTGGTCTTGGCTTTACCCCCCAGTCGGCACTTGAAAAAGGTTTGGAGACAGGCGAAGTCTATTGCCAACGTTGTTTCCGTCTCCGTCACTACAATGAAATCACGGATGTCCAGTTGACAGACGATGATTTCCTCAAGCTCTTGCATGAGGTGGGAGATAGCGATGCCTTGGTGGTCAATGTCATTGACATCTTTGATTTTAATGGCTCTGTCATCCCAGGTTTGCCACGTTTTGTATCGGGCAATGATGTCCTCTTGGTTGGAAATAAAAAAGATATCCTGCCCAAGTCAGTTAAACCGGGTAAGATTAGCCAGTGGCTCATGGAGCGTGCCCACGAAGAAGGCCTTCGTCCAGTCGATGTTGTCCTAACTTCGGCACAAAACAAACATGCCATTAAGGAAGTCATTGACAAGATTGAACACTACCGTAAGGGCCGTGATGTCTATGTGGTCGGTGTGACCAACGTTGGAAAATCAACTCTAATCAATGCCATTATCCAAGAAATCACGGGTGATCAGAATGTCATTACGACTTCGCGTTTCCCAGGGACAACCTTGGATAAGATTGAGATTCCGCTTGATGATGGTTCTTATATCTACGATACGCCGGGGATCATCCACCGCCACCAGATGGCTCATTACTTAACGGCTAAAAACCTCAAGTATGTCAGCCCCAAAAAGGAAATCAAGCCTAAAACCTATCAGCTTAATCCTGAACAAACCCTGTTTCTAGGCGGCCTGGGACGATTTGACTTCATTGCAGGTGAAAAGCAAGGATTCACAGCCTTCTTTGACAATGAACTCAAATTGCATCGTACCAAGCTTGAGGGCGCTAGTGCCTTTTATGACAAGCACCTTGGAACTCTTCTAACACCGCCAAATAGTAAGGAAAAAGAAGATTTCCCAAAACTAGTCCAGCATGTATTTAACATCAAGGACAAGACAGACCTAGTCATCTCAGGCCTAGGCTGGATCCGCGTAACAGGCACCGCAAAAGTCGCCGTCTGGGCACCAGAAGGCGTTGCCGTCGTTACACGAAAAGCAATTATTTAAAAGTATTATTACAAAATCGCTGAGCGAACAAAGTGAGCTCATACAAAGATAGTTATTGCCGTGGTGTCTTGCCAATCTATCGATTGGCAAAGGGCACAATTGAGACCAAGGCTCAATGGTGAGGTCAGGAAATCCATTTTTCAAAGATGAGATCTTTGGAAAATTAGTTCCGACCGTCCCTCACCACTTAAAATAACTATCAAAAAACAAGGAAGAAAATTATGTCATTAACATCAAAACAGCGTGCCTTCCTCAACAGCCAGGCACACACTCTCAAACCCATCATCCAAATCGGAAAAAATGGACTCAACGATCAAATCAAAACCAGCGTCCGTCAGGCACTTGACGCCCGTGAATTGATCAAGGTTACTCTTTTGCAAAACACCGATGAAAATATCCACGAAGTAGCTGAAATTTTGGAAGAAGAAATCGGTGTGGACACAGTCCAAAAAATCGGACGCATCTTGATTTTGTATAAACAATCCAGCAAAAAAGAAAATCGCAAGATTTCTAAAAAAGTCAAAGAAATCTAAAACCCTACTCCAAACAACTGTTTTTACAGAGAAATAAAGGAGACTAGCCTATGGCAATCGAATTATTGACTCCCTTTACCAAGGTAGAGTTGGAGCCTGAAATCAAGGAGAAAAAACGCAAACAAGTCGGGATTTTAGGGGGGAATTTTAACCCTGTTCACAATGCCCATCTGATTGTTGCGGACCAAGTACGACAACAGTTGGGACTAGATCAGGTTCTTCTCATGCCTGAGTACCAACCTCCTCATGTAGATAAAAAGGAAACCATCCCTGAGCACCATCGTCTCAAAATGCTTGAATTGGCAATTGAGGGGATTGACGGCCTAGCCATTGAAACCATTGAGTTGGAGCGCAAGGGCATTTCCTACACCTACGATACCATGAAGATTTTGACAGAGAAGAATCCAGATACGGATTATTACTTTATTATCGGTGCCGACATGGTGGACTATTTGCCTAAGTGGTACCGAATTGATGAATTGGTTGACATGGTTCAGTTTGTGGGGGTTCAGCGTCCACGCTACAAGGCTGGAACTTCCTATCCAGTTATCTGGGTGGATGTGCCTCTCATGGACATCTCGTCCAGCATGGTGCGTGACTTCCTTGCCCAAGGTCGGAAACCTAACTTTCTCCTACCTCAGCCAGTGCTAGACTACATCGAGAAGGAGGGGCTTTACTGATGGCATACCAAGACTATATCAACTGTTCCCGTGAGATTTTGTTGGAAAGAATGGCAGAGCTTCTACCTGAAAAACGCTTAACCCATTGTTTGGGAGTAGAGCGTGCAGCCATAGAGCTTGCGAAGCGATTCGGAGTTGATGTTGAGAAGGCAGGCTTAGCAGGCCTTCTTCATGACTATGCTAAAAAGCTGTCAGATCAGGAATTTCTGGATTTGATTGACTGTTATCAACTAGACCCTGATCTCAAAAACTGGGGTAATAATGTCTGGCATGGTATGGTTGGAATTTACAAGATTCAGGAAGATTTGGATTTGCATGATTCAGAAATCCTGCGAGCCATTGAAATTCATACAGTCGGGGCTGGTCAGATGACCGTCCTAGACAAAGTCATCTACGTTGCAGACTATATAGAGCATAATCGTGCCTTTCCTGGAGTGGATGTGGCGCGTGAGATTGCAAGTTTGTCACTTAATAAGGCAGTGGCCTACGAAACAGCTCGTACTGTGGAGCATCTAGCTCATCAGGGATTCCCCATCTATCCCCAAACCCTTGAAACCTATAACGCCTTTGTGCACTATTTGAAAGAGGACTAAATGAAAACGGCTTTTATAATCATTGATGTTCAGAATATTTTAGTGGAAACTGGGTTCCAGACAAAAAGTATATTGGAAAAAATTTCTTATTTACAAAACCAGGCTAGAAGCAAGAATATCGAAATTATTTATGTTCAACATATTGAGAACTCTGAAGCTCAAGCATCAGAAGATTGGCAGTTATCTGAGCTTTTAAGTCGAAAACCTAATGAAAAGGTCTTTCAGAAGAAGTATAATAGTATTTTCAAAGAAACTGGTTTAAAAGAATACTTGGATAAACAGGGGATTGAAAAATTAGTTTTATGTGGTATGCAGACAGAATATTGTGTGGATACCTCTGTCAAGGTTGCCTTTGAATATGGCTATCAGCTTATTATTCCAGAAGGAACTTGCACAACGTTTGATGGGAAAGACATTCCAGCAGAAACGATAAATGAATTTTATGAGGGCATTTGGGAGGGGCGCTTTGCAGATGTCCTAGATTACAAACATATTTTCTAGAAAGAGGACTAAATGAACGAAAAAGAATTACTAGAACTAGTCGTGAAAGCGGCTGATGAGAAACGTGCGGAGGATATCCTCGCACTTGACGTACAAGATTTAACCAGCGTGACGGACTACTTTGTTATCACTAGCTCGATGAATAGCCGTCAGTTGGACGCTATCGCTGACAATATCCGTGAAAAAGTAGCCAATGCAGGCTTTAAAGGCAGTCATATCGAAGGTGATGCAGCTGGAGGCTGGGTCTTGTTGGACCTAGGTACTGTTGTTGTGCATATCTTCTCAGAAGAAATGCGTGCTCACTATAACTTAGAAAAGCTATGGCATGAGGCAGAGTCAGTAGATATTTCAGAAGCTTTTGCTTAGAAGACGAACTCAGTTGTAGCCGACTGGGTTTCTTTGCTTATTTTAGAAAATTGGATAGAAAGGTATAGGGCGAGTGGTGTTTGCCATGGAGGCTCTTGGTATCATGATTATGGCAACTTATGAAACCTTTGCGGCTGTTTACGATGCGGTCATGGATGATAGTTTATACGATAAATGGACGGATTTTTCTCTGCGTCATTTGCCTAAGACCAAGGAGAGAAAGAAGCTCTTGGAATTGGCTTGTGGGACAGGCATCCAGTCTGTTCGCTTTTCTCAAGCAGGCTTTGATGTAACTGGACTTGACTTGAGCGCGGATATGTTGAAGATTGCCGAGAAGAGAGCTGCTTCAGCTAAGCAAAAGATTGACTTTATTGAAGGCAATATGCTGGATTTGTCCAAGGCAGGTCAATATGATTTTGTCACTTGTTATTCGGACTCAATCTGTTACATGCAGGATGAGGTGGAAGTCGGGGACGTTTTTAAAGAAGTCTATAATGCTCTCAACGAAGATGGTGTCTTTATCTTTGATGTGCATTCGACCTACCAGACGGATGAGGTTTTTCCAGGCTATTCCTACCATGAAAATGCGGAAGATTTCGCTATGCTTTGGGATACCTATGAGGATGCGACGCCTCACTCCATCGTGCATGAGTTGACTTTCTTTGTCAAGGAAGCGGATGGCTCCTTTAGTCGTCACGATGAAGTGCATGAGGAGCGGACCTATGAGGTCTTGACCTATGATATCTTGTTGGAACAGGCTGGATTCAAGTCTTTCAAACTCTTTGCGGACTTTGAGGACAAAGAGCCTACAGAAACTAGCAACCGTTGGTTTTTTGTCGCGCAGAAGTAGGAGATTATCATGACCATCACAGGTATTATCGCGGAGTTTAATCCCTTTCATAATGGGCATAAATACCTGCTAAATCAGGCTGAGGGACTGAAAATCGTTGCTATGTCAGGGAATTTCATGCAGCGTGGAGAGCCTGCTATCGTGGATAAGTGGACACGAGCCCAGATGGCTCTGGAAAATGGCGCAGATTTGGTAGTAGAATTGCCCTTTTTAGTCAGTGTTCAAGCGGCAGATTTCTTTGGCCAAGGAGCTGTGGATATCTTGTCTCGCTTTGGGATTGATAGGCTAGCGTTTGGGACGGAGGAAGTTTTGGATTACCATAAAATCGCTGACTTATACACAGAAAAAGGTGCTGACATGGAGAAATTTGTGGAAAATCTGCCTGATTCCCTCTCCTATCCCCAGAAGACCCAGGCCATGTGGAAGGAATTTGCTGGTCTTGATTTTTCAGGAAATACGCCCAATCATGTTCTTGCTTTGGCCTATGCTAAGGCGGTTTCTGGGTACAACATCAAACTTCATCCGATTCAGCGTCAGGGGGCTGGTTACCATTCTGTGGATAAAGATGTGGACTTTGCCTCGGCGACGGCCCTCCGTCAGCACCAGAAGGACCAAGATTTCCTAGAACGCTTTATGCCATCTGTTGCTCTCTTTGAGCAGGCGAGTAAGGTGAGCTGGGATGACTATTTTCCTCTGCTCCGCTACCAAATCTTGTCAAATCCCGACCTAACCACCATTTATCAGGTCAATCAAGAAATGGAAGCGCGTATCAAAGATGCCATCAAGACAGCCCATTCTGTCGACGAATTGGTCGAGGCAGTTGCTACCAAACGTTACACAAAAGCGCGTGTCAGACGCCTCTTGACCTATATCTTGGTGCAGGCCAGAGAAAATGACTTGCCAGAAGCCATTCATATCCTTGGATTTACTGAAAAAGGCAGACAACATCTCAAGTCTCTGAAGGGGCAGGTCCATCTAGTCAGCCGAATTGGCAAAGAACCATGGGATACCATGACCCAAAAGGCAGACCAGATTTACCAACTGGGAAATCCAAGTATAGAAGAGCAGAATTTTGGCAGAGTGCCGATTAGAATAGAAACAAACTAAGTCTACTGAAAGGTAGGCTTTTTGAGAATTTTTACGAATAAATAGATAGAAAAGAAAATCTTGTACAAGTTCCTGACAATTTCTTTCTTTTCGTGTATAATAGTGGAAAAGAGGTAAAACGAGGTATGGTTATGGAAGCAGTTCTTTACTCAACATTCCGAAATCATTTAAAAGACTACATGAAGAAGGTAAACGATGAATTTGAACCTTTGACGGTGGTCAATAAAAATCCAGACGAGGACATTGTAGTCCTTTCCAAGAGCGAGTGGGATAGTATTCAGGAAACTTTGAGAATTGCTCAAAACAAAGAGTTATCGGACAAGGTCTTGCGAGGAATGGCTCAAGTTCGTGCTGGAAGCACTCAAGTGCATGTTATTGAGGAGTGAGGAATGCTGCTCAAGTTTACAGAAGATGCCTGGGCAGATTATTGCTATTGGCAAACTCAGGACAAGAAAACACTCAAAAGGATCAACAAGATAATCAAGGATATTCAACGTGATCCCTTTACAGGAATAGGTAAGCCAGAACCACTCAAGTATGACTACCAAGGAGCCTGGTCACGTCGTATCGACTCAGAAAATCGCTTGATTTATATGATAGATGGGGATAGCGCTGCTTTCTTGTCCTTTAAAGATCATTACTAAGTCTGCTGAAAAGTAGGCTTTTTCTCAAATCTCTACTAAAACTAGGATTTCTAAGAAATAGAGATTGTACTAATAAATTATAGGTGAATGAACTCCAATTTCCCAAAAACATATTCTATTTTAGGTTTGTGAAAATCACTTTTTTATGGTAGAATGTAAAAGAATGTATGTCATTCGGAATAACAATAAAATGAGGTAAAAACATGGAAATCATGTCGCTTGCGATTGCTGTTTTTGCCGTCATCATTGGTTTAGTCATTGGATATGTCAGCATCTCAGCTAAGATGAAATCATCTCAGGAAGCTGCAGAGTTGATGCTTTTAAATGCTGAACAAGAAGCAACTAATTTACGTGGACAAGCCGAGCGTGAAGCGGATTTACTGGTTAATGAAGCCAAACGTGAAAGCAAGTCTCTTAAAAAAGAAGCACTATTGGAGGCCAAAGAAGAAGCCAGAAAATACCGTGAAGAAGTGGACGCTGAATTCAAATCAGAACGTCAAGAACTCAAACAAATCGAAAGTCGTTTGACAGAGAGAGCTACGAGCCTCGACCGTAAGGACGACAATTTGACGAGTAAAGAACAAACACTTGAACAAAAAGAACAAAGTATTTCTGATAGAGCGAAAAACCTTGATGCGCGTGAAGAGCAATTAGAGGAAGTCGAAAGACAAAAAGAAGCAGAACTAGAGCGTATTGGTGCCCTGTCTCAGGCAGAAGCACGAGATATTATCCTGGCTCAGACGGAGGAGAACTTGACCAAGGAGATTGCCAGTCGCATTCGCGAAGCTGAGCAAGAGGTCAAGGAACGTTCTGACAAAATGGCCAAGGACATCCTGGTTCAAGCTATGCAACGTATTGCTGGTGAGTATGTGGCGGAGTCAACAAATTCAACGGTTCATCTACCAGATGATACCATGAAGGGACGCATTATTGGTCGTGAAGGTCGTAACATTCGTACCTTTGAAAGTTTGACAGGGGTCGATGTGATTATCGACGATACACCAGAAGTGGTGACCTTGTCAGGTTTTGATCCGATTCGTCGCGAAATTGCCCGCATGACCATGGAAATGTTGCTCAAAGATGGTCGTATTCATCCAGCTCGTATCGAAGAGTTGGTTGAGAAAAACCGTCAAGAGATTGACAATAAGATCCGTGAATACGGTGAGGCTGCCGCCTATGAAATTGGTGCGCCAAACCTTCACCCTGACTTGATGAAGATTATGGGACGTTTGCAGTTCCGTACTTCATATGGACAAAATGTCTTGCGCCATTCGATTGAGGTTGCTAAGCTGGCTGGTATTATGGCCAGCGAACTTGGTGAGAATGCAGCTCTTGCCCGTCGTGCTGGATTCCTTCATGACATCGGGAAAGCTATTGACCGCGAGGTTGAGGGTAGCCACGTTGAAATCGGTATGGAATTGGCTCGTAAATATAAGGAACACCCAGTTGTGGTCAATACGATTGCTAGCCACCACGGCGACGTTGAAGCCGAAAGCGTGATTGCAGTAATCGTCGCTGCAGCAGATGCCTTGAGCGCGGCACGTCCGGGTGCTCGTAGTGAGTCTCTTGAAAGCTACATCAAACGTCTTCATGATTTGGAAGAAATTGCCAATGGCTTTGAAGGAGTGCAAACTAGCTTTGCCCTTCAAGCAGGACGTGAAATCCGCATCATGGTCAATCCAGGACAGATCAAGGACGACAAAGTCACAATCTTGGCTCACAAAGTTCGTGAGAAAATTGAAAATAATCTCGATTATCCAGGAAATATCAAGGTAACCGTGATTCGCGAGCTTCGTGCAGTAGATTATGCTAAATAAATAAGAAAGAGCAGTTGAAAAATTACTGCTTTTTTGTTACACTAGATAGAAAGACTGTAGAAGGATAGTTTGCGCAAACTGCTACTATCTGAAGGGAAATCTTATTTTATTTTTACAGACTGACTAAAAGGAGACACAATGGCAGACCGAGGCTTACTAATCGTTTTTTCTGGTCCTTCAGGGGTTGGAAAAGGAACGGTTAGAAGAGAGATTTTTGAGAGTTCTGAAAACCAATTTCAATACTCTGTATCGATGACGACACGCGCACAACGTCCTGGAGAAGTGGACGGTGTTGACTATTTCTTCCGTACTCGTGAAGAGTTTGAAGAGCTGATTCGTCAAGGACAGATGTTGGAATACGCAGAATATGTCGGCAACTACTATGGAACTCCTCTGACCTATGTCAATGAAACCTTGGACAAGGGAATCGATGTTTTCCTTGAAATTGAGGTTCAAGGCGCTCTTCAGGTCAAGAAAAAGGTTCCAGATGCTGTCTTTATCTTCCTGACACCACCAGATTTGGATGAATTGCAAGATCGCTTGGTAGGTCGTGGAACAGATAGTGCAGAAGTGATTGCCCAACGAATCGAAAAGGCCAAGGAAGAAATTGCCCTCATGCGTGAGTATGATTATGCGATTGTCAACGATCAGGTGCCCCTAGCTGCTGAGCGTGTCAAACGTGTGATCGAAGCAGAGCACTTCCGTGTGGATCGTGTCATTGGTCACTATCAGGAGATGTTACCAAAATCTCCAACTACCCGATAAAATTTAGAAAATAGGTACAAGCAAATGATGTTAAAACCCTCTATTGATACCTTGCTCGACAAGGTTCCTTCAAAATATTCACTCGTAATCTTGGAAGCAAAACGTGCCCACGAATTGGAAGCAGGTGCGCCAGCAACTCAAGGTTTCAAGTCTGAAAAATCAACTCTTCGCGCTTTAGAAGAAATCGAATCA
The DNA here is from genome assembly GCA_905221125.1 of bacterium. Classification (GTDB taxonomy): domain Bacteria; phylum Bacillota; class Bacilli; order Lactobacillales; family Streptococcaceae; genus Streptococcus. The sequence continues at coordinate 76,226 of CAJNBY010000005.1, read as the reverse complement.
GGAAACGTTACGATTCACCCAGATCCAGAAGGAAAACGTGAAGCAGTGCGTCGCCGTATCGAAGAAGAAAAACGCCGCAAAGAAGAAGAAGAAAAGAAAATCAAAGAGCAAATCGCTAAAGAAAAAGAAGATGGTGAAAAAATTTAAGGTTGGGGGGACTCAATCTTATTTTTTCTATTGCAAGAATGTACTGACAAGGAGGAGGTGAGAAGATGGCTATAGCCAAGATTATCGTGGATGTGCCTTTGATGCAGACGGACCAGCCCTATAGTTATAGGATTCCTGAGGAGTTTGAAGGAATGTTGGAAGTTGGGATGAGGGTTCATGTGCCCTTTGGTAAGGGAAATCGTCTGATTCAAGGGATTGTTCTTGGTTTGGAGTCCCAATCGGATGAAGAAGAGATGGAGCAAGATTTAAAAGATATTGCTGAGGTGTTGGATTTTTCTCCTGTTCTCACGCAAGAACAACTCTGGCTGGCTGAGGAGTTACGTAAGTCTGTTTTTTCTTATAAAATCTCCATCTTAAAAGCCATGTTGCCGGGATTTCTAAATTCTAGCTATGACAAGATTCTCTATCCTATGGAAGGTCTGAGTCAGGAAGACCGAGAGCGCTTGTTTGGTTCAGAGGATTCGCTTGCCTTTTCTTCACTAGACCTTGCCAAACAAGCCGAAATGATGCGTTTGACTAGAAAAGGCTTGCTTGGTCTAGAATATCAGGCAATTGATCAAAAGAAGGTCAAGACCCAGTCTTGGTATGAGGTAGACCTTGCTCAATTAGAAAGTGTAGAGATTTCTACACGCGCCAAGAAAAAGTTGGAATTGAGAGACTATTTGCTGTCTCATCCAGAGAGCGCTTCTTTGGCTAGTTTGTTAGAGTCCTACTCGCGGGAGCAAGTCAACTTCTTTGTGGAACAAGGTGCTGTTACCATAGTCCAAAAGGAAGTTCAACGCTCGGCAGCTTATTTTGAAGGGATTGAAGCAAGTCAGCCTTTGGAGTTGAATCCAGAGCAAAGACAGGCGCGTGATGCGGTTGTGAGTGCTATTGGCAGTCACCAGCCTCCCTTCCTCCTTCAAGGGATTACAGGAAGTGGGAAGACAGAGGTTTACTTGCAGATTATCCAAGGGGCATTGGACAAGGGTAAGACAGCTATTTTACTGGTGCCTGAGATTTCCTTGACTCCACAGATGACGGAGCGTTTTATTGCTCGTTTTGGTGAGAAAGTGGCAATTCTCCACTCAGGCCTTTCCAATGGTGAAAAGTATGATGAATGGCGCAAGGTGGAACGCGGCGATGCTCAAGTTGTTGTTGGTGCCAGATCAGCCATCTTTGCTCCGCTGAAAAATCTAGGTGTCATGATAATCGATGAGGAGCATGAAGCGACTTATAAGCAGGACAGCAATCCTCGTTACCATGCCAGAGAGGTGGCTATTTTACGGGCCCAGTATAATCAAGCGGCTCTGGTCCTCGGGTCTGCGACACCAAGTCTGGAAAGCTGTGCGCGGGCTGGAAAAGGTGTTTATCAACACTTACATCTGACTCAACGTGCCAATCCTTTGGCTACCATTCCTGAGGTTCAAGTGATTGATTTTCGGGACTATATTGGACAAAACGAGACGTCAAACTTTACGACTCCTTTGCTAGAAGCGATTCAAGACCGTCTGGCTAAAAAAGAGCAGGTGGTTCTCATGCTCAATCGCCGTGGTTATTCTAGCTTTGTCATGTGTCGGGAATGTGGGACGGTAGATACTTGTCCCAACTGTGACATTTCCCTGACCTTGCATATGGATACCAAGACTATGAACTGCCATTATTGTGGTTTTTCGAAAGATATTCCTCAGGTCTGTCCTAACTGTAAGAGTCGCAGTGTTCGTTACTATGGGACAGGAACTCAGAAGGCTTATGACGAACTGGCAGAACTCTTTCCTCAGGCTCGGATTTTACGCATGGATGTGGATACGACTCGCAAGAAAGGAAGTCATCAAGCTCTACTTGACCAGTTTGGACGAGGAGAGGCGGATATTTTACTAGGCACTCAGATGATTGCCAAAGGTTTGGATTTTCCAAATGTAACCCTAGCCGGAGTTCTCAATGCGGATACAGCTTTGAATCTGCCTGATTTTCGTTCTTCTGAGAGAACCTTCCAGCTCTTGACTCAGGTGGCAGGTCGAGCAGGTCGGGCTGAAAAAGCTGGGCAGGTCTTGATCCAGTCCTACAATCCGCAGCACTATGCTATTCGATTTGCCAAGGAACAGGACTACGAAGGCTTTTATGCCTATGAAATGGGTATCAGACGACAACTTGGCTATCCACCTTATTATTTTACGATTGGCATTACCCTTTCTCACAAGAAAGAAGAAGAGGTGGTCAAACGTGCCTATGAAGTCATGAACATTTTGCGGTCAGGTTTGTCCGAAACCAGTAACATCCTTGGCCCGACGCCCAAACCCATTGCTCGTACCCACAACCTCTATCATTACCAGATTTTAATTAAATACCGTTTAGAAGATGAGCTGGGGCCGACCCTCAATCGAGTACTGGCCTTGACTCAAGAAAGGGAAAATAGTGAGCTCCGTCTCAGTATTGACCATGAGCCACAGCAATTTTTATAAGAAGGAGAAGATATGACAAAACTAATCTTTATGGGGACACCCGACTTTTCAGCAACAGTCTTAAAAGGACTTTTGACAGATGACCGTTACGAAATTCTAGCCGTTGTGACCCAGCCAGACCGTGCTGTTGGTCGTAAAAAAGTGATCCAAGAAACTCCAGTCAAGCAGGCTGCCAAAGAAGCAGGACTTCCTATCTACCAACCTGAAAAATTATCTGGAAGTCCAGAGATGGAAGCTATTATGAAGCTAGGTGCGGATGGAATCGTGACTGCTGCTTTTGGGCAGTTTCTTCCAAGTAAACTTCTTGATAGCATGGACTTTGCGGTTAACGTTCACGCTTCCCTTCTTCCAAAACACCGTGGTGGTGCGCCTATCCATTATGCTTTGATTCAAGGGGATGAGGAAGCTGGTGTGACCATTATGGAAATGGTCAAAGAAATGGATGCAGGAGATATGATTTCTCGTCGCAGCATCCCTATAACAGATGAGGACAATGTTGGTACCTTATTTGAGAAATTAGCGCTTGTTGGTCGTGATTTGCTTTTGGATACTTTACCTGCCTATATTGCTGGGGAAATCAAACCTGAACCGCAGAATCCAAGTCGGGTCACTTTCTCGCCAAATATCAAGCCAGAGGAAGAAAAACTGGATTGGACTAAAAGCAATCGCCAACTCTTTAACCAAATCCGTGGCATGAACCCGTGGCCTGTAGCCCATACTTTCCTCAAGGGTGACCGCTTTAAGATTTATGAAGCCCTACCAGTAGAAGGTCAGGGTAATCCAGGTGAAATCCTCTCTATTGGCAAGAAAGAATTGGTTGTTGCAACGGCAGAAGGAGCTTTGTCTTTCAAACAAGTTCAGCCTGCTGGTAAACCTAAAATGGACATTGCTTCCTTCCTCAACGGTGTTGGACGTACATTGACTGTAGGAGAACGATTTGGTGACTAAAGTAGAAACGGCTAGAAGTCTAGCTCTAGCAGTATTAGAGGATGTCTTTATCAATCAAGCATACTCAAATATCGCCTTAAATAAGCATCTCAAGGGAAGCCAGCTTTCAGCAGCGGACAAGGGCTTGGTGACTGAGATTGTCTATGGAACGGTAGCCCGCAAACTGACTCTGGAATGGTACCTATCCCACTTTATCGAGGATAGAGACCAGTTAGACAGTTGGCTCTATGTCCTGCTTCTCATGAGTGCCTACCAGCTTCGCTATTTGGACAAGATTCCAGACCATGCTGTGGTTAATGAGGCAGTGGAATTGGCCAAAGTCCGTAAAAAGGGCAGTGAAAAATTGGTCAATGCTATCTTACGCCGTATCCTGCGTGAAGGGTGGCCAGATATTGCCAGCATCAAACGAAAAAACAAACGTGATTCTATTGCTTATTCCCTTCCAGTTTGGTTAGTTGCCAAGCTCAAGGAAGAATACGGTGAAGAGCGAGCACAAGCCATCTTTGAAAGTCTTTTGGTGCGAAATAAGGCAAGTATTCGTGTGACTGATTTAAGCCGAAAAGAGGAAATCCAAGCCTTATTGGAGGCTAGTGATTCATCCTTATCTCCTTCTGGTCTGGTTAAGGAGCAAGGGCATTTTGCAGGCCATGATTTGTTTGCGGAGGGAGCCATTACCATCCAAGACGAGTCCAGTCAGCTGGTTGCTCCGACGCTTGATCTACAAGGTGATGAGCAGGTTCTAGATGCCTGTGCCGCTCCGGGTGGGAAAACAGCCCATATAGCCTCTTATCTCACTACAGGTCAGGTTACTGCTCTGGATTTGTATGACCACAAGTTGGACTTAATCCAAGAAAATGCCCAACGTCTAGGGGTTGCAGATCGGGTTCAAACGCAAAAATTGGATGCCAGAAAGGTGCATGAGTTTTTTGGTCAGAATTCCTTTGACAAGATTCTAGTGGATGCTCCCTGCTCAGGAATCGGTCTCCTGCGTCGCAAACCAGATATCAAATACAATAAAGAAACGGCAGATTTCGCATCCTTACAGGAAATTCAGCTAGAAATATTAGGTAGTGTTTGTCAAACCCTACGCAAAGGTGGTATAATAACTTATAGTACCTGTACTATTGTCTCAGAGGAGAATTTTCAAGTCGTTGAGGCGTTTTTAGAAAGTCATCCTGAGTTCGAGCAGGTAAGACTAGAACATGAATGTAAGGATATCATGAAAGATGGCTGTATCCTCATTACACCTGAACTGTATGGAAGTGATGGATTCTTCATCAGTCAATTTCGCAAGATATCGGATTAGGAAGGAACTGACACATGGAAATTTCATTATTAACAGATGTTGGTCAGAAACGAACAAATAACCAAGACTATGTCAACCACTATGTCAATAGAGCTGGACGTACCATGATTATTTTAGCTGATGGGATGGGAGGTCATCGCGCAGGGAATATCGCTAGTGAAATGGCGGTAACAGACCTAGGTGTAGCTTGGGTTGATACCCAAATCGATACAGTCAATGAAGTGCGTGAATGGTTTGCCCATTACCTAGAAATTGAAAATCAAAAGATTCACCAGCTTGGTCAGGATGAAGCTTACAGAGGCATGGGAACGACTTTGGAAGTCCTTGTTATTATTGATAATCAGGCTATCTATGCTCATATTGGGGATTCTCGTATCGGCTTGATTCGTGGAGAAGAATACCATCAGTTGACGAGCGACCATTCTTTGGTCAATGAATTGCTTAAGGCAGGTCAATTGACACCAGAAGAGGCAGAAACTCATCCTCAAAAAAATATCATCACCCAGTCTATTGGGCAAAAAGATGAAATTCAGCCTGATTTTGGGACAGTCATTCTTGAGTCAGGCGATTATCTCTTGCTCAATAGCGATGGCTTGACCAATATGATTTCAGGCAGTGAAATTCGTGATATTGTAACCAGTGATATTCCTTTAGCAGATAAGACGGAGACACTTGTTCGTTTTGCTAACAATGCAGGAGGTTTAGATAACATTACGGTTGCCCTTGTTTCTATGAACGAGGAGGATGCAGAATGATCCAAATCGGCAAGATTTTTGCCGGACGCTATCGGATTGTCAAACAGATTGGTCGAGGAGGCATGGCGGATGTCTACCTAGCCAAAGACTTAATCTTAGATGGGGAAGAAGTGGCAGTGAAGGTTCTGAGGACCAACTACCAGACGGACCCGATAGCTGTAGCTCGTTTTCAGCGTGAAGCGAGAGCTATGGCAGATTTAGACCATCCTCATATCGTTCGGATAACAGATATTGGCGAGGAAGACGGTCAACAGTACCTAGCTATGGAGTATGTGGCTGGACTTGACCTCAAACGCTATATCAAGGAACACTATCCTCTTTCTAATGAAGAAGCTGTCCGTATCATGGGACAAATTCTCTTGGCTATGCGTTTGGCCCATACCAGAGGAATTGTCCATCGGGACTTGAAACCTCAAAACATCCTCTTGACACCAGATGGGACTGCCAAGGTCACAGACTTTGGGATTGCAGTAGCCTTTGCTGAGACGAGTCTGACTCAGACTAACTCGATGCTGGGCTCAGTTCATTACTTGTCACCAGAGCAGGCGCGTGGTTCGAAGGCGACTGTACAAAGTGATATCTATGCCATGGGGATTATCTTTTATGAGATGCTGACAGGTCATATTCCTTACGATGGAGATAGTGCGGTGACCATCGCCCTCCAGCATTTCCAAAAACCACTGCCGTCCGTTATTGCAGAAAATCCATCTGTGCCCCAGGCTTTAGAAAATGTTATTATCAAGGCAACTGCTAAGAAATTGACAGATCGCTATAAATCAGTTGCTGAAATGTATGTGGATTTGTCTAGTAGTTTGTCTTATAATCGTCGTAATGAACCAAAGCTGGTCTTTGACGATGCGACTAAGGCAGACACCAAGACTCTACCAAAAGTTTCCCAGAGTACCTTGACATCTATTCCTAAGGTTCAAGCGCAGACAGAACACAAACCAATCAAAAAATCAAGCCAGGCTGTGACAGAGGAAACTTACCAACCACAAGCACCGAAAAAAGGTAGATTTAAGATGCGTTACCTGATTTTTTTGGCCAGCCTTGTATTGGTAGCAGCTTCTCTTATTTGGATACTATCCAGAACTCCTGCAACCATTGCTATTCCAAATGTGGCAGGTCAGACAGTTGCGGAAGCCAAGGAAACGCTCAAGAAAGCCAATTTTGAGATTGGCGAGGAGAAGTCAGAGGCTAGTGAAAAGGTGGAAGAAGGGCGGATTATCCGTACAGATCCTGGCGCTGGAACTGGTCGAAAAGAAGGAACGAAAATCAATTTGGTTGTCTCATCAGGCAAACAATCCTTCCAAATTAGTAATTATGTCGGCCGGAAATCCTCTGATGTCATTGCGGAATTAAAAGAGAAAAAAGTTCCAGATAATTTGATTAAAATTGAGGAAGAAGAGTCCAAGGAGAGTGAGGCTGGAACGGTCATGAAGCAAAGTCTACCAGAAGGTACGACCTATGACTTGAGCAAGGCAACTCAAATCGTCTTGACAGTAGCTAAAAAAGCTACGACGATTCAATTAGGGAACTATATTGGACGGAACTCTACAGAAGTAATCTCAGAACTCAAGCAGAAGAAGGTTCCTGAGAATTTGATTAAGATAGAGGAAGAAGAGTCCAGCGAAAGCGAACCAGGAACGATTATGAAACAAAGTCCAGGTGCAGGTATCCCTTATGATTTGAGTAAACCTACTCAAATCGTCTTGACAGTAGCTAAAAAAGTTACAAGTGTAGCCATGCCGAGTTACATTGGTTCCAGCTTGGAGTTTACTAAGAACAATTTGATTCAAATTGTTGGGATTAAGGAAGCCAATATTGAAGTTGTAGAAGTGTCGACAGCTCCCGCTGGAACTGCTGAAGGTACAGTCGTTGAACAGAGTCCTAGAGCAGGTGAAAAGGTAGACCTCAATAAGACTAGAGTCAAGATTTCAATCTACAAACCTAAAACAAGTTCAGCTACTCCTTAAAAGCAGATGGATAATCAAAATGAGTAATCAATCTTTGTCATGATTTCGTGGCAAAGATTTTTTTTGAGTCCTGATTTGTGATAGAATAGAAGGAGTTGATAAAAGGAGGAAAGCATGGAAGAATCAAAAGAATTAAATGCCGTCATCGATGTGATTATGCTAGCGGGGACTATTCTCCTTAAAAGTGGCTCAGAAATTCATCGTGTAGAAGATACCATGATTCGGATCGCGCATTCACAGGGGATTGTGGATTGCAATGTCCTTGCCATGCCTGCCGCCATCTTTTTCTCGATTGAAAATACCAATATTTCGCGCATGAAGCGCGTGACCTCCTCTTCTTATAACATTGAAAAAGTCTGCGATGTGAACCAAATTTCTCGTCAGCTGGTTGGAGGGCAAATTGATTTAGAAACAGCCTTCAAGCAATTGACGGCCTTGCAAGCCCAACCACTTCCCTATACCAAGTTACAGGTAACTCTGGCTGCGACCTTTAGCGCTCCTTTCTTTTCAATTATGTTTAGTGGAAATATCTACGACGCACTCGGAGCAGGAGTGGCTACCTTATTTGGTTTTGCCTTTTCCCTCTATGTGGAGAAGTTTATCCGAATTCCCTTTGTAACAGCCTTTGCTGGAGCCTTTGTCTTTGGGATGATAGCTCAGTTTTGGGCTCGCTACACGGGCTTTCCTTCAACAGCAGATTTGATTATAGCTGGTGCCGTCATGCCTTTTGTACCAGGAATTGCCTTGACCAATGCGGTTCGGGATATCATGACCAACCACATAAACTCTGGTATGAGTAAGATGTTTGAATCCCTACTCATTACCCTTGCTTTAGGGGCAGGAACTTCTGTCGCCTTGGTATTGATGAACTAATATGACACTAACTACCTTTTTATTACAAGCAGTAGCAAGTCTTCTTGCTATCATCACTTTTTTAATCGTACTCAATGTTCAACGGTCTATGCTCTTACCAGGAGGGATTTTGGGCATGGCTGTCTGGCTAATCTATCTCTTGCTCAAGGAACCGACCAATGTCATTGTAGCTACCTTCATTGCTGCCATTATCGGTTCTTGTGTCAGCCAGATTTTAAGTATTCTTTATAAGACACCTGCTGTGGTCTTTATCTTGGCCATTTTGGCACCCCTGGTTCCGGGCTATCTGTCCTATCGGACAACTGCCTTTTTTGTGACAGGAGACTATAATAAAGCGCTGGCAAGTGCAACCTTAGTTGTCATGCTGGCTGTGGTCATTTCCATTGGAATGGCTAGCGGGACAGTGATTCTCAGACTGTATTCCTACTTACGAAAACAGCAAAATCGTTAGACGAACAAGAGGCTTGATTTGGTGAATCAAGTCTTTTTTCTCTCTTTTACTGCCATTTGTGATAAAATAGTACTGAACGATTTTTTACATGAATGATAAAACAGAGGTAAATATGACAATCGGTATTGATAAGATTGGTTTTGCGACCAGTCAATATGTCTTGAAGTTACAAGACTTAGCAGAAGCGAGGGGAATTGACCCTGAAAAATTAAGCAAAGGACTCTTACTCGAGGAATTGAGTATTGCGCCCTTAACTGAGGACATCGTGACCTTGGCGGCGAGTGCAAGTGACTCTATTTTAACTGAGCAAGAGAGACAAGAAATTGACATGGTCATTGTGGCTACCGAGTCAGGAATTGACCAGAGTAAGGCTGCAGCCGTCTTTGTGCATGGCTTGCTTGGCATCCAGCCCTTTGCTCGTAGTTTCGAGATTAAAGAAGCCTGCTATGGAGCGACAGCTGCCCTTCATTATGCCAAATTGCATGTGGAAAATTCTCCGGAGTCCAAAGTTTTGGTTATTGCCAGTGATATTGCCAAATACGGTATTGAAACACCTGGAGAACCAACTCAGGGTGCTGGAAGTGTGGCTATGTTGATTACACAAAATCCACGAATTATGGCCTTTAATAATGACAATGTAGCTCAAACCCGTGACATCATGGATTTCTGGCGTCCAAATTACTCAACAACTCCTTACGTAAATGGTGTCTATTCTACCCAACAATATTTGGATAGTTTGAAAACGACTTGGCTTGAATACCAAAAACGCTACCAGCTTACTTTGGATGATTTTGCGGCTGTTTGTTTCCACTTACCTTATCCTAAATTAGCGCTAAAAGGCTTGAAAAAAATCATGGACAAGAGTCTGCCTCAAGAGAAAAAAGACCTCTTGCAAAAGCATTTTGACCAGTCTATTCTCTACAGTCAAAAGGTGGGGAACATCTACACTGGTTCACTTTTCCTAGGACTTTTATCTCTCTTGGAAAATACAGATAGCTTGAAGGCTGGGGATAAAATTGCCCTTTATAGTTACGGAAGTGGGGCTGTGGCTGAGTTCTTCAGTGGTGAATTAGTTGAAGGATATGAAGCCTATCTAGATAAAGACCGCTTGAATAAACTCAACCAACGAACTGCCCTATCCGTAGCTGACTATGAAAAGGTGTTCTTTGAGGAAGTGGACTTGGATGAAACAAACTCTGTCCAGTTTGCTGGCTATGAAAATCAAGAGTTTGCCTTGGTTGAAATTGTGGACCACCAACGTCGTTATAGTAAGGTTGAAAAATAATGAAGATAAGTTGGAATGGATTTTCTAAAAAATCATACCATGAGCGCCTTGAGCTGTTAAAAGCTCAGGCGCTCCTTAGTCCTGAAAAACAAACCAGTCTGGAGCAGGATGAACAGATTAGTGTGACTGTCGCAGACCAGCTGAGTGAGAATGTAGTGGGAACTTTTTCTCTGCCTTATTCGCTAGTCCCAGAGGTCCTTGTCAATGGTCAGGAATACACAGTTCCCTATGTGACAGAAGAGCCCTCTGTGGTTGCTGCGGCCAGCTATGCCAGTAAAATCATTAAGCGTGCAGGCGGTTTTACTGCGCAAGTCCATGAGCGCCAGATGATCGGTCAGGTAGCCCTTTATCAAGTTGCTGCTCCTGAACAAGCGCAAGAGAAGATTGCAAGCAAGAAAACAGAACTCTTAGAACTTGCCAATCAAGCCTATCCTTCTATCGTTAAACGTGGAGGCGGGGCGCGTGATTTGCATGTAGAACAGATCAAAAGCGAAACGGACTTCCTTGTTGTTTATCTTCATGTTGATACCCAAGAAGCCATGGGAGCCAATATGCTTAACACCATGCTGGAAGCCTTGAAACCAGTCTTAGAAGAACTAAGTCAGGGGCAGAGTCTTATGGGAATCCTGTCCAACTACGCGACCGATTCTCTAGTGACTGCAAGCTGTCGCATTGCCTTTCGTTACTTGAGTCGCCAAAGGGATCAAGGACGAGAAATTGCAGAGAAAATTGCTTTGGCGAGCCAATTTGCGCAGGCTGATCCTTATCGAGCAGCTACCCACAATAAAGGGATTTTTAACGGTATTGATGCCATTTTGATTGCCACTGGTAATGACTGGCGTGCCATTGAGGCGGGGGCCCATGCCTTTGCTAGTCGAGATGGACGCTATCGAGGTCTTAGTCAATGGACACTGGACCTTGAAAGAGAAGAATTGGTCGGTGAGATGACACTTCCTATGCCTGTAGCAACCAAGGGTGGCTCTATTGGTCTCAACCCTCGTGTAGCTCTTAGTCATGAGCTACTGGGAAATCCTTCTGCCAAAGAATTAGCTCAGATTATCGTGTCTATCGGTCTTGCCCAAAACTTTGCAGCCCTCAAAGCCTTGGTGAGCACAGGGATTCAGCAAGGGCACATGAAATTGCAGGCCAAATCCTTGGCACTCCTAGCAGGTGCCAGTGAATCCGAGGTAGCTCCCCTAGTTGAACGCCTCATCGCAGATAAGAGCTTTAATCTAGAGACAGCCCAGCACTATCTCGCAAATTTAAGATTATAAAAAACTCAGACGAATTGGTCTGAGTTTTCTTGTGCTTATACTCAATGAAAATCAAAGAGCAAACTAGGAAGCTAGCCGCAGGTTGCTCAAAGCACTGCTTTGAGGTTGTAGATAAGACTGACGAAGTCAGTTACATATATCTACGGTAAGGCGACGCTGACGTGATTTGAATTTGATTTTCATTGAGTATTAAATACTTTTTCCTGGTAATAGGGTGACTGGTAAGAAGTAACCAGTTGTCGCAACTTCCTTGCCTTCGATCTTTTGTAAGAGGAGGTCAACAGTGAGTTGGGCAATCTCCTTCATAGGTTGCTTAATTGTTGTCAAATGAGGATAGTAATTCTCGATAAAGTAGGTCCCATCGTATCCGATGACCTTGAGCTCTTCTGGGACAGAAATGCCCAGTTCTTGAGCAATTTTAATGACCAGAATAGCTGTCAAATCATCCGAAGCAAAGATGGCATCAGGCTTTTGTCGGGTCAAGATATTCTTGATTTCCATTTCTTTTCTGACAGGAGAAAAGTCACTGGAAACATTGATAATAGGTGCTTTTGGTAGAACCGATGCAAAACCAGCGTGGCGCAGTCCGGTTGGCGAATTGGAATTGTCATTCCCTGTAATCATGATGATAGACTGGGCGCCTGTCTTAACCAAGGTCTGGGCAGCAAGAACCCCACCAGCATAGTTGTCAGAGGAAACGACAGGAATGTCTGGTGACAAGTTTCGGTCAAAGGAAATAATCGGCGCTGTCACACGATTGTAGTCTTCAATTCCCAAGTTGTGACTACCAGAAATGATGCCGTCCACCTGATTGGCTTCCAACATTTCGATGTACTCGCGTTCTTTTTCAGAATCGTGCTCACTGTTGCAGATGATGGTCTTGTAGCCATTTTTGAAGAGTTGGTGTTCCAATTTGTCAATCAATTCTGCATAGAAAACGTTGGAAATGTTGGGGAAAATCAAGCCGATTAACTTAGCTGATTTTCCTTGTAAACTACGAGCTAGGTTGTTGGGTTTATAGCCCAATTCTCGCATGGCTTCATTGACCTTTTGAATGGTTTTCTCAGATAGATAACCTTTTTTATTGATAACCCGAGAAACGGTAGTAGGGCTGACGCCTGCAAGTTTGGCGACATCAGTTAGTTTTGCGACCATAATCTAATTCATAGTAAGTTCCAGTTGGGTTTCCAGATTTGATGAGGATACCATTTTGGTCCGCATGTGGGAAGACACGACCAGAAAATACTTTTTCTCCTTTATTGATGAAAATTTCAAAGACAGAGTTATCGATAAAGATTGTAGCAGTAGTAGCCTGATTATCGATAGGGCAAGAACGAGTTGTCCCAAATTCTTGGGCGTACTGTTCACCAGCCTGGCTACGATCCACTGTCACTTGACCATTTACAAGGTCAAAGTTGATTGCAAGTCCCTTGCCTTCTTTATCAGCAAGTAAGACAATCTCGCTCTGGCTATTGGCTTCCAAGTTGAGTTCAAGTTCGTAGGTGTTCTTGGTTTGGGCACGATTTGAGAAAGCTTCTTCAGAAGCACGGAGATCCTTGATAGCTGCGACTGGGTATTGGTAGAGTTTACCGTCTTTGATAGTGAGTTCTTTGACCAAAGAGAAGGTTCCTTGGTGGTCAAAACGGTCAGATGGGTAAGAAACATCTGGCAAACCAAGCCAGCTAACTGCTAGAGCGCGTCCGTCAGGAGCGTTGAAGGCTTGGGTAGCATAGGCTTCGAAACCGTAATCCATGTTTTGAAGTTGAGACACATCTACCATTTTGGCATTTTCAGGGTCAAAGGAAGCCCCGATCTTATACATATTTGGATAGATATTGTCGTAGTATAGAACTTTTTTATCCAATCCTTGTGGGCAGTAGAGAAGGACAGGTTGCTCGCCTACAAAGACCAGGTTTGGACATTCCATCATGTAGGCAGTGCGGTCGTTAGCAAAGTCAAGGTCACCAACAGCTTGCCAGTTTGTGTAGTCGTTGTCAATAGCTTTGTAGAGACGGACGAAGCCTTTTTTCTCTAAGTCCTGTCCTCCGACGATGGCATAATATTGACCTTTAAAGTTAAAAATTTGCGGGTCGCGGAAGTGGTCAGTAGAGTCTGCTGGCTGGTCAATCAAGATCTTGTCAATCTTCGTAATCTTGCCATCCTTATCCATCAAAGCACCAATCTGGTATGGGTGACGAATCCAGTTTTCATCACGAACATTTCCAGTATAGAATAGGAACAAGTTATCGCCAAACTGCATGGCAGAACCAGAGTAGGCACCGTGGCTATCTAATGGAGTGTCAGGCAAAACTTTGACTCCAGTTTCTGTGAAATGAACCAAGTCCTCGCTTTCCAATTGCACCCAAGATTTCAAACCGTGGGTTGCACCAAAAGGAAAGTTCTGATAAAAAACAATCCACTTTCCATCAAAGTAAGAAAAGCCATTTGGGTCGTTGAGAAGTCCTGTTTTTGGCTCAACATGATAATGAGTATGCCATGGAGATTGTGCCATATTTTCCTTAATATTCTTAATTTCTTCTTGCGTCCAGTCTTGATAAAGTCTGTAACGACTCTCAGTTGTCCATTCCATTCATTCATTCCTCCAAAAATCTTATCACTTTTAATAGTAACCGTTTTCGATTAAAAATGCAAGCCTTTTATGTTAAAAAAGAGAAAAAACTGTCAAACGTTTGTCATAAAATAAATGCAGGAAATCAATCAAATTTTTACGAAAATATGAAAGAGAATGAAATAAAACCCTTTTAACCAAGAATTTAAACTTATTTTTTTAAGGAACACCTGATAAAACAGTCAAAAACAATCAATCTAAAGCAAGCTTACTAAGTGGATAGAATATTTTTTCTGCAAAACGCTTGACATATTTCTAAAACATGATAAAATAATAGTCGTAGGGCGAATAAAATCGCTTTCAAACAAGAACAAAATTTTATATAAGGAGATTTTTGCAAATGAACAATCAGGAAATTGCAAAAAAAGTCATCGATGCCTTGGGTGGACGTGAAAATGTCAACAGTGTAGCTCACTGTGCGACTCGTCTTCGTGTCATGGTCAAAGATGAAGGAAAAATCAATAAAGAAGTGATTGAGAACTTGGAAAAAGTTCAAGGTGCTTTCTTTAACTCAGGTCAATACCAAATCATCTTTGGTACTGGTACAGTAAACAAAATGTACGATGAAGTTGTTGCACTTGGTTTACCAACATCATCTAAAGATGACATGAAAGCAGAAGCTGCTAAACAAGGGAACTGGTTCCAACGTGCTATCCGTACTTTCGGTGACGTTTTCGTTCCAATCATCCCAGTTATCGTAGCGACAGGTCTCTTCATGGGTGTGCGTGGTCTTTTCATTGCTCTTGAAATGCCACTTCCAGGAGACTTTGCAACTTACACACAAATCTTGACAGATACAGCCTTCATCATCTTGCCAGGTTTGGTTGTTTGGTCAACCTTCCGTGTATTCGGTGGTAACCCTGCCGTTGGTATCGTTCTTGGTATGATGCTTGTTTCTGGCTCACTTCCAAACGCTTGGGCAGTTGCTCAAGGTGGTGAAGTAACAGCTATGAACTTCTTTGGTTTCATCCCTGTTGTTGGTTTGCAAGGTTCCGTTCTTCCAGCCTTCATCATCGGGGTTGTCGGAGCTAAATTTGAAAAAGCTGTCCGCAAGGTCGTTCCAGATGTCATTGACCTTTTGGTAACACCATTCGTGACACTTTTGGTTATGTCTATCCTTGGACTATTTGTCATCGGACCAGTCTTTCACGTTGTTGAAAACTACATCCTTATCGCGACAAAAGCGATCCTTAGTATGCCATTTGGTCTTGGTGGTTTCTTGATTGGTGGGGTTCACCAATTGATCGTCGTGTCAGGTGTGCACCATATCTTCAACTTGCTTGAAGTTCAATTGCTTGCTGCTGACCATGCTAACCCATTCAACGCTATCATCACTGCTGCTATGACAGCTCAAGGTGCTGCAACTGTTGCGGTTGGTGTCAAAACTAAAAATCCAAAACTAAAAACACTTGCTTTCCCAGCTGCTCTTTCTGCCTTCCTCGGTATTACAGAGCCTGCTATCTTCGGGGTGAACTTGCGCTTCCGTAAACCATTCTTCCTCTCATTGATTGCTGGTGCAATCGGTGGTGGATTGGCTTCTATCCTTGGACTTGCTGGTAATGGTAGTGGTATCACCATCATCCCTGGTACAATGCTTTATGTTGGTAACGGACAACTTGCCCAATACCTTCTTATGGTAGCTGTATCATTTGCACTTGGTTTTGCTCTTACTTACATGTTTGGTTATGAGGATGAAAAAGAAGTTGCTACTGAAGTAGCGACAGAACGTTTGGTCCAAGAAGAAACAACTGGTAACATTCCAGCAGCTCTTCAAAATGAAACACTTGTAACTCCTATCGTTGGTGACGTTGTCGCTCTTGCGGATGTCAATGACCCAGTCTTCTCAAGTGGAGCTATGGGACAAGGTATCGCTGTGAAACCTAGCCAAGGTGTGGTCTATGCACCAGCTGATGCTGAAGTTTCAATCGCCTTTCCAACAGGACACGCCTTTGGTTTGAAAACAACTAATGGTGCTGAAGTCTTGATCCACGTTGGTATCGACACTGTAACAATGAACGGTGAAGGTTTCGAACAAAAAGTTGCCCAAGGTGACAAGGTGAAAGCAGGCGATGTTCTTGGAACCTTTGACTCAAACAAAATCGCTGCAGCTGGTCTTGATGATACAACAATGGTTATCGTTACAAATACAGCTGACTACGCTTCAGTAGCTCCAGTAGCAACAGGTTCAGTTGCTAAGGGGGATGCTGTGATCGAAGTGAAAATCTAATCAATCCTCTCTAATGTGAAAACGAACAAATGACATGTTTGTTCGTTTTTGCTTGAATGGTAAGATTTACAGAGGAAAATCTAAAAAATAGAGAAATTTAGACTTTCGAAATATGCTATAATAAAGAAAATAAAAACAAGAGGTTTATCATGACAAAATTATATGGAAGCTTGGAAGCGGGCGGTACAAAGTTTGTCTGTGCTGTCGGTGATGAAAACTTTAACGTTGTAGAAAAAACACAATTTCCAACAACAACTCCAATCGAAACAATCGATAAAACCATCGAGTTCTTCTCAAAATTCGACAACCTTGCTGGTCTTGCAGTTGGTTCATTTGGTCCGATTGATATTGATAAAAACTCAAAAACTTATGGTTTTATCACAACGACTCCAAAACCAAACTGGGCAAATGTGGACTTGCTTGGTGCCCTTCGTCGCGCCCTCAACGTGCCAATGTACTTCACTACAGACGTAAACAGCTCTGCCTACGGTGAAGTGGTTGCCCGTAATAATGCTGGTGGTCGTATCGAAAACTTGGTTTACTATACAATCGGTACAGGTATCGGTGCAGGTGTTATCCAACGTGGTGAGTTTATCGGCGGTGTGGGTCACCCTGAGATGGGCCATTACTATGTAGCTAGACACCCAATGGATATTGAAAAAGAGTTTAAGGGTGTTTGTCCTTTCCATAAGGGATGTCTGGAAGGCTATGCAGCTGGTCCAAGTTTGGAAGCTCGTACAGGTGTACGTGGGGAAAATATTGAACTCAACAACCCTGTTTGGGATGTTCAAGCCTACTATATCGCTCAAGCTGCGGTTAATGCGACAGTGACTTTCCGCCCAGACGTGATTGTCTTTGGTGGAGGGGTCATGGCTCAACAACACATGCTGGACCGTGTCCGTGAGAAATTTACATCTCTTCTCAATGGCTACCTACCAGTACCAGATGTGCGTGATTACATTGTGACGCCAGCAGTCGCAGGAAATGGTTCTGCTACTCTTGGGAACTTTGTTCTTGCAAAAGAAGTTTCAAAATAAAGCACAAAATCCGCTTGGGAAACCAAACGGATTTTGTTGAAGATAATGTTTTTTGAGCCTTTCCTTAAGTGATTACGGACGGTAGCGACTTTCTTTGAAATTCCATACCTAAACTTTGAGCCTAATGTCTCAAAGTTTCCGAACACCTGAAACCATTCGATTTCAGGTGTTTCCATCACGGCGGAAAGGCTAGGTAAGTCCTCGATTCACTATCGAAAAATAGGCATGATTTCCATACCAAAGTATATTTAGCATCAAGCTATAGTCAATCAACGTTTTAAAAATCCGCTTGGGAAACCAAACGGATTTTTCTATTCTCAAAGCATTTGCCAGAAAAAGTCAATAATATAGGTCAGACCGTAGGTATAGACTACGAGGGTAAAGGGCTTGGTCAGAATGATGATGATCATGTAGCGCTTGAAACTCATCTTGGTCAGGGCAGCCAGCATACAGAGAAAGTCAGCCGGACTAATCGGCCAAATCATCATAAAGATAAAGAAACGGTCAAAACGATTGCCCTTATCCAGCCAGACGATATACTTGTCATAGGTGCGCTTGCTGACGACAGACTGGACAAAGGCAGCTCCGTAGAGGCGCACCAGATAAAAGATAATGGCACAGCCAATCACGATGCCGATATAGTTGTAGATAGTCCCGATGATGTGACCGTAGATAAAGACGCCAGCCACCGAGGTCAAGGCTCCAGGAATGATAGGGACGACCGTCTGTAAAATCTGTAAAAAGATAAAGAGAGGTGGCCCCCAGATACCTGCCTGCTGGATAAAGGCAGAGAGGGTTTCCTTGGACTGTAAAATCCCAGCCTGATAAGCCCAAATACAGAAAATCAAACTCCCAACCCCACCGACAATTGATGAGATATTGATAACCTGCTGTAGAAGGGGAGAAACAGCTTTCATTTGTTTATCCTGTGACATGTAAACTCCTCGTAGATAGTATATTTCTACTATACCATATTTTGGAGGAGAAAGGGGGAATGAGTGTTTTTGATGAGAAATAGATGGGAATACAGGTCTTCGAGACTTAGAATAGGTCTGTCAACTAAAGGTTATATGCATTCTAGGTTTCGAATAATCGCAATTCCATGAATTTAAAAGCATTCTAAGTTTCGAATGATTGTAATCTCATAAATTTAAAAGTATTCTGTTGCTGACGGTGGTGATCAATGCTAAAGAGGAATATGACCAAGTGGAAAGTAAGGCGCGTGCTCACAAGTCTGCCAAGGAAGTTGGTAAGACCAGACAGCTTCGTACCGAACTTTCAACTAGTTACGACCTCTATATGCGCTATACCGCAGCCAGTGAAGAAGCCTATCCTGAAAAGGAACACCTGACTCAACTCCTCAAGGAACTCAATAGCATCCGAGATAGCAAGCGCCGTCTCATCACTAGTAGCAAGAAAGATAAAAAGACCAAACCAGCAGAACCAGCCCAAGCAGCAGGATAAAGACAACCCCTTAGAAGCGGATTTCTAAGGGGATTTTTGTGGTTTCGTGGTATAATGTTAGAGAAAAAGACTGAAAAACATATGTTTCTGTTATAGTGGAAGTGATAAAAAGTGTAAAAGATAATCCAATTATAATAGATAAGAGGAATTTTATGGCAGATACAATTTTAATATTGGGCAACGGGTTTGATCGTGCGATGAACCGAGATACAAGATATACCGATTTTATTGAGTTTGAAAAACAATTATTTTCTAATCCAGATGAGGAGTTGCTGGAGTTTCTAAAATCTAAAAATATTAGTATTGAGAAATACAAAGATAATTTATATTTGAAATTTATCAATGAAAACAAAGATACCCTTGGAGATAATTGGTCTAATCTTGAAATCATGATCTCCCAACTCGCGGGTGCAATAATGTATTTTAAAGAGAATAATATTTTATATAATGAAAATATGAATGAACCTAACAAGAGACATTCAGAAGGATTGAAGGAAAAACTTCTAAAAGATAATAATGCTTATGCCAAAATATTTGTTGTTGATAATTTTTCTAAATTATTCTACAAGAAAAAGTGGAGATTACTACAAAGAGAAGTTGCACTTGAAAAATTGAATAATGAATTTATCAATCAACTTGATTTATTAATTGAGCTATTAGAAATTTATCTGTCGTATTTAGATTATTTAGATTTTGATATTCGAAGGATTGAAGCAAGGTCAACAGCCCTAGATGCAATATCAGATTTATCGAATTCTTCAGTTCTAAACTTTAATTATACTAATACATCAGGATATTTATTTGGGACTTCTGAGGAGAGAACTCATTTCATACATGGCCGAATTGATTTAGATAGACCCTTCAGCCGAATCAATACTATGGTCTTTGGAATTGAGGACAAAGAAAATGATGTCAACAGTGATTTAATTCCTTATCAGAAATATTACCAAAGAGTTGTTAAGGAAACTGGAAATAAATTTGAAGAATTTTTTAAACGAACTTTCTATGATATAGGTGATGCATTCGGTGGTCAACTTCCAAATTCAAAGAATATTATTGTTTTTGGTCACTCGGTTGATCCTTTGGATAAGGAAATATTTCAAAAATGTTTTGAATTAGCAGAGAATGGAAAATATATTTATCGATTTGTTTTTACTTATTTTGATGAGCCTGCTAAACGTTCGATTATTAAGAATCTTGCACTCATTCTTGGTAAAGAAAAATTGGTAGAGTTAACAGGAAAACGAAATCTTGTATTTATAAAGAGTGATGATAAGGATGGTATGAAAAATGTTCTACTATCTTAATAAAATCAAAAAATAATTGAATTTATAGAATAAAATTGTAAAATCTTAATCTAAAAACATTTCTATCCCACTCGCTCTTCTCGCTTCGAGTGGGTTTTCTTAAAATATGATAAAATAGAAGAGATAATACATTTATTTAATAAGGAAAGTAAAAATGGCAAGTAAAGAAAATACAGAACGCAAGGAACTGCATCGTAAAATTTGGGCGATTGCGGACGATGTTCGTGGTGCTGTAGATGGTTGGGATTTTAAGCAATATATCCTAGGTATCCTTTTCTATCGCTTTATTTCAGAGCATATGGCAGACTATTTTGACCGCGCTGAGCATGAGGCTGGGGATCTAGAATTCCGTTATGCTGAATTGAGTGACCAAGAAGCTGAGCAAGATTTTAAACCAGGGACAGTTGAGGATAAGGGATTCTTTATCCTTCCGAGTCAACTATTTGAAAACGTTGTCGAGAATGCTTCGCAAAATGAAAATTTAAACGAAGACTTGGCTAATATTTTTCAAGCTATTGAGAAGTCAGCGATTGGGTTCAAATCAGAGGATGATATCAAAGGTTTGTTTGACAACTTGGATACACGAAGCAATATCCTTGGTGGGACTGTTCCAGAAAAAAATAAGCGCCTATCTGACATTCTAAATGGTATCAATAGCATTAACTTTGCTAACTTTGAGGAAAATGATATCGATGCCTTTGGGGATGCTTATGAGTTCTTGATTTCCAACTATGCAAGTAATGCAGGAAAAAGTGGGGGTGAATTTTTCACACCTCAGACAGTCTCTAAACTACTAGCTCGTCTAGTGATGGTCGGCAAGGACAAGATTAACAAGGTCTATGACCCAACATGTGGTTCAGGCTCTCTCCTTCTTCAAATGAAAAAACAATATGAAGACCATATTCTAGAAGATGGATTCTTTGGTCAAGAAATTAACATGACCAACTATAACTTGGCTCGTATGAATATGTTCTTGCACAATATCAACTACAATAACTTTGATATTAAGCGAGGAGATACCCTTTTAAATCCTCAGCATTTAGAAGAAAAGCCATTTGATGCTATCGTTTCTAACCCTCCGTATTCTGTCAAATGGGTGGGAGATGGAGATCCAACTCTAATAAATGATGACCGCTTTGCGCCAGCTGGTAAGCTAGCTCCTAAGTCAAAAGCTGACTTTGCCTTTATCATGCATAGTCTCAATCACTTGTCCAATAAAGGTCGAGCAGCTATTGTATGTTTTCCAGGAATTTTCTATCGTGGAGGAGCTGAAAAGACCATTCGTCAGTATCTAGTAGATAACAACTTTGTTGAAGCAGTGATTTCCCTTCCAGACAATCTCTTCTTTGGAACTTCTATCGCAACGACGATCTTGGTTTTGGCAAAAAATAAACTAGAGAACAAAACGCTCTTTATCGATGCGACTAAGGAATTCAAAAAAGAAACTAACAACAATGTTTTGACGGATAGCAATATCGAACATATAGTTGAATTATTCTCTAATTATCAAAATGTTGACTATAAATCTGCTCTTGTTGATAATGATGTGATTGGTTCAGAGCAGGATTATAACCTATCTGTTTCAACCTATGTCGAACAAGAAGATACACGTGAGAAGATTGATATAGATGTTCTCAATAAAGAAATCGCTGAGACTGTTGCCAAAATTGACCACTTGCGTGCAGAGATAGACAAGATTATAGAGGAGCTGAGCTATGGCAAATGATGTGATTCTCTATAGGACAGATGACGGCGAGTCCGCTATTGAACTCCACTTGGATAATGGAACGGTTTGGCTGACCCAACAAGAACTAGCTGAGCTCTTTCAAACTTCCAAGCAAAATATTAGTAAACATATCAAGGCTATTTTTGAAGATGGAGAATTATCGGAAGAGGCAACTGTCAACTATAAGTTGACAGTTCAAAATGAGGGGAATAGAAGTGTTCAGCGAAATGTCGCCTACTATAATCTCGATATGATTTTGGCGATTGGTTATCGAGTTCGATCTCCTCGTGGCATTCAGTTCAGACTCTATGCTTCGACAGTCTTGAAAGAGTATCTGATTAAGGGCTTTGCCATGGATGATGAGCGCTTGAAAAACTTGGGTGGAGGCTCTTACTTTAAAGAACTCCTTGAAAGAATCCGAGACATCCGCTCGAGTGAAAAAGTCTTTTATCGTCAGGTCTTGGATCTCTTTGCTACATCAAGCGACTACAATGCAAATTCACCAGAGGCAAAGAAATTCTTTGCGACGGTTCAAAACAAGATGCATTATGCTATTCACCACAATACTGCGAGCGAACTCATCTACAATCGTGTTGATAGTGAAAAGGAGTTTATGGGCTTGACTACTTTTAAGGGAGACCTTCCTACTTTATCCGAAGCAAAAGTTGCCAAGAACTATCTAACAGAGAAGGAACTCCGTGGACTCAATCAGCTTGTATCAGGATATCTAGACTTTGCGGAAAGACAGGCAGAACGTGAAGAAGTGATGACTATGGCGGACTGGGTGACACATGTGGACCGTATCCTTCAGGCTACTGGAGAAGACTTGCTGGACAATAGTGGTTCTATATCTCGTGAACAGATGAAGCAGAAGGTAGATAAGGAATATAAGAGTTACCAAGCCAAGACCCTCAGTCAAGTTGAAAAAGATTACCTCAAGGAAATCAAAAGTATTGAAAATCTAGCCAAGGAAGGAGGTAAGTGATGAACATCCTAGAAGAAATCCAGAACTGTCCAGTTGAGTGGAAAGAGTTGGGGGAAGTGGTTGAATTTCATAGAGGGAATGGGTTGCAAAAGAAAGACTTTGTTGATGAAGGAAAACCTGTAATACATTATGGTCAAATATATACAAAATATAAATTTTCGACAAAAACCACGGTATCTTTTACTGATGATAGTGTATTTTGTAAGTTAAGAAAAGCGAAGCCTAATGATATTATTATGGCGACGACGTCAGAAAATGTAGAGGATGTAGGGAAATCCATTGTATGGGAGGGAGATGAGGAAATAGGAATCTCTGGAGATTCCTATGTTTTAACGACTAATCAGAATTCAAGGTATATCAACTATTATTTTAGAACTTTTCAATTTCAAAAGCAGAAAGAGAGAAAAGTGACAGGGACTAAAGTAATTAGAATTAATTCTAAAGATATGGAAAAATTTTTAATTCCCATCCCTCCTCTAGAAATTCAAGAAAAAATCGTGCAAATACTTGACAAATTTACCGATTATGTTACAGAATTGACCTCAGAATTGACCTCAGAATTGACCTCACGTAAAAAGCAATATTCTTTTTATAGAGATAAACTGTTATCATTTGATGATGAGGATTATCAGGTTGAGTGGAAGACACTCCTAGAGGTTTCTAAGAAGATAACATCAGGAGGCACACCAGATAGATCAAATAGTTTATATTATGGAGGTTCAATTCCTTGGCTTAGAACTCAAGAGGTAGATTTTCGGGAGATTTATGATACAGAATTAGGCATAACGGAAGAAGGATTAGCGAATTCATCAGCTAAATGGATTGAAAAAAATGCGGTTATAGTGGCTATGTACGGAGCAACTGCTGCGAAAGTAGGTATTGCCAAAATTCCATTAACAACAAATCAAGCATGCTGTAACATTGAGATAGATGAAAATATAGCAAATTATCGTTATGTTTACTATTGGTTGACTTATAATTATGAGACCTTGAAATCAATGGGACAAGGATCGCAATCAAATATTAATGCTGGGATAATAAAATCCTTCAAAATTCCAGTTCCATCTCTTGAAATCCAGTCTCGTATTGTTCAAGTTTTAGACAACTTTGATACGGTTTGTAACGACTTAAATATCGGACTTCCCAAGGAGATTGAACTACGCCAAAAACAGTATGAATATTTTAGAGAAAAACTCTTGACATTCGTCGCCGAAGGCGAGTACACTGAGAGTAGAGTAGAGTAGAGGAGTGGGACAACTCCGCTATTATCAAGCTTTTACAGTGGGTATTTGGTCCAATTCAAGTGGAGTTGGGAGCAGTTGCAGAATATAGTCAAAAGAGGATTAGTGTGACAGATTTGACTCCTGAAACTTATGTTGGAGTTGATAATTTGTTGCAAGATAGAAGAGGGAAAGCAGTTGCTACATTTTTGCCTGATCAAGGAAGTGTTACAACCTATAATAAGGGTGATATATTGATTGGTAATATCAGACCTTATCTCAAAAAAATTTGGTTTTCTAATCAAGCTGGTGGGACAAGTGGAGATGTCTTGGCAATTCAAAATTCTATAGCTCCTTGTATGGAAAATAAATATTTATATTATATTTTGTCAGATGATCGATTCTTTTATTATGATGTACAATATTCAAAAGGTTCTAAGATGCCTCGAGGAGATAAGAAAGCTATTATGCAATATAAGTTTATTTTACCCCCCCTTTCCGAACAAAAAAGAATCGTCTCCATTCTTGACAATTTTAACACCCTAACCAACTCTCTTTCTGAGGGACTTCCAAAAGAAATCGAACTGAGACAGAAACAGTATGAATACTGGAGAGAACAATTATTAAACTTCACTAGATAAATTCTTGAATCATTTTGAGAAAGAATCTTTATTAAAACAAAAAAAGGAAGCATGCTATGGTTGATTATTCAAAAGTACATGAAGTAATTGCGGAAACAAATGAAGGGATTCTCTTGGCTGAGTATCAACCAGAGTATCGCACAGATAGAGAATTTCAGTCTGAGGCAGATTTGGAAAGACAATTGCTTACGGATTTGGTCAATGGTCTCAATTATGAACGATTGGCTATCCATACATCTGCAGAGCTTTTAGAGAATGCAAAGGTTCAAATTGAAAAGCTTAATAAGGTTACGTTTACAGATGCTGAATGGCAACGTTTTGTAGTCGAGTATTTAGACTGTCCCAATGAAGGTTTGGTTGAAAAGACACGAAAAATCCAAGAAAATCATATCTATGACTTTGTCTTTGATGATGGACGGATTAAAAATATTTTCATCCTCGACAAGAAAAATATTCACAACAACAGCATGCAGGTTATCAACCAAGTGACGCAAGTGGGGAGTCATACCAACCGTTATGATGTGACTATTTTAGTCAATGGTCTTCCACTAGTTCAGATTGAATTGAAGAAGCGTGGAGTTAGTTTACAAGAAGCTTTTAATCAGGTTCACCGTTATAGTAAGGAAAGTTTTAATAGTGAAAATTCTTTGTATAAGTATGTTCAGATTTTTGTGATTTCGAATGGCACTTATACACGCTACTTTGCAAATACGACAGCTCAAAATAAAAATCACTATGAGTTTACCTGTGAGTGGGCAGACCGTAAGAATAAGACTATTCACGAATTGGAAGATTTTACTGTTACTTTCTTAAGTAAGCGTGTCCTCTTGGAAGTCTTGACCAAGTATTGTGTTTTTGATGTGGATAATACCTTGCTCATCATGCGCCCTTATCAGATAGCAGCTACCGAGAGTATTTTGAGAAAAATTCATTCTTCAAATGAGATGAAGAATTTTGGAACCATCAATGCTTGTGGCTATATCTGGCATACGACAGGGTCTGGGAAAACCTTGACCAGTTTTAAGACTGCTCGTTTGGCAACAGAGTTGGACTATATTGATAAAGTAATTTTTGTGGTGGATAGAAAAGATTTAGACTATCAAACCATGAAGGAATATCAAAAATTCCAACCAAATTCTGTAAATGGTAGCAATAACACAAAAGAACTACAACGTAGTATCGAAGAAAATGATGATCGAATTGTTGTCACAACTATTCAAAAGTTAAATAAGTTTATCACTGCGAATCCTAATCATGAAGTCTATGCTAAGAAATGTGTCTTGATTTTTGATGAGTGTCATCGTTCGCAGTTTGGGAAGGCTCAAAAGCGCATTAAGAAGGCTTTTAAACAGTATTCTCTATTTGGATTTACAGGGACACCGATTTTCCCAGAAAATAGTTTAACAGGAGAAACGACACAAGAAGTTTTTGGGGAACAACTTCATAACTATGTTATTACGGATGCTATTCGAGATAAAAAAGTGTTGAAGTTCAAGGTCGATTACAACTATATCAAGCCTGAAATCAATAAGTATAGAGAAGCTGAAAAAGCAGTTGGCCGAGAGATCGACGAGAAGAAACTCAAAAAGATGGAGAAGGAACTACTTCTACATCCCGAGCGGATAGCAATTATCACAGAATACTTACTTCGAGTGTATAATACAAAAACACACCGAAATCAACACTATACTCATAAACAAAAACAATTAGCTGGATTTAATGCTATGCTGGCTGTACAAAGTATTGAAGCAGCAAAATTGTACTATGAAGAGTTACAGCGACAACAAGCAGTATTACCAGAAGCTAAGCGTTTGAAGGTTGCGACTATCTTTAGCTTTGCACCTAATGAAGAACAGTCAGCTTATGGCGAAATTCAAGATGAAGAGCTAGAACCTCAAGATATAGTGATGCCTCTATCTTCTAAAGAGTTTCTTTCTAGAGCGATTGATGATTATAATCACATGTTTAAGACAAACTTCTCAGCTGATGGGAACGAGTTTCAAAATTACTATCGTGACCTTTCTAAACGAGTTAAATCCAAGGAAGTGGATTTGCTGATTGTAGTCGGTATGTTTTTGACGGGATTTGATGCTCCAACCATGAATACTCTCTTTGTCGATAAAAACCTACGTTATCATGGATTGATTCAGGCATTTTCGAGAACTAATCGAATTTTTAACAAGGTTAAACCTTTTGGGAATATTGTTTGTTTCCGTGATTTAGAAAAGGCTACGCAAGAAGCTATTAAGACTTTTGGAGACACCAATAAGCTTGAAATCATCTTAGAAAAAAGTTTTAGTGAATACATGGATGGTTTCGTGGATCAAGTAACGGGTATCGAGGTCAAAGGCTATACTGCGGTTTGTCAGGAAATTCTGGAAAGATTCCCGAATCCGCAAGAAATTGAAACAGAGCATGATAAAAAAGAGTTTGTTAAGTTGTTTGGTGAATTACTAAAGCTTGATAATGTTCTTCGAAATTATGACGAATTCCAAGAGATAGACAAACCTATTTCCGAAGGTTATCTTCAGGATTTAAGAAGTACTTATGTGGAAATTCGAGATGAATTTTTGAATCTTAAGAACTATGAAAAGTCCAAGGATTTGGATGTTGATCTTTCAGAGGTCGAATTTGAGATTGAACTCCTAAAAACAGATGAGATTAATCTGGACTACATTCTTGCATTGATTGTTGAAAAATCGAAGAATTCTGAGTCCAAAGAAGCAATGAAAGCAGAAGTTAGTCGTGTGATTCGTTCTAGTATTGATATCCGTGCCAAAGAAGAGTTGGTTATCGGATTTATCAATGACACCGATTTGCAAAAATTGAAAGACCATGATGGGATTATCAATGCTTTCTATGAATATGGCAAGGAGCGCAAGAAAATCGCGATCCATGATCTAGCTGAGGCTGAGAAGCTTGTAGCTGATTATCAATTATTCATCGACAAATCAATTCAACGAGGTTATGCTGAGAACAGTGGGACTGATTTAGATTCGATTATTCCACCAACTTCTCGTAGACAGGGAGCGCGTGAACGGAAAAAGCAAGAAGTTTTACGTAAGATTCAGTTGTTGGTAGAAACTTATTCAGGTATTTAAGGGGTTATCGACCACGATTTATTAGAAAAATCAGGAACTACAAAAAACACTATTTATTCGCTCATATTCCGCTCATTTTTAAGATATAACTTTGTTTCCATATTTCCTGGAAACTGATAGAAAACAAGGAGAAACATGGAAGCAACTAATCAAAAATCCCAGTGCCAACAACTCTGGGCTAGAAACAAATACCTCGTGTTGAGCCATTCCAGCAATATTTACAATGAGATTCGCCAGTACTTGAAGAATGAACAGGTGGAGGTGAGTCAGGTTCAAGAGATGATTGATCGTGCCTGCCAGATTCCAGAGCACAGGGGTCAGGTTTGCAATGCCTTTCAGCATATTTGGGGCTATTTTAAAAAGAAAGCGACAGAAGCTGAGAGAAAAGACTACATGCTTTTGCTGGATCGCTACCGCTTTGGTCAGGCTTCTAAGGAAGATGTGATTGCGAAAACCAGAGACCTGCTGGAAAACTATCCAAATACCTACTTGCAACATTCGACCTTACTGAAAGGAGAAACCCATGAGACTTTGGCATGAGGCTTTGATTTCACAGCTTCCGCGTCCTCAACTTTTGGGGCAACATCGAGAATGCTGCGCCCTGCGTGGCAATGGCTGGGGCAGAAAGCATGCGACAGTAGACTATGTTTTTACCCATTCGCCCTATCGTCTCTATGCCTATCATCGCTTAATCATGGAGGAAATGGCTAATCGTGGCTACAATGTCAGTCCAGAGTGGCTGGACAAGAACTACCGTGGCAAGACCTGCCCTCCTTATGAAGATTTAGCGGAGGAGAAGTTGACTAGTCCTATATACAGTGAACATGACAATGCCTACTATGAGGAGTGTTTAGCTAATCTCCGAGAGAAGGGGATAGAGCTGGAATAATAGTAAGAATTGTCTTCGATTTATAACTCTTCCCGTAATTTTTTTCGAATAATAAAGATGAGACCTTTGGAATTTTTCTAAGGTCTTCTTTTTATGAATGTTAGGATTTACTTTTAATAACTTTTGAGTTATAATTTGATTAGAAAGAGGTTGCTTGGTGCATACGATTTACTTCTATAAGGACAAAAATGGAAATGAGCCAGTATTGGATTATATGAGAGAATTAGCTAGCCAGAAAAGTAAGGATAGTCGCATCAAACTCAATAAATTAAATGACTATATCCAGTTGCTTAGTCAACATGGGACGAGAGCTGGTGAACCCTATATCAAACATTTGGAAGATGAGATTTGGGAACTAAGACCTCTAAGAGATCGAATTTTATTTGTAGCGTGGCTTGATGGGAGTTTTGTCCTTTTACATCATTTTGTTAAAAAGACTCAGAAAACTCCTAGGAGAGAGATTGAAAAAGCCAAGCGTGAACTGAAGGACTTAAAAGAAAGAGGGTTAAGTGATGAAGAATAGTGCTATTGGTAGTGATTGGAAGGATGCCCGGTCTGAACTATTTACCAAGGAGGAAATCCTTGAAAGCGATATGCGAGTGGCTATCATGAGTGAGTTGATTGAGGCTAGGCATGAACAAGGAATCACTCAGAAAAAACTAGAAGAACTCAGTGGAGTAAGCCAGCCTGTCATAGCTAGGATGGAAACAGGAAAGACAAGTCCTCAGTTGGACACAGTCTTAAAAGTCCTAGCCAGTTTAGGAAAGACACTAGCAGTCGTCCCACTTGAACAGAGAAAGAGTTGATAGGAATGAAATTACTTGGTTGGCTAAAATCATCCACTGGATAATTTTACCTCCCGTCCGCACTTTTCAGGGAAATATCAGAATTACAAAAGAAAAATCAACCTATAGTCTTTTCTAATAACAAGTCATAGTCACTTATAAGAATTACTAATAACGTGTTTGGCCAGTCTAACTGAAATATAGTTAAAAAACAACCTACACAAAGGATTTGAGGCATTTGTCTCAAGTCTTTTTCTTTTGTTTAAAACAGAGATATAGTTTCAAACTATATCAAAGCCTAATTTTTTACAATTATACAGACGCTTTCTTTTCTGTTAAGATAGTTTCAACAACAAATTTTGGAGGACACATCATGTCAACTACAATCATCGGTTTCCCTCGTTTGGGGGAATTCCGCGAATTAAAATTTACAACTGAAAAATACTTTAGAAAAGAAATCTCAGAAGAAGAACTCTTGGCAGCCGCAAAAGACTTGCGTGCGAAACACTGGAACATTATCAAAGAAAAAGGCATCACTGAAATTCCATCAAATGACTTTTCTCACTATGACAACTTCCTAGATGCAGCTTTCCTTTTCAACGTGGTACCTGCATCTGTTCAAAACTTGGACTTGTCTGACCTTGAGCGCTATTTCGCTTTGGGTCGTGGTTACCAAGGAGAAAAAGGGGATGTTCGCGCCCTTCCAATGAAGAAATGGTTCAACACTAACTACCACTACATCGTTCCTAAATTTGAAAAAGATACTCAAGTTAAACTTGCAGGTCACAAGATTTTCGATGAATTCCAAGAAGCTAAAGAGCTAGGATTGAACACTCGTCCTGTTCTTGTAGGTCCATTCACTTTCCTTCAATTGTCAGATTTTGAAGAAGGCGTGAAAGCAGAAGACTTCGTAGACAGCTTAGTAGCTGCTTACCAAGAAGTTTTTGCAAAATTGGCTGAACTTGGTGCGACTCGCATCCAATTGGATGAAGCTGCTCTTGTCAAAGACTTGACAGCGGAAGAAAAAGCTCTCTTCTTGAACCTCTATAACAAACTCTTGGCTGACAAGAAAGGTCTTGAACTCTTGCTTCAAACTTACTTCGGAGACGTTCGTGACGTTTACTCTGACCTTGTAAACTTGCCAGTTGATGCCATTGGTCTTGACTTCGTTGAAGGTAAGAAAACTCTTGAATTGGTTAAAGGTGGTTTCCCAGCTGACAAAACTCTCTATGCAGGTATTGTCAATGGTAAAAACATCTGGCGTAACAACTACGAAAAGAGTTTGGCTATTCTTGAGCAAATCCCAGCTGAAAACATTGTTTTGACTAGCTCATGCTCACTTCTTCATGTGCCATTTACAACTGCTAATGAAGAATTTGAACCAGCTATCTTGAACCACTTTGCTTTCGCAGTTGAAAAATTGGATGAAATCCGTGACTTGGATGCTATCCGCAATGGTCAAGGTGAAGAAGCACTTGCAGCTAACAAAGAACTCT
This sequence comes from bacterium, assembly GCA_905221125.1. GTDB lineage: Bacteria > Bacillota > Bacilli > Lactobacillales > Streptococcaceae > Streptococcus. The sequence continues at coordinate 45,242 of CAJNBY010000005.1, read as the reverse complement.
TTGCGACTGAACGTGTTGGTGTTAATGCTGAACTTCGTGCGCGCATCGCTGGTTTGACAGACGCAGACTACACTCGTTTGCCAGCTTTTGCAGAACGTGAAGCTATCCAAGAAGAAGCTTTCAAACTTCCAGCTCTTCCAACAACAACTATCGGTTCATTCCCTCAAACTAAAGAAGTTCGTGCCAAACGTTTGGCTTACCGTAAAGGTGAATTGTCTCAAGAAGAGTACGACGCTTTCCTTGCTGAAACAATTGACGAATGGATCAAATGGCAAGAAGATATCGATTTTGATGTCCTTGTTCACGGTGAATTTGAGCGTAACGACATGGTTGAGTACTTCGGTCAAAACTTGTCAGGTTACCTCTTCTCTAAAAATGGTTGGGTACAATCATACGGTATGCGTGGGGTGAAACCACCAATCATCTGGGGTGATGTCACTCGTCTTAACCCTATCACTGTTAAATGGTCTAGCTATGCACAAAGTCGTACAAACAAACCTGTTAAAGGTATGTTGACTGGACCTGTTACCATCCTCAACTGGTCATTCCCACGTGAAGACATTTCTATCAAGGATTCAACTCTTCAAATCGCCCTTGCTATCAAGGATGAAGTGCTTGACCTTGAAGCTGCTGGTGTGAAAATCATCCAAATCGACGAGGCTGCTCTTCGTGAAAAATTGCCACTCCGTCGTAGCGACTGGTACGAAGACTACCTTGACTGGGCAATTCCTGCCTTCCGCTTAGTACACTCAACAGTAGCGCCAGACACACAAATCCACACTCACATGTGTTACTCAGAATTTACAGATATCATCCCAGCTATCGATAACTTGGATGCGGACGTTATCTCATTTGAGGCTAGCCGTTCAAACCTTGAAATCTTGGACGAACTCAAAGCGAAAAACTTCCAAACAGAAGTGGGACCTGGGGTTTACGATATCCACTCACCTCGTGTGCCGAACGAAGGCGAAATCGACAACACAATCGAAGCCATCCTTGCTAAAGTGCCAAGCAAGAAAGTTTGGATCAACCCTGACTGTGGTTTGAAAACACGTGGTATTCCAGAAACAAAAGAAAGCTTGATCCGCCTTGTTGAAGCAGCTAAAGCTGCGCGTGAGAAATTGTAAGATAAGGATTTCTCTAGAAGCACTGTTTGGTCAATCTGCCTGTTTCACTTGGATTCTAAGAGTCCAGCTAACGAAAAAAATCAACTAGAAAAGGATAATGACTATGTCACGCCAAACACCGTCACTCTCATTTGAAGTGTTCCCTCCAAACCCAGCAGTGGGTAATGATAAAATTATTTCTGCTCTTCAAGATATGCAGGAGTTGGCTCCTCACTTTATCAGTGTAACTGCCAGCAATAATAAATTTAATATCAAGGAAACGACGGTTCGTTTGGCTGACTTTATCCAAAATGACTTGGCGATTCCGACTATTGCTCACTTGCCGGCTATCTATTTGACCAAGGACAAGGTTGCTGAAACTATTGCTGACTTGGACAAGGTTGGAGTGCAGAAAATCTTGGCTCTTCGTGGAGATATTATTCCAGATGTGGAACCACAAAAGGATTTCCGCTACGCAACTGACTTGATTGAGTTCATCAAGGAGCAAGCTCCTCATTTTGATATTGTTGGTGCTTGTTATCCAGAAGGCCATCCAGATTCACCAAATCAGATTTCAGATATTCAAAATCTTAAGAAGAAAGTGGATGCAGGTTGTTCGAGCCTTGTGACTCAGCTTTTCTTTGACAATGAGCGCTTCTATGATTTCCAAGACAAGTGCATCTTGGCTGGGATTGATGTTCCTATTCATGCAGGGATTATGCCAATTCTGAACCGAAATCAGGCTCTCCGCCTCTTGAAGACTTGTGAGAATATCCATCTTCCACGCAAATTTAAAGCTATCTTAGACAAGTATGAGCATGACCCTGAGTCGCTCAGAGCAGCAGGACTTGCCTATGCAGTGGACCAAATCGTGGACTTGGTAACTCAGGATGTGGCCGGAGTGCATCTCTACACCATGAACAATGCGGATACAGCAAAATACATCCACCAAGCAACTCATGCCTTGTTTAATCATCAGTCTCTAGGATAATAAAAAGCAAACCATTCTTCTCAGGTGAGGGGAATGGTTCCTTTTTAATGGTAAAGACCGCACTTTTTAAGAAAAATATGATAAAATAGACTCTGTACGTACTTGATACAAAGATGAGGGTATTAAAAAAATAATGTATTTAAACTGAGAGTCTTAGATATTTTAGCATCAAATCTTTCTGATAACTAACGGTAGGAAAGAGCGACACGAGCGAGTTAAATCGACATTATTTGACGATAGAGTTAGTAAAGCATTTAGCTAATCGCCTGATAGCGCTTAGCGTGAAAGATATAGATACTTTAGTATCAAACCTTTCTGATGATTTGTATCTTGAGTAATTGAACCCGGCCGAAAAGCTGTGTAAAAAAGATAAACTGTCTTGTCTTCATCGAAGACTTCGTCAGTTTCCTATTTTTACTTTGCTTTTGACGTCCTTGGTATCTTGAGAATTGAACACGCCTACAACTCTTTGGAAAAAGATAAATCTGCCTAGGAGCAGTCGCTCCGTCGTTCGATTTCCTATTTTCCTTTGAGTTGCTTGACGGCTTAGTATCTTGATTTTTGTAGGCAAGGCGTATAATTTCATCAATCCAAAGGGGATTAAAATGACAAAACAAGTGTTTCAAACGACTTTTGCGGGTCGTGAGTTAATTGTAGAGACTGGTCAGGTTGCTAAGCAAGCAAATGGCGCAGTTGTCGTGCGTTACGGTGAGTCAACGGTCTTGACTGCTGCCGTTATGTCTAAGAAGATGGCAACTGGGGATTTCTTCCCTCTCCAAGTCAACTACGAAGAAAAAATGTATGCGGCTGGGAAGTTTCCTGGTGGCTTTATGAAACGTGAAGGACGTCCGTCAACAGATGCGACCTTGACAGCGCGTTTGATTGACCGTCCAATCCGTCCAATGTTTGCGGAAGGTTTCCGTAATGAAGTCCAAGTGATCAATACGGTGCTTTCTTATGATGAAAATGCTTCTGCACCAATGGCAGCTATGTTTGGTTCATCTTTAGCTTTGTCTATCTCAGACATTCCATTTGACGGACCAATCGCTGGGGTACAAGTGGGTTATGTTGATGGCCAAATCATCATCAACCCAAGTCAAGAACAGGCAGAGCAATCTCTTCTTGAATTGACAGTAGCTGGTACTAAACACGCTATCAACATGGTAGAGTCTGGTGCCAAAGAATTGTCAGAAGAAATCATGTTGGAAGCCCTTCTTAAAGGGCACGAAGCAGTCAAAGAATTGATTGCCTTCCAAGAAGAAATCGTTGCTGCTGTTGGTAAGGAAAAAGCAGAAGTGGAATTGCTTCATGTGGACGCTGAATTGCAGGCTGAAATCATCGCAGCTTACAACAGCGACCTCCAAAAAGCGGTTCAAGTAGAAGAAAAATTAGCTCGTGAAGCTGCAACTCAGGCAGTTAAGGACCAAGTGACTGCTGTTTACGAAGAAAAATATGCGGACCACGAAGAATTTGACCGTATCATGCGTGATGTGACTGAAATTTTGGAACAAATGGAACACGCTGAAGTGCGCCGTTTGATCACAGAAGATAAGGTTCGTCCTGACGGTCGTAAGGTTGATGAAATCCGTCCTTTGGATGCGGTTGTTGACTTCCTTCCTCGTGTGCACGGTTCAGGTCTCTTTACTCGTGGGCAAACTCAGGCTCTTTCTGTCTTGACATTGGCTCCGATGGGAGAAACTCAAATCATCGATGGTTTGGATCCAGAGTATAAGAAACGCTTTATGCACCACTATAACTTCCCTCAATACTCTGTAGGGGAAACTGGTCGTTACGGTGCGCCGGGTCGTCGTGAAATCGGTCACGGTGCTCTTGGTGAGCGTGCTCTTGCTCAAGTCTTGCCAAGTTTGGAAGAATTCCCATACGCTATCCGTTTGGTAGCAGAGGTCTTGGAATCAAACGGTTCTTCCTCTCAAGCTTCTATCTGTGCGGGAACCCTTGCCCTTATGGCTGGTGGTGTGCCAATCAAGGCGCCAGTAGCTGGTATTGCTATGGGACTTATCTCAGATGGAAATAACTACACAGTATTGACAGATATCCAAGGTTTGGAAGACCACTTTGGAGATATGGACTTCAAGGTTGCAGGTACTCGAGACGGGATTACAGCCCTTCAGATGGATATCAAGATTCAAGGGATTACTGCAGAAATCTTGACTGAGGCCCTTGCCCAAGCCAAGAAAGCACGTTTTGAAATCCTTGATGTGATTGAAACAACCATTCCAGAAGTTCGTCCAGAATTGGCTCCAACTGCTCCGAAAATTGATACCATCAAGATTGATGTGGACAAGATCAAGATTGTCATCGGTAAAGGTGGAGAAACCATCGATAAGATTATCGCTGAAACAGGCGTTAAGATTGATATTGACGAAGAAGGAAATGTGTCTATCTACTCTAGCGACCAAGATGCTATCAACCGTGCCAAAGAAATCATTGCTGGCTTGGTTCGTGAAGCCAAAGTAGATGAAGTTTACCATGCGAAGGTTGTTCGTATCGAGAAATTTGGTGCCTTTGTTAACCTCTTTGACAAGACAGATGCCCTCGTACACATCTCTGAAATGGCTTGGACTCGTACCAATAATGTCGAAGACTTGGTAGCAATCGGGGATGAAGTTGATGTTAAGGTAATCAAGATTGATGAAAAAGGACGTGTGGATGCTTCTATGAAGGCTCTTCTTCCTCGTCCTCCAAAACCTGAACGTGATGAAAAAGGTGAAAAATCAGAGCGTCCTCACCGCCCACGTCATCACAAGGATCACAAACCTAAGAAAGAATTTACAGAAACACCAAAAGATTCAGAATAAGAAAAGGAGAAATGTATGGGATGGTGGCGCGAAACCATTGATATCGTGAAAGAAAATGATCCAGCGGCCCGCACCACTTTGGAGGTTTTGCTGACTTATCCAGGTGTCAAGGCCTTGGCGGCCCACCGTCTCTCGCATTTTCTCTGGAAGCACGGCTTTAAGCTCTTAGCTCGTATGCACAGTCAGTTCTGGCGCTTTTGGACTCAGATTGAGATTCATCCGGGTGCTCAGATTGATTCAGGTGTCTTTATCGACCATGGTTCTGGCTTGGTGATTGGTGAGACGGCGATTGTTGAAAAAGGCGTTCTTCTCTATCACGGAGTGACTCTTGGTGGGACTGGCAAGGATGTTGGCAAACGCCATCCGACGGTTCGAAAGGGAGCTCTCATATCAGCTCATGCCCAAGTTATCGGACCTGTGGAAATCGGTGAAAATGCCAAGGTCGGTGCTGCAGCAGTTGTCGTAGCAGATGTACCTAGTGATGTGACGGTTGTCGGTATTCCGGCCAAGATTGTCCGTGTTCATGGTAAGAAGGATGAGCCAGTCATTCATGAAGTCGAAGAAAAACGAGAGTATTATGTCAATAAACTCGAACAGGCTAAAGAAGCCAGTCACAGATCGTCTGGTTTGTAGAGGATACCAATATGATTCAAGCAAGAAGCGAGTTAAGTCAAGAGGAGTTATCTGAGGCGAAAAAACTAATTAACTGTTGCCAAGGCTATGATGGAACTTATCGTGATCCCTATCTTTCTAACATGCTTAATTTTGATCTAAACATGCCCGCCTTTTTCCTTTATTATGAAAAAGGCGAACTTGTTGGTTTATTAACCGTCTATGCTGATGACCAAGACGTGGAAGTGACAATACTGGTTCATCCAGATTATCGTCGTCAGGGAATTGCGCGTGCTTTGTTTACGAGTTTTGAGAAAGAAACAGCTTCTTTCCCTATTCGTTCAGTGACTTTTCAGACAGAACGTATTTTTCTAGAACGTCATCCTGATTTTGTCAGCAACTGGGGATTGGTTGAGGATGAAGATACAGAAACCTGGCTGGGTAAGGATAGAAGACCTTATCAGTTAGCAAATGTTTCTAATCTTGAAGTTTTGTTAGCAGATAGTTCGTATCAAGAGCAAATTAGCCAGTTAAAATTTCAGGTATTTTCAGAGGAACATGAATCGAGAGAAGTTGTGGATAGATATGTCGCTGAAGCTCTAAAGGATCCAGAAAGTCGTCTATATATTTTATTAAAAAACGGTCAGGTTATTGGGACTTGCACGGTAGATTTATCGACTAATACGAATTACTTCTATGGTTTGGCAATATCGGAACCTGAACGTGGAAAAGGCTATGGAAGCTATTTAGCAAAATCCCTAGTCAACCAATTGATTGAGCAAAATGATAAGGAATTTCAGATTGCAGTAGAGGACAGCAACGTAGGTGCCAAACGCTTATATGAAAAGATCGGCTTTGTCAAACAGACCCAGGTGGTTTATCTGAATGAGAAAGGAGCAAGGGATTCCGAAGTCTAGAGAGATTCGGACTGAAATTGAATTGAACTCTTAGTGATGAAACTAAGTGTTCTTTGATTTTGGTTTTCCTGACTATTATTTTATGATTAAAATTTATGACACCATGTCTCGTGATTTACTAGAATTTGTCCCGATTGAGGATGGTAAGGTTAAGATGTATGTCTGTGGGCCAACCGTGTACAACTATATCCACGTGGGGAATGCCCGTTCAACGGTGGCTTTTGATACCATTCGTCGTTATTTCGAATACCGTGGTTATGAGGTTGCCTATATTTCCAATTTTACGGATGTGGATGATAAGATTATCAACCGTGCTAAGGAAGAAGGAATCACGCCTCAGGAGGTTGCGGACAAGTACATCGCTGCCTTTCGTGAGGATGTGACGGCCTTAGGAGTGAAACCTGCGACTCGCCATCCGCGTGTAGTGGAGTTTATGGCTGACATCATTCGTTTTGTGGAAGACTTGATTAAAAAAGGTTTTGCCTACGAGAGTCAAGGGGATGTCTATTTCCGTGTGGAAAAATCCCACAACTATGCTAAATTGGCTAATAAAACCTTGGAAGATTTGGAGCTGGGTGCTTCAGGTCGTACTGATGAAGAAACGGCTCGCAAGGAAAATCCGGTAGACTTTGCCCTATGGAAATCTGCCAAATCAGGTGAGATTTCTTGGGACAGTCCTTGGGGACCTGGTCGTCCGGGCTGGCATATCGAGTGTTCAGTCATGTCGACAGAAATTTTGGGCGATACTATTGATATCCATGGAGGTGGAGCCGACCTTGAGTTTCCGCACCATACCAATGAAATTGCCCAGTCAGAAGCCAAAACAGGCAAGACCTTTGCTAACTACTGGATGCACAATGGCTTTGTCAATATTGACAATGTCAAGATGTCCAAGTCTTTGGGGAATTTCATCACAGTCCATGATGCCCTCAAAACTCTGGATGGGCAAGTGCTTCGTTTCTTCTTTGCGACACAACATTATCGTAAGCCTATCAACTTTACGGAAAAGGCAGTGCGAGACGCCGAGACCAATCTTAAGTATCTAAAAAATACTTACGAGCAACCATTTACAGGAAACGTGGATACCCAAGACTTGCAAGCTTTTAAAGACAAGTTTGTAGCAGCTATGGATGAGGATTTCAACTCTGCCAACGGTATTACAGTAGTCTTTGAAATGGCCAAGTGGATCAACTCTGGCAACTATGATGCAAGTGCTAAGGAAGCTCTTGCGGATATGTTAGAAGTCTTTGGAATTGTCTTTATTGAGGAAGTTTTGGATGCAGAAATCGAAGCCTTGATTCAAAAACGACAAGAAGCGCGTGCCAATCGTGACTTCGCGACAGCAGACCAAATTCGTGACCAATTGGCTGCTCAAGGAATTAAGCTCCTTGACACCAAAGATGGAGTGAGGTGGACACGTGATTGATGTCAATCTCATTAACGGGATTGCGTTAGCCTTTGAAGGGGATGCGGTGTATTCTATGTATATTCGTCGTCATCTTATTCTCAAAGGCATGACCAAGCCCAATAAACTCCATCAAGAGGCGACCAAGTATGTCTCAGCCAAGGCTCAGGCTCGCCTGATTGCCCTCATGTTGGAGGAGCAAGTCCTGACGGAAAAAGAAGAAGAAATCTATAAACGTGGTCGCAATACCAATAGCCATACCAAGGCTAAAAATGCCGATGTGGTGACTTACCGTATGTCCACAGGTTTTGAAGCCGTGATGGGCTATCTCCATATGACTGAAAATCTGGAACGTCTTGAGAGCTTGATTTCTTGGTGCATCCAAAAAGTGGAGGGCTAGGACATGATTGCAAAGGAATTACAAGACTGGTTTCCTGAAGCTCAGATTTCAGACCAACCAGTAGAGAAAGAGGGTTACTTAACTCTTCCTTTAGCTTCTCAGCAGTGGATTTTGCTGGAGGAAGCAGGGCTCAGCGAGCGTGAAAAGCAGTTGATTTCTCTTTTGACCCAGCAGGAGCAGGCTAGTTCTCTCAATCCTTGGTATCCCTATCTGATTGAGGGAAAGGGGCAGGCACCGCAAGCATTTAAAAAAATTCAGCTGGTTTACTGCCATCTGTCCTATTTCCAACAGGAAAATCTAGCTTCTTGGCTGGATATGATGCGGACTCTTTTTCCCAACTGCCAGACGGTGCTTCAAGTCGGAGCTCAGGATTATGTTTTCGTGCTTCAACAAGATAAGTACACCTCTGTACGAGCTATTTTAAGCGATACGATTGAAGCGGTTGAGTATGACTTTGGATTGCGTCTGTCTATCATGTTGGGCCAGGTTTGGTCTCATACAGGCCACCAAGCCCTATCAGACTTGATCAAAGCGGAGCGGGATTTGTTCAAGACTTGGTGGCGTCAGGGTCACCAAGGTGTTCACACCTTTTCACAACTCTATCTTTGGAGTATGGGGGAAAGAATTGTGGATCTGAGGGTCATTAAAGAATGCCTGCACCAGATGATTTTGGACCAGGATCAGATTCAGGAAATCATTCTCTCTCTTTGGGAAAATAGTGCTGTATTAACTAAGACAGCCCAGCAACTCTATTTGCATCGCAATTCTCTCCAATACAAGATTGATAAATGGGAAGAATTGACAGGGCTTCAGTTGAAGGAATTGACCGACCTGACCCTGTGTTATCAATTGATTTTACCAGATATTCTCTAAAGTTTTGTGCAAGTTGCACAGAACTTTTTTGTTTTTTTGGTCATCTTGCCATAGAAATGTAAAGCGTTTTCATCTATAATAAAACTATCAAAAGACAAAAGGAGTTCACCTCATGGTAGAATTGAATCTTAAAAATATTTACAAAAAATATCCAAACAGCGAACACTACTCAGTTGAAGACTTCAACTTGGACATCAAAGACAAAGAATTTATCGTTTTCGTAGGTCCTTCCGGATGTGGTAAATCAACAACTCTTCGTATGATTGCTGGTCTTGAAGACATCACAGAAGGTACTGCATCTATCGATGGCGTGGTTGTCAACGACGTAGCTCCAAAAGACCGTGATATTGCCATGGTATTCCAAAACTACGCTCTTTACCCACACATGACTGTTTATGACAACATGGCTTTCGGTTTGAAATTGCGTAAATACAGCAAGGAAGACATCGACAAACGTGTACAAGAAGCAGCTGAAATCCTTGGATTGAAAGAGTTCTTGGAACGTAAACCAGCTGACCTTTCAGGTGGTCAACGTCAACGTGTTGCCATGGGTCGTGCGATTGTTCGTGACGCAAAAGTGTTCCTGATGGACGAACCTTTGTCAAACTTGGATGCCAAACTTCGTGTATCTATGCGTGCTGAAATTGCAAAAATCCACCGTCGTATCGGAGCTACAACTATCTACGTAACTCACGACCAAACAGAAGCGATGACACTTGCAGACCGTATCGTTATCATGTCAGCAACTAAGAACCCTGCTGGTACAGGTACTATCGGACGTGTAGAACAAATCGGTACTCCTCAAGAAGTTTACAAAAACCCAGTTAACAAGTTCGTTGCAGGATTCATCGGAAGCCCAGCTATGAACTTCATCAACGTGAAATTGGTTGGTAGCGAAATTGTTTCTGACGGTTTCCGCTTGAAAGTGCCAGAAGGAGCATTGAAAGTTCTTCGTGAAAAAGGCTACGAAGGTAAAGAATTGATCTTCGGTATCCGTCCAGAAGACGTGAATGCAGAACCTGCTTTCCTTGAAACATTCCCAGAATCAGTTGTCAAAGCTACTATCTCTGTATCAGAATTGCTTGGTTCAGAATCTCACCTTTACTGCCAAGTTGGTAAAGACGAATTTGTTGCTAAAGTTGACGCTCGTGACTACTTGCAAACAGGTGCAACAGTTGAACTTGGATTTGACTTGAACAAAGCACACTTCTTCGATGTAGAAACTGAAAGAACAGTTTACTAAGATAAATGAAATATCAAAACACTGCTAGAGAAATCTGGCAGTGTTTTTTGGCGATTGAGTAAAAAAACTCTCCATATCGCATGGAGAGCTAATTTGTTATTCTGCTGCTTGTTGCCACCGTTTTGCTAGCATATGAGACAGGCTAGAGATTGCTAGATTAAAGCTGAAGTAGATGAGGGCAATCAGGATATACAGACTGAAGACTTGCTCTGGTTCGAAATAACGGCCCATGAGAATTTGGCTAGCTCCAAAGAGTTCTTGTAGGGCGATAACAGAGTAGAGAAGACTGGTATCCTTAATCACGGTTACAAACTGAGAAATGATGGCTGGCAGCATTTTACGGATCGCTTGCGGAAGAATGATGTGGTAGAGGATTTGCATAGAAGTAAATCCTTGCGACATTCCTGCTTCGTACTGTCCCTTGTCCACAGCATTGAGACCGCCTCGGATAATCTCAGCCAAGGCTGCTGATGTAAAGAGGGTAAAGGCAGTGATACCAGCTGGTGTGGACTTCATCTTAAACACCAAAAAGATGGTGAAAATCCAGAGAAGGTTGGGAACGTTACGTACAAACTCGATGTAAATGCTGGAGATAATCCGCAAGACAGGATTTTTTCCATTTCTCATGACCGCTAGAACTGTACCGATAAGGGTAGAGAGGACGATGGCAATCAGAGAAATATAGAGGGTCAAGCCAAATCCTTTAAAGATAAAGATTAGGTTATCTGGGGTTAAAACTTCTAAAATGGATTCCATAGTAACCTCCTAAAGTGAATAGGCTTTTTTGTTGGCTTGCTCCATCTTGCGACCAAACTGGGCAACAGGGAAGCAAAGAGAAAAGTAGAGAAGGGCAGCGCCTAAAAATGCTGGGATGTAATTTCCGTTGAGGGCTGACCAAGACTTGGTCACAAACATCAAGTCTACTCCAGAGATGATAGCAACTGTAGAGGTATTCTTGATGAGGTTGACGATTTGGTTGGTCAAAGGAGGGAGAATGATACGAAAGGCCTGAGGCAAGATAATCAAGCGCATGGCACTGATATAAGTAAAACCTTGCGATAAGGCGGCCTCCATTTGACCGCTAGGAATAGACTGAATGCCTGAGCGAATAACCTCAGCGATATAGGCGCCGTGATAGAGTCCCACGCAGAGAACAGCTGTCCAATAAATCGGAATCATGATGATATGGTCACTGATAAGAGGTAGGCCATAAAAAACGATAACAAACTGCACCAAGAGGGGAGTGTTTTGGTAAAACTCCACAAATATACGAGCCAAAATTCTCAATATCGGACGTTTACTGGTTGACATGGCTCCAAAGAAGATACCCAAAACCATGGCCAGGATAAAGGATCCAATCGCTAGGGCAAGGGTGAAGAGGAAACCATTGAAAAATTGTCCAAAATCCTGAAAATAGGCTGTCCAAGATGATAAATCTGTCATGGGGTGTCCTCCTTAATCTGCTGTATGGCTAGATGGTTTGAGCTTGTAACGGTCATAAAGTTTCTGTAAACTACCATCCTTGCTCCATTTAGTAACCAAGTTATCAAGATAGTCGTTGAGCTCTGTATTTGATTTCTTGGTAACAATACCGTAGTCAGATGGCTTGAAACTATCATTTAGTAGCTCTGTCCGTTTACTGATGTAGCCAGACAGAATCGAGCGGTCAACGGAAAAGGCATCAATACGGTGAGCATGAAGGGAAGTAATCAATTCTGGATAAGAACCAAGTTCAACGAATTTAAAGGTCAGGCCTTTCTTTTTACCTAGTTCAGTAATCAAGCGTTGGGTGATGGAACCTTGGGCAACTCCGATGGTTTTACCATTTAGGTCCTCAATACTTTTGATTTTGGCAGATTTATTGACCAAAAAGCCAGAAGCGTCTGTGTAGTAGGGGCTGGTAAAGTTGTAGAGTTTTTTGCGTTCGTCTGTGATGGTAAAGGTCGCGATATCCATGTCGACCTGTTCATTGTCTAGAAGTGGTCCACGGGTTTGCGCTGTAACAGGCACATAGCGAACCTTGACCTTAAGCTCATCAGCTACCATCTTGGCCAAGTCCGTTTCGATACCAGAATAGGTCCCTGTCTTGGGATTCTTGTAGCCAAAATTGGGAACGTCTTGTTTGACACCGACAACCAGTTCGCCTCTCTTTTGAATATCTGCGACGCTGGTATCAGCCTGAACTGGTTTTGCAGCAGCAAGGCTGAAAAGGCTAATCAATAATGCTGATAAAAAGAATTTCTTTTTCATAGGCGCCTCCTTATTTGACTTTGTCACTTTCGTGGTTGATGATCTTGCTGAGGAATTGTTGGGCACGAGGCTCGCTTGGATTGTCGAAAAAGTCATCGACATCTGTCGTATCTACCAAGACTTCTCCGTCAGCCATGAAGATGATGCGGTCAGCAACTTCACGGGCAAAGCCCATTTCATGGGTAACAACAATCATATTCATACCCTCGTGCGCCAATTTTTGCATAACAGCCAGAACGTCGCCGATGGTTTCAGGGTCAAGAGCAGACGTTGGTTCATCAAAGAGGAGGAGCTCAGGATGCATAGCGAGTCCACGAGCAATGGCAATCCGTTGTTTTTGTCCACCAGAAAGCATGGCTGGATAAGAATCTTTCTTGTCCCACATATTTACAAATTCCAGATATTTTTGGGCTGTCTTTTCAGCTTCTTTTTTATCAATTCCTAGAACTTTTATGGGTGCAAGTGTTACGTTTTCTAACACTGTTTTGTGAGGGTAGAGGTTAAAATGTTGGAAAACCATTCCGACTTCCTTGCGAAGAGGCACTAAATCTTTCTGGCTGGCACCAGCAACTTGGTGACCATTGACTAGAAGACTTCCCTTGTCAACAGCCTCTAAACCATTGATGGTGCGGATCAGAGTGGACTTCCCAGAACCAGAAGGTCCAAGGAGGACAACAACTTGTCCTTTTTCAAAACGGAGATTGATGTCGCGGAGTGCGTGGTAGTCTCCGTAATATTTTTCGACGTGTTCAAATTCTACTAAAGCCATAAGGAATCTCCTTTGTGTTAGATTTTATAACACGATTCTACACCAAAAGAATGGCCTTGTCAAATCATATCTGAAAAAATTCACTAAAATTTTATAAAAAAGCAATCTGGATAGAGAAAACGTCTAAATCATGTTATAATGAAGCAATAGAATTCTTAGAAAGAGTGGATGTCTTTTTGATAACACCTACTTATGAATGGCAGTTTGCCCCGCAGGTTGAAGATGCGGATTTTACAAAGATAGCCAAGAAGGCTGGACTGGGTCCTGAGGTGGCTCGGTTATTATTTGAAAGAGGGATTCAGGATCAAGAAAGTCTGAAGAAGTTTTTAGAGCCTTCATTAGAGGACTTGCATGATCCTTATCTACTCCATGATATGGACAAGGCAGTGGAGCGGATTCGTCAGGCTATTGAAGAAGGGGAAAATATTCTCATTTATGGAGACTACGATGCGGATGGCATGACTTCGGCGTCAATTGTTAAGGAAAGTTTGGAACAGCTTGGTGCCGAGTGCAGAGTTTACCTGCCTAATCGTTTTACTGATGGATATGGTCCCAATGCTAGTGTTTATAAATACTTTATCGAGCAAGAGGGAATTTCCTTGATTGTGACGGTGGATAATGGGGTTGCTGGTCATGAGGCGATTGCATTAGCCCAATCTATGGGAGTGGATGTCATTGTGACCGACCACCATTCCATGCCTGAAACTTTGCCAGATGCTTATGCCATTGTCCATCCTGAGCATCCAGATGCGGACTATCCTTTCAAATATTTGGCTGGTTGCGGAGTGGCCTTCAAGCTGGCTTGTGCCCTTTTAGAAGAGGTGCAAGTGGAACTGCTTGACTTGGTCGCTATCGGAACCATTGCAGATATGGTGAGTTTGACGGATGAAAATCGTATCTTGGTGCAATATGGTCTGGAAATGTTGGGACATACTCAGCGCATCGGCCTGCAAGAAATGCTGGACATGGCTGGGATTGCTGCTAATGAAGTGACAGAAGAAACTGTTGGTTTCCAGATTGCTCCTCGTTTAAATGCCTTGGGGCGCTTGGACGATCCCAATCCTGCTATTGATTTGCTGACTGGGTTTGACGATGAGGAGGCGCATGAGATTGCTCTCATGATTCATCAGAAAAATGAAGAGCGCAAGGAAATCGTCCAGTCAATCTATGAAGAAGCCAAGATCATGGTGGATCCTGAGAAGAAGGTCCAAGTCTTGGCCAAGGAAGGCTGGAATCCTGGGGTTCTAGGAATCGTGGCTGGTCGTTTGTTGGAAGAATTAGGACAGACAGTCATCGTTCTTAATATAGAGGACGGTCGTGCCAAGGGTAGTGCTCGTAGTGTGGAAGCGGTGGATATTTTTGAAGCTCTAGATCCCCATCGAGATCTCTTCATCGCCTTTGGCGGCCATGCTGGTGCAGCAGGTATGACGCTGGAGGTTGAAAAACTTTCAGATTTATCTCAGGTCTTGGAAGATTATGTCCGTGAAAAAGGTGCAGATGCTAGTGGCAAGAACAAGTTAAATCTCGATGAAGAGTTGGATTTGGAGGCTTTGAGTCTTGAAACGGTCAAGAACTTTGAACGTTTGGCACCTTTTGGAATGGACAATCAGAAACCTGTCTTTTATCTCAAGGATTTTCAGGTTGAAAGTGCCCGTACCATGGGAACAGGCAATGCCCATCTCAAACTGAAAATTTCCAAGGGTGAGGCTAGTTTTGAAGTAGTGGTCTTCGGACAAGGCAGATGGGCGACAGAATTTGCTCAAACTAAGAATCTAGAGTTGGCAGTCAAATTGTCTGTCAACCAATGGAATGGCCAAACTGCCCTCCAGTTGATGATGGTGGATGCACGCGTGGAGGGGGTTCAACTCTTTAACATTCGTGGGAAGAATGCCGTCTTACCAGAAGGAGTTCCAGTCTTGGATTTTGCTGGAGAAGTTCCAGATTTAGCGACTAGTGAAGCGGTTGTCGTAAAAACCATTCCTGAGGATATGACCCTGCTGAAGACCATTTTTCAGGAACAGCATTTCTCTGCTGTCTATTTCAAAAATGACATTGACAAGGCCTATTATCTGACAGGTTATGGGACTAGAGAGCAGTTTGCCAAATTGTACAAGACTATTTACCAGTTCCCAGAGTTTGATATTCGTTACAAGCTCAAGGATTTGGCTGCATATCTCAATATTCAACAAATCTTGCTGGTCAAGATGATTCAAGTGTTTGAAGAACTAGGCTTTGTGACGATCACAGATGGTGTCATGACAGTCAATAAAGAGGCATCAAAGCGGGAGATAGGAGAAAGTCAGATATATCAAAAACTTAAACAAACTGTCAAAGACCAAGAAATGATGGCGCTGGGTACGGTGCAAGAAATTTATGACTTTTTAATGGAAAAGGAATAGTAGATAGGAAAGAGTTGGGCAACCAGCTCTTTTTTGAAAATAAATCTTCATTTTGAAAATCATCAAAAAAATGGTATAATGGTAGGAAAAGATTCGGCTAAAAGTAATAGTGCTTTTAGAATAAGAGGGCAAGCAACCCTATAATCAAGATAAATTAAGCTTTCGGAGGAAAAATGAGTAATATCAGTTTAACAACACTTGGTGGTGTACGTGAAAACGGGAAAAATATGTATATCGCTGAAATCGATGGGTCTATTTTCGTTTTGGATGCAGGTCTGAAATATCCTGAAAATGAACAACTAGGGGTGGATGTCGTCATTCCAAATATGGATTACCTTTTTGAAAATAGCGATCGTATCGCTGGGGTCTTCTTGACCCACGGCCATGCGGATGCCATTGGTGCTCTGCCTTATCTCTTGGCTGAAGCCAAGGTACCTGTATTTGGCTCTGAGTTGACCATTGAGTTGGCAAAACTTTTTGTCAAAGGAAATGATGCGGTTAAGAAATTCAATGATTTTCATGTCATTGATGAGAATACGGAGATTGATTTTGGAGGGACTGTAGTGTCCTTCTTCCGTACGACCCACTCTATCCCAGAGAGTCTGGGTGTGGTCTTGAAGACGGCTGAAGGTAGCATCGTTTATACAGGTGACTTCAAATTTGACCAAACAGCTAGCGAATCTTATGCGACAGACTTTGCTCGTTTGGCAGAAATCGGTCGTGATGGAGTTCTAGCTCTTCTTAGCGATTCAGCCAATGCGGATAGTAATATCCAAGTGGCTAGCGAAAGTGAAGTTGGGGACGAGATCACTCAAACCATTTCGGACTGGGAGGGTCGTATCATCGTTGCGGCGGTAGCCAGCAATCTCTCTCGTATCCAGCAGGTATTTGACGCTGCGGATGCAACAGGTCGTCGTGTGGTCTTGACAGGGTTTGATATTGAAAATATCGTCCGTACCGCTATTCGCCTTAAGAAATTGTCTCTAGCTAACGAAAGTCTTTTGATTAAGCCAAAAGATATGTCTCGTTTTGAGGACCATGAGTTGATTATCCTTGAGACAGGCCGTATGGGTGAGCCTATCAATGGTCTTCGTAAGATGTCGATTGGTCGCCACCGTTATGTGGAAATCAAGGACGGTGACTTGGTCTATATCGTAACCACTCCGTCTATCGCCAAAGAAGCAGTTATGGCGCGTGTGGAAAACATGATTTACCAAGCTGGCGGGGTTGTCAAACTGATCACTCAAAGCTTGCGTGTATCAGGTCATGGAAATGCGCGTGATTTGCAGTTGATGATCAATCTCTTGCAACCCAAGTATCTCTTCCCAATTCAAGGGGAGTACCGTGAGTTGGATGCCCATGCCAAGGCTGCTATGGCTGTTGGTATGTTGCCAGAACGCATTTTCATTCCTAAAAAGGGAACCAGCATGGCTTATGAGAATGGGGACTTTGTCCCAGCTGGCGCAGTTTCGGCAGGCGATGTCTTGATTGACGGAAATGCTATCGGTGATGTTGGAAATGTAGTCCTTCGTGACCGTAAGGTCTTGTCAGAGGATGGTATTTTCATCGTAGCAATTACTGTTAATCGTCGTGAGAAGAAAATTGTGGCCAAGGCTCGTGTTCACACGCGTGGATTTGTTTATCTCAAGAAGAGTCGCGATATTCTCCGTGAAAGTTCAGAATTGATTAACCAAACGGTGGAAGAGTATCTTCAAGGAGATGACTTTGACTGGGCAGATCTTAAAGGGAAAGTTCGTGATAATCTGACCAAGTACCTCTTTGATCAAACCAAGCGTCGTCCAGCTATTTTACCAGTAGTCATGGAAGCAAAATAATCGTTGAAATAAACAGAGAGAAAGTCGAATTTCGGCTTTTTCTTATCGGAAAATAGAGGAAAAATTATGGCAGTAATGAAAATTGAGTATTACTCACAAGTTTTGGATATGGAGTGGGGGGTGAATGTCCTCTATCCTGACGCTAATCGAGTGGAAGAACCAGAATGTAAAGATATCCCTGTCTTGTACCTTTTGCACGGGATGTCTGGCAACCATAATAGCTGGCTCAAGCGGACCAATGTAGAACGCTTGCTTCGAGCTACTAATCTCATCGTTGTCATGCCCAATACCAGCAATGGTTGGTATACCGATACCCAGTATGGTTTTGATTATTACACAGCTCTAGCAGAGGAATTGCCACATGTTCTGAAACGTTTCTTCCCTAATATGACTAGTAAGCGTGAAAAGACCTTTATCGCTGGTCTCTCTATGGGAGGGTATGGCTGTTTCAAACTGGCTCTTGCAACAAATCGTTTTTCTCATGCAGCTAGTTTTTCAGGCGCCCTTAGCTTTCAAGATTTTTCTCCTGAGAGCCAAAATCTGGGAACACCGGCTTATTGGAGAGGTGTTTTTGGAGAGATTAAAGACTGGACAGCTAGTCCTTATTCTCTTGAAAGTCTGGCTAAAAAATCGGATAAAAAAACCAAGCTTTGGGCTTGGTGTGGCGAGCAGGATTTCTTGTACGAAGCCAATAATCTAGCAGTGAAAAACCTCAAAAAACTGGGATTTGATGTGACCTATAGTCATAGCGCTGGAACTCACGAATGGTACTACTGGGAAAAACAATTGGAACGGTTCTTAGCAATCCTACCGATTGATTTCAAATTAGAAGAGAGATTGACTTAGTTTGAAGTTCAGCATAGGGGGGAGAACTAAAATAAAATATGTTTTCACTAGACTTTTCAAACGAAAGTAGTAGAATAGTAATAAGATACTGGAGGAAAGAGAGTAGGAAATGTATCGTTATCAAATTGGCATTCCCACATTAGAATATGATCAGTTTGTCAAAGACCATGAATTAGGCAATGTATTACAAAGTAGTGCTTGGGAGGAAGTTAAGTCTGATTGGGAACATGAGAAGTTTGGTGTTTACAGGGAAGAAAAATTATTGGCGACAGCTAGTATTTTGATTAGAAGTCTTCCGCTAGGCTATAAAATGTTTTACATCCCAAGAGGACCTATATTGGATTATGAGGATACGGAACTCTTGAGTTTTGTCATTCAGTCCATTAAGTCTTATGCTCGTAGTAAGAGAGCGATTTTTGTGACTTTTGATCCAAGTATTTGCCTGTCTCAAAGTTTAATCAATCAGGAAAAGACAGAATATCCTGAAAATCTGGCTATCATTGATAGTTTGCAACAAATGGGAGTAAGGTGGTCAGGAAAAACAGAGGAAATGGGGGACACCATTCAGCCTCGTATTCAGGCGAAAATATACAAGGAAAATTTTGAAGAAGATAAGCTTTCCAAGTCAACAAAACAGGCTATCCGAACAGCACGGAATAAGGGTGTAGAGATTCAATTTGGTGGAACTGAATTATTGGAGTCCTTTTCCTTTTTGATGAAAAAAACCGAGAAGCGGAAAGAGATTCATTTGAGGAATGAAGCCTATTATAAAAAGTTGTTAGATAATTTTAAGGACAAGGCCTACATCACCTTGGCAACCTTGGATGTCTCTAAACGTTCGCAAGAATTAGAAGAACAGTTAGCGAAAAACAGAGCCTTGGAAGAGACCTTTACTGAGTCGACTCGAACTTCAAAAGTAGAAGCGCAGAAGAAGGAAAAAGAACGTTTGTTAGAGGAATTGACTTTCCTGCAGGAATATATGGATGCAGGTCAAGCAAGAGTTCCCTTAGCAGCTACCTTGACTTTAGAATTCGGACAAACTTCTGTCAATCTATACGCAGGAATGGATGAAGATTTTAGACGTTATAAAGCTCCTATTTTGACTTGGTATGAGACAGCTCGATATTCCTTTGAACGTGGCATTTTATGGCAAAATTTAGGAGGCGTCGAGAATGCTTTAGATGGTGGACTCTATCGTTTTAAAGCTAATTTTAATCCAACGATTGAAGAATACTTGGGTGAATTTACAATGCCTACCCATCCTCTCTATCCTCTGTTAAGACTTGCTCTTGATTGCCGTAAAACATTAAGAAAAAAACATAGAAAGTAAGTATATGGCACTAATTACACTCACGAAAGAAGAGTTTCAGGCTTATTCTGATCAGGTTTCTTCTCGTTCCTTTATGCAATCGGTTCAGATGGGGGACTTGTTAGAAAAAAGAGGGGCTCGAATTGTTTATCTTGCTTTGAAACAAGAAGGAGAAATTCAAGTTGCAGCTCTGGTTTATAGCTTGCCCATGCTGGGTGGCCTACATATGGAGATCAATTCGGGGCCGATTTATACCCAACAAGATGTCCTTCCAGTTTTTTATGAAGAGTTAAAAGAATATGCCAAGCAAAATGGTGTATTAGAGTTGCTTGTAAAACCTTATGAAACTTATCAAACTTTTGATAGTGAAGGTAATCCAATAGATGCTGAGAAAAAAAGTATTATTCAAGATTTGACTGATTTAGGTTATCAATTTGATGGATTGACAAGAGGTTATCCTAATGGAGAAGTCAGCTGGCATTATATCAAAGATTTGAAAGATTATGATGCTGTTTCCTTATTGAAATCCTTTAATAAAAATAGTATTCGCAACATTCAGTCGGCCTTTGATTTTAATATTCTTATTCGCAATGCAGAACGGGAAGAAATTCCAACGTTCAAAAAAATTATTGAAGAAACAGGTAAAAGACAAGGTTTTGAGGATAAGAATTTAGATTATTACTTTAAATTGTATGATATGTTTGGAGATAAGGCGGATTTCCTAATTGCTGAAGTTAATCCGCAACAGTCTATAGATGCTTTAAATGTGAAGATGGCTAGTCTTGACAAGAAGTCGAAACAATTTCATCAGCAATACCAAGCCTTGCAAAAGAAAAAAGATTTTCTAACTAGCTTGGATAGTGAGTCTGGCAATGTTGCTCTAGCTTGTGCTTTAATAATCTACACAAATACAGAGGCAACCTACTTGTTTGGGGGGTCGTACGCAGAGTACCAGAAGTTCTCAGCTCCATTTTTACTTCAATATCATGCGATGAAGCAGACAATGCAACGAAACATCCATCAATACAACTTCCTAGGGATTCAAGGAATTTTTGATGGTAGTGATGGTGTTTTGCGTTTTAAACAAAATTTTAATGGCTATATTGTACGAAAAGCAGGGACTTTCCGTTATCATCCATCGCCTTTAAAATACAAAGCTATTCAGTTATTCAAAAAAATATTAGGACGTTAAGATGAAAAGCCAGTATTTAGCTTTCTTTCAGCTTGTTTTAGTAAAATAGTCTTTATTTGCTAGAAAGATGGAGGAACATGCGCTGGCTTTTTCATTTGATAGGGGCTTTCTTTTCTTTTGTTTGGCGTTTGTTTTGGCGCCTGGTTTGGATTGTTTTGCTTTTGTGTGCTCTTGCTTTTGGATTTCTCTGGTATCTGAACGGAGATTTTCAAGGAGCGCTAAAGCAAGCAGAGCGGTCAGTAAAAATTGGTCAACAAAGTATTGACCAATGGGAAAAAACAGGGCAACTTCCTAAGTTAAGCCAGACAGATAGTCACCAGCATTCTGAAGGAAGGTGGCCACAGGCTTCTGCTCGTATTTACTTGGACCCCCAGATGGATTCACGCTTTCAAGAGGCTTATGTAGAAGCGATCCATAACTGGAATCAAACTGGTGCTTTTAACTTTGAAATTGTCACCGAGTCCAGCAAGGCGGATATCCTGGCTACCGAGATGAATGACGGAAACACTCCTGTGGCAGGAGAGGCGGAAAGTCAGACCAATCTCTTAACAGGGCAATTCTTATCCGTAACGGTGCGTCTGAATCACTATTATTTGTCCAATCCAGACTATGGTTATTCCTATGAGCGCATTGTCCATACGGCAGAACATGAGTTGGGGCATGCGATTGGTTTGGACCATACAGATGAGAAGTCTGTGATGCAACCTGCAGGTTCCTTTTATGGTATTCAGGAAGAGGATGTTGCAAACCTTCGAAAAATATATGAGACCAATGAGTAGGGGACTATCTTTCCCTACTTTTTTGCTATAATGGAATTATGAATAACTTGATTAAATCAAAACTAGAGCTCTTGCCGACCAGTCCTGGTTGCTACATTCACAAGGATAAAAACGGCACCATTATCTATGTAGGAAAGGCTAAAAACTTGCGCAACCGTGTGAGGTCTTATTTCCGTGGGAGTCATGATACCAAGACAGAGGCTTTGGTGTCTGAGATTGTAGATTTTGAATTTATTGTTACGGAGTCCAATATTGAGGCACTTCTCCTAGAAATCAACCTGATCAAGGAGAATAAGCCTAAATACAATATTATGCTCAAGGATGATAAGTCCTATCCATTCATCAAAATCACCAATGAGCGCTATCCTCGTTTGATTATCACCCGTCAAGTCAAGAAGGACGGGGGACTCTACTTTGGGCCCTATCCAGATGTGGGAGCTGCTAATGAAATCAAGCGGCTACTGGATCGGATTTTCCCTTTTCGCAAGTGTACCAATCCACCGTCTAAGGTCTGTTTTTACTACCATATCGGCCAATGCATGGCCCACACCATCTGTAAGAAGGATGAGGCTTATTTCAAGTCTATGGCTCAGGAAGTTTCTGATTTCCTAAAAGGGCAGGATGACAAAATCATTGATGACCTCAAGGGAAAAATGACTGCGGCAGCTCAGACTATGGAATTTGAACGTGCAGCGGAATACCGTGATTTGATTCAGGCTATTGGAACGCTTCGGACCAAGCAACGGGTCATGTCTAAAGATTTGCAAAATCGGGACGTCTTTGGTTACTATGTGGACAAAGGATGGATGTGTGTTCAGGTTTTCTTTGTTCGTCAAGGCAAGCTGATTGAGCGGGATGTCAATCTTTTCCCCTACTACAATGATCCGGACGAGGACTTCTTGACCTATGTAGGACAATTTTATCAAGAAAAATCTCACCTAGTACCCAATGAGGTACTAATTCCGCAGGATATTGACGAAGAAGCTGTCAAGGCCTTGGTGGATACTAAGATTCTCAAACCCCAGCGTGGAGAGAAAAAGCAGCTGGTCAATCTAGCCATAAAAAATGCCCGTGTCAGTCTGGAGCAGAAGTTCAATCTGCTAGAGAGATCTGTCGAAAAGACCCAAGGAGCTATTGAAAATCTAGGACGCTTGCTCCAAATCCCGACCCCAGTCCGCATTGAGTCCTTTGATAACTCCAATATCATGGGAACTAGTCCTGTCTCGGCAATGGTGGTCTTTGTCAACGGCAAGCCCAGTAAGAAGGACTACCGTAAGTACAAAATCAAGACTGTGGTTGGACCAGATGACTATGCTAGTATGCGTGAGGTTATCCGCAGACGCTATGGCCGAGTTCAGCGTGAGGCTTTGACTCCGCCAGATTTGATTGTCATTGATGGGGGACAAGGTCAGGTCAATATCGCTAAGCAGGTTATTCAAGAGGAGCTGGGCTTGGATATTCCAATTGCTGGGCTTCAAAAGAATGATAAGCACCAAACCCATGAATTGCTCTTTGGAGATCCGCTGGAGGTGGTGGAGTTGTCTCGTAATTCTCAGGAATTTTTTCTCCTCCAACGCATCCAGGATGAGGTTCACCGCTTTGCTATCACCTTCCACCGTCAACTGCGCTCCAAAAATTCTTTTTCATCACAACTGGATGGGATTGAAGGGCTGGGACCTAAACGCAAGCAGAATCTCATGAAGCATTTCAAGTCTCTAACTAAAATCAAGGAAGCTAGTGTGGATGAGATTGTCGAAGTTGGAGTACCTAGAGCTGTTGCAGAAGCAGTTCAGAGGAAGTTGAACCCGCAGGAAGCAGAAGACTTGCCTCAAGTAGCGGAAGAGAGAGTAGATTATCAAATAGAAGGAGAACACAATGAATCATAAAATTGCAATTTTATCAGATATTCATGGCAATGCGACTGCCTTAGAAGCAGTGATTGCAGATGCTAAAAATCAAGGAGTCAGTGAATACTGGCTTCTGGGAGATATTTTTCTTCCTGGTCCAGGCGCAAATGACTTGGTCGCCCTGCTAAAGGACCTTCCTATCACAGCAAGTGTTCGAGGCAATTGGGATGATTGTGTCCTTGAGGCCTTGGACGGCGAATATGGTTTGGAAGATCCGCAAGAAATCCAGTCAATGCGCATGACCCAGTTTTTGGTGGAGCGAATGGATCCTGCAACGATTGTCTGGCTACGAAACTTGCCTTTGCTTGAAAAGAAAGAAATTAACGGACTGCGCTTTTCTATCTCTCATAATTTGCCAAATAAGAACTATGGTGGTGACTTGCTAGTTGAGAATGATACAAAGAAATTTGACCAACTCCTAGATGATGAAGTTGACGTGGCAGTCTATGGTCATGTTCATAAGCAGTTGCTTCGCTATGGAAGCCAGGGGCAACAAATCATCAATCCAGGTTCGATTGGTATGCCCTATTTTAATTGGGAGGCGTTAAAAAATCACCGTGCCCAGTATGCCGTGATAGAGGTTGAAGATGGGGAATTACTCAATATCCAATTTTGTAAAGTCGCTTATGATTATGAGGCTGAGTTAGAATTGGCCAAGTCCAAGGGGCTTCCTTTTATCGAAATGTATGAAGAACTACGTCGTGAAGATAACTATCAGGGACACAATCTGGAACTCTTAGCCAGCTTAATAGAAAAGCATGGGTATACAGAAGATGTGAAGAATTATTTTGATTTTTTGTAAAAGTTCCCTAAGATAACCAATGCAAACTAAAAACGATTGGCTAGTCCAATCGCTTTTAATATATCTTATACTCAATGAAAATCAAAGAGCAAAATAGGAAGCAAGCCGTAGGCTGCTCAAAACACTGTTTTGAGGTTGTGGATAGAACTGACGAAGTCAGTTACATATACCTACGGCAAGGCGAAGCTGACGTGGTTTGAAGAGATTTTCGAAGAGTATTATTGTAACTGAGATTGATCTGGGAGGTAAGAACCACCTAGATAGGTATTGCTGAGTTTTTCAAGGGTTCCATCTTGATAGAGTTCTTTGAGTGCTTTATCAAATTGCTCTTTAAACTCTTTTTGGTCGCTTGAGAAAACGATATAGTTGTTGGGGCTATCAGCAGAAGGTAAGTCAACCACAGAAAGCTCCAAACCACGGTCCTTGATAATCTTTTGAACGGATACCTTGTCAAAAACTAGGAAATCAAACTCTCCGTTAGAGAGGTCAAGGATTCGTTTACCGATATCCTCACCAGAAAAATCGATAGTAGCAGGATTGTCAGAGTGTTTCTGATTCCAGTTATTGATGAATTGAGCGTTTGAAGTTCCAGTATCCTCTTGTGTTGTTTTGCCAGCAATTTGGTCAAGAGAAGTCAAAGGACTTTTCTTGTTGCTGACGAGGACGAGCGGATTGTTCGAAATTGGGAGTGAGTAAAGGTATTTTTCAGCACGCTCTTTTGTGTAACTCAAGTTATTGGCTGCAGCCTGATAGTGACCAGAATCAAGTCCTGGGAAGATACTTTCCCAGGCAGTTCTTTGGAATTGAATCTCGTAGTCACTGAGCTTTTCATCCACTGCTTTTAGAACTTCGATATCGAATCCTGTTAGATTGCCCTTGTCTTCGTAGTCAAATGGTGGCACATCACCAGCTGTAGCAACGACGATTGTCTTTTGAGCGCTGGTCTCTTTGGGTGTGGCTTGATTCCCACAGGCAACTAAAAATGGGAGGATGAGTAGTAATAAGCTAAATTTTTTCATAATGTCTCCATTCAAATGTAAAGTACTTGCTAGTTTAGCAGAAACTTTCTTGATGAACCAATATATATTTTTTATGGTTGTGATAAAAAAACTTAATCATGGAAAATATCTGCAAGCTCTTTCAAATTATGGTAGAATGGAAACAGTAGAATTAGAAAAGGAAATCGATTATGAAATTTCTTGAATTAAACAAAAAACGTCATGCGACTAAGCATTTCACTGACAAGCCTGTTGATCCAAAAGATGTGCGTACGGCTATCGAAATTGCAACCTTGGCACCAAGTGCCCACAACAGCCAGCCTTGGAAATTTGTGGTGGTACGTGAGAAAAATGCCGAACTAGCAAAATTGGCTTACGGTTCGAACTTTGAACAGGTATCATCAGCGCCTGTAACCATTGCTTTGTTTACAGATACAGACCTGGCCAAACGTGCTCGTAAGATTGCCCGAGTTGGCGGTGCTAACAATTTCTCAGAAGAACAACTTCAATATTTCATGAAGAATTTGCCTGCTGAGTTTGCGCGTTACAATGAACAACAGGTCAGCGACTACCTAGCCCTCAATGCAGGTTTGGTTGCCATGAACTTGGTTCTTGCATTGACAGACCAAGGAATCGGATCAAATCTGATTCTTGGATTTGACAAATCAAAAGTTAATGAAGTTTTGGACATCGAAGACCGTTTCCGCCCAGAACTTTTGATCACAGTGGGTTACACAGATGAAAAATTGGAACCAAGCTACCGCTTGCCAGTAGATGAAATCATCGAGAAAAGATAGAAAGAAGAAAAAAATGACAGCAATTGATTTTACAGCAGAAGTAGAAAAACGCAAAGAAGACCTCTTGGCTGACTTGTTTAGCCTTTTGGAAATCAACTCAGAACGTGATGACAGCAAGGTTGATGCTGAGCATCCATTTGGACCTGGTCCAGTAAAAGCCTTGGAAAAATTCCTTGAAATCGCAGACCGCGATGGCTACCCAACTAAAAATGTTGACAACTACGCAGGACATTTCGAATTTGGTGAAGGAGAAGAAGTTCTCGGAATCTTTGCCCACATGGACGTGGTGCCAGCTGGTAGCGGTTGGGACACAGATCCTTACACACCAACTATCAAAGACGGCCGCCTTTATGCGCGTGGGGCTTCGGACGACAAGGGTCCTACAACAGCTTGTTACTATGGTTTGAAAATCATCAAAGAATTGGGTCTTCCAACTTCTAAGAAAGTTCGCTTCATCGTTGGAACAGACGAAGAATCAGGCTGGGTAGACATGGACTACTACTTTGAACATGTAGGACTTGCGAAACCAGACTTCGGTTTCTCTCCAGACGCTGAATTCCCAATCATCAATGGTGAAAAAGGAAATATCACTGAATATCTCCATTTTGCAGGTGAAAATACTGGTGCAGCTCGTCTTCACAGCTTCACAGGTGGATTGCGTGAAAACATGGTACCTGAATCAGCAACAGCAGTTATTTCAGGTGACTTGGCTGACTTGCAAGCTAAACTAGATGCCTTTGTTGAAGAACATAAACTCAGAGGAGAAATTCAAGAAGAAGCTGGTCAATACAAGGTGACCATCATTGGTAAATCAGCCCATGGTGCTATGCCTGCTTCAGGTGTTAATGGTGCGACTTACCTTGCCCTCTTCCTCAGCCAGTTCGACTTTGCTGGACCTGCAAAAGACTATCTTGACATCGCTGGTAAGATTCTCTTGAACGACCATGAGGGTGAAAATCTCAAGATTGCTCATGTGGATGAAAAGATGGGTGCCCTTTCTATGAATGCGGGTGTCTTCCGCTTTGATGAAACAAGTACTGACAATACCATTGCCCTTAATATCCGCTATCCAAAAGGAACAAGTCCAGAGCAGATCAAGTCAATCCTTGAAAACTTGCCAGTTGCTTCTGTTAGCCTTTCTGAACACGGTCACACGCCTCACTATGTGCCAATGGAAGATCCACTTGTGCAAACCTTGTTGAATGTCTATGAAAAACAAACAGGACTACAAGGTCACGAACAAGTTATCGGTGGTGGAACTTTTGGTCGTTTGCTTGAGCGTGGGGTTGCCTACGGTGCCATGTTCCCAGACTCAATTGATACCATGCACCAAGCCAATGAATTTATCGCCTTGGACGATCTCTTCCGCGCAGCAGCAATCTATGCCGAAGCTATTTATGAATTGATCAAATAAAACGATAGAAGTCTGAGATTGTATGCTTGGACTTCTTTTTGGAGGGAGAACAGATGTCTCAAATCGAAAGAATCAAGCAGGCTATTATGGCGGATTCGCAGAATGCCAGCTATACAGAACGCGGAATTGAGCCTCTCTTTGCAGCGCCAAAAACTGCTCGCATCAATATCATCGGTCAGGCACCGGGACTTAAAACCCAAGAGGCAGGCCTTTATTGGAAGGACAAGAGTGGTGACCGCTTGCGGGAGTGGCTAGGTGTTGATGAAGATACCTTTTACAATTCAGGTTATTTTGCTGTTTTGCCTATGGATTTCTACTTTCCAGGGCATGGAAAATCAGGTGACCTGCCACCGAGAACTGGTTTTGCAGAAAAATGGCATCCACAGCTCTTGCAAGAATTACCAGATATTCAGTTAACTCTCTTGATTGGGCAATATGCCCAAGCCTACTATTTACATGAGAAAGTTAGTGGCAAGGTGACAGAACGGGTAAAACATTACCAGAACTATCTGCCAGACTATTTTCCACTGGTACACCCCTCACCACGCAATCAAATCTGGATGGCTAAAAATCCTTGGTTTGAGGCAGAAGTAGTGCCAGATTTGAAAAAAAGAATTAAAACGATTTTATAGTCAATGAAAATCAAAGAGCAAACTAGAAAGCTAGCTGCAGCCTGCTCAAAGTACAGCTTTGAGGTTGCAGATAAAACTGACGAAGTCAGCTCAAAACACTGTTTTGAGGTTGTGGATAGAACTGACGAAGTCAGTAACCATACCTACGGCAAGGCGATGCTGACGTGGTTTGAAGAGATTTTCGAAGAGTATTAGGAGAAAAAGAATGAAAGAAATTTCCTTTGACGCATTTTACCAGCTTTATCAAAACGACCAACTTTCTCTAGTGGACGTGAGAGAAGTGGATGAGTTTGAAGCTCTTCATTTAGAAGGTGCCTATAACCTACCGCTTAGTCAATTGGCTGATACCTTTGATCAGTTGGACAAGGACCAGTTACATTATGTTATTTGCAAATCTGGAATGAGATCGGCGCGTGCTTGTCAATTTCTAGCTGAACAAGGTTATGAAGTTATCAATGTTCAAGGTGGCATGTTAGCCTTTGAAGAACTGTAAACAGTAGACTTTCTCCTACTTGGTGTGGACTGGGTAGGAGAGTTTTATTTTTAGACAATTCTCATTTTTGAGAATCTTGAAAACATTCAATATTTACTTCGTGATACTTTTTTCATACTCTTATTCATGATATACTAAGTCAGTATTTTATAAATATGAAGGAGATTTTCATGGCTAAAAAAGGTGCCCTAACAGGTTTGCTCCTGTTCGGAATATTTTTTGGTGCGGGGAACTTGATTTTTCCGCCTTCTCTAGGTGCTCTATCTGGGGAACATTTTCTTCCTGCCATCGCAGGTTTTGTCTTTTCAGGCGTTGGTATCGCCGTCTTGACCCTTATTATTGGAACGCTCAATCCTAAAGGATATATTCACGAGATTTCAACAAAGGTAGCGCCTTGGTTTGCGACTCTCTACCTCTCAGTTCTTTACTTGTCAATCGGTCCATTCTTTGCCATCCCACGTACTGCTACAACAGCTTACGAAGTGGGGATTAGCCCCCTTTTGTCGGATGCAAATAAAGGTCTTGGCTTGATTGTCTTTACGGTTCTGTATTTTGCGGCAGCCTATTTGATTTCGCTTAATCCATCAAAAATCTTGGACCGTATCGGCCGTATTTTAACGCCAGTTTTTGCGATCTTGATTGTTATCTTGGTTGTTCTAGGAGCTTTCAAATATGGTGGAACAAGTCCTCAAGCTGCTTCAGCTGCTTATCAAGCTTCTGCCTTTGGTACAGGTTTCCTAGAAGGTTACAATACCTTGGATGCCCTTGCCTCAGTTGCCTTTAGTGTGATCGCAGTTCAAACCTTGAAACAACTTGGATTTTCAAGTAAAAAAGAATACATTTCGACTATTTGGGTTGTTGGTATCGTTGTTGCCCTTGCCTTCAGCGCTCTTTACATCGGTTTAGGTTTCCTTGGAAATCATTTCCCAGTACCTGCTGAAGCGATGAAGGGTGGAACACCAGGTGTTTACATCTTGTCACAAGCCACTCAAGAAATCTTTGGCTCAACAGCTCAACTCTTCCTTGCAGCTATGGTTACCGTAACCTGCTTCACAACAACAGTTGGTTTGATTGTGTCGACAGCGGAGTTCTTTAATGAGCGCTTCCCACAAATCAGCTACAAGGTTTATGCGACAGCCTTTACCTTGATTGGATTTGCGATTGCCAATTTGGGTCTTGATGCGATTATCAAGTACTCAATCCCTGTACTGGTTATCTTGTACCCAATCACGATTACCATCGTTATGATTGTCATTGTCAACAAATTTGTGGCTCTTTCAAAACCAGGTATGCAGTTGACAATTGCTGTTGTTACAGCTATTGCCATTGCAAGCGTACTAGGAAGCTCATTTAAGGTTGAGTTCCTTGCAAACCTTGTCAACGCTCTTCCTTTTGCCAAGGCATCACTCCCATGGCTGGTACCAGCCGTTGTCGGAATCTTGCTCTCATTGGTTCTACCAAACAAGCAAGAAAGTGATGTTTTTGAAATGGAATAATCACTTAAATCACTTTTGTAGCCAAGTCTACAGGAGTGATTTTCTTTTTTTATCCGATGATAAATGTGTTATAATAGGTAGCAAAAGAGGTGAAGAAATGAATCAAACAGTAGAATATATCAAAGAACTGACAGCCATTGCGTCGCCAACGGGCTTCACTCGTGAGATTTCGGACTATTTAGTCAAGACTCTAGAAGGTTTCGGTTACCAGCCAGTTCGCACAGCCAAGGGTGGTGTCAATGTGACTATTAAAGGGCAAAATGATGAAGAGCATCGCTATGTGACTGCCCATGTGGATACGCTGGGTGCTATTGTCCGTGCTGTCAAACCAGACGGCCGTCTCAAATTGGACCGTATCGGTGGTTTTCCTTGGAATATGATTGAAGGAGAAAATTGTACTGTTCATGTGGCTAGCACAGGTGAAAAAGTATCAGGAACCATCCTTATCCACCAAACTTCTTGTCATGTCTATAAGGATGCTGGGACTGCAGAACGTACGCAGGACAATATGGAAGTGCGTTTGGATGCAAAAGTAACCAATGAAAAAGAAACTCGTGCCTTTGGCATTGAGGTTGGTGATTTTATCAGTTTTGACCCACGAACTGTCGTGACAGAGACTGGTTTTATCAAGTCTCGACATTTGGACGATAAGGTCAGCGCAGCGATTTTGCTTAACTTGCTTCGTGGTTATAAGGAAGAGAAGATTGAATTGCCCGTAACAACACATTTTGCTTTTTCAGTCTTTGAAGAAGTGGGGCATGGGGCTAATTCTAATATTCCTGCTCAGGTGGTAGAATATCTGGCTGTGGATATGGGAGCTATGGGAGATGATCAGCAAACAGACGAATATACAGTGTCTATTTGTGTCAAGGATGCTTCTGGACCTTATCACTATGACTTCCGTCAACACTTGGTTGCATTGGCTAAAAACCAAGATATTCCATTCAAGCTGGATATCTATCCATTTTATGGTTCGGACGCTTCAGCGGCTATGTCTGCAGGTGCAGAAGTCAAACATGCCCTTCTCGGTGCTGGCATAGAGTCTAGTCATTCTTATGAGCGTACCCATATTGACTCAGTTGTCGCAACGGAGCGTATGGTTGATGCTTATCTTAAGAGTGCATTGGTAGATTGAAAGGGCGATAAAGTATTATGTATGAAATACTGAAACAATTAGCAACGCCTGCTATAATAACAGGGTTGATTTCGGGTTTGTATGCTTATTTCCAAAAGAAAAAAGAAGAATATCGTGAATACGTGTATAAAAATAAACAAGAAAATTTTAAAGAACTAGTTGTTTATGCCGATGAACTGGTAGATAAAGGAATTACTAACCCAGATTTAGAAAAACTACTTTTTAAAATTTCTCAAAAAATTAACCCATATGGACGAAAAATAAAAACCTTTGGTAAATATCAGTGGATAGAAGATGATGGATATGTATGGTATCAAATAGAAATTATAGAGAAAAAACTTGCTTTTCAAATACTTCAAATAAAAGATTTGAAAGAACTAGCTCATCGGATACAAATTTCTAAACGATTACTAGACATAAAGGTAGAAAAAAATATTCCGCTCATAAGTTTAGCTAAAATATGGTTTTATTTATTGCAGTATACGATGTTATTACTTCAGCTATTTCTCATTTACTCTGTGTATAATCGTTTTATCGAACAACATACTGAATTCTCTTCGTTATTAGCTTGTTGCTTGATTATGGTAGTAAGTTTAATTTTTTTACTTCCAGAATTGAGTGTTAATGAAAGCGATGATAAAAAATCTGAAATAGGCTTTGTATTTTGTCTTTTCTTTATTGTCGCAGTTGATACTGTAACAGCCTATTATTCGCATAATTCGCATAATATTGTTTTTATTGTTCCGCTTGTTGGAATAGTCTCGCTTTTTCTAATTGTTGGTGAAGTAATTTTAAAAGCTATCATTTTCGGGGAAAGTGAAATTGGTAAAGTATCTACAATTTATATCGAAGAATATAGAAAACTACAGGGACCTAACTTAAGTGAGAGACGCTTTAGAAATTATTTTAAAGCTATTCCATTTTTAAATAAGATTAAGAATTTATTTCATAAAGATAAGAGGGAGGGGAATGATGACCTATAAACACCGACTCTTTGACCTTAATCACCCCCTTTTAGAGTTGAAAGGAGAAACTTATGTGCCTCATCTGCCAACGAATTGAGCTCATCAAGAAGAGGGAAAATCCTTACTTTGTAAGAGAGTTAGAAACAGGCTACCTTGTAATCGGAGACCACCAGTATTTTGCAGGATATAGTCTTTTTCTAGCCAAGGAACACGTTACCGAATTGCACCATTTGGAAAAGGAAACGAGACTCCGTTTTCTAGAGGAAATGAGTTTAGTCCAAGAGGCAGTTGCTAAGGCCTTTGCTGCTGAGAAAATGAATGTTGAACTGCTAGGAAATGGCGATGCTCATCTCCATTGGCATCTGTTTCCACGACGGAAAGGTGATATGGACGGCCACGGTCTCAAGGGGCGTGGGCCAGTCTGGTGGGTTCCCTTTGAAGAAATGACAGCAGAAACCTGCCAAGCAAATCCGGATGAGATTAAACAATTAGTCAAACGTTTATCGTCAGAACTAAATAAACTATTAGAAATAAAGGAGTAGAAATGAAAAAAAGATACCTTGTCTTAACAGCCTTGCTAGCCTTGAGTCTAGCAGCTTGTTCACAAGAAAAAGCAAAAAATGAAGATGGCGCAGCTAAGACAGAACAAACAGCTAAAGCTGATGGAACAGTCGGCAGTAAATCTCAAGGAGCTGCCCAGAAAAAAGCAGAAGTGGTCAACAAAGGAGACTATTACAGCATCCAAGGGAAATACGATGAAATCATCGTAGCTAATAAACACTATCCATTGTCTAAAGACTATAATCCAGGGGAAAATCCAACAGCCAAGGCTGAGTTGGTCAAACTCATAAAAGCTATGCAAGAGGCAGGTTTCCCAATCAGTGACCATTACAGTGGCTTTAGAAGTTATGAAACTCAGACCAAGCTCTATCAAGATTATGTCAATCAAGATGGGAAAGAAGCTGCCGACCGATACTCTGCCCGTCCTGGCTATAGCGAGCATCAGACAGGCTTGGCCTTTGATGTGATTGGGATAAATGGTGATTTGGTGACAGAAGAGAAGGCAGCTCAATGGCTCTTGGACCATGCTGCTGATTATGGCTTTGTTGTCCGTTATCTAAAAGGTAAGGAAAAGGAAACAGGCTATATGGCTGAGGAATGGCACCTTCGTTATGTCGGAAAAGAAGCTAAAGAAATTGCTGAGACTGGTCTCAGCTTGGAAGAATACTATGGGTTTGAAGGCGGAGATTACGTCGATTAATACTCTTCGAAAATCTCTTCAAACCACGTCAGCGTCGCCTTGACGTATGTATGGTTACTGACTTCGTCAGTTCTATCCACAACCTCAAAGCAGTGCTTTGAGCTGACTTCGTCAGTTCTATCCACAACCTCAAAACAGTGTTTTGAGCTGACTTCGTCAGTTTTATCTGCAACCTCAAAGCTGTACTTTGAGTAGCCTGCGGCTAGCTTCCTAGTTTGCTCTTTGATTTTCATTGAGTATAAAAAATAAACTTTTCTCTTGCAATTCTAGACAAATAGTGTATAATAGATGGGTATGTGAAAAGCATACTTGTGGGAGGTAAAAATCTTTAATTACCGCCAAAACCACAAAGGAGGATTTAAAAATGGCTAAAAAAGTCGAAAAACTTGTAAAATTGCAAATCCCTGCTGGTAAAGCTACACCAGCTCCACCGGTTGGACCTGCTCTTGGTCAAGCTGGTATCAACATCATGGGATTCACAAAAGAGTTCAACGCTCGTACAGCTGACCAAGCTGGTATGATCATTCCAGTTGTTATCTCAGTTTACGAAGATAAATCATTTACTTTCATCACTAAAACACCACCAGCTGCTGTTCTTTTGAAAAAAGCTGCAGGTGTTGAAAAAGGATCAGGTACACCTAACAAAACTAAAGTTGCTACAGTTACTCGTGCACAAGTACAAGAAATTGCAGAAACTAAGATGCCAGATTTGAACGCAGCAAACGTAGAGTCTGCAATGCGTATGATCGAAGGTACTGCTCGTTCTATGGGATTCACTGTTGTTGACTAATCAATAACACCCCCAATATAACCCGCAAGACTTCATCATTTCGAGAAGTGACGTGGGAGATGAAAATCGATTGAACCACTTACAAGGAGAATAGAAAATGGCTAAAAAAAGCAAACAACTTCGTGCTGCTCTTGAGAAAATCGACAGCACAAAAGCATACAGCGTAGAAGAGGCTGTAGCACTTGCAAAAGAAACTAACTTTGCAAAATTTGACGCAACTGTAGAAGTTGCTTACAACTTGAACATCGACGTTAAAAAAGCTGACCAACAAATCCGTGGAGCAATGGTATTGCCAAACGGTACTGGTAAAACTTCACGCGTTCTTGTTTTTGCACGTGGTGCGAAAGCTGAAGAAGCAAAAGCTGC
Source organism: bacterium (assembly GCA_905221125.1). Taxonomy (GTDB): domain Bacteria; phylum Bacillota; class Bacilli; order Lactobacillales; family Streptococcaceae; genus Streptococcus. The sequence continues at coordinate 10,441 of CAJNBY010000005.1, read as the reverse complement.
TGGTGCAGACTTTGTTGGTGAAGATGACCTTGTTGCTAAAATCAACGACGGTTGGTTGGACTTCGACGTAGTTATCGCTACGCCTGACATGATGGCTCTTGTTGGACGTCTTGGACGTGTCCTTGGACCACGTAACTTGATGCCAAACCCTAAAACTGGTACTGTAACAATGGATGTTGCTAAAGCAGTTGAAGAGTCTAAAGGTGGTAAAATCACTTACCGTGCTGACCGTGCAGGTAACGTTCAAGCAATCATCGGTAAAGTATCATTTGAAGCTGAAAAATTGGTTGAAAACTTTAAAGCTTTCAACGAAACAATCCAAAAAGCAAAACCAGCTACAGCTAAAGGAACTTACGTAACAAACTTGACTATCACAACTACTCAAGGTGTTGGTATCAAAGTTGACGTAAACTCACTTTAATCAGTAGTTTATAAACAAAGGCGAGTACGAAAGTGCTCGTTTTTTGATTGATAAAACTAGTCATTATGATAGATGGATTCTGGAAAAGTACATTAAGTTTTTTAACAATGCTTTAGAAGTTGTATTGTACTAGTCTGACTTCAATCTACTATAGTACACTTTTTACTTGTTAAAGATATGAGATTGATTTTATACTCAATGAAAATCAAAAAGTAAACTAGGAAACTAGCCGCAAGCTGCTCAAAGTACAGCTTTGAGGTTGCAGATAGAACTGACGAAGTCAGTAACCATACATACGGCAAGGCGATGTTGACGCAGTTTGAAGAGATTTTCGAAGAGTATTAGATGTTTTAACTGTAATCTTAGTTCACTAGTTTAAGTAGTTTGCTACTCGTTTCTTAATTTGTTATTTGACTTTCCTTGATTATCAATAAATGGTTTGTGATTATATAGATTTGGATCTTGAAGTGTTTATCAAATTAAAAGATACTTTTTGAACTAGCTATCTTATACATTTTATATATAATTATAAAAAACAATGAAATTTTGTAGGACTTCATATCAGAATGATTTACATCACCATGAAATTATATAATGTTATTATCTATATGATTAATTGGATGGAAAGATAAAAAATCCGAACTTTATTTTTGAACTGTTTATTGATTTAGCTCAAGCCCTTATGTTTGGAATAAAATACGGAACGAATAAATCATGTTTTAAATAAAAGTTTGTAAATTGTATGAAGGTGTGATTTTTTCAGGTTTAATTTTAAAAATATCAGAATGTTTTTATCTATAAAAGTAATTGTTTTGAGTCATTAAACTTGTTTTAAAAAATTTATAGTGTTATAATTTAATAGATGTTGAAAATTATTGAGCTTTTCCCACTCAAAATGTTATACCTTTAATATTGCTAAAATATTTAAGGGGGGGGGGCTTTTTATTTGTCTAAACATTATAAATCAACATAAAAAATATACATTGAAGGAGGTTGTTAGTCTATATGAAAGGCAAGCAACAACAAGATTTTCGAACGGAGAAATACATTCGTTATGGTATTCGTAAATATAGTTTTGGAGCAGCATCAGTAGCAATTGCGGCTGGTTTGATGTTCTTAGGTAACGGTGCGGTTTCAGCGACTGAAGTACAATCAGCTGAAACAACTATTTCAGCAGCTGCTCCTAGTCAAGATGATAAGGAGAAAGAAAAAGCTGAAACAGTAGAAACTGAAAAGGCTACAGAAGCAAAACCTGAAGTAAAAGCAGAAGAAACTAAGAAAGTAAATAAGGCTATCCTTGAAGCAAGTATTGCTACTTTGGAGTCTAAACTTTCAACTGCTAAATACGCAGATGCTACAGTAGTAAGCTCAGCTAAGGAAGTGTTGGCAACAGCTAAAGCAACTCTTGTAAAAGCAGATGCTAGTCAAGCAGATCTAGATGCCCAAGCAGAAACTGTATCAGCTTTGAGCACAGTTGTAACTGAGTCAAATACTGCTGGTTTCGATAAGAAACAAGCAGCTGAAAAAGAAGCTGCAAAAGCTGAAGCTGAAAAGAAAGCAACTCCAACTGAAAAAGCTCTTTCAGAAGCTAAATCATCGCTTGACAAAGCTTCATCAGAAGCAGATGTAACAAACAAATTAGCTGATACTGAGCTTGCTAAGGCAGATGTGAAAGAAGAAAACAAGGCAGCAGTTGCAGCAGCGGTCGCTAAAAACCAAGCCGTTCTTGCTGAAACAAAGGCTCTTTTAGCTGACAAGAGTGTAACTAAGGAGCAAGTAGATGCTCAATTGGAACGCCTCAACGAATCAATCCTTGCAGTTTACAATGAATTGAAAAATGCAGGAATTGGCCGTGATGGTAAGTTCGCAGTAAACTTGGCAGATGCTCAAACAACTCCTCTAAAAGACTCATCTACAGAAGCAGGTGAAAAATGGTTAGCAGATCATGGATATAGCTCATTAGCTGATGTTAAAGTAAAAACAAAAGCTTCAGAAATCGCGAAATTAAATGACCAAATCCAATGGATTGACTTGGCTGACCAAACAGCCTGGACAAACTTAAAAGCAAATGGACAACTTCAAGTTGGTTCACACTATGAAAAAGAATTAATTCCTGGATATATAGTAAAATTAACTGTTAAATCTCTTAAACCATTCCACTCAACAGAGATTTATAAGAATCGTGTGGCTGGTACTGCATATGAAAATTCTTATAGCGCTGATGCTGAAAATGCCTTTAACACAGCTAATGGTGGAAGTGGTATTGGGGCAGCAGCTCAAAATAAATGGACTGAGGTTAAATCTACAGGGATTGACACAGGGACAACAGCTAAAACTACCCTTTCAGGAACAAATGATGAAGGAAAGCCGAAAAACGGAACAGTTGCAGGGGTAGTATTTGACGTAGAAGCTGAATACAACGGTAAAAAAGTACAACCAGGGGTTGTGATGACATCTGGGGAACAACAAGTACGTAATGAGGTAGAGGTTTATACGACTAACGGTACACCATGGGAACTAGCTGGAATCGTAGGTAAAACAGGTAAAGCTAATGCGTATCAACCGGGTACTATATTTAATGGTTTTGCTAGTATGAAGGGAGTAGAATCATGGCTTTCACCAGAAGTAATTGCTGCGATTAAAGCGAAACAATTTATCACACCTGACTCAGCAACAGCAGGTCTAGGATCTCAAGTTTTTGGACCTTATATCAACGATACTGATAAGGCGACACCAATCGTATCATCAGCTAATGTATCTGAAATAGGATTCTACATTATGACCTCTGGTGCTCAATCTTCAATGATTGGTATTAAATTCTCAGACTTTGGTGATTTACCAGAATCTTATGGAGCTGCAGAGCACTTTTTAAGAACGCGAACAGTAGACTGGACAACAAAAGAGATTCGACAAATTCAACAACCATACTTAGGAACAGTGAAAGCAGACATCGACTCTGTATCAGGTAAACGTGTTCGAGGAATTGGTTCAGATGATCAATCTGATATTGGTGACGAAGGCGTTAAACAATTAATCGATGCAAAAGATGTGCATGATAATATAGATACTGGAGAACCAGAAGTTAAATTAGTAAAAGCTGCAGATAATACTTATGAAGTAAATATTACAGCATCTGTAAATGGTAATGAAAATTATACTAATACACCAGACCCAGCTTATGTACGTGGATTTATTGATTTTAACCAAAATGGGAAATTTGATGAAGGTGAAGCTTCAGAAATTGTAAAAGTTACTGAAAACAATCAAAAAGTAACACTTAAATTTAAAAATACTCAAATTATCGATACAACAAAAGAAGCGGTGAACTTCCGTGTTCGTATTGCAACAGATGAGAGCCAAATAGAAAAACCAATAGGCATTGCCTATTCTGGGGAAGTAGAAGATAACCAAATCCAAGTAGCTCTTCCACCACGTGGTGATAAAGAAGAAACTACTGGTAAACAAGGTGAAAAACAAAATATTGGCATCGAATTTATTAACCGTGTAGAAGCAGATGCAAATGAATTAGGATCTAACAACGGAAAAACTACATTCAACGCATACGGTAAAGTAAACTACTCTGAACAACGTAACTCAATTAATCTAGACACAACTAAAAAAGTTCAAACTGAAGGTGTCATGATCGTTAATCCTGACGGTTCATTAACTAAGACTTTCACTAAAGAAGGTCAAGGTACTTATGAAGTAACGGATACAGGTGTAACATTCACTCCAGAAGCGAGCTTCATTGGTAAAGCTGACGGTATTGTACTCCGTGCTGTAGATGCTAATGGTCAATCAACTGGATGGACTGCTTTAACAGAACAACATGGACTTGAAAATGTTAATAATGGTGGTCACTCAGCAGGTGATACAAAAACTATGGATGCTGTTTACATTCCTAATGTAACTCCAAGAGAAATCACTGCAGAGCCAAAAACTTCTATCGATGTTCAAGGTAAAGCTCAAAAAGAAACTCCAGTATTCAAAACTGATGCAGGTAAAGATAACGAAGCGGTTATTACACCAAGTGCAACACACCCAGCTAAACTGGTAGATCCAAAAACTGGTAAACCAACAGATGAAGCTTCTGTAACTGTGGAAAATGAAGGAACTTATACAATTAACCCAGCAACAGGTGAAGTAACATTCCAACCACTTCCAACATTCACAGGTAAAGCTACAGGAATTGGTGTGTCATTAACAGCACCAGTCGGAGTTGATAAAACAGGAGCTGAAGCAACTTCAACAGCGACAACAACTTACACACCAGAAGTTACAGCAGTAAAACCAACAGCAAATCCAGCAACTTCAACAGGAATCCAAGGTGAAACTCAAACAGGAACACCTACATTCACAGCAGGTAATGCGGAAGTGCCTATTAAGACAGGTTCGGTAAAATTATTAAATGCTGATGGAACAGAAGCTCAAGGAGCAGTACCAGCATTAGATAATGATGGAAACAAAGTTGGGGAATACACTGTGGATGCGACAACAGGTGTTGTAACCTTCACACCAACAGATAAAACTTATGTAGGACCAGTAGTACCTGCAAAAGTTCAAGCAGAAGATAACAACGGAACTAAAGTTGAAACTAAATACACTCCATCAATCGTAGGAGTGAAACCAACAGCAACTCCAGCAGATTCTTCAAACATTCAAGGTCAAGTACAATCAGGAGTCGTAGCATTTGCACCTGGTAAAGCAACGATTGAAGGTACTGAAAAATCTGTAGCAATTAAAGAAAACTCAGCAGTTCTTCTTGATAAACAAGGAAACAAAGTTGCAGCAGGTACTCCAGTAGATGCTGAAGATGAAAATGGAAACAAAGTTGGGGAATACACAATTGACCCAGCGACAAACACAGTAACATTTAAACCAACCAATAAAGCGTACAAAGGTAAAGTTGTACCAGCGAATGTTCAAGCTGAAGATGAAAATGGAACAACTGTTAAAACAACTTATACTCCAAATATCGTAGGGGTAACACCAAGTGCTTCACCAGCTGATACAACAGACGTACAAGGGGTTGAACAATCTAAAGAAGTAACATTCAAACCTGGTAAAACAACTATCAACGGTGTTGAAAAAGAAGTTCCAATCGACACAGATTCATTCAAATTGTTAGATGAAACTGGAAATCCAGTAGAATCAGTACCAGCTAAAAATCCAGCAGGAGATGTGATTGGTACTTATACATTGAAAGTGGTAGACGGCAAACCAACGGCAGTCTTTACACCAACGGATAAAACATATGCGGGGGAAGTTGAATCAGTTACTATTCAGGCGAAAGATACAAATGGAACAGCTGTAACAACAACCTACACTCCAAATATTACGCCAGTATCTCCATCAGGAACTCCAGCGACAACTGAAGGTGTACAAGGACAACCTCAAGAAGGTACGCCAACATTTACACCAGGTGATGATAAAATCCCGATGAAGATTGATGCGACTCAACCTGCTAAATTAGTAGATCCAGAAACTGGTAATACGATTGATGAACCAACAATGCCAGCAAAAGATGCTAAAGGAAACACAGTTGGTACATATACTATCGAACCAACAACAGGTAAAGTGACATTCACGCCTAATAAAGACTTTGTAGGGACACCAGTACCAGTAAGAGTTCAAGCAAAAGATGCAAATGGTACACCAACATCAGCTACTTACACGCCAACTGTTAAACCTGTAACTCCAGAAGGAATTAATACATTTACAGAAGATATTCAAGGTTCACCTCAAAGTGGTAAACCACAATTCAAACCTGGTAAGACAACTATCAATGGTAAAGAAGTAGAAGTACCAATGGATGACAATACACCAGCTAAATTAAAAGACCCTAATACAGGTCAAGAAGTAACGAGTGTAACAATTCCAGGTGAAGGGACTTATACTGTAGATGTAGATGGGACAGTCCACTTTACTCCAGATAAACAATTCAAAGGTAAGGGGCAAACATTAACAGTTGTCCGTCAAGATGCCAATGGAACAAAAGTAACTGCAGAATATACAGCAGTTGTTAAACCAGCAACTCCAGAAGGTACAGAAGTATTGACTGCAGGTGTTCAAGGTAAAGTACAAAGTGGTAAACCAAACTTCGTTGGTGGTAAAGCAGAAGTAAACGGTGTTGAAAAAACGGTTGATATCGATGAAACGAAACCAGCGAAATTAATTGATCCTAATACAGGTCAAGAAGCAACAACTGTCACAATTGATGGTGAAGGAACTTATGAAGTTTCAGAAAATGGAACTGTGACATTTACTCCAGTCCCAGGATTCGTAGGTAAAGGAACAGAGCTTACTGTTAAACGTGTTGACTTAAATGGTACTCCAGCACTTGGTAAATACACAGCGGTAGTAATCGGTACAAAACCAACTGCAAAACCAGCTGTAACTTCTGATATTCAAGGTCAAACTCAAAGCCATTCTGTTACATTCAAAGGTGGAACAGTTGAAGTTGAAGATCCAATGACGAAAGTGAAATCAGAAGAAACAGTAGCCATTGATCCAACAACTTACACATTACTGGATGAAAATGGACAAGCAGTAGACTCAGTTCCAGCGAAAAATCCAGCAGGTGATGTAGTAGGTACCTACACTCTTGTTAAAGAAGATGGTAAAGATCCAGTCGCAGTATTTACACCAACAGATAAATCTTACACTGGAGAAGTTAAACCAGTAACCGTTCAAGCAAAAGATACAAATGGAACAGCTGTAACAACAACGTACACACCAAATATCACGCCGGTTAAACCAACTGCAAAACCAGCAGTATCAGAAGGCGCACAAGGGAAAGAGCAAACAGGAACTCCTACATTTACTGAAGGACATACGAAAGCTCCAATCGATCCAACAGTACCAGCCAAATTAATCGATCCAGAAACTGGTCAACCAACGGATGAAAAATCAGTAACGATACCAGGAGAAGGAACGTATACAGTAGCGGAAGATGGAACTGTGATATTCACACCAGAACCAAACTTCACAGGTAAAGCGGAAGGTGTTGAAGTGCGTCGTGTAGATACAAATGGAACTCCAGCGACAGCTAAATACACACCTACCGTTAAACCAGTAACGCCGACATCTGATGATGCTATTTCTGAAGATGTTCAAGGTGCAAAACAAACAGGAACTCCTGTGTTTACACCAGGTAAAACAACTGTTAATGGGGAAGAAGTTACGATTGATATTGATCCAGCAGTGAAACCAACATTAGTAGGTGCTGATGAAGAAGGTAAAGTAGTAGTGCCTAACGAAGGAACGTATACGGTAGACGAAAATGGTGTTGTAACATTTACACCAGAACCAAACTTCACAGGTAAAGCTAGCGGAGTAACGGTGAAACGTGCGGATAAAAACGGAACAGAAGTAACTGCTAAATACACACCAACGGTTAAACCAGTAACGCCAACAGGAAAAGATGTTGTAACAACAGACGCTCAAGGCGCTACTCAAACAGGAACACCAGTATTTACACCAGGTAAAGCAACTGTGAACGGTGTTGAAAAATCTGTAGAATTATCAGATAAACCAGCGAAATTAGTGGATCCGAAAACAGGTGACCCAGTTGATTCTGTAACAATTGATGGAGAAGGAACTTACACAGTTTCTCCAGAAGGAACAGTAACATTTGTTCCTAATAAAGATTTCACAGGTCAAGCAACAGGTGTAACAGTTAAACGTGAAGATAAAAACGGTACACCAGTAACAGCTAAGTACACTCCAGTTGTATTACCAGTAACTCCAAGTTCTAAAGACGTAACATCAATTGGTGATAAAGGTCAAAAACAATCTGAAACACCAGTATTTACACCAGGAACTACTAAAGTGAATGGTAAAACAGTGGTTGTACTAATTGATAAAACAGTAGCCCCAACTCTTGAAGGAGCAGATCCAGAAGGTAAAGTAGTCGTACCAGGAGAAGGAACTTACACAATTGATAAAGAAGGTAAAGTAACCTTTACTCCAGAACCAAACTTCGTAGGAAAAGCAAGTGGTGTAACAGTTAAACGTGTTGACGAAAACGGAACACCAGTAACAGCTACTTACACTCCAACCGTATTAGGTAAAACAACTACTGAAAACGTAGTATCTGAAGATGCTAAAGGAAAACCTCAATCGAATACTCCAGTATTCAAAGGGGATGTGGATACAACAGTAGCTCCAACATTCTCTGATGGAACAACGACTAAGACAATTCCAGGAGAAGGAACTTACACAATTGATGAAACTGGTAAAGTAACCTTCACTCCAGAGGAAAACTTCGTAGGAACAGCTACTCCAGTTGAAGTTGTACGTAAAGATAAGAACGGCAGAACAATTTCTGCAACATACACACCAACGGTACGTCCTGAAACTAAATTTGTAGTCGTAGGAAAAGATGGCAAAGAAACAGAATTAATCCCATCTAAAGATGGTAAGAACCCATCAGAAACAATTCCAGGATACAAAGTCGTTAAGACTGAAACAGATGGAAAAGGAAATACGAAACACATCTACGAACCAGTAACAACTAAACACGTAGATAAAGAAGGTAACCCAATTCCAGGAACAACTACGGAAGAAGGAACAAAAGATCCTAAGAACATTCCAGGATACAAAGTAGTAGGAACTAAGAAACTTCCAAATGGTGATACAGAGCATGTCTATGAAAAAGTGAAAACTATCTATACGGATAAAGCAGGACACTCAATTCCAAATAATCCAGAAGAGGAAGGCGAACAACCGAAGAAAGACATTCCAGGATACCGATTCGTAGAAACAACAACACATCCAAATGGAGACATTGAACATATCTACGAACAAGTAACGACTTCATTCAAGGATAAAGAAGGAAATGAAATTCCAGGAAATCCAACAGAAGACGGAGAACAGCCCAAGAAAGATATTCCAGGCTACCGCTTCGTTGAAACGAAGAAATTACCAAATGGTGATACAGAACACGTCTACGAAAAAGTCACAACTTCATTCAAGGATAAAGAAGGTAATCTCATTACTGTTGATAAAGACAATAACCCTGTGGAATCGACAGAAGAAGGAGAAAAACCAGCTAAATCTATCTCAGGATACAAATTTGTAGAAACTAAGAAACTTCCAAATGGAGACACAGAACACGTCTACGAAAAAGTTAAAACAACTACATCATTTGTAGATGAAAGTGGTAAGCCGGTTTCACCAAGTGAAGAAGGTAGCCAACCTAAGAAAGATATCCCAGAATATGAGTTTGTTAAGACTACAACGGATAAAGATGGTAATGTAACTCACGTTTACCGTAAGGTAGTTAAAACAACTACATCATTCGTAGATGAAAGTGGTAAGCCAGTTTCACCAAGTGAAGAAGGTAGCCAACCTAAGAAAGATATCCCAGGATACAAATTCGTAACAACTAAGAAACTTCCAAATGGAGATATCGAGCATGTTTACGAAAAAGTTGTGGTACCAACACCAACACCTATTCCATTTGAATACAAAGTATTGACAACTTATGTAGATGAAAATGGTGAATTGATTATTCCGAATGAAGATGGTTCACATCCACGTAAATCATTAGAAGGTTATGAGTTGGTTCGTACAGAAACAGATGCTAATGGAAATGTTCGCAATGTTTACCGTAAGATTCAATCTCAAACACCAGTACAACCGGTAGAGCCAGCAACTCCAGCAATGCCTGAACAGCCAGCTAAACCAGAAGTGCCTGTAACTTCAGAGCAATCAGTACAAGAAGCACAAGCTACAGTATCTAAAGAAGTTGAAGCTAAACGTGAATTGCCAAATACTGGTACAGAAGACAATGCTAGCCTAGCAGCACTTGGACTTCTCGGAGTATTGAGCGGATTTGGTCTTGTAGCTCGCAAGAAGAAAGAAGACTAAGCTTTCTAATTGACATGATTTGTTTGCAATGAACAGATTATCCTTAAAGCTGATGAATCGAATGATTTATGGCTCTTTGTCAACTGTAGTGGGTTGAAGAAAAGCTAAGATCGAGAAAGGACGAATTTCGTCCTTTCTTTTTTGATG
>CAJNBY010000004.1 GCA_905221125.1 bacterium | reverse complement strand
CTTATGGGACTTTTTTTCTACAACAAAATAGGCTCCATAATATCTATAGGGGATTTACCCACTACAAATATTATAGAGCCTAGTAAAGCAGGCTTAAATGGTCTGCTTTTTTAATTTCTAGAACAGAAAAAATGTTTGAATTGTTTGTTTATGTGTTTATTTTTATGATGCAAACTATAAAAACAACAAAAAAATAAAAAAAGAGACAAAAAACAACAGAAAGTCGTTGACAACGGTTTCATATAGTGTTATACTTATAGCATAAAGTTAATGGAAAGAAGGGAAAACCTTATGGGATTAGATCATTTCTTTGACAAAAACCTTGTGTTTTGCTTAGAAGCGGATAATCAAGAACATCTCTTTGATCAGGTTGCAACTTTATTGGAAGAACGAGAAATCGTAACTCCAACTTATCGTGAAGCCTTGATCACGCGTGAAAAGTCATTTCCAACTGGCTTAGATATGGAATTTTTGGGTAAGGATTTGCCGAATGTGGCTATTCCTCATACAGATATTGTTCATAATCTAGCTGAAAAAGTTGTGGTCGTTCGATTAGGAAAACCAGTGACTTTCCACAATATGATTGCACCAGATAAGGAAGTAGAAGTATCCTTGCTCTTCTTTATCATTAATAACTCAAGTTCAAGTCAAACAAACATTCTTGCTCAGTTGATGGACTTCTTTACTGGAAATGGTCATCTTGAAGACCTATCAAAAATTTCTGAACCAGAAGCCCTCTATGCTTATATCGCTGAAGCAATCGCTTAATCTTGTCTATTAAAAATATTAAATCGGAGGAAATCCATATGATTAAAATTCTTGCCGCCTGCGGTGCAGGTGTTAACTCAAGCCACCAAATTAAAAGTGCTCTTGAAGAAGAACTTTCAAACCGCGGTTTTGATGTTCACTGTGATGCAGTTATGGTCAAGGACGTTAACGAAGACCTTATCAAAGGTTATGACATCTTCACACCAATTGCTGCGACAGACCTTGGTTTTGACCCAGGTATTCCAGTTATCGAAGCTGGACCAATCTTATTCCGTATCCCAGCTATGAGTGCTCCAGTATTTGACAATATTGAAGCAGCTATCAAAGAACACGGATTAAGCTAATTTTAATTTGTTAACATTCATATAACATAAAAAAGGGAGGAACTGTTATGGATGCAATCTTTGACCTAATCAAAAAGGTCTTTACCCCCGTCTTAGATATGGGTGGTCCTGTCATCATGTTGATCATTTTGACAATATTGGCTCTACTTTTTGGAGTGAAATTCTCCAAAGCGCTTGAAGGTGGTATCAAACTTGCCATCGCTCTTACTGGTATCGGTGCTATCATCGGTATGCTGAACACTGCTTTCTCAGCGTCGCTTGCAAAATTCGTTGAAAATACTGGTATTCAATTGAGTATTACCGACGTTGGTTGGGCACCACTTGCTACAATCACTTGGGGTTCTGCTTGGACACTTTACTTCTTGCTCATCATGTTGATTGTCAACATAGTGATGCTTGCTATGAAGAAAACAGATACACTTGACGTTGATATCTTCGATATCTGGCACTTGTCTATCACAGGTCTTTTGATTAAATGGTATGCAGACAACAACGGTGTGAGCCAAGGGGTTTCACTATTGATTGCTACAGCAGCTATCGTACTTGTTGGGGTTCTTAAAATCATCAACTCTGACTTGATGAAACCTACATTTGATGACCTTCTTAATGCACCAAGTTCATCACCAATGACTTCAACTCACATGAACTACATGATGAACCCAGTTATCATGGTTTTGGATAAGATTTTTGAAAAATTCTTCCCAGGTCTTGATAAATATGACTTTGATGCTGCTAAATTGAACAAGAAAATCGGTTTCTGGGGATCTAAATTCTTCATCGGTTTCATTCTTGGTATTGTAATCGGTATTATGGGAACTCCACATCCAATTGAAGGTGTTGTCGATGCAGATAAATGGCGTCTCGTTATCAAAGGTTGGTTGTCTCTTGGTTTGACTGCCGGTGTATCTTTGGAACTCTTCTCACTTATCGGTTCATGGTTTATCGCAGCCGTAGAACCTCTTTCACAAGGTATTACAAACGTTGCTACTAAACGTCTTCAAGGACGTAAATTCAATATCGGTCTTGACTGGCCATTCATCGCTGGTCGTGCTGAAATCTGGGCTTGTGCCAACGTACTTGCACCAATCATGTTGATTGAAGCAGTACTTCTTTCAAAAGTCGGAAATGGTATCTTGCCACTTGCCGGTATCATCGCTATGGGTGTTACTCCAGCTCTCTTGGTTGTAACACGTGGTAAATTGCTCCGTATGATTATCTTCGGAACACTCTTGTTGCCACTCTTCCTTCTTTCAGGTACACTTATCGCACCATTTGCAACAGAACTTGCTAAAGGTGTAGGTGCCTTCCCAGCAGGTGTGAGCGAAACTCAATTGATTACTCACTCAACTCTTGAAGGACCAATCGAAAAACTTCTTGGTTGGACAATTGGTAACACTACAACAGGTGATATCAAAGCAATCCTTGGTGCTGTAGTCTTCCTTGTATTCTATATCGGTATCTTTGCTTGGTACAGAAAACAAATGATTAAACGTAACGAAGAGTACGCAGCAAAAGCAAAATAATGCGCTCCTATAAAATGTAAGCTCAATGAAAATCAAAGAGCAAACTAGGAAGCTAGCCGCAGGTTGCTCAAAATACAGTTTTGAGGTTGTAGATAAGACTGACGAAGTCAGTGTTCATATCTACGGCAAGGCGACGCTGACGAAGTTTGAATTGGATTTTCGCAGAGTGTAAATTGTGAAACTAGGTTGTCATACCATTAGGAGTGACAGCCTAGTTTTTTTAATAAACTATTAAGAAATCGGAGAAAATAATGGTAATTGAATTAAAATCAGAACAATTAAGTGTTCAATTTAACAGTTTTGGTGGGGCTCTGTCTTCTATAAAAGATGCTGAAGGACTTGAGTATTTGTGGCAAGGGGATGCTACTTATTGGAGTGGACAAGCTCCTGTTCTCTTTCCTATTTGTGGTTCATTGAGAGAGGATACAGCCTTCTATATAGATGAGAAGGGACAAGAAAGCAAAGGGAAGATTCCTCGTCATGGTTTGGTTCGCAAGAAAGAATTTGAATTAGTTGAACAGACAGATAATAGTGTAACTTTTGCAATTGAAGACGATGAGAATAGCTATCAAAACTACCCTTATCATTTCCGCCTAGAAATCACTTATAGCCTTACTGGCAAGAGAGTACGAACTCAATATAAGATTTTCAATAAAGAAACTAGCAAGGTCATGCCTTACTTTATTGGTGGACATCCAGGATTTAATTGTCCTCTACTTGATGATGAAGTCTATGAAGATTACTATTTAGAGTTTGAGAAAGAAGAGACTTGCTCTGTTCCACGTCCTTTCCCAGAAACAGGTATGTTGGATTTCCAAGATAGAAGTCCATGGCTAGAAGGTCAAAAAGAAGTAGACCTCAGCTATGATTTGTTTAGCACAGATGCAGTTACTTTAGATGAATTGCAATCTAGAACAATTGCGCTTCGTTCTCGTAAACATGATAAGGGGTTGAAAGTGCACTTTGCAGAGTTCTCAAATCTCATTATCTGGTCAACTTTGAATAAGGGACCTTTCATTGCCTTTGAACCATGGGCTGGCTTGTCAACATCCCTTGAAGAAGGAGATCATCTAGAAGATAAGAAGAATGTTCGTCTCTTAGAACCTGGTCAAGTAGATCAAATTGGTTTTGATATCGAAATCTTTTAGATAAAAAACCACAAAAACAAACATTAAGTGTTGACTTTTCCGACAAATAGGAGTATATTATGTTTGTAAGCAACAAATGATGTTTGCAACAAACAAACAATCACTTGTTATATTCTCTTTTGTAGAGAAGGATTATTTCTAGGAAACTGATTTCCTAAACTTGAATAAGGTGTAAGTCATCTCATTCAATCCAATTTGTCAATAAACCGCTAGAAAGCTTTTTGTAGGTAATACTCAATGAAAATTAAAGAGCAAACTAGGAAACTAGCCGCAGGCTGTACTTGAGTACGGCAAGGCGACGTTGACGCGGTTTGAATTTGATTTTCGAAGGGTATAAACTGCTAACTATAAAAGGTTTTATTAGCCTAGAAAAATAAAAAGGAGTATACAATATGTCTATTGTTATCGGTGCAGATGCTGCAGGTTTGAGATTGAAAGAAGTTGTGAAAGACTTCTTGGAAAAAGAAAACTTCCACGTTGTGGATGTTACAGCTGAAGGTCAAGACTTTGTTGATGTGACGCTTGCTGTTGCTGCAGAAGTAAACAAAGAAGAACAAAACCTTGGTATCGTGATTGATGCTTATGGTGCTGGTCCATTCATGGTCGCAACAAAAATCAAAGGAATGGTTGCTGCAGAAGTTTCTGACGAACGTTCAGCTTATATGACTCGTGGCCACAACAACTCACGTATGATCACTATGGGTGCACAACTTGTTGGTGATGAATTGGCTAAAAACATTGCTAAAGGATTTGTTAACGGTAAATACGACGGTGGTCGTCACCAAATTCGTGTTGATATGTTGAACAAAATGTGCTAATTAGATTACAGTAAGAAAGGTAAGTTAAAAATGAGAATTGCAATTGGATGTGACCACATCGTAACAGATGAAAAAATGGCGGTTTCAGAATTTTTGAAATCAAAAGGATATGAAGTCATTGACTTTGGTACATATGACCACACACGTACTCACTACCCAATCTTTGGTAAAAAAGTTGGTGAAGCTGTAACTAGCGGTCAAGCTGATCTTGGGGTATGTATCTGTGGTACTGGTGTTGGTATCAACAATGCTGTAAATAAAGTTCCTGGTGTTCGTTCTGCCTTGGTTCGTGATATGACAACAGCCCTTTATGCTAAAGAACAATTGAACGCTAATGTTATCGGTTTTGGTGGTAAGATTACTGGTGAATTGCTCATGTGTGACATCATCGAAGCTTTCATCCATGCTGAATACAAACCATCTGAAGAAAACAAAAAATTGATTGCGAAAATTGAACACGTTGAAAGTCACAATGCTCAACAAACAGACGCAAACTTCTTCACTGAATTCCTTGAAAAATGGGATCGCGGAGAATACCACGACTAAGAGGTGACCTATGATTTTAACAGTCACAATGAACCCATCCATTGATATTTCCTATCCCTTGGATGAGTTGAAGATTGATACTGTCAATCGTGTGGTGGATGTAACCAAAACTGCTGGTGGTAAAGGACTAAACGTTACTCGAGTACTTTCAGAATTTGGAGATTCAGTTCTTGCTACTGGTTTAGTTGGTGGCAAACTTGGTGAGTTTTTAGTTGAAAATATTGATGATCAAGTAAAGAAAGATTTCTTCTCAATTCAGGGAGAAACTCGTAACTGTATCGCTATTCTTCACGGAGACAACCAAACAGAAGTTCTTGAAAAAGGTCCTGTAATATTGGAACAGGAAGGTCAAGGCTTTTTGGATCATTTCAAAAAACTCTTGGAGTCAGTTGAAGTAGTAGCCATATCAGGTAGTCTGCCAGCTGGTCTTCCAGTTGATTACTATGCGAGCTTGGTAGAACTTGCTAATCAAGCTGGCAAGCCTGTTGTTTTGGACTGCTCTGGTGCAGCACTTCAGGCTGTTCTTGAATCACCACATAAACCAACAGTCATCAAACCAAATAATGAGGAATTGTCTCAACTTCTAGGAAGAGAAGTTTCTGAGGATTTGGAGGAGTTAAAAGAAGTCCTTCAAGAACCTTTGTTTGCAGGGATTGAATGGATTATCGTTTCACTTGGTGCCAACGGTGCCTTTGCCAAACATGGTGACACTTTCTACAAGGTAGATATTCCTAGAATTCAGGTAGTCAACCCTGTCGGATCTGGAGATTCTACTGTGGCAGGAATTTCTTCAGGACTTCTTCACAAAGAATCGGATGCAGAATTACTCATCAAGGCAAATGTCCTTGGTATGCTCAATGCTCAAGAAAAAATGACTGGTCATGTCAACATGGCCAACTATCAAGCTCTATATGATCAATTAATAGTAAAAGAGGTATAAAATGGCTTTAACAGAACAAAAACGTGCACGCTTAGAAAAACTTTCTGATGAAAATGGTATCATCTCAGCTCTTGCATTTGACCAACGTGGTGCTTTGAAACGTCTCATGGCTCAACACCAAACAGAAGAACCAACTGTGGCTCAAATGGAAGAACTTAAAGTTTTGGTAGCAGATGAATTGACTAAATACGCTTCATCTATGCTTCTTGACCCAGAGTATGGACTTCCAGCGACTAAAGCTCTTGATGAAAAAGCTGGTCTTCTCCTTGCTTATGAAAAAACAGGTTATGACACAACGAGCACAAAACGCTTGCCAGACTGCTTGGATGTTTGGTCTGCAAAACGTATTAAAGAAGAAGGTGCAGATGCAGTTAAATTCTTGCTTTACTATGACGTAGATAGCTCAGACGAACTCAACCAAGAAAAACAAGCTTACATCGAACGTATTGGTTCTGAGTGTGTGGCTGAAGATATCCCATTCTTCCTTGAAATCCTTGCTTACGATGAAAAAATTGCAGACGCAGGTTCTGTAGAATACGCGAAAGTAAAACCACACAAAGTTATCGGTGCTATGAAAGTCTTCTCAGACCCACGCTTTAACATTGATGTCTTGAAAGTTGAAGTTCCTGTTAACATTAAATATGTTGAAGGTTTCGCTGAAGGTGAAGTAGTTTATACACGTGAAGAAGCAGCAGCCTTCTTCAAAGCTCAAGATGAAGCAACTAACTTGCCATATATCTACTTGAGTGCTGGTGTATCAGCTAAACTCTTCCAAGATACTCTTGTATTTGCCCATGAATCAGGTGCAAACTTTAACGGAGTTCTTTGTGGCCGTGCTACATGGGCTGGATCAGTTGAAGCTTACATCAAAGATGGTGAAGTAGCAGCTCGCGAATGGCTTCGCACAACTGGATTTGAAAACATTGATGAGCTCAATAAAGTTCTTCAAACAACAGCGACTTCATGGAAAGAACGTGTGTAAGAAAGTCCTCCTAGGTTAGGAACATGAATCTAAAAAATTTTTAAAAAAAGTTGTATGTAAAGGTTTACAAAATAACTTACTTGTGCTATACTTAAATCACAAGTTAATACAAGGTGAGTGTTACTAAGTAATATTAGGCATGATCACAGGTGAATTAGAAATTGGCTGATTTTCTAGTTCATTTGTGGTCATTTTTTATACTCATATACCTTTAAAATATAAAAGGAGGTTGACATGTATCGAATTCTAAATCCAATAAATCATAATGTTTCGCTTGTCAGGAATGATAAAGGAGAAGAAGTGATTGTAATTGGTAAGGGGATTGCATTCGGAAAGAAGAAGGGAGACTTGATTGCTGAACAGCAGGTTGAGAAAATATTTCGGATGAAGACCGAAGAGTCCAGGGAAAACTTTATGGCTCTTCTCAAAGATGTTCCGCTTGATTTTGTCACAGTGACCTATGAAATCATTGATAAGCTTTCAAAGAAATATCACTATCCGATTCAAGAATATCTCTACGTAACCTTGACAGACCATATTTACTGTTCTTATCAAGCTCTAGCACAAGGAAGGTACAAGGACAGCAATCTGCCAGATATTTCTGCCAAGTATCCTGTCGCTTTTCAAATCGCAAATGAAGCATTTGAAATTTATCGTCAGAAGCTAGCAGATCATTTTCCTGAGGACGAAATTATTCGGATTGCTTATCATTTCATCAATGCCGAAGGCGAGAATGAAGTCCAAGTAGTTAAGTCGATTGATAAGAGGAAAGAAATTCTCAGGAATGTTGAAGAAGTGCTAAAAGATTATGCTATTCAACGAACCAAAGAGAATAACCATTTCTATGATCGCTTTATGATCCATTTGAATTATTTCTTGGATTATTTAGACAGATCCAGAGATGATAACCAATCGCTTCTGGATATGGAAGATCATATTAAACAATCCTATCCAAAAGCATTTGAGATTGGTTCCAAGATCTATGATGTGATTACGCAACATACGGGTCTTGATTTGTATAAAAGTGAACGAGTTTATCTAGTTCTACATATCCAACGTTTATTGTCATAAAAATTATTTAAAATTATATAAGGAGAATTCTATCATGAATAGAGAAGAAGTAACATTGTTAGGTTTTGAAATCGTAGCCTATGCGGGCGATGCTCGTTCAAAACTATTGGAAGCCTTAAAGGCTGCTGAAGCTGGTGATTTTGCTAAAGCGGACGCTCTGGTAGAGGAAGCTGGTTCTTGTATTGCAGAGGCTCACCACGCGCAAACAAGTCTATTGACTAAGGAGGCTTCTGGTGAGGACTTAGCGTATAGTGTAACCATGATGCATGGCCAAGACCACTTGATGACAACTATTTTGTTAAAAGATTTGATGCACCATTTAATTGAACTCTACAAGAGAGGAGTTAAATAATGAATAAACTAATTGCATTTATCGAGAAAGGAAAGCCTTTCTTTGAAAAACTATCTCGTAATATCTACCTTCGTGCCATTCGTGATGGTTTCATTGCAGGTATGCCTGTTATTCTCTTCTCAAGTATCTTTATCTTGATTGCCTTTGTACCAAACTCATGGGGCTTTAAATGGTCTGATGAAGTTGTAGCCTTTCTGATGAAACCTTACAGCTATTCAATGGGGATTTTGGCTCTCTTGGTAGCTGGTACAACAGCTAAGTCATTGACTGACTCAGTCAACCGTAGCATGGAGAAAACCAATCAAATTAACTATATGTCAACATTGTTGGCAGCAATTGTTGGTTTGTTGATGTTGGCAGCTGATCCTATCGAAAATGGTCTAGCTACTGGATTCTTGGGGACAAAAGGTTTGCTTTCAGCATTCCTTGCTGCCTTTGTTACCGTAGCAATCTATAAGGTTTGTGTTAAAAACAACGTCACTATTCGTATGCCTGACGAAGTTCCACCAAATATCTCACAAGTCTTTAAAGATGTGATTCCATTCACTCTATCAGTTGTTTCTCTTTATGCTCTTGATTTACTAGCTCGTCATTTTGTTGGTTCTAGCGTAGCAGAATCAATCGGTAAATTCTTTGCACCACTCTTCTCTGCGGCAGACGGATACCTTGGTATTACCATTATCTTTGGTGCCTTTGCCTTCTTCTGGTTTGTTGGTATCCATGGTCCATCTATCGTTGAACCAGCAATCGCAGCTATTACCTATGCAAATGCCGAAGTCAACTTGAACCTTCTCCAACAAGGGATGCATGCTGACAAGATTCTTACTTCTGGTACACAAATGTTTATCGTTACCATGGGTGGTACTGGTGCGACACTGGTTGTTCCATTCATGTTCATGTGGTTAACAAAATCAAAACGTAACCGTGCAATCGGACGTGCTTCAGTAGTTCCTACCTTCTTCGGTGTAAATGAACCAATTTTGTTTGGTGCACCACTTGTATTGAACCCAATCTTCTTCATTCCATTTATCTTTGCTCCAATCGCAAACGTTTGGATCTTCAAATTCTTTATTGAAACACTTGGAATGAACTCATTTACTGCTAATCTACCATGGACAACTCCAGCTCCACTAGGTCTAGTTCTTGGAACTAACTTCCAAGTTCTATCATTCATTCTTGCTGCCCTTCTAATTGTGGTTGACGTTGTCATTTACTATCCATTCCTTAAAGTCTATGATGAACAAATTCTTGAAGAAGAACGTTCAGGTAAATCTAATGATGAATTGAAAGAAAAAGTTGCTGCAAACTTCAACACTGCGAAAGCAGATGCTATTCTTGAAAAAGCTGGTATAGAAGCAGCACAAAATACAATCACTGAAGAAACAAATGTCCTCGTTCTCTGTGCAGGTGGAGGGACAAGTGGACTTCTTGCGAATGCTTTGAATAAGGCAGCTGCAGAATACAATGTTCCTGTGAAAGCAGCAGCAGGTGGCTATGGTGCTCACCGTGAAATGTTGCCAGAGTTTGATCTTGTTATCCTTGCTCCTCAAGTTGCTTCAAACTTTGAAGATATGAAAGCAGAAACAGATAAACTTGGTATTAAACTTGCGAAAACAGAAGGCGCTCAATACATCAAATTAACTCGTGATGGAAAAGGTGCTCTTGCGTTTGTACAAGCTCAATTCGATTAACGATAGGGACTGTGAAACAGTCTCCTCTCGTTACGGAAATCGCTATGGCGAATTTCCTAACCGCCTTATTAATTCGTCGGTAAAAAGATATTGTTTTTACCTCCTCATGTCACAATTCGGTGACTTGGTACAAGAAGTGAGATGGAGAAGGATGGCTCACTGACTCCTCTCCTCTCACTTTTACTTTATTTAAATCAAGAAATAGGTGAAAAAAATGACAAAAACATTGCCAAAAGACTTTATTTTCGGTGGCGCAACAGCTGCCTATCAAGCAGAAGGTGCTACACATACTGATGGTAAAGGACCAGTAGCGTGGGATAAATATCTTGAAGATAACTACTGGTACACTGCGGAGCCAGCTAGTGATTTTTACAATCGATATCCAGTTGACCTCAAGCTAGCAGAAGAGTATGGTGTCAATGGTATTCGAATTTCTATTGCTTGGTCACGTATTTTCCCAACCGGTTATGGTCAAGTAAATCAGAAAGGTGTCGAGTTTTATCATAATTTATTTGCAGAGTGTCACAAACGTCACGTTGAGCCCTTTGTAACTCTTCATCACTTTGACACACCAGAAGCTCTCCACTCAAATGGCGACTTCTTAAACCGTGAAAATATTGAACACTTTGTAGACTACGCTGTCTTCTGTTTTGAAGAATTTCCAGAAGTAAACTATTGGACAACCTTCAATGAAATTGGACCAATCGGTGATGGTCAATATTTGGTTGGTAAATTCCCTCCAGGTATCCAGTACGACCTTGCCAAAGTCTTCCAATCGCATCACAATATGATGGTGTCTCATGCACGCGCGGTAAAATTGTACAAAGATAAAGGCTATAAAGGCGAAATCGGTGTCGTGCACGCTCTCCCAACCAAGTACCCACTTGATCCTGAAAATCCTGCAGATGTTATTGCGGCAGAGTTGGAGGACATTATCCATAACAAATTTATCTTGGATGCAACTTATCTGGGTCACTACTCTGAAAAGACTCTAGCAGGGGTAGAGGCTATCTTGGCTGCAAATGGTGGTAGCTTAGATCTTCGTGAAGAAGATTTCGAAGTATTAGAAGCCGCAAAAGATTTGAACGATTTCCTAGGAATTAACTACTATATGAGTGACTGGATGGAAGCCTTTGATGGAGAAACTGAAATCATCCATAATGGTAAAGGTGAAAAAGGAAGCTCTAAATACCAAATCAAAGGTGTTGGTCGTCGTGTAGTTCCTGATTATGTACCACGTACGGACTGGGATTGGATTATCTACCCTCAAGGTTTGTATGACCAAATCATGCGCGTGAGGAAAGATTATCCGAACTATAAGAAGATTTACATCACTGAAAATGGTCTCGGATATAAAGATGAGTTCGTTGATAACACTGTTTACGATGATGGTCGTATTGATTATGTCAAACAAC
This sequence comes from bacterium, assembly GCA_905221125.1. GTDB lineage: Bacteria > Bacillota > Bacilli > Lactobacillales > Streptococcaceae > Streptococcus. The sequence continues at coordinate 130,840 of CAJNBY010000004.1, read as the reverse complement.
ACTTGGAAGTATTATCTGATGCAATTGCAGATGGCGCTAATGTAAAAGGTTACTTCATTTGGTCATTGATGGACGTCTTCTCATGGTCAAATGGTTATGAAAAACGTTACGGTCTCTTCTATGTAGACTTTGAAACTCAAGAACGTTATCCGAAGAAATCAGCTCACTGGTACAAGAAAGTAGCAGAAAGTCAGATTATTGATTAAATTGTTGATAAAAATCCCCACCAATCGGTGGGGATCGTTTTATGGTTTAGAAAGAATAATTTTTGTTTGTTTTGAAAGTTGTTCAAAGGTTTCTTTGCTCAGTTTAGAGTCTGAAACGATGGTATCAATATCTGAGATATTGTAGAAGGTGTAAAAATCAAACTTATTGAACTTACTATTGTCAGCTAGTAAGTATTTTTTATTGGAATTATTGAGGGCGATGCGTTGAGATTCGCCTTCTTCTTCACTAAAGGTCGCAATCGCATTGTCTTTAATACCATTACAGCTAACGAAAGCTTTAGAAAATTGTAGGTTGGCAAGGTTTTGCAAGGTTAGTGTTCCAACAAAGGCTCCGGTGATAGAGCGATAGTTTCCACCAATTAAAATCAAATCTGTTAGTTTTCGTTCGTTTAGGATGAGAAAAACTGGTAAACTGTTTGTTACAACACGGATATTATCAATTGGAAGTTCACGAGCAAAAGATTCCAATGTTGTACCTGGCCCAATAAAAATAGTTTCCCCTTTATCAATTAAATGGCCTGCAAAACGGCTAATTTCTTGTTTTTCTGCGATTTGTAAGCTTTGTTTTTCAATATTGGAACGTTCATTGTTTAAAATGGAGCCTGTACGAATTTTTTCAGCTCCTCCATGCACACGAACAAGTAAATCCTTGTCAGCCAACTCTTGTAAATAGCGTCTAGCAGTCATATCTGATACATCCAAGCGAGTCATGATTTCTTTTACAGTAATTGTTCCCTTTGTATTTACCGTTTCTAGAATATTATCTAGTTTTTCCTGCTTTAGCATCGTTATCACCTCTATTTCTATTACTATTTTATCATAAAGTATTCAATCAATCAATTTAAAAAACAAAAGAAAACAAAAACAAAAATATCATGGTTGTTTTAAACAAACCATGATATTTGTTATTGCTTATAAAATAGATGATATTAGTCTAAACCGTAGTTGTAGTCATCGTCTTGCATGGCTTCAACTTCACCAAGAAGGTAGCCATTTCCGACTTGAGAGAAGAAGTCGTGGTTAGATGTTCCTGTTGAAATACCGTTCATGACGATTGGGTTGACATCATCTGCTGAGTCTGGGAAGAGTGGATCTTGTCCCAGGTTCATGAGTGCCTTATTAGCATTGTAGCGAAGGAAGGTTTTGACTTCTTCCGTCCAACCAACACCGTCATAGAGGCTTTCTGTATAGCCTTCTTCATTCTCGTAAAGAGTGTAGAGCAGGTCGTACATCCATTCTTTGAGTTTTTCTTGCTCTTCTTCAGGTAATTCATTGAAACCGAGTTGGAATTTATAACCAATGTAGGTTCCGTGAACAGACTCATCACGAATAATCAGTTTGATGATTTCCGCAACGTTGGCTAGCTTGTTGTTACCGAGATAGTAGAGCGGTGTGAAGAAACCTGAGTAGAAGAGGAAGGTTTCAAGGAAGACGCTGGCTACTTTCTTTTCAAGTGGGTTACCGTTTAGGTAGATTTCGTTGACAATCTCTGCCTTCTTTTGTAGGTAAGGATTGGTATTGGTCCATTCGAAAATTTCTTCAATCTCAGCCTTGGTATTCAAGGTAGAAAAGATTGATGAGTAAGATTTAGCGTGGACAGATTCCATAAATTGGATGTTATTGAAAACAGCTTCCTCATGTGGTGTACGGATGTCCGAGCGAAGGGCTTGAACCCCAGTTTCGGATTGCATAGTGTCGAGAAGGGTTAAACCACCAAAGACTTTTCCAACCAAGTCTTTTTCTACATTTGATAGCTTTCTCCAGTCATCCAAGTCATTTGACAAGGGAATACGTGTATCAAGCCAGAATTGCTCCGTCAGTTTTTCCCAAGTTGATTTGTCGATGACATCTTCGATGGCATTCCAGTTAATGGCTTTGTAGTAAGTTTCCATTTGAAATCTCTTTCTGTGTTTAATATTGCGAACTCACAATTATCTCTATTTTATCATAATCCTAGAGTAGTTTCGCACAAAAAGTCGGAAGCCCGACTTTTTTGTTTTTCCATAGTATAGCTGCTTATTCCAGTTTAGTTTAGCAGGGTGAATGAATACTTATCTGAGAAAATGTAGTTTCCTCAAGCAAAGATTAAATCACACAGCTCTCACATTGGTTGGCACCGACTTCTCCACCATCATCTGTAAAGGTACGGACGTAGTAGATAGACTTGATACCCTTGTTAAAGGCATAGTTACGAAGGATAGACAAGTCACGTGTCGTTTGTTTGTTTTCTTTCTTCCATTCGTAAAGTCCTTTTGGAATGTCACTACGCATGAAGAGAGTGAGTGAAAGTCCTTGGTCCACGTGCTCAGTTGCAGCTGCATAGACATCAATCACCTTACGCATATCCATGTCGTAAGCAGAAGTGTAGTAAGGAATAGTATCTGTTGACAAACCTGCGGCAGGATAGTAGATTTTACCGATTTTCTTTTCTTGGCGTTCTTCGATACGTTGCGTAATCGGGTGGATAGAAGCGGAAACGTCATTGATGTAACTGATAGAACCATTTGGTGCTACAGCAAGGCGGTTTTGGTGGTAAAGGCCATCTGCTTGAACCTTGTCGCGAAGTTCAGCCCAGTCAGCAGCGCTTGGAATAAAGACATCTTTAAAGAGTTCTTTAACACGGTCTGATTTTGGAACAAATTCGCCTGTCACATACTTGTCGAAGTAGCTTCCGTTAGCATAGTCTGATTTTTCAAAGTTATGGAAGGTAATACCACGTTCACGCGCGATATTGTTTGATTCTACCAAGGTCCAGTAGTTCATAAGCATAAAGTAGATGCTTGTAAACTCAACAGACTCAGGGGATCCATACTCAATCAGTTGTTGTGCAAGGTAGCTGTGAAGTCCCATGGCACCAAGACCAAAGGTGTGGGCTTGGCTATTTCCATGGTCGATAGTAGGAACAGCTACGATGTGCGAACTATCTGTAACGAAAGTAAGGGCACGAACCATAGCACGGATAGAACGACCAAAGTCAGGTGAAGTCATCATGTTGACCACGTTAGTTGAACCAAGATTACATGAAACGTCTGTTCCCATTTGCAGGAATTCTTGAGCATCATTGATCAAGCTTGGTTCTTGAACTTGAAGAATCTCAGAACACAAGTTACTCATGATAATCTTACCTTCAACAGGATTTGCACGGTTAGCCGTATCAATGTTGACTACATAAGGGTAACCAGACTCTTGTTGCAATTTAGAAATTTCCGTTTCCAAATCTCGCGCTTTGATTTTTGTCTTGCGGATGTTTGGATTTGCGACGAGTTCATCGTATTTTTCAGTGATATCGATGTAGTTAAATGGCACACCGTATTCAAGCTCTACTGAGTAAGGGCTGAAGAGGTACATTTCTTCATTTTTACGAGCCAATTCATAGAATTTATCTGGTACTACAACACCAAGTGAAAGGGTCTTAACACGAACTTTTTCATCGGCGTTTTCTTTCTTAGTTGAAAGAAAGGCGATGATATCTGGGTGAAAGACGTTGAGGTAGACAACACCAGCACCTTGACGTTGCCCCAATTGGTTGGAGTAAGAGAAGCTGTCTTCGAAGAGTTTCATAACAGGTACGACTCCAGAAGCTGCACCTTCATAGCCTTTGATAGGTGCACCAGCTTCACGAAGGTTGCTGAGGGTAATTCCCACACCACCACCGATACGTGAAAGTTGAAGAGCAGAGTTGATTGAACGTCCGATAGAGTTCATATCATCTGTGACCTGAATCAAGAAACAAGATACCAACTCCCCACGACGAGCACGACCAGCATTCAAGAAGGAAGGAGTAGCGGGTTGGTAGCGTTGGTGGATGATTTCATTAGCAATATCAATTGCAACGGCTTCGTTACCATCAGCAAAATAAAGGGCGTTAAAGAAGACACGGTCTTCCATATTTTCAAGATAATATTCACCGTCGTTGGTTTTCAAAGCATATTGATTATAGAACTTATAGGCAGCCATGAAAGACTTGAATTGGAAGTTTTGTTCTTTGATAAATTGAGACAATTCTTCCAAAAATTCTGGACGGTATTTCTTGATAAAGGCTGTTTCGATGTAGTTGTGTTCAATGAGGTAGTTGATTTTATCCTTGATTGAATCAAAAACCATAGTATTTGGAACTACATTTTCTTTAAAGAAGGCATCCAAGGCTTCCTTATCTTTATGAAGCATGATTTGTCCATTAACAGGACGGTTGATTTCGTTATTGAGACGGAAGTAAGTCACGTCCTCAAGATGTTTTAATCCCATAAAATTTCCCTTATCTAATTACAAAAGAAAGGCTTCTAAGTTAGCCCTAGAAGCAGTCTCTTCTGGATGATGTACTAAGATTATGCTAATTGTTTCAGTTTTCCTGGTTGGAAACCTGAAAAGACTTCAGTTGGTGTTTGGATAACAGGAGCTGCGCTGAAACCGAGCTCTTTAACTTGATCGATGTACTCAGGTTGCTCATCGAGATTGATTTCTTTATATTCAACGTTATTACTGTCCAAGAAACGTTTGGTCATCTTGCATTGGACACAATTGTTTTTAGAATAAACGGTTACCATTGTGTAACTCCTCTTTCAAAATAGATTACTTTCTTAGTATATCAGAAATTAAAATTTTGTCAACGATTTAAAACTAAATATAGTGGTCTGTTTTTGTACATAACTAAACAAAACACAATATGTAGTGTTTGTTTTGTGAAATGATGATAATTATCCTATAAGTTGTTTTTTGAAAAACTATATCCTGTGTTTTGTTATCTAGAATAGAAGATTTTCAGCAAGTTATCTGAAAGGAAATCGAATAAATCCCATAAAATGCTTGAAAAAAATCCTAGAAGATGGTATAATAGCAAATTGTAAGGGTTATCACATATAACTCAAAAAAGAAAGAACAAAAGGAGAGTCAAACTATGGCTTCTAAAGATTTCCACGTAGTGGCAGAAACAGGTATTCACGCACGTCCAGCAACATTGTTGGTACAAACTGCTAGCAAATTTGCTTCAGATATCACTCTTGAGTACAAAGGTAAATCAGTTAACCTTAAATCAATCATGGGTGTTATGAGTCTTGGTGTTGGCCAAGGTGCTGACGTAACTATCTCAGCTGAAGGTGCAGATGCAGATGACGCTATCGCTGCAATCTCAGAAACAATGGAAAAAGAAGGATTGGCATAAGGAAAATGACAGAAATGCTTAAAGGAATCGCGGCATCTGACGGTGTTGCAGTTGCAAAAGCATATCTACTCGTTCAACCGGATTTGTCATTCGAGACTATTTCAGTCGAAGATACAAACGCAGAAGAGGCTCGTTTGGATGTAGCTCTTGAAGCTTCTCAAAACGAGCTTTCTCTTATCCGTGAGAAAGCTGTAGGTACGCTTGGTGAAGAAGCGGCTCAAGTTTTTGACGCTCATTTGATGGTTCTTGCTGACCCAGAATTAATTGGTCAGATTAAAGAAACAATCCGTGCTAAGAAAGTCAATGCAGAAGCAGGTCTTAAAGAAGTGACTGACATGTTCATCACTATCTTTGAAGGCATGGAAGATAACCCATACATGCAAGAACGTGCAGCGGATATCCGCGACGTGACAAAACGTGTATTGGCAAACCTTCTTGGTAAGAAATTGCCAAACCCAGCTTCAATCAATGAAGAAGTAATCGTGATTGCGCATGACTTGACACCATCTGATACAGCTCAATTGGACAAAAACTTTGTAAAAGCTTTTGTAACTAACATCGGTGGACGTACAAGCCACTCAGCTATCATGGCACGTACACTTGAAATTGCAGCTGTATTGGGAACAAATAACATCACTGAAGTAGTGAAAGACGGTGATATCCTTGCCGTTAACGGAATTACTGGTGAAGTGATTATCAACCCAACAGATGAACAAGCGGCAGAATTTAAAGCAGCTGGTGAAGCTTATGCTAAACAAAAAGCTGAATGGGCACTTTTGAAAGATGCTCAAACAGTGACTGCTGACGGTAAACACTTCGAGTTGGCTGCTAACATCGGTACTCCAAAAGACGTCGAAGGTGTTAACAACAACGGTGCAGAAGCTGTTGGACTTTACCGTACAGAATTCTTGTACATGGATTCTCAAGACTTCCCAACTGAAGATGAGCAGTATGAAGCATACAAGGCTGTTCTTGAGGGAATGAATGGTAAACCAGTAGTTGTTCGTACAATGGATATCGGTGGAGATAAAGAACTTCCTTACTTCGATATGCCACACGAAATGAACCCATTCCTTGGATTCCGTGCCCTTCGTATCTCTATTTCTGAAACTGGAGATGCAATGTTCCGTACACAAATCCGTGCCCTTCTTCGTGCTTCTGTTCATGGTCAATTGCGTATCATGTTCCCAATGGTTGCCCTCTTGAAAGAATTTCGTGCAGCTAAAGCAGTTTATGAAGAAGAAAAAGCAAACCTTCTTGCTGAAGGTGTTGCAGTTGCGGATGATATCCAAGTTGGTATCATGATTGAAATTCCTGCAGCAGCTATGCTTGCAGACCAATTTGCAAAAGAAGTAGACTTCATGTCAATTGGTACAAACGACTTGATCCAATACTCAATGGCGGCAGACCGTATGAACGAACAAGTTTCATACCTTTACCAACCATATAACCCATCAATCCTTCGCTTGATCAACAACGTTATCAAGGCAGCTCACGCTGAAGGTAAATGGGCTGGTATGTGTGGTGAGATGGCTGGTGACCAAAAAGCTGTTCCACTTCTTGTCGGAATGGGCTTGGATGAATTCTCTATGTCAGCAACATCTGTACTTCGTACACGTAGCTTGATGAAGAAATTGGATACTGCTAAGATGGAAGAGTACGCTAACCGTGCCCTTACAGAGTGTTCAACAATGGAAGAAGTTCTTGAACTTCAAAAAGAATACGTTAACTTCGATTAATGTAATCAACCTTGTAACCTAGTTGCAAGGTTTTTTGACGCATTTTGGAAAAGTATAGTATTATGAAGTACACTTTTAAATGCTCCAGAGGCATGGTATAATAGGGGGAAGTAAATAGAATAAGAGAGAAACCATGTCTAAAGAAATTGATATTGAGTATTACCACCAGCTAGCCTTGCAAAAGCAGAAGGAGCATCGTAAAGTGTTAGCTAATCTAAAGAAAAAACCTCCTAAAAACTTAGACAAGATAGCCCAGCAGATTCACCAAGAAGTCTTTGAGGAGATTGATTGCACCGCCTGTGCTAACTGTTGTAAGACTTTGGGGCCTGACTTCAAGGAAGCAGATATTACCCGTATTGCTAAGTACTTTAAGATGAAATTACCCGCTTTTGAAGCGGAGTTTCTGCAGGTGGATGAAGATGGAGACAAGGTTTTCAAATCCATGCCCTGTCCGTTTTTAGGAGGAGATAACCTCTGTTCCATTTATGACGTTCGTCCAAAAGCCTGTCGTGAATTTCCCCATACAGACCGCAAAAAGATCCATCAAATCAATCATCTAACGATTAAGAATACCTTGACCTGTCCAGCAGCCTATCTCTTTGTTGAGAAATTAAAGGATAAGTTGTAGAGATTTAAAGGATAAAAAATTTCTAATAATAACTAGTAATGTGAAGGGAGTACTCCTGTTCCTAGACAAAAAACAAAAGAGGAGCTAGTGCTGGCCTCTAAGGAAAACTATGAGAAGCTCAACCGTTTCATCTCCCAACTAAGTGAAGATGACCTACAGACTCCATTTGATTTTTCAAGAGACCCAAGGAAAAAAGAGGCCCACTGGAAAAGGGATAAGAATCTACGGGATGTCTTGATTCATCTTTATGAATGGCAGCAATTACTTTTAACTTGGGTACATTCTAATCAAAAGGGTCTTGAAAGACCTTTTCTTCCTGAGCCTTATAATTGGAAAACTTATGGACAAATGAATGACGCTTTTTGGAAGAAGCACCAGAAAACGACCTTAGAAGAAGCGACTAGACTCCTAGAACAATCACATAGAGAGGTTTTAGAGTTGATAGAAGGCTTCAGCAATGACGAACTCTTTACTAAAGGTATCTATCAGTGGACAGGTAGGACAAGTCTAGGTTCCTACTTTGTTAGTAGCACGTCAAGCCACTATGATTGGGCTCTGAAAAAACTCAAAGCTCATCAGAAGAATTGTAAGTGTCATAGTTGAGGTGTGGATGTGTTCTTCTAGGTTTCGAATACCTTCGTTTTTCTTGTTTTAGAGCAATTCTAGCTTTAGAATCCTTCAAAAATTTAGATTTAAAGCAATCAATGGCTTAGAAGAGTGCTAAAACATTTAGTTTATAGGAATTCTAGTCCTAGAATTACAGGGATATTTATGAAGTTGAGTTATTCGATAGTTAGAATTGTTCTATTCTGAAAGATTTGGGTTGTCAATTGTATAGGATAGTATTACTCTATGTTAGATTCCAGTAAAAATGATTGGATAAATAATATTAAAGAAAATCAAAATCATAATTTTGTTTAATATGGTATAATATTTCTAATAATTTAAACATAATGAGGTAGTAATTTATGGATGAAGTTTTATTTTTTGGAGAAGATGACTTCGATATTCTTGATATTGATGGTTATGAACTAAAACCCTCATCGTTTTTTAATAAGTTACCAGAAATAGCTAAACCATTAGTCAAAAATGCAAATAAAATCTTATCTGAAGTAGAAAAAATGTTATATTCTGCTCCAGCCTTTATCAATGTTGTCCAATCTAGTATACCTGAAGAGGTTTTTCAGGCAATTCTTTCTCCAGAACAACGGAAAGCAATTGCTCAAGGAGTGTTAAAATTAATGACCAAGAAAGATGGCTCTCTCTTGGCGGTATTAGTAGATACTAATACTAATAAAGTCATTGGAAATGTACCATTGAAATCTGTTAAATTGACACCAGAATTAAATAAAGCCTTAGCTGATTATTCGTCACAAATTCAAATGGCTCAGATTGCAGAGGAGATTCAAAATGTACAATATGCTATTGAGGACGTCAGAAAAGGACAGGAGTCAGATAGACTTGCAATAGCCTATAGTTGTCAACAGAAACTCTTGCAAGCTAGAGAGATATCAGATCCAAACATTAGAACAATGATGTTACTGCAAGTTATTTCAGATGCAGAAGATAGTAGAAATCTCTTAATGCTTAGTCAAAAATCAAATGTAAATTTTATCAAAGAACAACCAGATTCTACTTGGGGTAAGTTATTAAAAGGTGATAAACCAGATAAAATAGAAGCTCGGATGAATGAGATTAGAGATGGATTAGCAGCTGTAAATATCGTTTCACTATCAGCAGCAATAGCTTATAATGAGTTGGGCGAGAAAAAAGCTGCTCAAAAAAGTTTGGATTACTTTGGGAAATTTATTAACGAAACTTATCTCAGTTCTCAGGAATTAGTAGAGAGACTTGATTTACTTGATCCTTCGCCTACAAATTACTGGACAAAAGAATTGCCAAAAATTGAAACTTCTATAATGAAATTGCCAAATAAACCAGATGCTATTGAGACAGAGGTGCTAGAATGAAAGAAATAAAAAAATGCAAGACATGTACTAGGGATTTACCATTAAGTTATAAGCACAATAAGTGCGAATCGTGTAGAAACAAAAAAATAGATGAAGCAAAAAAGATACTTAAAGTTGTTGGACAAGTTGGAAGTGTAGTTACTCCAGTTGTAGTTGGTATGTTGATGAATAAAACTAAGAAAAAGAAGAAATAAACTAATCTATTAAGTACCTAGAAAGGAAACTCTCAAATTGTCCTACAAATTTCTACTCTTCGACCTTGACCACACTCTTCTTGATTTTGATGCTGCTGAGGATGTGGCTTTGACCCAACTTCTAAAGGAAGAAGGAGTTGAGGATATTCAGGCTTATAAAGACTTTTACGTTCCCATGAACAAGGCTCTATGGAAGGACTTGGAACAAAAGAAAATCAGTAAACAAGAGCTGGTTAACACGCGCTTTTCTCGTTTATTTGCTCATTTTGGACAGGAAAAAGACGGTAGTTTTCTTGCTCAGCGTTACCAATTTTACCTAGCCCAACAGGGACAAACCTTTTTAGGTGCTCATGAACTCTTGGACAGCCTCATCGAGCGTGATTATGACTTGTATGCTGCGACAAATGGCATTACTGCCATTCAGACAGGGCGTTTGACTCAATCGGGTCTGACACCTTATTTCAATCAAGTTTTTATCTCTGAACAGCTGCAAACCCAAAAGCCTGATGCACTTTTTTATGAAAAAATTGGTCAGCAGATTGCAGGATTTGGTAAAGAAAAGACTCTGATGATTGGAGATTCGCTAACCGCCGACATTCAAGGTGGCAACAATGCTGGAATTGACACGATTTGGTACAATCCTCATCATCTCGGAAATCACACACAATCTCAGCCGACTTACGAAGTCCATTCTTATCAAGGCTTGCTGGATTGTTTAGAGAAACTGTAAAAAGTGGTTTAGATAGCCACTTTTTGCTATAATAGAGGCAGTAAAAACGAAGGAGTTGGCTATGGAACACTCATCTTGGCATGCTTTGATTAAGGAGCAATTACCTGAAGGTTATTTCGGTAAAATCAATCAGTTTATGAACCAGGTCTATGCTCAGGGAACTGTTTATCCACCTAAGGAAAAGGTTTTTCAGGCTCTCTTGACTACACCGCTTGAAGAAGTTAAGGTGGTGATTTTAGGGCAAGACCCCTATCACGGACCAGGTCAGGCGCAGGGCTTGAGTTTTTCTGTTCCTGACTCTATCCCAGCTCCGCCATCCTTGCAAAATATCTTGAAAGAATTGTCAGATGACATCGGGGGTAAGAAATCCCATGATTTGACAGCTTGGGCTGAGCAAGGAGTCTTGCTTCTTAATGCTTGTTTGACGGTTCCTGCTGGACAGGCCAATGGTCATGCTGGTCAGATATGGGAGCCTTTTACAGATGCTGTGATTCAGGTGGTCAATCATCTAGATAGACCAGTCGTTTTTGTACTCTGGGGAGCTTATGCACGTAAGAAGAAGGCCTTAGTTACCAATCCTCATCACTTGATTATCGAATCAGCCCATCCCAGTCCTTTGTCAGTTTATAGAGGATTTTGGGGTTCCAAGCCTTTTTCCAAGGCCAATGCATTCTTAAAAGAGACAGGACAAGAGCCAATCGATTGGCTTAGATAAGGAGAAAATATGCCTCAGTTAGCGACGATTTGCTACATTGATAACGGGAAAGAACTGCTTATGCTCCACCGCAATAAGAAACCCAATGATGTCCATCAAGGGAAATGGATTGGCGTGGGTGGTAAGCTAGAGCGAGGAGAGACACCTCAGGAGTGTGCTGCGCGTGAAATCCTCGAAGAAACAGGGCTTAAAGCTAAGCCAGTTCTAAAAGGCGTAATCACTTTTCCAGAATTCACGCCAGATTTAGACTGGTATACCTATGTTTTTAAAGTAACGGAGTTTGAGGGGGACTTGATTGACTGCAATGAGGGGACGCTAGAATGGGTTCCCTATGATGAGGTTTTGAGCAAGCCAACTTGGGAAGGTGATCACACCTTTGTTGAGTGGCTTTTAGAGGACAAACCCTTCTTTTCAGCCAAGTTTGTTTATGATGGGGATAAATTGTTGGATACCCAAGTTGATTTCTATGAATAAAGGAGAAAGTAGATGCTACTAATCAAAAATGGTCGTGTAATGGATCCCAAGTCTGGTTTAGACCAAGTGTGTGATGTCTTAGTCCAAGAGGGGAAAATTGTCAAAATTGCTCCGGAAATCAAGGAAGAAGGAGCAGAAATGATTGATGCTACTGGTCTAGTCGTTGCTCCTGGCTTGGTCGATATCCATGTTCATTTCCGTGAACCTGGTCAGACCCACAAGGAGGATATCCATACGGGGGCCCTAGCAGCCGCTGCAGGTGGTTTTACAACGGTTGTCATGATGGCTAATACTAGTCCAACTATTTCGGACGTGGAGACCTTGCAAGAAGTTCTCCAGTCAGCTGCCAAGGAAAAAATCAATGTCAAGACAGTTGCGACCATTACTAAGAGTTTTAATGGCCAAGACTTGACTAACTTTAAGGAGCTTTTAGAAGCAGGTGCCGTTGGTTTCTCAGATGACGGTATTCCGCTTGAAAGCAGTAAAGTGGTCAAGGAAGCCATGGAAGAAGCTAAAAAACTCAATACCTTTATCAGTCTCCATGAGGAAGATCCAGGTTTGAATGGGATTCTTGGATTTAATGAAAATATCGCTAAAGAACATTTCCATATCTGCGGTGCGACTGGGGTGGCTGAGTACGCTATGATGGCGCGTGACGTCATGATTGCCTATGCGACCAAGGCCCATGTTCACATCCAGCATTTGTCTAAGGAAGAAAGTGTTAATGTAGTCGAGTTTGCTCAAGGATTGGGAGCGCAAGTCACAGCAGAAGTAGCGCCACAGCATTTCTCTAAGACGGAAGCTCTCCTTTTGACACAAGGTAGCAATGCCAAGATGAATCCGCCGCTTCGTTTGGAATCAGACCGTCGTGCCGTTATCGAAGGTCTCAAGTCAGGTGTTATCACAGTTATCGCAACTGACCACGCGCCTCACCATGCGGATGAGAAAAATGTTGAGGATATAACCAAAGCACCATCTGGCATGACAGGTTTGGAAACCTCTCTTTCACTCGGCTTGACCTACTTAGTGGAAGCTGGGGAGTTGAGCTTGATGGAATTGCTAGAAAAAATGACCTACAACCCAGCCAAGCTTTACAACTTTGAAGCAGGTTACTTGGCTGAGAATGGTCCAGCGGATATTACTATTTTTGATGCTAAGGCTGACCGCCTTGTGGACTCCCATTTTGCTTCGAAAGCAGCTAATTCACCATTCATCGGTGAAACCTTAAAAGGGCAGGTTAAATATACCATCTGTAAGGGACAAATCGTCTATCAAAACTAGGTGGGAGTCTGCTCTGTAAACAAAAAGAATAGAGAGCCTATATGTATCAAACCCATCATTTTAAAGACAAATTTATCTTATTTTTAAAGATATTTTTCCCTATCCTGATTTATCAATTTGCCAATTATTCTGCCTCCTTTGTTGATACGACTATGACAGGTCAATACAGCACTATGGACCTAGCTGGTGTGTCGATGGCGACCAGTATCTGGAATCCTTTCTTTACTTTCCTAACTGGGATTGTTTCAGCCTTGGTGCCCATCATTGGTCACCATCTTGGTCGAGGCAAAAAGGAAGAAGTTGCGTCTGATTTTTACCAGTTCATCTATCTGGCCTTGGGTCTATCTGTGCTCTTGCTGGGGATGGTACTTTTCTTGGCACCACCAATCTTGAATCATATTGGCTTAGAAGCAACAGTAGCGGCAGTAGCGGTTCGCTATCTTTGGTTTTTATCTATTGGGATTATCCCCTTGTTGCTCTTTAGTGTCATTCGCTCCTTGCTGGATTCGCTAGGGTTGACTAAACTGTCCATGTATCTCATGCTTTTGTTACTTCCTCTCAATAGTGGATTTAACTATCTCTTGATTTACGGAGCCTTTGGTGTTCCAGAGTTGGGAGGTGCTGGGTCAGGTTTAGGGACTTCTTTGGCCTACTGGGTCTTGTTGGGAATTTCTGTTCTGGTTTTATTTAAACAGGAGAAGCTCAAAGCCTTGCATCTTGAGAAGCGCATTCCGCTTAATATGGATAAAATCAAGGAAGGGGTTCGCTTAGGTCTCCCTATTGGGGGAACGGTCTTTGCGGAAGTAGCTATCTTTTCCGTGGTTGGTTTGATTATGGCTAAGTTCTCGTCTTTGATTATCGCTAGTCACCAGTCAGCTATGAACTTTTCAAGTCTCATGTACGCCTTTCCCATGAGTATTTCATCGGCTATGGCCATTGTCGTGTCTTATGAAGTGGGAGCTAAGCGATTTGATGATGCAAAAACCTATATTAGTTTAGGAAGGTGGACGGCCATCATTTTTGCAGGCTTCACCTTATCTTTCCTTTACATTTTTAGAGGAAATGTGGCCAGTCTGTATGGTAACGACCCAGAATTTATCGATTTGACAGCGCGCTTTTTGACTTACAGCCTTTTCTTTCAGTTAGCAGATACCTTTGCGGCACCGCTTCAGGGAATTTTACGGGGTTATAAGGATACAGTTATTCCTTTTTACCTTGGTTTGGTTGGTTATTGGGGAGTAGCAATCCCAGTTGCTATGGTATTGGATTCTCTAACAGATTTTGGTGCTTATTCATACTGGATAGGCTTGATTATTAGTCTGATTGTGAGTGGGGCGCTCTACCGTTGGCGTTTAACTGTGATTATGAAGAGATTTGAATCTTTAGCAAAATTTAAACGATAAAAAGTTTGTGAAAAAATATTCTTGATAAGAAAATCCCTTGTTTTCATGGGGTTTTCTTTTTTATTTTGTGAAATTTCATCGAGAAAAACTTTGACAGTATTTTCCAAAAACGGTAAAATAGTAAGGTAAGAAGAAAGTTAGAAAGGCAAGAAGATGTCAACTTTAGATAAAAATCTTTTGCTCGAAATGTTCCGTAAGATGGAAGAAATCCGTCGCATGGACTTAAAAATTGCGCAATTAGTAAAGAAAGGGAAAGTGCCAGGGATGACGCACTTTTCTGTTGGAGAAGAAGCTGCCAATGTGGGGGCTATGTTGGCTCTCAATCCAGATGATCTGATTACCTCAAACCACCGTGGTCACGGGCAAGCTATTGCTAAAGGGATTGATCTCAACGGAATGATGGCTGAAATCCTCGGTAAATACACTGGAACCTGTAAAGGAAAAGGTGGTTCCATGCATATCGCTGACCTTGATGCTGGTAACCTCGGTGCCAATGGTATCGTAGGTGGTGGTATGGGAATCGCTGTCGGTGCGGCCCTTAGTCAGCAAATGCAACATACTGGAAAAATTGTTGTCTGCTTCTTTGGAGATGGTGCGACCAATGAAGGTGTCTTCCACGAAGCAGTCAACATGGCTTCTATCTGGAAGTTGCCAGTCATTTTCTACTGCATCAACAACGGCTATGGAATCTCTGCGGATATCAAGAAAATGACTAATGTGGAGCATATCCATCAACGTAGTGCTGCATATGGAATTCCTGGAATGTTTATTGAAGATGGCAATAATGTCATCGATGTCTATGAAGGATTTAAGAAAGCTGTAGATCATGTTCGCAGTGGCAATGGTCCAGTCTTGATTGAAAGTGTAACTTATCGCTGGCTTGGTCACTCATCATCTGACCCTGGTAAATATCGTACCCGTGAAGAAGTGGAATTGTGGAAACAAAAAGATCCAATCGAAAACCTTCGCAAATACCTAATTGAAAACAATATTGCAAGTGCTGAAGAATTGGAAGAAATCCAAGCACAAGTCAAGGAAGTAGTAGAAGCTTCTGTTAAATTTGCAGAGGAAAGTCCATTCCCACCGCTTGAATCAGCATTTGAAGATATTTACGCAGACTAAGGAGAAAGAGATAAAATGGAAACAAAAACAATGTCCTTCCGTGACACCATTATCCTTGCTATGTCTGAGGAAATGCGTCGCGATGAAAATGTGTTCTTGATGGGAGAAGACGTTGGTGTCTTCGGAGGAGACTTCGGTACTTCTGTCGGAATGCTTGAAGAATTTGGTCCAGAACGTGTCCGTGACTGTCCGATTTCTGAGGCTGCCATCTCGGGAGCAGCAGCAGGAGCAGCCATGACAGGACTTCGTCCAATTGTCGATATGACCTTCATGGACTTCTCTGTTATTGCCATGGACAATATCGTCAACCAAGCAGCTAAAACACGTTATATGTTTGGTGGTAAAGGTCAGGTTCCAATGACTGTTCGATGCGCAGCTGGTAACGGTGTCGGTTCTGCAGCCCAGCACTCGCAATCTCTAGAATCTTGGTTTACTCACATTCCTGGACTTAAGGTTGTGGCACCAGGAACACCTGCGGACATGAAAGGACTGCTCAAGTCTTCTATCCGTGATAATAACCCTGTTATCATTCTTGAGTACAAGTCAGAATTTAACCAAAAAGGGGAAGTGCCAGTTGATCCAGATTACACAATCCCACTTGGAGTTGGGGAAATTAAACGAGAAGGTACAGATGTAACAGTTGTTACTTATGGAAAAATGCTCCGTCGTGTAGTTCAAGCAGCTGAAGAATTAGCTGAAGAAGGCATTTCAGTTGAAATTGTTGACCCACGTACCCTTGTTCCGCTTGATAAGGAGATCATCATCAACTCAGTGAAGAAGACTGGTAAGGTTGTTCTGGTTAACGATGCCCACAAAACAAGTGGCTATATTGGAGAGATTTCAGCAATTATTTCAGAATCAGAAGCATTTGACTATCTAGATGCACCAATTCGCCGTTGTGCAGGAGAAGATGTTCCAATGCCTTACGCGCAAAACCTAGAAAATGCAATGATACCAACAGTTGAAAGCATCAAAGATGCAATCCGAAAGACTTATAATAAAGAATAGAATTACATAAGATAAGTTATGTAAAATTCCGGAAGTTTTTAGCTTTAGCAACTTGAGATATATTTTGTATCCAAGTGATTTGAAGAGTTGCGACATGAGTGAGTCGAATCGATAATATTCGACGAATGAATTAGTAAGTCTACTAGGTTGACCGCCTAATGGCGGCAACCGTAGCAACTTGAGATACGTTTTGTATCCAAGTTGCTTGTAGAGTTGAACACGGGCTAAAGTCTGTTTGAAAAAGATAAACTTTCCTAGAAACTAAAGTTTCTTCGTCAAGTTTCCTATTTTCACTTTGACTTTTGACGCCCTTTGTATCATAAATAGAAATTGGAGAGGTCATGGCTGATGACAAGCTAAGAGCGACTCCTGCGGCTAGAAAGTTAGCGGATGATTTAGGGATCAACCTCTACGACGTTTCTGGCTCAGGTGCAAACGGTCGTGTCCACAAAGAAGACGTGGAAACTTATAAAGACACAAACGTGGTTCGCATTTCGCCACTTGCAAAACGAATTGCCCTCGAACATAACATTGCTTGGCAGGAAATCCAAGGAACTGGTCATCGTGGTAAAATCATGAAGAAGGATGTTTTGGCCTTGCTTCCTGAAAATATCGAAAACGATACCATCAAGTCTCCTGCTCAAATCGAAAAAGTGGAAGAGGTTCCTGATAATATCACTCCTTATGGTGAAATTGAGCGTATTCCAATGACACCAATGCGTAAGGTTATCGCCCAACGTATGGTTGAATCATACCTAACTGCGCCAACTTTCACACTCAACTATGAAGTTGATATGACTGAAATGTTGGCTCTTCGTAAGAAGGTTCTTGAGCCAATCATGGAAGCAACTGGGAAGAAGACTACTGTAACAGACCTTCTTTCACTTGCAGTTGTTAAGACTCTTATGAAACACCCATACATCAACGCTTCATTGACAGAAGATGGTAAGACCATTATCACTCACAACTATGTCAACCTTGCGATGGCAGTTGGGATGGATAATGGATTGATGACACCTGTTGTTTACAATGCTGAAAAATTAAGCTTGTCAGAGTTGGTTGTTGCATTCAAAGATGTTATTGGCCGTACCTTGGATGGTAAATTGGCTCCAAGTGAACTGCAAAATTCAACATTCACAATCAGTAATTTGGGAATGTTTGGCGTTCAGTCCTTTGGTCCGATCATTAACCAACCAAACTCAGCTATTCTTGGTGTCAGTTCGACGATTGAGAAGCCAGTTGTCGTCAATGGTGAGATTGTCATTCGCCCTATTATGAGTCTTGGGTTAACAATTGACCACCGTGTCGTAGATGGTATGGCCGGTGCTAAATTTATGAAAGACTTGAAAGAATTGATTGAAAATCCAATCTCAATGTTGATTTAAGAACAAGAGGATTCATTTTAAAGATATAGATAAAGGAAGGAAGACATGGCCTTAGAAGTAATTATGCCAAAAGCCGGCGTGGATATGTCAGAAGGACAAATCGTCCAATGGAATAAAAAAGTCGGAGAATTTGTAAAAGAAGGAGAAATCCTTTTGGAAATCATGACTGACAAAGTCAGCATGGAATTGGAAGCTGAAGAAGATGGTTACTTGATTGCTATCCTTAAAGGGGACGGTGAAACAGTTCCTGTAACGGAAGTTATCGGTTACCTCGGAGAAGAAGGGGAAAATATCCCAACAGCTGGAGTAGCAGCGCCAGAAGCTAGCCCAGCGCCTGCAGTTAGTGCCTCAAACGACGACGGCAAGAGCGATGACGCCTTTGATATCGTTGTGATTGGTGGTGGTCCTGCTGGTTATGTTGCAGCCATTAAAGCAGCACAACTCGGCGGTAAGGTTGCCCTTGTTGAGAAATCTGAACTAGGTGGAACCTGCTTGAACCGTGGCTGTATCCCTACCAAGACCTACCTTCACAACGCAGAAATCATTGAAAATATCGGTCATGCAGCAAACCGTGGTATCGTCATCGAGAATCCAAACTTCACTGTAGATATGGACAAACTCCTTGAAACTAAGTCTAAGGTTGTTAATACCTTGGTAGGTGGTGTTGCAGGTCTTCTTCGTAGCTACGGAGTTACTGTTCATAAGGGTGTTGGTACTATTACTAAAGATAAGAATGTCTTGGTAAATGGTTCTGAATTGCTTGAAACCAAGAAAATCATCCTTGCCGGTGGTTCAAAAGTCAGCAAGATCAACGTCCCTGGTATGGAATCTCCACTTGTCATGACCAGTGACGACATTCTTGAAATGAACGAAGTTCCAGAAAGTCTTGTTATCATCGGTGGTGGGGTTGTCGGTATCGAACTCGGTCAGGCCTTCATGACATTTGGTTCAAAAGTGACTGTTATCGAAATGATGGATCGTATCGTGCCAGCTATGGATGCGGAAGTATCTAAGAACCTTCGCTTGATTCTTGAGCGTAAAGGTATGACCATCTTAACTGATACTAAACTCCAAGAAATCATCGAGGAAAATGGTCAACTTCGTATCAAGGTTGAAGGAAAAGATGATGTCATCGCAAGCAAAGCTCTTCTTTCGATCGGTCGTGTTCCAGACCTTGAAGGTATTGGCGATGTTGAGTTTGAATTGGATCGTGGACGCATCAAGGTCAACGAATACATGGAAACTTCTGTTCCAGGTATCTACGCTCCAGGTGACATCAACGGTACTAAGATGTTGGCGCACGCAGCCTTCCGCATGGGTGAAGTTGCCGCTGAAAATGCCCTTAAAGGAAATCATGCTGTTGCCAAACTGAACTTGACTCCTGCAGCCATCTACACTCTCCCTGAAGTAGCAGCAGTAGGTCTTACTGAAGAACAAGCTCGTGAGAAATACGATGTTGCTATCGGTAAATTCAACTTTGCTGCGAACGGTCGTGCCATTGCATCTGATGCTGCTCAAGGTTTCGTAAAAGTTATCGCTGATAAGAAATACGGAGAAATCCTTGGTGTTCACATCATCGGTCCTGCAGCTGCAGAATTAATAAACGAAGCATCAAGTATCATCGAAATGGAAATCACTGTTGAGGAAATGCTGAAGACTATCCACGGACACCCAACCTACTCTGAAGTGATGTACGAAGCATTTGCGGATGTTCTAGGAATGGCCATCCATTCACCTAAGAAAAAATAAAACGAAGATAGACTGGAAAATATCTTTCCAGTCTCTATCATA
Source organism: bacterium (assembly GCA_905221125.1). GTDB lineage: Bacteria > Bacillota > Bacilli > Lactobacillales > Streptococcaceae > Streptococcus. The sequence continues at coordinate 111,015 of CAJNBY010000004.1, read as the reverse complement.
TAAAGGGATATCATGAAATATATTATCAATCATTCAAACGACACTGCCTTTAATATTGCCTTGGAAGAATATGCCTTTAAACACCTTTTGGATGAGGATCAAATCTTCCTTCTTTGGATCAATAAACCATCTATCATTGTTGGTCGTCACCAGAATACCATAGAAGAAATCAACCGTGATTATGTTCGAGAAAATGGTATTGAGGTGGTCCGCCGTATCAGCGGTGGTGGAGCTGTTTACCACGATTTAAATAATCTCAACTACACGATCATCTCAAAAGAAGATGAAAATAAGGCCTTTGACTTCAAGAGCTTCTCAACTCCAGTTATCAATACCTTGGCTCAACTCGGGGTTAAAGCTGAATTTACAGGTCGTAATGACCTTGAGATTGATGGTAAGAAGTTCTGTGGCAATGCCCAAGCCTATATCAATGGCCGTATCATGCACCACGGCTGCTTGCTCTTTGACGTTGATTTGTCAGTCTTAGCAAACGCCCTTAAGGTTTCAAAAGATAAATTTGAATCAAAAGGTGTGAAATCCGTCCGTGCCCGTGTAACCAATATTGTCAATGAATTACCAGAAAAAATCACAGTTGAAGAATTCCGTGATTTGCTATTGGAATACATGAAAAAAGAGTACCCAGAGATGACTGAATACGTCTTTTCAGAAGAAGAATTGGCCGAAATCAATCGCATTAAGGATACTAAGTTTGGAACTTGGGAGTGGAACTACGGCAAATCACCAGAATTTAACGTCCGTCGTGGTACAAAATTCACCAGTGGTAAGGTGGAAGTCTTTGCTAATGTCGTCGAATCAAAAATCCAAGACATCAAGATTTATGGAGATTTCTTTGGTATTGAAGACGTTGCTGCAGTAGAAGATGTCCTTCGTGGCGTCAAATACGAACGCGAAGATGTTCTTAAAGCTCTAGAAACTATTGATATCACACGCTACTTCGCTGGTATTAGTCGTGAAGAAATCGCTGAAGCGGTAGTTGGATAAATCAAAAAGAAGTTGCTTGTTTTAGCAGCTTCTTTTTTTAAGTCAAGTTTTACATAATTTATTCTATGTCATTTATAAACTATCCAGAGCATTCTTTTGTTCATCGTTAACAATATGGGTATAGAGGTCAGTGACTTGTGTACTTGCGTGTCCTAGCTGATGACTAACCAAAACTTGCGATTTAGTCACATCATAGAGCCTAGTTGCTAGGGTATGGCGCAGTTTGTGGGGAGTTACACGCACTTTGAAGTCCTCAGAATACTTAGCAACCATCTTTTCAACACTAGAAGCATCGATACGATTGGGAACACCACGATATAAAGTCAGAAAGAGTGCTGTAAACGTCTTTTCCGTCTTATAACGTTGATTTCGAATGGCTAGATAATTCTCTAGGTAAGGCTTAGCAAAGGCAGCGACATTGACCGAGTCACGTTTTCCACCCTTACGCGTGACATCAATAACCATCATCTTGAGATTGAGATCTCTTAGATCCAGATTAACAGCTTCAGATAAACGGACACCAGATGCCAATAGAAGGGCGATAATGGCTAAATCACGTTCTTTATTTTTATTAAATGATGAGAGAGCTCGATTTGAGAGCTGTTGAGGATACTCTTGGTCGATATAAGTAAGAAACCCTTCTGTTTCATCACCTAGAAAGAGCTTTTGCTTAATGTTTTCAGCTCTGGCAGCAAGAGTTTCTTTCTTTTTCTTGGTTGAAACTTTCTTCATTACATTACGATAGAAATAAGGCTCTCCCTGGTCGTTTTCAACCTCCTCAGTCAGATACTTGTAAAGACTAGACAATGCTGACAAGGTTCGATTGATGGTCGTCTGAGAAACACCTTGCTTGGTTGTATTGGCATTCAGTAAAGGTCGTTCACGTAGATAAAGGATAAAGGCTTCCATGTCTTTCTTAGACAGATTTTCCAAGACAGATAAAGGAATATCAGACATTTTATCGGCGTTTGAAATACCAGACTCCAAAACCCAGCTGAAAAATCGATCGTATTCCTTGAGGTATTCGTACAAGGTTGTAAAGCTGTAGGGAACAGCAAGCTTAGATTGGTAATATTCCAAAACGTACCAGGGCATGATTTGTTTTAGTTTGTCGATTCGTTCCAGTAAAATCTCACGTTTCATGTATTTTCTCCATGTATAAGTCTACTAGTAGTATAGCATAGACTCTTATGTTTTTCAAGAAAATTTTAGTTTTTCGGAAAGATGTTATAGGAGTTTTTTTAAAGTGATAAAAAAGATGTGTAATAACTAAAATAACTGGAAATTTTTTTCATTAAGAAAATAGTCAATTTAATACTTTATCAAAGTGAAAACTGGAATTTTTTCAAATGTACACCGTAACAAAAGTAAAATTCAAAACCTTATTAAATCAAGGTTTTTAGGCTCGCAAGGTGTTTAAAAGGGGCTGATTTTGTACATTTCGCATCTGAACTACTGGATCCAAAAATGTACTTTATCCAGCCTTAAAATAAAGTACATTTCGATTATAAAGTACATTTTTCAAAGAGTGTACATTACGCCTTAAACCCAATGCTATCAAGGGTTTGTCCACTGTCTAGGGAAAAGTACAAAAATTTCCAGTTTTGATAAAAAAGACTTAAACCTGTGTAAAACAGATCTAAATCTTTGGAGGTTTTATTGTGAATCATTATCTAGTGCTTTTTCTAGTTTCCAAATACTAAACCAGAATGAAATAGTCAACAGAATAAGGAAAGTAATAAAGAAATCACCCACTAAACTTCTGTTAATACTACACAACTGAAGAGCTATATAAGGAGCTATGAGATACAAAATACATTGTATAATTGCTATTGTTTTCTTTTTCATGATTTTGATCTTACTGTACAGATTTGATACAGTAAACTCCTTTCTAGCTTTATGCTTTATCATTTCTAACTTAATTATAGTCTTATTTTTAAGAAAGTTCAATTACTTGTATGTGAAATATCTTATCAGCAAAAAATAACCGATCTCATTGCTGAAAATCGGTTTTCTAATGTATTCAATCAAAAATTTACATAATATAAATTATGTAAACAAGAGCTACAACAACAAATCTTTGACTTTTCCAATTTCACTTTTTGGAATCACTAAGTGAATCATATCACCCAGATACATTCTGGTTGAGCCGTTAACTGTTTGGCTCTTGCCATTATGGACTTGGGTGGTGATGAGGACGTTGTGTGGCAGGTTGAGTTCGTGTACTTGTTTTCCAGCGATTTTGTCAGATACGGGGATTTCAATGAGTGTGACTTCTCCTTCATCTGTCGCCTCTTCTGGCAGCATTTTTTCCAACATAGCTTCATAGACTGGTGCTCCCTTGAGCAGATCCATGATGATATAGGCAACTAGGGTTACTAATCCAAGCGGCATGAGGTTGCGAATATCGCCTACCATCTCGGTTACCAGAATCATAGCGGTTAAGGGAGCCTTGGATATTGCTCCAAAATAGCCACTCATTCCTAGAATGACAAATATAGGAAATTGCTCCTGACTGACAAGTCCAATATTCACACAAATGACACCGACTAGGGCACCAAGTAAGGAACCTAGCGCCAGAATTGGTAGGAAAATTCCTCCTGGAAGGCCACTTCCATAGCTAATCATGCTCCAAACAAAGCGAATCAAAAAGTAAGCTAATAGAACTTGGAAACTAAAATTTTGCTCAGTTAGGGAAAGAACAAGCTGATTTCCACCTCCAAGGATTTGTGGCAAGAAGATGCCGACTGGTATGATGAGAATGAAAGCCAGAATTGGATAATAAGCTCTATCCAAACGGATTTTTTGACCAAGCCAGTCATAAACTCTACCAACATTGAGTACAGCTTTTTCATAAAGAAAACCAGAAAGTCCTAGAAAAATTCCTATGAGGAGGTAAATCCAATACTGGTCTAGGGTCATGAGTGGGATATTATCTGGCATATCCAGTACGGGTGTTAGGCCAAATATGAGCAAAGAGACAAAGTTTGCTACGAGACTGGCTGCGAGAGTAGATACCCAGAAAAAGCGTGAAAAATGGTGATAAACTTCTTCCACCACAAAGAGAAGTCCTGCAATCGGAGCATTAAAGGCTGCGGCTAATCCTGCTGCAGCTCCACTCGCAATCAAGGATCGTTCCTCTACTGGACTGGATTTAAGCCACTTGGCAATTCCTTTACCACCAACCGCTCCGAGTTGAATGCTTGGTCCTTCACGCCCTAGCATAAGGCCACTAGCAATAGCCAAAATTCCTAGAATATATTTTTTCCAAAGTACGCCCCACCAGTTGAGGGTCATGAGTCCCTTTAATTCGGCTTCAACTTGAGGAATTCCTGACCCCTTGATATCTTTTTCTGATCGAGTTAATTTCGCACTGAGCCAGCAAACCATTAAATAAAATAGACCAATGATAAAAAGATTGCGCACTAGGTGCGCTTGATCTTGATAAAGTCCTTGTATCAGGTGGAAGCCTTTTTCGATTGAAAACCGAAAGGATCCGACGATGAGCCCGACGACGAGACCGACGATGATTCCTCGTCCAACTTGGGATAGTATGGTGCTTGAGGCAAAGGCAAATTCTTTCTTGGAACTAAGTGTTTCTGACTGTTCCTCCATAATCATTCCTTCTAACTTAACTTTCTTTTTCTCCTGAAACCAGTGATTTAACGGGTTCAAAGCTGGTTCGGTGAATTGGGGTAACTCCTAGTTTTTCAAGTCCTTCTAAGTGTTTAGCAGTTCCATATCCTGCATTAGCAGTAAAATCATAGCCAGGGAACTGCTGATCGTATTCCTTCATCAATTCATCACGTGTCACCTTAGCTACTATAGATGCTGCTGCAATCGAGAGGGAATTGGCATCTCCTTTGATGATAGATGTTTGTGAAATGGGTAAATCCAGTTTCATGGCATCGATCAAAAGGTGCTCAGGTTGCGGACTGAGCTGGGAGATAGCTTCCTTCATGGCCAGTTTGGTTGCTTCATAGATATTGACTTGGTCGATGACCTGATTATCCATGATACCAATTCCGATTGACAGTGCTTGGTCTTGAACGGCTTGGAAAATTTCCAGATGTTTCTTTTTAGGAATTTTCTTGCTATCGTTGAGACCTTTAATCTTACAATTTTTAGGTAAAATAACGGCTGCAGCGACTACAGGTCCAGCCAGAGGGCCACGACCGACCTCATCAACACCTGCAATTAAGGTCAATCCTTGCTTATAAAGTTCCTTTTCATAGGAAAGCATGGATTCCAAACGAAGATCCTCATCCAATTCAGCTTGAATGGCTTTTTTACGTTTGCTGATTTCCTTTTGAACTCCAGAGCGACTATCCTTTTCAAGTTCTAAAAAAATAGGGCTATCTAGGTCCTTGACCGTAGCAAGGAGTTCTTTGATTTCTTTAATTGTCGCCATCGAGGTCTTCCAATGTATCTAAGGTATAGTTACCGAGTTTGCCATCACGAACTTCCTTCACGAAGAGACTGTAAAAACGGTCATAGTCGTCACGGAAACCGAGAGCGCGGGTCATATCCATAATAATAACAGGCGCTTCTTCTTCAATTTTCATTTGTTTGAAGCGTTCAGCCAGCTTTTCTGGATAATGTTCTTTGAAATAATTGATACCAAAAATGGTCACCTCATCCATAGGAAGCAACTGGTCTTTGATAGCTCCAGTCAAGGCCAGTTTCAGAGCAACAGTTTCATCCTCAAACTTAGGCCAGAGAATCCCCGGTGTATCCAAAATTTCAAGGTCTTTATTGGTTTTGAGCCATTGTTGCCCCTTGGTAACACCTGGTTTATTGCCGACAACGGCAATTTTCTTACCAGCCAAACGGTTCATGAGAGTTGATTTACCAGCGTTTGGAATCCCGATAATCATGGTACGTAGGGTTTCAATCTTGATACCACGTTCCTTTTGGCGATCAATCTTATCAGCCATGAGCTTTTTTGCAGCATCTGTTACAACTTTAACAGTCACTTGCTCTTTGGAGTTGATAGCCAGAGTCTGAATTCCTTGTGATTCAAAATACTGGCGCCATTCCTTGGTCATTGCTGGATCAGCCAAGTCTGTCTTGTTTAAAATCAAGAGTTTTGGTTTGTCACCAACAATCTTGGTCAACATAGGATTTTGACTAGATAAAGGTAAGCGTGCATCCACCAAAATTGTTACAAAATCAACAAATTTTAGATTTTCCTGCACCTGTCGACGCGCTTTAGACATGTGACCAGGAAACCATTGAATAGTAGCCATTGAGTTCTTTTCCTTTCGTAGCAAGGGTTTAGAGCCCCTATTTTATTTTACTATCGTTTGAACATAGAGAGTTTTCAAATGAATGATGTTCAAACAGTTCTTGCTTTATAACATAGAAATCTACCTTATATTATATCATGACTTCTTTATTTTGTCCGCTTTTGCTTCCATCTTATGAAACTTTAAAATCCGATTAAAATTCCAATCTTTTGTCATTCACTCATTGATCTCTCTACAGAGCTGCATCGTGATGAAAAACTGACAATACTTATTTTCTCCATGCTTGACTTTCTCTAACTTTTTTTGTAAGATATGTGTAATACAATAGCATTACAAGGAGAAATACCATGTCAACACTTACACGAGACCGAGTTTATAACTTCCGAGTCAATAACCAATTATTCGAAGAAGCAAAAATTATCCTAGAAAGCAAAAACATCAGCCTTTCAGATGCCCTCAACCTTTTTGTAGAGCAAATCGTCCTTGAAAAAGGTCTCCCAATTAAAACAGCCGACCAACTTAAAGCAGAAGCCTTCCTAGGCGAACTTAAAGCAGAACTAGATAAAGGCTACCAAGACATCATCGAAGGACGTCTCTACGACGCAGACGAGGTCTTTTCAAAGTATGGACTATAAAGTACGCTTTACAGAACAAGCTAGACAAGACTTAGACGATATTTTCATCTATTACTCCACAGAGTTCAGTGAAAACATAGCAAAGAAAGTCATCAGTCGCCTACGCCAAACTGCCAATCTACTCATGTTCTCACCAGAGGGCGGTATTAATTTTGATCATAAAATCGGCTACTCCCTCTATCCAGGAAATACTCTCAGAATGATTGTCTCCAAACAATACCTACTCTTTTACCTCATTCATGAAAAAGAAGTCTATATCCTGAGAATTATTAACTCACGCACCGACTACCTCAACCAACTCGACCACCTCTTTCAACATATCCAAGACTGAGAAGTAAGCTCTCAGTCTTTTTATCTACTGCAAATTGCTTGTAGATGAAAAATCATAAACAAGAGTTTTTTTATAGTGAGATGAAATAGAATATGAACAAATCAATTTCTAATAATATTTTAGAAGCTACACTGTACTATTTTAACTTCAATCTACTATATCAAGGTGCAATACTTTTTACGGCTCTTATGTCCTCTTCGTGTTTCAATTGACTATAAAACAAAACCACACAATGTTTCTTTCAGCTTAATGAGTATAAAACTGAAATTATCACTGTGTGGTTTTATTTTAAAGCTAGTTTTTGTCTAGCATCATATTAAATAGCTATTTGTTATATTCATTTAAACAAAGGATCAAAGAAACCGTCTGTGTTTTTAAGAAGGGCTTTGAATACCTTAGATTTAAGAGCTACAGTATGAGAGAAGTCATCTGTTTTTTTCAAATCTTCTTCGACTGCTTTATCAAATAAAGGCCTTAACTCATCATAGTTACTGATATGGGCGCCATCAATATCGATACTTTCAAAGCCTTTCTTAGCTTTAGCAAGAACCTCCTCGTACCAATGTCTCTTCCACTCTTCAAGTGTCTTGAACTTGTCTCCAGATACTTTCTTGATGATAAAATCATCTCCTAACAAGCTATTATTTTGTCTATTAGCTTCATCTTGATATTTGCTAGAGACATATCCGATAAATCCATTTTCATAGCCAAAGTAACCCCACATACGGAAGGCATTATGCTTGAATGATAATGAACCTGGAGCACCTTTGCTTGTATTACCACCATAAATACCAGCCATCATTTGAACATTAACATATGCTGAGTTAGGCGTGAAGTCCTCTGGTCGGAACACACCATTGCCAGGATTATTATGTTTAGTCATAAAGTTATTATCAACCAAATCATCAATACTTGCCAATGGCTTAGTTTTCTCTCCGTCATTTAGGTCACGAACTCTATCCCATTGATGTGGAGCGGTTAATTTATTTAAACTATCAACATGTCTATCGACCCTGTCAATTTTTTTGAACCACTTGCTATTGTCCCCTTTAATTTTAGGAAGTACAGCATCAGCTTCTACATGATCAAGCAACATCATAGCTTCATTGTAGTTTCTCATGTAGCGGTCAATGTCATCACGTGTCTTCAATTTGTCAGGATCTGGGTTGTACCATTGGTTACCATCATTTTCACGATGATAGGCCATGTTAAGACCTAGAGCGCCGTATTCACCATTAGTCGTTGAGCTGTCAGGTGTTTGCAACATACCTTGTGCATAGGCTTCAACGTCGGTACCTTGGCGGTGTCTATGACCACCGAAGTAAAGCATTCTATCATTTACGTGTGTTGTTTCGTGAGTAAAGGCTGAAATACCAAACGGACTAATCATATCCGTTACCATGAACAAGACCTTGTCATCATTATTTGGATTAGGGAATATTGAGGCCATAGCGCCCATACGCCAGTCTCTATCATGGTGTCTCCATGTTGGACCATATAATTCACGAATTGGGGATACAGGGTTACCTTTACTGTCAAATCCTCGACGACCTACAGGAGAACCATTGTAGGTCTGATTATCCCAAACTGGTGTCGGTACCATATTTTGACTCTTAAGAAGTCTATCACGAACAGTAGGTAGAGCTAATCTGGACCAGAAATCAAGATAAGTTTGTTGTCCCTTAGCAACTTTATCAATTTCTTTCTTAAATTCGTTTCGAGATTCTTCTGTTAACTTACCATATTTCTCAAATGAACTGTATGCCATCGTGTTATATGTTGAAATTAGAAACATATGAGCATCTTTAAGCGTTAGAAGTGGTAAAATCATACGTCCATGAACACCGTTATCTAGCCCATCAAAGACTCTATGACGTTTATTGACAAAGTCAGGATTTGTAGTTTTAGGTTCTGAAACATAAACATTCTTAGCTGAGTGGATAAACCAATCATTAATGTCTTTATCCTCTGTAAATAAACGCATGTTGTATTCTAAGAAGTTACGCAAATTACCTTTACCAGTATTACCTGCAATGATTTCACGATAAGCGTCCTGAGTTCGGTCCCCCTTTAAGTTCTTCTCGCTAGACCCGATGTTAATCAAGCGATCTAACACACTTGGAGTTTTACCGTAGAAGTCAGGTTTAAATATCATAATGTCTTTGATACTCATACTGTTGTCAGTATACTTAATGTTATAGTAACGGTTCAAGTAAGATAAGGCCATCATAATTTTCGCTTTATTATCGTCAACTTTCTTCACAAGTGCTTTCATCGCAGCTTCATCACTATTCAATTGATGATCTTCATTTTCGACTAAAGCTTTCACAAATTTATCAAGATTGTCTTTGACATTATTAAAACTTTCTTCTAGATACAAATCAGCTGGATTTCCAATAATTTTACGAACATCTTGCGAATCGTATGTGACTGAAGCTAACTTCTCTTTCACATCTGCAATCAGTTTCACACGATCCTTATCAACCATATTTGGTGTATAGACAACATCACCAAGACCAGATATGCTATATTCACGCACTTGTTGGACTTTAGAATCCTTGAGTGTGACCCCCATTTCTTCTTTTGTACCATCCGCATAGTGAATCATTATTTTATCGATATTCGATAAATCGGTCACGAATTGACCATCCTTCATCCCAGTAACAGAAAGGACTTCTTTCTTAGCTAAGTTTGAATCTTCTGCAAGTTTGTTACCTTGGTTGACAATCCACTCTTTGTTATAAAATGGTTGAAGTTTCTCAATATTACGATAAGCCAGATCTCGATCTACTTTATAGTCTTGGGTTGTCTTGTACTCATCTTCTTTTCTGGTTAAACGGTTTAAGCGATTGACCACAGGTTCGTTGATTTCGTATTTATCTGCGGTGATACCTGTAGCTTCAATCTTAGATTTTGCCTCTTCTTCAGAAATAGGTTTGATACGATTTTTATCTTTTGAACGCTGGTAGCTAGAATTCCCCTCACTGACATCTACTACAACGTAATTTCGTTTCACATTATTTCCTGTCCAATAGCCATCATCATAATCAATATCACTAGAACCATAGAAAATTTCACCATTAGATACTTTCATCATAGAAACTGAATCTTCAACGGAACCGTGGTGCTTCAGGCTTCCTACAACACCACCATTTTCAATTGGTTTAGCTACTTTAATGGTTCCTTTTGCTACTGATTTCTTAATCGCACCATCACGACTTACAGCACCGTTATCCCCACCGTTTTGTGAACTATAAGCAATTCCCGCAGCTTTTGCCTTATTACCGATAAGATTAGCATTCACATATGCTTTTTCTACTAAACCTTTCCAGTTTTCACCAACGATACCTGTCAAGTATTGTCCACCATCACCGACAGCAGTTACATTTCCAATAAAGGCTACATTTCTGAGTGTACCTTGGTTATCAATCTTATCAATAAATCCAGATACCCAGTTTTTACCTAATACGTTACCAGTCACTTTGACATCTTCAATTTTAGCGCCACCTTTAATAGTGTCGGCAATCGGTGCAATGCGGTCTGCCCAAGGCATATCGATGTTTACATTCCCAAGATTTACTTTGGTTACTGTACCACCGATAACATTGCCAAATAACGGACGTGACAAGTTATGAATGGTATAATGATTATCACCATCACTCAAGAGCTTACCTTTGAAATCTTTTGTAACATATGATTTACCAAATGCTGATACATTTGTGGCATTAAGGTCAGCCCCCAATTTAAACTCACCATCAGGTTTTTTCTGCATATCTTCAATGAGTTCTTTGAAGTTGTAATATACATTTCCAACCTTTGGTCGTGGTTTTTCCATGTAATAAACGTACTCATTACGTATCTTGCTTGGGTCAGTATGCTGAATAAGGTCAACAGCTCTTGCGGTTACTTTGTAGAGAACTTGGCCAGCCTGATTAATCTCTTCGATTGTATCAACTGCTAAACGAGTCACTTTGTTATCCCGAGACGTCACTTTGAGATAGTATTTTTCAGTCTCTGTTGGTGTCTCAGTCAGGAAGTCGTTCAATGTTTCTGTTCCATCTTCTTCAACTTTTACAAGATTTGTTGAGGCAATGTTTTTCAACTCAACTTTTTTCAAATCCAAGCGAAGTGGTTTCTCTTCTAATGTTGCAGTCTCTTCTCCCTTACCACGGTCATAGGTCATAGTGGTTTCTATCTTATAGTCCTTGTAGAATTTTAAATCTTCTACCTGCTTATCTAATTGCTCTGAAGTTAAATCTACTGTTTTGACAATTTCATTTCCATCTTTAATTGTCGCAGTAATTTTATTGATCTTGACTCCATCTGCATTAACCAAATGATAAGAAAGATTTGCGGAGCGGTCTAGTACATTTGTATCTGTTCGTTCCAAAGTCAAAACAGGAGCCATTTTTTCTTTAGGCTTTTCTTTTGTACCTTTTACAAGAATTTCAGGCTTCATTTCTTTCAACACAGTTACTGTTTCAACTGGTTCACTAATTTTTTTGCCGTGTAACTCTTCATAGCTAGTAACAATTTGACGTTCGCCATCCTCACCAACTTGTTTAACAGAATCATCGCCTATAAATTTGGTAGAATCAGATTCTTCTATAGTTGTTTTAGGAATAGTCTCTGTCCGAATGTCAGTGTGTAAAGAAGGTAGCTCCTCTATTTCTGGTGCAACTTCTGAAACTGTAGATATTGGTTCAGTATACTCTGGAATGTCGATAACAGGTGGCTCAATCAAGTTGCCATTTTCATCTACTCCTGTTGTACCTACAGGTTCCGTGTATTCTGACTTCTCGGACTTGGGTGCTTCTTCTGGAACTGTGCCTACCGGTTCAGTGTATGCTGGTTTTTCATGAACTTCAGGTTCATCTTTATCAGTCACAGCAGCTTCGGGTAACGCCGGTTGAACTGCTGGTTCGCCTTTGTCAGTTACAACAGCTTCTGGTAATGCCGGTTGAGCTTCAGGTTCCCCTTTTTCGGTCACAACAACTTCTGGTAATACTGGCTGTACTTCAGGTTCCCCTTTATCAGTCACAACAGCTTCAGGTAACGCTGGTTGCACTTCAGGTTTCCCTTTATCAGTCACAACCGCTTCTGGTAATGCTGGTTGTACTTCCGGCTCCCCTTTATCGGTTACAATAGCTTCTGGCAATGCCGGTTGAACTTCAGATTCTACAAGGTTTGTACCTATTGGTTGCGTATAGTCAGGCTTCTCTGCTTTAGTTATATCGTTTGGAACGGTGCTTACAGGCTCTGGATTTTTAGGTTTCTCTACTTTAGGTGCCACATCAGGAACAGTACTTACCAGTTCAGTATATTTAGGCTTCTCTGCTTTAGGTGCTTCATCTGGAGCCATACCTACAGGTGTAGTATACTCTGATTTTTCATGAACTTCGGGCTCAACCAGATTACCACCAACTGATGCTGTATGTTCTGGTTTTTCTACTTTAGGCGCTTCATTATGAACACTTTGAATTTCAGATACTGGAACATTTTTTGTCCCCTCATCCTTATGTTGAATTTCTGAAATTGCATCATCATCAAGGGGTAAGTATCCAATATAACGATATCCAGCAATTTGAACTACTCCTTCATTACTTGGAGCTTTCAAAGGATTGCTTATATCGAGTGCTTGCATGCTAGAAAGACTGATTAGTCCAATCGTAGTAACTAAGAACAGACTAGCAACTTTTTTCTTTTTATGAACCAAAAGAACTAAACTACCAACAGCTAATAGGCCTAAAGCTGTAAGCACAGAAGTTGATGAACCTGTTGCAGGAAGAGTTTCCTGCTGATAAATAAGAGCATAAGTTTCTTCATTATCAGTAGGAATTCCTGCTTGAATCTTGCTTTGTTCTTCTTGTGTAAGAGAGCTTTTTTCAATGTAATGATAGGTAGAAGCATGAATGATTGACGGTGCAACCAAGGTACTTCCGAGTAAAACAGAACCAACAATTCCACAAATTTTTCGGATTGAAAATCGTTCTTTTTTAAATAATGACAAGCGTAATCACCTTCTTTAATTTTATTTCCTAATAGTAAACACTATTTTTTATTCTCAAAAATTGAACTTCTAAAATCATCGGTTTGATCAAGATAAGCTTTAAAAATCGCTCTCTTCAATTTATGAACTGCACTATCAAATTCTGGTTTGTAATTACTCCAAGAATATCTATCCTCATCTGCATCCTTTCGAACAGCTTCATCCATTAATCGCTGCAACTCTGTAACACTACTTATGGTTTTCGTAGAAAAACTAGTCCAAGGTTTTGTTGGATCATTAAAAGTAACTTTATTCAGTCTATCAAATTGAACTACACGTTCATTATACATAGCTTGCTTGAATTGTGTCCAAGTTTTATATTGACCATTAAATACTTTTTGAAGTACAAGTTCATCTGTCACCAATCCTCGGTCTTTACCATAAATAGTTATTTTTTTACCATTTTGTTTAGCAACTTCTTCGTATTGATTTGAGATATAAGGTACCATACCATCTTTAAAGCCTTTAGCAGCTAATAGTTCATAGGCCATACGACGTCCCATTAGGTCACCTGGCGTTCCGTCATCATTACTTAATGCTGCATAAATTGGCGCAAATAGTTTGATAGTATAGTAACCATTTCTTTCGTATTTCCCTGAAGTATATTCCCTAGACGAAAGAATATTATTATCAATCAAATCATTGAATGAACGTAGTTTTTCAGCTTCTTCTACTGTTAGATCTCTGACAACATTTGTTGCATATACGTTATTTCCATCTGCTGGATCTTTCACAAACTTATTCTCAATTTTTCTGAGAGCTTTCGTTTTTTGATAATTGGTAAGGTTCTCTGTAATAGATTTTCCTTCGAGATATTCCAACATATAGACGACATCAAATATATTGTGGACATATTTCTGAAGATCTTTTGCGTCTGAAAATCTCGTAGTTGGATCAAGTACTTGTAATCGTTGTCCGTCTGTACTATCTGATTTTGAATGTTTCAAGATAGAGTTGATGGTGATTGTCGCATCTTCTGGATGGTCTGGTGCTTGCAATAAGCCTTTTGCGAAGAACTCTGGTCCCAAGCCACTTCTTCTACCATATCCTCCAAGATAAATGTCCTGATCTGAGTTATGCGTCATTTCATGTGTATAAGTGATAGCTCCATCCTTATCCAACATACGATAACCCATATAATAAACGGCGTCACCGGTAGCATAAGCACCGTGTCCATTATGACCAACTTTATTTCCAACAGGACCAAAGAAATGTTTCATTGCAGGATTTGGACTATCAAAATCTGCTACTTCTGTAGCCTTTCCTTCAGTATTATCAGTTCCAAATTTATAGGCATCATAAAGCAAGATATTTCGGTAAAGCTTTTCACGCCCTTCCTTATCTAGAATACGATACCAATAATCATAGTGATCTCGTTGACGCTCTGCTGTTTCATGAGCACTCTTTTCAACAAAGCTATTCAGATCACCACTTGATTGATGATCTTTATTACGGTAACGATCATAAGCACCAAATCCTAGACTAGAGATAGTTGAAATGACAAATACTGATCTTTCTGGCAAGGTTAGTAGAGGCAGTACCATGTTACGGTATTTCCAGCTGTCGCTAGTGATTCGATCATAGACGCCGATAGAGTACTTGCTACTAGCTTTTTCCTGGTTAGCCCTCACTTCTGGAATATTAGATTTTTCTTCAACGATTAAGGCTTTTGTCTGAGATTTAAACCATTCATTATTGCTTGTGTTTGGTAGAAAGACTTTTCGGTAATTTTCAAGCGTGCTAAACAAATCTTTCGTTCCGTGATGACTAGCTAAACTAATAGCATAAGTATCAACGTTGTTCTTGGCAAGAAGATTATTAAATACTGATTTACCTAACTCAATCAAGGTATCTAACGGAGAAGCATTTCCCTTGCCAAAGAAATCTAGATGGTACATTACAAGGTCTTTTGCACTCACTTTATCATAACTAAAGTTATACCAGCGTTCTAGGTAGCTCATACCAAGTAGCAAGGCTTCCTTGTTACGCTTGATTTTATCTACAATATAACCCGTCGTTACTTGATTGTCTCCCGCTAGAGCAGCATCCGCAGACAATAGTTTTTTTAGACTTTCTTCTAGATGATTCTTCGTTTTAGCAAACTGGTCTTCTAGATAAAGCTCAGTCTTCTTGACTTCCGAAGAAATACCGAGCGTCTTTCTAACAGCTTCTGAATTATAGGCAACTTGCTGTAATTCAGGTAAAATTTGATTGATGATAGAGGTTTGGTTATACAAGAATTGGTTTGGGGTGTAGAGAAGGCCCGTATCTGCTATGTTATATTCTGCTAGATTGGCAAAATCATCCTGATACTTGAGATCTAATTTCTCAGATGAATGATCATTATAGTGAAGCAAGAGTTTGTTTGCAGTCTGTTTGTTGGAAACAATATCTGTGACTACTTGGTCATCCTTCATCATGACAGCAGATAAAAGTTCTTTTTTAAATAACAAACTGTTCTCATTCACTAGATTTCCATATTTTACGATGGTTTCCTTATTATAGAAAGGTAATAATTTTTCAATGTTCTTATAGGCTAAGGCCCGTTTATCTTGATAATTTGCCACCTTAGAAAAATCACTTTTTTTATTGCCACTTGTTGAAAGAGGTTCCACTGTTGGTAGGGTTAGAGGATTGATTTCTGCTTTCTTGCTTGCCACTTGAGAAGCATCTAGCATCATTCCTCTTTCTTCAAATGATTCCTTGCTGACGACCTCATCCTGGACCAAGGCAACTTTGATAACTCTATTGGCTTTATTGCTGAATGTAGCTGTCACCTTCATATTGTTATAGTGGTAAGCGGTGATAGCATTTCCGTTGGTTACATTGACATCGCTGAGAACATTGGTCAATTTACCAGCATGTTTTTCATCATTTGAGTGTCTATCCCACAAGTAACCTACTACACCAGCGACTTCTCCAAACTGTTTGACATTATTAATATCTCCCTCAGCATAGCTATTACGGATATGTGCATCATTGTCCACAAGTCCCACAAGACCACCGACAGTTTGATCTGATTGATTTGCATTTGATGAAATGGCTATTGTAGCTTTGGATTTAGCAATGGACGCGTTTTTTCCTGTCAAATGTCCAACCAAACCACCGATATTATATGGAGCAGTTGTTTCATAGGTATTAATAATCCTTCCCTTGAAACTGCTATCAGAGATACTTGATTGTTCAGCCTTGGCAAGCAAGCCACCAATACCACGTTCCCCTGCTAATATACCATCAACATGAACTTGATTAATCTTTGTACCATTTGTAGCTTCATTTGCTAGTGAACCAATATCATTCTTTCCTGAAATGGCAACATTTTTCAGACTTAATTTTTCTACTGTAGCATTACTTAAGTTGTTAAATAAAGGTTTTTTCAAATTATAGATAGCATAATTTTTGCCATCTTTTTCCCCAATCAACCTACCAGTAAAGGTGCCTGTAATATAAGACTTCGCATCAGGATCCAGTTCCAGTTCGTTAGCATTCAAGCTGGCTGATAGATAATATGTTCCACCAAGATTTTGGTTGATGGCATGAACTAGATTACCAAAGGAAGTAAAGTTTGTCGTTTCCTCTGTAGTCTTCTTAGCTAAATAGAAACTGAAATTGTCAACATATTTATTGTCTATCTCTTGCTGGAGTTTATCAACTCCAGCTGTAATTTTATAAAATGTACGTCCATCTTTCAACTCTTCATATATAGATTTTACCGGGAGATAAACATCTTTAAACGTAGAAGATTTTACCTTTACAAAGTAAGTATCTAGATTACTTGGGATCTGATTCAAAGATACATGCTGTTTATACGTTCCGTTTGTTTGATGGCTATACAATTCAATATCAGAAACATTTCTTAATTCAAGTGTTTTCTCTGGATCTGTTTCTTTCGGCTTCTCAATCGGAGTTTCAGGTTTTAATTGCTCAATATTCCCCTTATATTCAGGAAGTGGATCTACCTGTTCTGGTTCAACTACAGCTCCTGCTTGCACCCCTGTGTATTCTGGTAGTGGGGCTACTTGTTCCGGTTCAACAATAGCTCCAGCTTGTACGCCTGTGTACTCTTTTGGCGGCTCTACTTTTTCTGGTTCAACAATAGCTCCGGCCTGTACCCCTGTGTATTCTGGTAGCGGTGCTACCTGTTCCGGTTCAACAATAGCGCCAGCCTGTACCCCTGTGTATTCTGGTAGTGGTGCTACCTGTTCCGGTTCAACAATAGCGCCAGCTTGTACGCCTGTGTACTCTTTTGGTGGTTCCACTTTTTCAGGTTCAACAATAGCGCCAGCTTGTACACCTTTGTATTCTGGTAGTGGGGCTACCTGTTCTGGTTCACCTTTATCACTTACCACAGTATCTGGCGACTCTGGTTGAACCTCAGTCTCACCTTTGTCTGTTACAACTGCTTCTGGTAACTCAGGTTGGACTTCGGGTTCGCCTTTGCCAGTAACTACAGCTTCTGGTAACTCAGGTTGGACTGCGGGTTTAACAATAGCTCCAGCTTGTATGTCCTTATGTTCTGTGACATTCTCAGGTTGTTCCTTTATAACTTTAGCTTTTTTAGTACCTTTTTCGACTATTCTTGAAACAGGTGCAGTTGTTGAAGTTGAAACAATTTCTCGCGAAACTTCTTCCTTGTTTACAGAGAATATTCTGATGACTTCAACTTTCTTACCTAATTTGCCTTCTTGTTTTACTCTTACAGTTCCTTCAGCTAAATCAGGATTTTCTTGAATTTCTTCTTGAAAATCTATTTTTGTCTCTATAGTTTCCTCACGATATAGGAGTTCCGGTTTGTTCAATTGACCTGATAAAACTTCATCCTGTGGATTTAATGTATTTACCCCAGTCTTTTCTTTTGGAGAAACCTTCTCGTCTTTCTTCGTTTCTAGACTCTTATGTTCGGCTAATTGTTCTTGAGAATCTGAAGATTGTTTCTCTTCTTTTCTTGAATTCGTTAATTCTGTAGAAAGAGGTTTTTCAACTACTTGAACTTCTGTCGGCTTAGTTGAAGAAACAGGTGTTTGTTCCTGAATAGCTTGTACTGTTGATGGATGTTCTACAAAATTCGGTGTAACACTATAATCCACCTTTTGTTGTTTTGTAGGAGTGGCTACTGATTTCTCTTGGTTACTTACTTTAGAATCAGAAGTCGTTTTTCCCTCTTTGATATATCCAATATATGTGTAACCTGAAATGTCTTTAGGAAGAGGCAATTTTTCTCCAGAGGTCAATTCATAGTCAGTATTGTAATTTAGCAAAAGATTATTTTCTAAAGCATGAGCTGACACTAGGACACCGTTTCCTATTCCTGCAACCAACACCAAATGTAATACCGTTTTATTCTTAACTTTTTTCTTAGAAACGGCAAAAATTAAAATCCCCATAGCTGCTAAGCTAGCACCAGCAAGTAGGGCTTGCATCTCATTCTTGCTTCCAGTGTTGGGTAATTCCCCCAGTTGATTTTGAGAATTTAACTTATAAACAAGATAATAAGTCTCATCATCATTCTCCACGTATGTCGGAATATCATAGACAAGCTGCCTCTTTTCATCTGATGATAGCTCTGACTCTGTCACATATTTATAGTGAACACCTTTAGTCTCTTGAGCATCCACAGATGAACTTCCTAAAACAGACATAAAAAATAAACTTGAAATCGTTGCAGATACAAGTCCTACTGATAATTTTCTAAATGAAAAACGTTCTTGTTTTTCACCATAATACTTTTCCATTATTCCTCCTTGAAATAAAATTTATATATCTTACAAAGGTTTTTATTATATTAGTCTATTATCTATAAAAACCAATACACTCTGATTATACTCTTAATTTACCAAAAAGTCTTAAAATTGAGTAGCGTTTTCATACTTTGTTTTATATATAAAATATCAAGTAGTAATGTTTGTAATTTTCTATTATTTTTTTTGGATAAAATGTAACCTACCATGAAATTTCCACGGTAGGTGTTACTCATATCAATAATCGTTCTAAAAATGGTTTGAGGCAGTTGAGGAGAATTCCTTCTATCCAGCTTTCTTGGGCTGAGGATAGATGTTCTGCCTGTAGGCTTTCTTTTAGAAAATCTCGGACTTGTTCAGGTGCAATTTCAAATTCAAAAGCTTTCATTTTATAGAAAAAGTCGATGAGATGATCTGACAGGTATTGGGTTGAAAAGGGTACTTCACCACTCTTTCGATGTTCTAATAAGAGCCGAGAAAATCGAGCTTTTTCTTCAGGAAGTTCACGAAAATAGGAATTGAGGATCCAGGTTTGCTTCTGCTTTCTTTCAATTGGATCCTGACTAGCAATTCGTTGGTCTTTTTCCAGCTCTTTTTGGTATTGTTTGGCCTTGACAGCCCGTTCTGTCCGATTTTTACCAAAAAGAATTTTCTCCCACTTGCGTTCTTCTTGAGTAAGGGTTTCTGTAAAGCCAAAGTAATCTTGATAAGCGCGCTCTGCTGGGCCCATGGCTAGGACTAGATTGTCTGCATATTGCTTGGCGATTTTATCCCTCTTCTTGCGCTCTTTCTCTGCCTGGATACGGAGTTCTTGTTCGTAATCAATTTTCTCCTTGCCTAGCTTGACAAGGTAGAGTTGGTTATCTGGTTTTCCAAGTAAAAAGGGCTTGATGCATTTTTCAAGGACTTCTTCCATGCGAGCCTTTTTCTTTGGCTCAGCCTTGGTCCAACTTCCTCCCTGAAAGACTTCTAGGAAGAGTTGGTAGTCTTTCTCAGGTGAGAACTGATTGCCACGATTGGGTTTGAAAACACCTTTTTCCCAGAGCCATTTTAGAAGTCGCTCGTCAAAGTCACTTTTATTGACCTTGATTTTCTCCTTTTTATGGGCTTTTCTGGTCAAATTTTCAACCTTTCTGAGCAGTTTTTCTTCCTCTTCCAATTGCTGGTCAAGGGACAATCGATGAAAATGACGAACACAGTCGCTACCAATCGGAAAGAGGCGTTGGCCTGTGACACCGTTAAATAGTTCATAAGCGTATTTGATGGCATTTCCACAGACACAATTGCTACGGCCGATACCGTTAAAAATCAAGGAAACTTCATTCCATTCCTTGGTAGCTTGTTCCCAAGTATCAGATTTTGAAGCCTGTAAAACCGCATCGTGCAGGGATTTTCTAACTGGCAGTGTCATGAGGTCTCCTTTCTAGATTATACTTTTACAACTTGAACCTCTTCTTTACCCAGTAAAATCAAGTATTTTTCAATATTTTCAATCGAATAGGCTCGAGATAAAGCCTCTTCGTATAGGGATAACTGTCCACGATAACGGTCTACGAGTTGACTTGGTTCATCATAGCGGTCTGTCTTATAGTCGAACAGAACAATTTTATCTTCGTAAAGTAGATAACCATCAAGGATACCACGGACAACAAAGTCTTCCTGACTCTTTTGGTCTCTTTTGAGCATGGAGAAAGGTTGCTCGCGATAAAGATGGTTGATATTAGAGATAACTTCCTGACCGAGTGCTGTGTCAAAGAATGCAAGAATTTTCGAAAGATTAATCTTGTCTCTGACAGCTTGGCTGGTTTGAACTTGTTTGAGAGTTTCTGTCAGACTAGCAAGCGTTGGTCGCTGACTGAGGTCTATTCTCTGCATCAGTTCGTGGGTGGCACTACCAATCTTAGCTCCTGTTATCTTTTCTTTGCTTGAAAAATCTGGCAAATCAAAGCTGATTTTCTTGTCTACTGACTGACCTTGACCAGAAATTTCGACACCTTCCATATCCATAACAGGTTCATAAAATTTCTTGATTTGGCTTGGAGTTTGAACACTAGGCAGTTCAATGGCTGCGCGGTGAAGAGTATTATAGACTTCCACTTCTTTCAGCATTTCCAGAGCTTCTTTGATGGTTTCAGACTGGCGGTTGTCAGCTTGAGAGTTATCTTGTAGAAGGCTCTTGTTTTCCAATTGACCAATAGCTTCTCTGGTCAGCTGCTCTTCACTAACAAAACGATAGATAAAATTGAGATTAACTTTAGCAAACACTTTGCTGATAGCCCAAATCCAATCTTGGAAATTCCTTGCTTGCAGTCTAGTAGAGCTATTTAGTTTTCCATTTTTAGCTATTGGGTATTCCTTGGCTTCCAGCTTTTCACGAGATCCCTTGCCGACAAGATAGAGCTTTTTCTCAGCCCTCGTCATGGCAACATACAGTAGACGCATTTGCTCTGAATAGCTTGCCAGCTGTAATTCTTCTTCGTTCTGTCTATAGGTCAGACTAGGAATGGAGAGTTTGATGGTTTTAGGATAGTACTCTTCCACTGCTCCTGTCTCCATTTTGGCAATATATTTGACACCAAGACCATTCTGACGACTGAGAATGACTTCTGACATGCTGTCTTGCTTGTTGAAATCTTGATCCATATTAAGAATAAAGACGTAAGGAAACTCCAGCCCTTTACTCTTGTGAATGGTCATGAGTTCTACAGCATCCTTTGGCGGTGCGACTGCCACGCTTGCAAGGTCGTGCTGGGCTTCTAAAACTTGGTCAATCATACGAATAAAACGCGACAAGCCCTTGAAATTGCTCTTTTCAAACTGGTCAGCACGCAGAGCTAGGGCATAGAGATTAGCCTGTCTAGCAGGACCATTTGGCAAAGCCCCAACATAATCGTAGTAAAAACGGTCGTTGTAAATCTTCCAAATCAAGTCATAGAGAGAGTGAGTTTTGGCATACAAGCGCCAAGAAGCCAAGATATCCATGAATTGCTTTAGTTTCTCAGCTAGAGCTGTGTAAATCAAGTTTTTCTGGCTTGTTGCCTGTGTTTGAGCATTGACCAGTTTTTCATAGAGATTTTCTTGGATTTTATCTTCTGCTTTCTGGAGGGACAAACGTGCTAACTCGTCCTCGTCAAATCCAAACATTGGAGATTTCAGAAGGGCAACCAAGGCATAGTCTTGCAGGGGATTGTGAATGACACGAAGTGTATCCAACATGACTTGTACTTCTAAGGATTGGAGATAATTGTTTTGCTCTCCGTCGGTTTTGACAGGAATCCCGTACTCAGCCAGAGCTAGAAGAATCTGGTCATTACGACTGCGGCTAGAGGTCAGAAGGGCAATTTCTTTAAAGGCAACACCTTTTTCCTGATGGAGTTTAAGGATTTCCTTGATGACCAGGCGCATTTCTCCAGTTAATTTCGTTTCTGCTTGGCTCTCTTCTTCCTCACCAGTATCGTCCTTGTCATAGAGGAGAAATTCTGCCTTGTTATCTGGATTAGGAGTCAGCTTGGTATTGGCAAAGACAAGCTGATGCATGCTGTCATAGTTGATTTCGCCGACCTCTTGGTCCATGAGACGCTCAAAAACATCATTGGTTGCTAACAGCACTTCTGAACTACTACGGAAATTTTCCTTGAGCAGAATGAGTTTTCCTTCTTGAGGATTTTGCGCATAGCGTTGGAATTTTTCATTAAAAATCTGCGGATCTGCCTGACGGAAACGGTAGATGGACTGCTTGATATCCCCCACCATAAAGCGATTGTGACCATTAGACAGCAATTCCAGCATCCGTTCTTGAATGTGGTTGGTATCCTGATACTCATCGACCATGACTTCGTGAAAGCGATCCTGATAAACCTCACGAACTTGTGGGAAATTTTCTAAAATCTCAATGGTATAATGGCTGATATCAGCGAATTCAAAGGCATTTTCCTGACGTTTACGCTGACGATAAGCCTCCACAAAATCACTCATGAAAGTTTGGAAAGTCTTAGCTAGTTCCCATGTGTCTTCATGATAACGTTCTTGATAATCGAGAATGCTTATCTGGTCTGACAGTTGTCCTAGTTTAGCAAACTGGGTCTTTCTCTCTTCGTTGTAGGCATCGGCTAGTGGCTTCAAATCAGCCTTACGACTGGCATTAGTCAGAGCCCGACCGTTTTTCTCCTTAGAGATGGCGACAACACGCGCAAGCACTGCCTGATAAGCCTGACTATCGGACTCCTGATTTAAGGAGCCAATTTCATCCAGAACTAACTGAACATTTTCTAAATAGGCTGCCTTTGAAAATTCCTTGGCATCATTATCCAGATGGTAACGGAAAAAGTTTTCCAAATCCCAAAGGGCTTGCTTGATTTGCTCAGTCAGTTTTTCTTTTTCACTGGTAAAATCGGCTTTTTCAAAGCCTTTTAGGAAAGACTCGCTCAGCCACTTTTGAGGATTGCTGGTGGATTGGAGGAAATCATAGATTTTATAGACCTGCTGGCGCAGACCACGTTCATCCTTGCCACGCCCTGCAAAATTTTTCAGCAGATGACTAAAGGTCTCTTTCTGTTTACCTTGGTAATGCGTTTCAAAGACCTCGTGGAAGACTTCGTTTTTTAGAAGGAGTTGCTCGCTCTGGTTTTGTAAAATACGGAAATTAGGCGCAATATCAATCAGATAGCCATGTTTGCCAAGGAATTTTTGTGTGAAAGAGTCCATGGTTCCGATGGCAGCGTTAGGTAGGTCTGCCAACTGGCGACCCAAGTGTTGTTTTAGCTCGACATCATCCGTTTCTTGGATTTGTTGGCTGATTTTTTTCTCCAAGCGCTCCTTAAGTTCTGTGGCAGCCTTGACCGTAAAGGTTGAGATAAAGAGTTGAGAAATTTCGACACCACGCGCCAATTGGTCCAGAATACGCTCGGCCATGACAAAGGTCTTCCCAGAACCAGCCGACGCTGAAACCAGGATATTCTGACCAGAAGTGTAGATAGCTTCTATTTGCTCGGCAGTTTTCTTTTGTTCCTTGCTCGAATTTGCTTCTGCTTCTTGCAGTTTTTGAATTTCCTCCTCAGTTAAAAAGGGAATGGGCTTCATCGATTCAACTCCTCTCTTATTTTTTCAAACCAAGCTTGCTTGAGCTTTTCTCCGACCAGACGCTTGCCGTCAGCTAAGTCCAACTTCTCTAAGAAACGGGCTTGACCTAAATGGTAATTGGCTTCAAATCCTGTGATGGCTTGGTGTTGCTGAACATATGGGGCAATACTTCTGCCATTTTCTGTATAAGGATTGATGGCGAATTGGCCTTCTAAAATCTTCTCAGCTGCTTTCTTGTAAAGATGGGCATTGTAGTCCAGTAGGAGCTGGAATTCCTCATCTGTCAGCTGATTAGACTTGTTTTTGTTGTAGAATTCGCCCAAATGACTGCTTTCTTTTTCCAAAAAGAGGCCTTGGTATTTCATTGATTTGCTGGCTTCCACAACTGCTCCTGCTAGACTTTTAACAGCCATCAGAGATTGGACTGGCTCAGCCATTTCCAAGTACATGGCGCCGAAAAAGTTGTTCTCTCCTTCTCTTTTTAGGGCAGCTAGATAGGTTGGTAATTGTGAATTGAGTCCATTAAAGAAATGAGGAAACTGGAACTGAGTTAGACTCGACTTGTAATCTACTACTCCTATCGCTCCATCAGCTTTCAATCGGTCAATGCGGTCAACCTTGCCTCGCACATGGACACTGCGACCATTATCCAATTGAATAAAGGCCTGCTCTTTACCACCAAAATTTGCTTCTTCTTTAATTGTTTCAATAGCTGGATTGTGACGGAGAATGTGGCCTGTCGTCCGTGCAACATCAAGCAGAACCTCCTTGGTAAACTGGGCTTCCAAACTTTCCTGATAAATAGCTTCAAATTCGCGTTCTTGACTGGTTTCCTTAATAGCTTGCTCCAGACGTTGGTCAAAGGAATTTTCATCAGGCAACTGCAAGGCACGTTCAAAGATACGGTGCAAGAAATTCCCATGACTACGGGCATCAGGACGCAGGCGCAATTCTTCCTGCAAGCCTAAAACATAACGGAGGAAATAACTGTATTGGTTACGGTAAAACTCCGTCAAACCAGACGTAGACAGGTAAAACTCCTGATCAGCTGGATAGAGAGCCTGCAAGGTATCCTTGGTCAACTGCTTACTGCTTGGACTGGTTGGGAGGGCTGGATTTTCCAAACCTTGCTGGTCTAGTTTTTTCCCCATCACACGCGCCAGAACCTTGACAAAGGTCAAATCTTGCTCAGTCTCACTCATCTCGCCCTGCTGGTGATAGGCAACCAGACTGGACAAAAGACTGTGATATGAGCCCATATCTTCCTTAGACAGCCCTTTGTGATTCATCCTCTTCTCTTTCCGACTAAATCCAAAATGGACCAGCTCTTGAAGATAGGCAGATTCCTTACTTTCACTTTCATTAAAGAGGCTTGGAGCTGACAAGACCAACTGCTTACGAGCAGAATTGACCAAGGAAAGCATAGTATAGCGATTTTT
This sequence comes from bacterium, assembly GCA_905221125.1. Taxonomy (GTDB): domain Bacteria; phylum Bacillota; class Bacilli; order Lactobacillales; family Streptococcaceae; genus Streptococcus. The sequence goes on along the minus strand of CAJNBY010000004.1, from coordinate 85,493 downwards.
CTTGAGGTTCTCACTGCTGGCAATCAGTAATTGCGCCTCCTCTTCTGTCGCTTGGTTTAAGCTTTGTCTTTCTTCGTCTGTCAATAAACTGGTGTTTTGCGCAATTTTTGGTAAATTGTCCTGAGTCAGCCCAATGGCATAGACAAAGTCAGTCATTAAGGGTGCAATCAAATCGTAACTCTGCACCAGGACAGTGTCCACTGTTGCTGGAATGGTACGGTATTGGGACAAACTCATTCCAGAATGGAGCAAGGCCAAGAAATCCTCTAGACTAACTTGTGAACCAGCAAAAACGGTCGCAAATTGTTCTAAAACATGACAGAATGCCTTCCAGACCTCGGCTTGTCTTTCCTGTTCAAAAGTTTCCATAGTAGCTGTCAAATCTTGCAGTTGCTTGGTCACAGCTCCTTCTTTTAGAAAAGAGTTCCACTTTTGCAAGAGATTTTCAGCCTTCTGTTTTCGACTGGCAAATAGGGTTTCAAGAGGGGACAAAATACGCAGACGAAGAGCATTTAAACGAACTAAATCAAATTTTCTATGGTGGGATTTGGTGAAGGTTTGCTGAAAGGCTGGCAAGCCATTGATACCAAGATAGCGGATATATTGCTCAAATGCGTCAATATCAGCCTGACTAAGGTCGGTATACAAACCAGTTCTGATGAGGTTTATCAAATCTTCCTGACGGAAACGATAGCGTTTTAAAGCTAGAATAGACTCGACAAACTGAGTTAAAGGGTGGTGCGCCATGGATTCGCTCCTACCAAGATAGAAAGGAATCTGGTACTGGTCAAAAATAGTTTTAAGAGATAACTGGTAAGAAGCCACATCTCCCAAGAGAATACGAAAATGCTTGTAACTAAGGTCGGAGTTCTCATGCAATTTCTGACGGATACTACGGGCAACTAACTCCAACTCTTCCTTTTGTGTCAAACAAGACCAGATTTGCAGGTTTTCACGGTCTTTCTCATCGACAGCCAATGTTAATTCTGAAAAGTCATAAGAAGACTCCAGCAAACGAGAGGCCTTGTCAAAACTATCCATCTTCTCATGAGTTTGAGAATAATCCTGAGCAGGTGTTTGGTATTTAGAGGCTAGATGATGGAGAAACTCCACACTGGCTTGGTAGAGATTCCCCTCGCTAAAAGGGCTGGTATAGGCTTTTTTACTAGCATAAGCCCCGATGACAATCTCAACACCCTTGTCATGAAGTAGATCCACAATCCGCTCTTCTTCGGCAGAAAAACGGGTAAATCCATCAATGACAAGGGCAATTTGAGTAAAATCACTACTTACCTTGTCATTCTCAATAGCCTCAATCAAATGGGACAACTGACTGCCCTGAGCCAACTGGCCTTGATTGAGATAGGCGGTTACTTTCTCAAAAATCAAGAGCAAGTCTGCTCGCTTGTCCTCATCCGTCAAACTCTCTAAGTCTAAAAAGCTCATCTGAGCAGTCGTCATCTCGTGATAAAGCTCAATCAACTGCTGGATAAACTGAGGATCTTGCTTAATTTCGCCGTAAACTCGTAATTCCTTGGGATCAAGTTCCGCAAGGCACTTGTAAAAGGCCATCCCAAGACCAATATCATCAAGACTGGTCTTAGCAGGCAAGTCATTCAAGACCAGGTAACGAGCCATCTGTGCAAAGCGCGTGACGGTAATCGCAAAAGAAGCCTGCTGGGACAAGCATTCCAGCACGGCGCGTTCCTTTTCAAAAGAAAGAGAGTTGGGGGCAATGTAGAAGACCCGCTTTCCAGCAGTAACTAGCTCCTCCGCCTCTCTAGTCAGGATTTCTGTCAAAGAAGTCCGAATATCAGTATAAAGTAGTTTCATCTCTGCCTCGTTGGAATTTTTCATTATCTTTTATTATACCATTTTTTAATTAAGCAATCCTGTAAATAATCAGTTCTTGCTCATCTATTGAAAAGAAAATGCCGGAAAGTTCCGACATTGTTTTAGTGAGCTAACTTCCTGAAAATAGGAGTAACCACAAGTTCCAGAAGGCAGTTATATTGATGAGGATATGAACCACTATTGGATAGTAGAGAGTTTTTGTCATGCGATACAATATAGCCAAAATAAGACCTCCACTAGCATAAATGAAAAAGGCAAGAGGTGTTAAAGAGAAATTGATATGAATATAACCGAAAATAATAGCAGAAAGCAAGACATCTCCGTACCAAGGTGAGTTTTTGAAAAAGGTTGTCATAAGCACACCGCGATAAATCAATTCCTCAGCAATAGGGCCGATGAAGCAAGCTATGAGCAAGAAATAGGGTAATTCCTGTCGCCCCATCATTTCTATCGTTTCATTCAAAGAAATTTGATTCGAGGACGAGGGTATGAAATAAGACAAGAGGAAGTCGGACATATACGAAATGATGTAGCCCAGTAAAAGGTAGATAAAGTACCTCAGATGCCACTTGAAATGAAAAGTCTTCTTTCCTGCAAAAACTAGTAGATAGATGACTGCTGACAAAAGAACACTACTTTCCAGCAAAAGTAGAATCTGAAAAAATTCACGACTTGCTGGTAGATAGGACTTTGCGAGGTGATTGAAAAGCCTCAAAAACCAAGTTGATTTGTAAAAAATTAAGGATAATGCTAGTAAAATCTGAATAATCCGTTTTTTCATATTAAACCCTCTGTTTTCCTTGATAAGTTTACAAAATACTTGATTGAATCACAAGTTTAGTATAGCATATTTTCGCAAAGTATCCTCTTCAAATCATGAATTGTCATCAAAACATCTTAAACTGTAAAATCAATTAGCCCCTACCCTTTTACCATTATCTTTTCTAAAATATGCTATAATAAGACCAAAAGATAAAGAAGGAAGACCTATGATTAAACTACTTGCCTTGGATATGGACGGAACCCTCCTCAATGAAGCCAAGGAAATCCCACAAGCTCACATCACTGCTATTCACCAAGCTATCGAAAAAGGTGTCAAACTGGTACTTTGTACGGGTCGCCCACTTTTCGGCGTCCTCCCCTACTATAAAAAATTGGGACTAGACCTCCAGAATGAGTATGTCATTGTTAACAACGGTTGTTCAACGCACCAGACCAGTGACTGGGGGCTAGTTGACTGGCAAGAACTTAGTCCAGCTGACATCGAATACCTCTATGACTTAGCTGAAAAGAGTGATGTCCAATTGACTCTTTTTGATGAGGAACATTATTTTGTCCTCGGTGGTAAGCCTAATGAAATCATTCAAAATGATGCCGAGCTAGTCTTTTCAGACCTGACTGAAATTTCTCTTGAGGAAGCGACTAGTGGCAAGTATCGTATGTTCCAAGGTATGTTTTTAGGAACAGAGAGCCAAACAGACGATTTTGAGCAACGTTTTGCTGGGGAGCTTTCCCAACGATTTAGCGGTGTTCGTTCGCAGCCTGTCATTTATGAAGCCATGCCACTTGGAACGACAAAGGCTACTGCTCTTTCTCGACTAGCTGAAATTTTGAAGATTGAGCCGTCAGAAATCATGGCTATGGGCGATGCTAATAACGATATCGAAATGCTCCAGTTTGCAGGACTTGGGATTGCAATGGGAAATGCCAGCGACTATGTCAAATCCCTAGCTGATGATGTTACAGCCAGCAACGAAGAAGACGGCGTTGCGCGTGCTATTGGGAAGTATATTTTATAATTAAGAAGCCCAGTTCGTGTCAACTGGGTTTTGATATTTAAGAATTCCTAAAACTTTAGAAACTCTTTAGAAATGCTTGAGCTTTCTTTGATTTCTATGCTTTATACTAAAGTTAACAAAATAAATCAAAAGGAGAGAATCATGAAAACAGTACTTGATATTCATGGATTGTCCAAAAACTTTGCCAAACAAGCTATTCTTCAGAATCTTCATCTAACGATAAGAGAGGGAGATATTTATGGACTTATAGGAAAGAATGGAGCTGGGAAGACTACCTTAATAAAAATCATTACGCAACTACTCTTTGCGGATAAAGGAACTGTTTCCCTCTTCTCCAGCAAAACGGAAAATGAGTGGAGCAAGTCTCTATCTCGAGTAGGTTCAGTGATCGAATCACCTGTAGCTCATAATCACCTAACAGCCTATCAAAATCTGAAATATTACTGTATGATTCGTCATATTCCAAATGCTGATCAAGTCATTCGAGAAACGCTGGACTATGTAGGCTTGTCAGATACAGGTAAAAAAGTCTTTCGAGATTTCTCTCTTGGAATGAAGCAAAGACTTGGCATCGCTATAGCTCTTCTCTCCAAACCAGACTTCCTGATTTTAGATGAACCTATCAATGGTCTCGACCCAATTGGTATCAAAGAATTTCGTCTGATGATTCAACGGCTCAATCAAGAAAAAGGAATCACCATTCTCATCTCTAGCCATATCTTGTCAGAACTCTATCTCGTAGCAAATCGCTTTGGTATTTTAGATCAAGGCAAGATTATCCGTGAAATCAGCAAAGCTGAATTTGAAACACTAAGTGAGGATTATATTGTGCTTAAGACAGCTGACAAAGAGAAAGCTTGCCAAGTATTGAAAGAACAAATCCAGCTCCAGTTCAAGGTTGTCAATCCTGAAAACGAAATCCACATCTTTGGTCAGGAACAAGATGTCAAACAGATTCTCAAGGAATTAACCTTGGCAGATGTCGCTATTGACGAGATTTACTATGCCCGTCAAAACCTAGAAGAATACTTCACACAATTGGTCGAATAGGAGGAAAATCATGATACATACCATTCAAGCAGACTTTTACCGTCTTTTCCGTTCCAAAGGATTCTGGATTACAGAATTCATTCTCTTTGTACTCATGTTAATGGGGGCTATTTTTGGGGCTACTGGCCATCTGATGGCAATCCAGACAGAAGAGCCAGACATTCCAACCCATGGTTGGGACGGTGTACAAGCCCTGATTAACGCATCTAGTCAAGGTTCAAACCTCGTTTTTCTCTGTATTGTTCTAACTTGCCTCGTTCTCGGTGTTGATTTAATCGGAAAGCTCTATAAAAATAGTTTGACAGTAGGTGTTTCTCGTACAGAATTTTTCCTAGCCAAAGCCTTTGTAGTAGCTTGTATTGCACTTTTGCAACTTATCATCAGCCTTGTGATTGCCTTTATTCCAGCAACTATCTTAAATGGATTTGGAACTATGCCTGATGGCTTTATTGGCAATCTACTGATAACCATTTTCCTTCAATTCCTTTGCCTCCTTGCTTGGCTTTCCATTGTTTCCTTCATCCTCTATGTTAGTCATTCTTATCTTGCAGTATTTATTGGCTATTTGGTCAGCTCTATCTTACTTTCTATGCCAATGCTCATCTTCCCAAGTATCAAAATTTTGCCATATTTATCATTGCAGTTTTTCTATGCTATGACTGCTAATAGTGAATCCATTTTCTATACCCTTATAGTTACCTTAGCTGTTATTGTAATCTTTAATCTAAGTGGATTGACAGTTTTCAAAAAGAAAAGTCTATAAAAAAGACCTCCTCTAGCCTACAGAGGAGGTTTCTTTTCGTTAAAAGTAAATGAAAACCGACAACCACTGGCCATCTGTGCTTAGTTTCATCTCTGCACCGAGAAGATGACATAATTCCTCAGTGATATAAAGGCCTAAACCAGAGGATTCTTCGGTGTCTGATAGATTTTCAGAATAAAAGCGATTGCTGAGATTTTCTATTTTTTTGATGGGCTGTTTGACAAGGTTTGCAATCTCTAAGACAAACTGTTCCTTTTCCTTTCTCAAAGATAGACGGGCTTCTTCCTTACCATGCTTGAGGACATTTCCGAGCAAATTTTGTAAAATTCGATCCAGCAAGTCTTCATCGGTCCTCATTTTTAAACCAGCTTCAACCTTGAAATCAAGCGTGATATTTGCCGCCTGAAAAACATCATAATAAGCCAGAGTCTTTTTGGTAATAAAAGCTGAGAGATCCATTTCTTCCAGTTTCGGTTTGACAGCTCCTTCCATCAAACGACGATATTCAAGGAGAGCCTCCAAACGTTTGGAAACTAAATCAAGATGCTGGGCTACTTTTTGTAAGGTTTCTCCTTTGTCTTCAGGAGACTTTATCAATTGTTGGGTGTAGCCTGACGCAATAGTCAAAGGTGTCCGAATATCATGGGCGATATTGCTGATGGCCATATCCAGAGTCTGCTTTTCCCTTTTCATCACTAACCGAGATTGTTCCACTTCCTGAAATAGATTCTCAATCTGTTGGTAGAGATGTAAAAAATGTTTGGAAAAAATGCTGACTCCGACTCTTTTCATACTACCCGTGAGAATCTTGTCTTCAATCTGTTGACTCAGGCTTTCAAGTGCTAGATGATAGCGAATCAATGTAATCGATAAAATAATTAGGAGAACCAGTAGGACAAAGATTATCATGTAGGTCATTGCTTGTCTCCTTTTAATCTTACCCCAACTCCCCAAATGGTTTCAATGTATTCTTGATTTGGGTCAAGCTGGTTTAATTTTTTACGAAGATTACTCAAATGAGTATTGAGAGTATTATCTCCAGGTAGGTAGCTATCCCCCCAGACCAATTCATAAAGTTCTTCCTTGGTGAAGATTTTCTTAGGATGTTTAAGGAGAGTTTGGAGAATCAAGCATTCTTTCTTAGCAAGGCGAATCGTTTCAGTAGTGTTTCCTATCTCAAAACTTTCCGCATCGAACTGGATATTTTTCAAGTTTTGTGGCAGATTTTCAGTTTTTCCTATTTCCATAGGCTGTTTTTCTACACTTTGGCGTAACTGAACAGTAACTCTAGCAAAGACTTCATCCAAATCAAAAGGTTTCACTATATAATCATTGGCACCATCTAAGAGATATTGACTGATTAACTTCTTATCGCTCAAAGCCGTTAGCATAATGACTGGAGTTTGACTTTGTTCCCTGATGGCTTTTAAAACCTGATCCCCATTTTTCCCAGGAAGCATGATATCTAGCAAAACGAGTTCAATCCCACCTTGGTCAAAACGCATGATTCCTTCTGTACCAGAAAAGGCTTGAATCACCTCATGCTCCTCAGCAAGAAGTGTTCGCAAAATCTCTTGAATGTCACTATTGTCTTCAATAACCAATATCCTAGCCATAAACACCAACCTTTCTGCAACTATTATAGCATGTTTTATTGATAAAGCTTAGACAGAAAAGCCCTTTTCATTAGAATCGTGCAACTTTTTTCAGACAGTTTTAAAAGATTGATTTCCTTATATTTTTCCTTTATACTGGATAAAAAGGAGAATAATATGTCAGAAACAAATCACGAAATTGATTCAAATTTTGCAGGTCGTTTAAATATCCTACGTGCGGGCGTTCTTGGTGCCAATGATGGGATTATTTCCATTGCTGGTGTGGTTATCGGGGTTGCCAGTGCCACGACCAATATCTGGATTATCTTTTTATCAGGCTTTGCGGCTATCTTGGCTGGTGCCTTTTCTATGGCTGGTGGGGAGTACGTATCCGTTTCAACTCAAAAAGATACCGAGGAAGCAGCCGTTGCGCGTGAGCAAGTCTTGCTAGACCAAGATATAGAGTTAGCTAAAAAGTCTCTCTATGCTGCCTATATCCAAAACGGAGAATGCGAAACTTCTGCCCAACTCTTGACCAATAAGGCCTTTCTTAAAAATCCACTCAAGGCTTTGGTAGAGGAGAAATACGGGATAGAGTATGAAGAGTTTACCAATCCTTGGCACGCTGCCATTTCCAGCTTTGTTGCCTTTTTCCTTGGAAGTTTGCCTCCAATGCTCTCAGTAACCATTTTCCCAAGTGAGTACCGCATCCCTGCTACTGTCCTGATTGTAGGACTCTCACTCTTGGTGACTGGTTATACTAGTGCCAAACTTGGAAAAGCACCAACTAAAACAGCTATGATTCGGAACCTTGCTATTGGTCTTTTAACTATGGGCGTTACCTTCCTGCTCGGACAACTTTTCAGCATTTAATACTCTTCGAAAATCTCTTCAAACCACGTCAGCTTCGCCTTGCCGTATATATGTGACTGACTTCGTCAGTCTTATCTACAACCTCAAAACAGTGTTTTGAGCTGACTTCGTCAGTTCTATCTGCAACCTCAAAGCAGTGCTTTGAGCAACCTGCGGCTAGCTTCCTAGTTTGCTTTTTGATTTTCATTGAGTATAAAATACAAGAAATACCTCGATTTTGAAGTCGAGGTATCTTTTTTTACATTTGCACAATCTTGCGATAACTTCTTGAAGTAACCATGAAAATCAGCACATAGGCAATGAGGAAGATAGCGCAGATAGACAAGGTCACAATCAACATCATAGTCGTATCTATTACACCGATCACTTTTAGAATCAGACTAAGCATATGGTAGGCAAAGGCGAGATGTATGAAGGCAAAGAGCAAAGGAAGGAAGAAAACAGTTAAAACCTGTTTGTTGATGGTTTGCTTAATTTGCTTTTTATCTAAACCGACTTTCTGCAAGATAATAAAGCGCTCACGGTCTTCATATCCTTCAGAAATTTGTTTGTAGTAGATGACCAGAACGGTTCCAATCATAAAGATAATGGATAGGAAAATACCGATAAAGAAGACACCACCAAAGAGGGCACTCATCTGAGAACTAGCATCTGCTAGATTGCTACCATAAACATAGCTACCTTCTGTGTTTAATTGAGCATTAAACTTTTGTAGGTAGTTTTCATATTCTTCAGCGACCTTGAGTTGTTCTTCTTCGCTGGCATTTACATTCATACCACCGTAAAGCTGATTATAGATGGCCGAATCTGGGAATTGGTCCAAAAAGGCTTGTAGATTAGGTACAACAAGGTAATTGTAATCAGTAGTAAAAATATTAAACTGATTTGGAACATGGTTGACAATAAAATCTGTATTAAATTCTTCTTTCACAGAAAATTGATGATCATTTAGAGTTATAGATTTTTGTCCTTTCAGTCCGTCATTTTTGGCAAAAAGACCGACCTCATTTCCTGATAGAGACAGTTTTTGACCAGTCATATTTTCATAATCTTTTTGGTCAAATACCATGAAAACTGTTTTGGGTTGGACACGGTTTTGTCCTTTTTCAAAAAGTGTTAACTTGGTCCCTTCTTGATTTGCAATACCAAAGTTACTGTAACGAAGCACTTCTTTTTCTTTGACACTATAACCTTTGTCACTTGCAAACTGGCTCAAGAGTTTGTCCAAATCTTCTTTTTCAACATTTTGTCCAGTAATTCCAAAGTCATGCGGATTCATCACTTTTTTAAAGGATTCTGAGGCATTGAAAATGCTTGTCGCTGCTGACATGGTTACCAAAACCATTGTTGACAAGATAGCGATGGTGGCTAGTCCAACTGCATTTTTCTTCATACGGAAAATCAAGTTGGAAACAGAGATGAGGTTATTAGGTTGGTAATAGTATTTCTTGTTTTTCTTTAAGATTTGGAGGAAAACAGTAATCCCTGCATTGAACAAGAGATAGGTTCCAAAAATAACCAGCAAAACAGCTAGGAAGAAGGTTGTTAGGGCTGTAAGAGGATCTTTTACTGTAAGGGCAAGATAATAACCAATTCCTAAACTAATCGAACCAAGAATAGTTTGGAGAGGTAGGAAACGACCTTTTTTCTCACCGCTAGCTTTCTCACGAGAGAGCTGGAGGGCATTCATACGGGCGATTCGAAGGGCATTCAGGAACATGAGGCCTAGGAAAATCAAACCAAAGACAACAAGTACTGCAATGACAACATTCATCTGGAAGGTAGCGACCAGCTCAACCTTCAATTTCATCAGTTTGAGTAAGAAGGCGAAAATCAACTTGTCAAACAAGGCTCCAATACCGATACCTGCTCCAACAGTTAGAATTCCAAATAGCACCAACTCTTTAAAGGACATACTGATCAGATGGCGCTTTTCCAAGCCCAACATGCCATAAATCCCTAGTTCCTTGGAACGGTTTTTCATGACAAAACTATTGGCATAAAGGACGATAATGGCTGACGCAAGGGTGACGACAAACATACCAAATCCAAGAGTAGCTTGAATGGTTGTCCCTCCACGGATTTCCGAAATCTTGGGATTGAAGGTTAGAGAGTAAAAGAGATAGGTGACGGTGACTGCCAAGAGAACAGCCAGCGCAAAAGGATAGTAGAGTTTGCGGTTTTTAATCAAGTTCGATACCGCTAACTTATTGGTTAATCGAAACATACTAATTCACCTCGCTTGCCATGACAGTCAAGGTATCAGAGATTTCTTGGAACATCTGACGCTCAGTCTTCTCTCCACGGTAGATTTGATTGTAAAGAATGCCGTCCTTGATAAAGAGTACACGCTTAGCCCTGCTGGCTGCTGCAGTTGAGTGGGTTACCATGAGAATGGTTTGGCCACGCTCATTGATTTCGTCAAACACATCAAGTAAGGCTGAAGATGATTTGGAATCAAGAGCTCCTGTTGGTTCGTCTGCAAGAAGAATTTCAGGTTCTGTAATGATAGCGCGGGCTACTGCTACACGCTGTTTTTGCCCACCTGAAATTTCATAAGGGTACTTCTCTTGCAATTGGTTAATTCCCAGATTCTCAGCTGTCACCACCAATTTTTTCATCATTTCCGTAATGGGTCTTCTTGACAAGACAAGCGGAAGCAAGATATTGTCCTTGACAGACAGGGTATCTAGCAAGTTAAAGTCTTGGAAGACAAAGCCCAATTTTTCACGACGGAAGCTAGAAGCCTGTGAATTTTTAATGGTTGCTGTATCTGTTCCGTTCAAGTAAACCTGCCCACGAGTTGGTTTATCCAGCATGGCTAGGATATTGAGAAGAGTGGATTTACCAGAACCAGACTCACCCATGATGGCAACGTAGTCACCCTTTTCTACGGTAAAGTGAATATCCTTTAGGGCCTCTACTTGGTTGCCCTGAAAACGTGTTTTATAAATTTTTTGAACGTGTTTTACATCTAAAAGTGTCATGAGAATCTCCTTTCTTAATATCCCATCAAATGAAATGTAGCTTGCATCATAGCGCATCCCAGCTGAACGCGCTCGATTTCTTTGTGGCTTGGTTTTCTTGTTTTCTTATGTAAGATTTGTTTCATGATGTTACTCCTTTGTTCTTTATGAGTCTAGTTTACATCAAAAAAAGACCGCTTGCCATAACCTAACCTTACAAAAGAGACTTTAATCTTACATTTTTGTAAGATTGGAGGGAATGTAGGCAAAATTGCTTAGAAAATGATTTGATTTCCTATTTTAAAAATTGTAAAATATAAGTATGAAAAGGCTTACTTTAGAAAGGAAAAAAATCGGAAACTATCATTTGAGTAAGCCTACTTTGATGAAACACCATTCGATTTAACACTTGCAAGTCGTTCAACCTATAAGGAAAGAAGGTGCGCTTTAATGAAACATAAAGAACATATACTCATCGGACTTCTCTATCTCCTCTCTCCATTCATCGGTCAGCTCTTAGTTGAAAAGACATACTTTATCGGTACAGAATTTACAGCTACTGCTTATGCTATTTGCTGGCTATCAGTTGTTATCAGCATCCACCATTTTTCAAAAAATGTATTGTCTCAGCAAGAAAAATCAGATTAGAAATCTAAGTTCAAAATATTATTTTTAATTTGTATATGAGGCTGTGAAAACCTTATTAAAAGTAAAAAAGCTTTAAATCAAGCAGTTTAGACTATTGATTTAAAGCTTTTTGCTTATTACAAATCTTCTGTAGAACCTCACCAAAACCAGCCTTCATTATCGTCAATGGCTTGGGCTTCTTTGCGTTTGCGTGGTCCTGTTCCGTACATTTCTGCTTCGATTTCTTCCTTAGTCGGCATGACAGAAGCTAGGATGATATAGATAATCACGCCAAGTCCAAAGTTTGCGACTGTAAAAATGGCAAATAGGAAACGAACAAGGGTAACATCAAAGTTCCACTTGTCTGACAGACCTGCCAGAACTCCTGAAATCATGCGATTTCGTCTCATTTTATAAAATTTACTATTCATGATATTTCCTCTTTCTACTAGGTTAGACATAGTATATCACGGGTAGGCTCGGCTTTCATCAGTCCTCAGGCTGATTTACTAGTAGTAATTTGCCTCGACAAAGTCCACAGCGATAGCGTTTGGTATCAATTCTGCGCTTACGCTGATACCTTTGCTGGCAGGATTGGCAACGATAGAGCTTGATTGGCTTGGAGTTGCTATTTGGCAAGGTTGGCACAAAGCGTAACCCATCCACTGATTTCAAAAGTTCCTTAAAATCTCGATCCTTGTGTTGATAGCCCTTCTCTTGAAAATAGAGGTGATAATGACAGAGTTCATGGCGGACAATTTTTCTAAAAACATCCAAACCCAGTTCCTGATAAACCTTAGGGTTAAAATCTAAATGTCCATCCTTAGGGAAAAATCGCCCACCTGTCGAACGTAGACGAGAATTCCACTGGGCTTGATGGATAAAAGGTCTGCCGAAGTCTTCTAGCGAAACCTGCTCGACGTAATCAGTCAGTTTCATTTGGAGCTAGGAGCGACAGATTGACTTTTTCCCGTTCAGTATCAATTTTCTTAACCCAAACGGTCACCAAGTCTCCAACTGACACCACTTGGCTAGGATGTTTGATAAATTTGCGACTCATATGGGAAATATGAATCAATCCATCCTCATGAATCCCAATGTCAACGAAGGCACCAAAGTCAACGACATTACGCACTACTCCTTCCAGCTTCTGTCCGACAACAAGATCCTTAATATCTAGGACATCCTGGCGAAGCACAGGTGCGTCAAAGGAATCACGGAAATCTCGACCTGGTTTGAGAAGGTCTGCAATGATATCTTTAAGAGTTTCTGGACCAAGGTCTAGCTCTTGCGCCATTTCCTTGACTGATAGGGACTCAAGCTTATTTTGTGCTTCTTCATTCAAGTCTTTGATCTCCAAGCGTTTGAAGAGTTCCTTGACGGCAGCATAGTTTTCTGGGTGAACTCCTGTATTATCAAGGATATTGCTACTTTCAGGGATACGAAGGAAACCAGCAGCCTGTTCAAAAGCCTTGGCACCCAGACGCGGAACTTTCTTGATTTGAGCGCGTGAAGTGATTTTTCCTTCTTCTTCACGGTATTTGACAATATTTTCAGAAATAGTTTTATTAAGTCCAGCAACATGGGAAAGAAGAGCTGGGCTGGCTGTATTGATATTGACACCGACTTGGTTCACCACGGTATCCACAACAAAGTCCAGACTTTCAGATAGTTTCTTCTGGCTGACATCGTGCTGGTACTGGCCGACACCAATTGACTTAGGATCGATTTTGACCAATTCCGCAAGGGGGTCCTGCAAACGACGGGCGATTGAAATGGCAGAGCGTTTTTCAACAGTCAAGTCTGGAAACTCCTGACGAGCAAGTTCGCTGGCAGAGTAAACCGAAGCGCCACTTTCATTGACGATAACATAGCTGACTTCTGGAAAATCTTTAAGAACGTCCGCTACAAAGGCTTCACTTTCACGACTGGCCGTCCCATTTCCGATGGCAATAATTTCTACGCCGTATTGACCAATCAAGCTTGCCAAATCTTTCCTGGACTCTTCGATTTGACGAGCTGATGCTGGTTTAACAGGATAAATAACCTGAGTTGTCAGCATTTTTCCTGTTGCATCAACGACAGCCAGCTTGGCACCTGTACGAAAGGCTGGGTCAAATCCAAGAACCACGCGCCCTTTCAGCGGAGCAACCAAGAGAAGATTGCGCAGATTATCAGAAAAGAGTTGGATAGCCCCTTCTTCCGCTTTCTCAGTTAATTCTGTACGAATACGGCGCTCGATAGCAGGCAAGACTTTTTTCTTAACAGATTGCTGAACGACTTCATCAATATAGGCATTTTTCACCTTGAAACGAGCAGCAAAGAAAGCTAGAATACGGTCCGTCGCATGTTCAAAACCGACTTTCAAGACACCTATCTTCTCCCCACGATTGAGAGCCAAGGTACGATAACCCTGCATAGTTCCAACTGTCTCTGAAAAATCATAATAAATCTGAAAAACCTGCTTTTCATCAAGACTTTCATCCTTGACTTGAGAAGTGAGTTTAGAGTGTCTCAGCACCTCCTGATAAGTCATGGAACGCAAGATCACATCTTCCGATAAGGCTTCGACCAAGATATCAACCGCGCCAGCCAAGGAATCTTTCCCAGTCGCAAATCCTTCACAGACAAACTTTTCAGCCTCTTTCTCTAAGTCAGCTACATTCTGCAAAATCAAGCGAGCAAGTGGAAAGAGCCCTGCTTCACGGGCAATGGTTGCCTTGGTACGACGCTTTTCCTTATAAGGAAGATAGAGTTCTTCAACGTCTGCTAATTTTTCGGCAGCTAAGATAGCTTCTTCCAATTCCTTGCTCAACTTACCTTGTTCTTGAATCTTAGCCAAGACAGCTTCCTTGCGGTCATTGAGATTAGTTAGGCTTTTATCCAAGTCGATAATAGCCTTAATCGCCACCTCATCCAGACTACCAGTCATGTCCTTTCGATAACGCGCGATAAAGGGGATTGTCGCCCCTTCAGCTGTCAAACTTAGAACAGTATCAATTTGCTTTAACGTCACTCCCAAATCTTGAGAGATTTTTTCATATTTCTTATCCATGAATCTATTATACCACAAGCTGGAAGGCTTTCTCCAATCCTTTTCATACTCAATGAAAATCAAAAAGCAAACTAGGAAGCTAGCCGCAGGCTGCTCAAAACACCGTTTTGAGGTTGTGGATAAGACTGACGAAGTCAGTTACCTATACCTATGATATCTACGGTAAGGCGAAGCTGACGTGGTTTGAAGAGATTTTCGAAGAGTATCAACTATCGAAAACAAATTAAAAAACTCCCTTTTCCTCAAAATAATAGTATAATAGAGGTAGAATTTAGAATCGAGGTACACCTATGGCTGTAAAATTTACAAAACGAGACGACTTGGACAAAATGTTTGAAGAGTTTGCTAAACTCCCTGATTTGAAACAAGTCACTTTCCCTGATGACAAAGAGAAAAAAGCTAAAGCAGAAAAGAAAAACTAGATGACTGCTTTCCAACAACTCCCATCTAGTGTACTTCAGACTGGAGCCATTTTTCTCTCCATTATCATTGAAGCTCTCCCCTTCGTGCTGATAGGAAGCATTGTATCAGGGCTGATTGAGGTTTATATCACACCTGACAAGGTTTATCATTTTCTCCCTCGAAATCGTTGGGGGAGAATCTTTTTTGGGACTTTTGTTGGGATTCTTTTCCCCTCTTGTGAATGTGGAATCGTCCCTATTATCAATCGTTTTCTGGAAAAGAAAGTTCCCAGTTACACGGCTGTTCCTTTTCTTGTGACTGCACCAGTTATCAATCCCATTGTACTTTTTGCGACCTATTCTGCCTTTGGCAATTCCTTTCACATCGCCCTGTTACGAGCTCTGGGTTCCATTGTTGTGGCTGTGATACTAGGAATTTTTCTGGGATTTTTCTGGCAAGAACCGATTCAAAAAGAAAATCGTTTGGCCTGTCATGAGCATGATTTTTCTCATTTGACTCCTGCAAAAAAAGTTTTTCAGGTCTTTGTACAGGCCATAGATGAGTTTTTTGATACAGGGCGTTATTTGGTGTTCGGATGTCTCTTTGCCTCTATAATACAGGTCTATGTTCCGACACGCATTCTGACCTCTATCAGTGCGAACCCTCTTTTTGCCATCCTGCTCTTGATGCTTTTGGCCTTTCTTCTTTCACTTTGTAGTGAGGCGGATGCCTTTATCGGCGCTTCTCTTCTCTCGAGTTTCGGCTTGGCACCAGTTCTGGCCTTTCTTGTGATTGGCCCAATGCTGGATATCAAAAATATTCTCATGATGAAAAATTACTTGAAAGCACGATTCATCAGTCACTTCATAACGATTGTAACTCTGGTCGTTTTAGTCTATTCTCTCTTGATTGGAGTCATCCTATGATTCGATTTTTAGTTTTAGCTGGCTATTTTGAACTGACCATTTATCTCCATCTGTCGGGCAAATTAAACCAGTACATCAACATGCATTATTCCTATCTGGCCTATATTTCCATGGTGCTTTCCTTTATCTTGGCTATTGTTCAATTGTATATCTGGATGAAGCAAGTCAAAACCCATAGTCATCTGAATAGCCGATTAGCTAAAGGAACTAGTATTGCTCTTCTTGCCATTCCAATTGTCGTCGGTTTAACTTTTCCAACTGTTAGCTTGGATTCTCAGACCGTTTCTGCTAAAGGTTATCATTTCCCCTTATCAGAAGGAACGGATCAAGCCATTCAGACCAGCGAAGGGACGACAAGCCAATATTTGAAACCAGATACCAGTTCTTATTTCTCAAAAACAGCCTATGAAAAGGAAATGCGAACAGCGGCGGATAAATACTTATCCCAAGATAGCATTCAGATCACGAATGAAAACTATATGGAAGTCATGGAGGCTATCTACGACTATCCAGATGAGTTTGAGGGTAAGACAGTCCAGTTCACAGGCTTTGTCTATAACGACCCCAGTCATGCCAATAGCCAATTTCTGTTCCGCTTCGGCATTATTCACTGTATCGCTGATTCAGGTGTTTATGGATTGCTGACAAAGGGAAATACCCGTCAGTATGAGAATAACACCTGGATAACAGCCAAAGGAAAACTGGTCAATCACTATCATAAAGAACTCAAACAAAATCTCCCAACCTTGGAAATCGAAAGCTTTACCAAAGTCGATAAACCAGAAAATCCCTATGTGTATCGCGTGTTTTAAAAAGCAACCCAAGTTCATAAAAAACGAACAAGTTCTCTTCTGAATGACAGAAAAAGAGCCTGTTCGTTTTTGTTATATGAGATGTAGGAAGATACCGAAAATTCTCACTCATCAATAAAAAGAGACAATATCCGTTTCTGCATGACAGATTTCTAATATAGTCTCTTTATCTATTTTTATACTTACAAGAATTAAATATTTGAGCTTAATTTTTTCCATTAATTCTAAACGAATGTTCAGAGACCCATTTGGCGTAGGTGGTTAAGCTTTCATCTGTTAAGGATTCTACTGCGATAGTTACACACATATTTACCGCTTCTTCAACCGAAACAGTAAAACGATAGCCATTTAACTGTAGAAATTTCACCAAAACGAAGAAAGCAGTTCGTTTATTAGCATTGGCAAAAACATGCTTCTTTATCAATTGGACAAATAGTATCGATGCTTTGTCAAAAATTGTTGGATAAAGAGGCTTCCCAAAGACAAATTGTTCTGGTAAATTAACAATCATATTTAAAGCCGAAGGACTAACCGTTTGAATTTTCTCATTTGGAGAATACCGTTGAATTGCTAAAGCATTTATTTTTTCAATTTGCTTTTCTGTTAGATAGATTGTCATTTTTCCACCAAAGCTTTGAAAACATCGTCGTATTCATCAAATATTTTATCTAAATTTAAGTCAAAGGCATCATCAGATATATAAGAAACCTGCTGATCCAATTCTTCAGGAGTAAAGATAATTTCACCACTTGGTAACAATTTCGCTTCGTATTTAACACCACTTGGAATATTAAATTCACTTGGAATCGTAATGGTGATTGAATTTCCTTGTTTTCTTGTTTTTACTACCATCTGATTTCCTCCTTTGTCATATTATAACAAATAATTACGGTAATTACAATGGCAGGATAATTCGCTTCCGTAACAATCTCTATCAGAGCAAATAACTATTATGGTTTTGAAAAGTTATTAATGCCGCTATTTTAAATCTTATACCATTTCAAGCTATGCAAGTAGCTCAGTGAGAATAAGCGAGCCACTCATTAATCATACTAGCGATTTCTTTGGGGGCTTCAGTATAAACTTCATGGCTAACATTTTCTAGAAAAATAGTATCAAAATAATTTGGTAATTCTTTTAAGGCTTCCTCTCTCCATGTAGCTTCATTAGGATAGTGAGGACTAATAAATAAGGCATCCCCCACTTCTCTCTTGAAAGCTTGTATTTTCCGCCGTAGTCGGAGAATCGCTTCTATATTTTCATAATTTATAGCTAACTCATATCTATTATACTCCGCATTCCAGTGATAGGACTGTCTTACAGCTTCCTCCATATTTTCTGACCAATGCTTTGCTTCAGATTTCTCTTTAGGAATAAGAAAATCTAAGTCCGAAACGACTTGAGATTCGATGTAGTTTTTAGCTTCCTCTAACTCTGCATCTAAAGGTAAAATCTTATCTAAATCTAGATAGCCACCATCCAAAAGAATCAGTTTTTTCACTTCATGAAATTCTGATGCGAGATAACGAGCCAAGTCCCCTCCAAGAGAATGGCCTATCAGACAGATAGATTCTTTCTCAACAATCGTATTTTTAAACCATGCTTTCAATTCTGTTTCATCTCGAAGATGCTTTTCATACGGATTTAGAAAATAGACCTGCGAATCTAGTTCTTGAAGAAAATCCTTGCTATGATAGACATTGCTTCCTAGACCGCCAATAAAAAATATCTTCATTCTCTATTTAATACTATGCTTATTCATCTTTTGTTCAAAGATAGTCGTGATAATCTGACGCAATTCTTCGCGTTCTTTTTCTGGTATATCACCACTTGTTTGAGCTGCAGCGTAGAGTTCAGGGTGTTCAATTGAAATGCGTTTAATCGTACGTGTCGTAGCATGTTTTCTGACGAAAAATGGGATGCGCTTAATCAAGTCTTGTGGTACGAGTGCAAGAATTTTCTCAGCAGTTTCCTTGTCACTAATCTTAGACGTAGTTAGCCCCTTCTTAATCATTTCCTGTTCTTTTTCTGTAAAATCTTTTAATTCCATCTGATTAATCCTCCTATTTTCTCTAAGTTAAATTATATACCAATCGTGGCAAGACGACAAATAGTCTGTTTGTAAAATGCTCTCGATACTACAATTTTGTTGTCGCTTATAATTGCTCTTTAATGAAAAATCACAAATCCTTTTGGAGAGATGACAAGCTGATTCACTAATTCTTGGCAATTGCTTGCTAGTGCTACTGCTTTTCTATCTAGAATATAATCTTCACTTGATTGGTTGAATATTGCTTTAAGGGTTTGGCCATCGTATTTCCACTCCAAAGCTACTAGATCAGGTTTGATGTCTTGAAGTCTATACTTGCCATGCTGAATGGTTGTTGACGCGTGTTTGCGAATCTTAATCAGCTTCTTCATAAAGTTCAGCATATCATTGTCACTTGATACACGTTCCCAAGGCATACAACGACGACAATCTGGGTCTGGTCCTCCTGTCAAGGCTAGCTCGGTTCCGTAATAAATGCACGGTGTTCCCTTTTGTAAAAAGAGAAAGGCTATGGCTGATTTGACCAGTTGAGCGTCTTCATTGGCCGTCCACAAAATACGTTCTGTATCATGCGAATCTAGGAGATTAAACATAACTTCTGAAATCTGCTGCTTGTAATACATAGACTGACCATTGATTTCATAGATGAACTGGTCTGTCTTCTTAACACCTCGTAAGAAATAGTCCTTGATGCTATCAGATAAAGGATAATTCATGACCGCGTGGAACTCATCTCCATTTAGCCAAGGCTGAGACGTATGCCAGACTTCTCCAAGGATATAAAGATCAGGCCTTTTAGCTAGAACTGCCTTGCGAAAATCCCTCCAAAACTGATGGTCAATCTCATTAGCCACATCCAAACGCCAAGCATCTATATCAAACTCTTCAATCCAATAAGTCGCAACCTTTAAAAGATAGTCCTTGACCTTTTGATTAGCTGTATTTAGCTTAGGCATATAGTCCTCGAAACCAAAAGCATGATAGGGTAAGTCTCTCTTATTAGCAAGCTTATCAGTCGTCACTGGGAATTGTTGAATATGGAACCAATCTTTATAAGCAGATTGTTCACCATTTTGGACAACATCTTGCCATTGAGGCGATTGCGAACCAATATGGTTAAATACAGCATCCAGCATGATTTTCATACCACGCTGATGGGCCTCATCCACCAATTTCCGAAAGATTTCCTTATCTCCAAAATGACGGTCAATTTCAAAATAATCCGTCGTATTGTACTTGTGATTGCTCGTAGATTCAAAAATGGGACAGAGATAAATACCAGTAATGCCCAAGTTTTGCAAGTAATCCAGATGATCAATAATGCCTTGTAAATCACCACCAAAGAAATCATCACTTTTAGGTGTGATTGATGAATCCCAGGCTAAAGTTCCTTCTGGGTTTAATAGAGCATTTCCATTAGCAAATCTTTCAGGGAATATCTGATACCATACCGTATTTGAAACCCAATCAGGAACTTGGCATGCATCAATCTCATGAAGATAGGGCAACTTAAATCCATTTCCAATAGCATGAAGATTTTCTAGAGAACTTTCCACGCACCCTTTATCGCCGTACAAAATGCTCTTGTCTTCTGTATCCGTGACTTCAAAAAGATACTGGATACGTGCAAAGTCAACGGACACTTCAACCTGCCAATAATCAAAGATGGCATCAGAAGTTATCCTGGCCATTTTCTTTGTATCTTGATAAAACTCCTCCATAAAGATAAAAGGGTCGCCATAATGCAAGTTGATGCTTTCAATATCCCCTTTCTTAGTTCGAATCCGAATATGAAGTTTCTTATTCTTGTAAAGATAGGCAAACTCCGACTCTGGTCTGTGGTAAATGGCTGTTAATTCCACTGTATTTGTCTCCTGATTTACTTGGTTGCATTTGCAACGCAAACGTTTTCATAATTGTAATTCTAGTATACTACTTTCGTATTTTATTTTCAAGGCTCGTCCGTAGATTCTAGTGGTTTGGTTCTATAAATAAAAAAGCAACCAGTCTTACAACTTGCTACTTTTCAAATGATGATTTACAAATGTCTTTCCAGCCACTCAATTTTTTTAAAATCCTTATTGTTATTGTGCTCATTTCGATAAGAATCTTGGGAAGAAGCCTTGTAAATACTTAAATACTGTTCTAGGTTTGGAACACGAAACGTGATGTCATCGAGATGAATCAGCTCTATATCCGATTCCGAAACTCCTGCAAAATCAGGTAAAGAATCAATACTTCCGAATTCAACACTCAGACCATCCTTTTGGAATTCATGCTCATGAATATCTATTAAGGCGTAACCTAAGTGATTCATCACTTTCATTATCTTGTCCCAGTCATAGATTCTGAGATGGTCAGGAGCTTCCCAACCTCTAGAGTCACCAGGCACATGAATGTCAATGTCAGACGGCCCCCATTCTTCATTTGAACGGTATTCAAAACCCAAAGACCCCATGAGCGTCGGTGTGATTCCGACTTTGTTTAAATGAGAACAGATTGTTCGAAATTCATCAAATAGAGAATTCATTCCTCCTCCAATCATTGATATAAAACTCGATTTCGTTGTGAAAGATAAACTAATTTTTACCTTCTACTCTTTCGGTTTTGAAAATACTTCTACTCGCTGAGCTAGGACTTTTATTTCAACAGGTAGGTTATCCGATTTATCGCCGTCAACATCTGACTCCAATTCACTATCTGAAGAAATCTTAATATTACGCGCTCTTATATACTCAATATTATCATTGCCGACAACATCTCCTTTTAGTAAATCAGGAATAACGGATAATTTAGAGAATATAGAAGCATCTTTTAAAATCAAAATGTTGGCATAGCCATCTTTATTTTCTTCAAAGATTTTTTTGTCAGCAAAGTAATTTGTCAAGAGAACCAAAACATGGCTAGCTTCACCAATATAATTTCCATTTTCTGTTTCAACCTTAATGTTAAAGACCTGATCCGTCATGACAGACTTCATGGTATTTACAGCATAGGCTAAAATACCGAATTTTGTCTTGTCCTCGATTTCAACGTTGTGAATCGCCTCAGGAAGAGAACCGATACTAAAGATGTAACCAAAATAATTGTCATTCGCTTTACCGATATCAATCTTATTGGTTAAATCAAAATCGAGTTCATCAATAGCGCCATCGATATCTTGGTTGATTTCCAAAAGTTTTGTAATGAGGTTACCCGTACCGCCTGGGATAATCCCTAACTTAGGAATGTAGTCTCTCTCAGCAATACCCGAAATGACTTCGTTGACAGTCCCATCTCCACCAAAACACACCACTGCATCGTACTGCTCACGAGAAGCCTCTTCAGCAAAATTGGTTGCATCCAGCGCTTTTTCGGTAATTTTGGTTTCCACGTGCTCAAAGTATTCTTTTGCTTTATTCTCCAGCTTTTCTTTGTAATCCAAAGCCTTCTCCCCACCAGAGGTAGGGTTGATAATTAACATTGCTTTTTTCATTAATATTCTCCTTAATATTCATTAGAAATGTTTATATTTCATCGTATGCATGTAAATGTACTATCATTATACAATGAAAATACGGAAAAGAGAAATATGACGTACTGGAGATTGAAACTCTTTTATTTTATATCAACCTTATTATCCCATCGCCTGAGTACATCCTTTAAGGGTTTATCCAAGTAAGAGTAAGCTTTTTCCTTTATCCAATCAGGAATACCATAAGCTGCCTCTGCTATGCTGCCAGTGATTGCAGCAAGTGTATCACTGTCGCCACCAAGTGAGATGGCGTTTCTTATAGCATCTTCGAAATCAGTACTTTCAAGAAAGGCAATAATGGCCTGAGGTACAGTGTCCTGACATGTTTCGTTGAAACGGTATGTAGGGCGAATTTCATCTAAAGTTTGAGATAGATTGTAGCCGTATTCCTTCTCAATATAATCCTTAATCCTTTTTTTACATTCGGTAGGATTGTTGTTAATTGGTTGCTCATATTCACTACAATAACCACCAAAGTAAAAACGACATAGAAAGATAGCATCAGCTGTAGCCATGGCACCTTTGATACCTTCTGGATGGTTATGAGTTACCTCTGCAGAAAGACTAGCAAGTCCTCTAGATGATGGCCACATACCAGCTCTTGCATAAGAACCACAGTCCATGACCCAAGCACAGGGAGAAACACGCATAGCTGATCCATTCCCAAAACTATTATAAGGCTCACAGTTATCGCTGTTTAGCCATGCATTAAACCGAGTACCGTAATCAGCATTCGGATACAGTCTGCCATATTTCTTCATCGCGTCAATGAAGTCGTCTTTTTGTCCCTCATTCATAATCGCCTCTGCAACAGCACAGGTCATAACCGTGTCATCTGTAAAAAAGCAGTCCTTCCGAAATAAAGGAAAGTCCTTTGTTTTGATATTGTTCCACTCGTAAACAGAACCAACAATGTCTCCAATAATTGCTCCTAGCATGGTGTTCCTCCTTCTAAGTTTTTATAATCTACTCTCAACTTCTCTAGTATTCTTTTTTCTCCATAATTAAAATAGATATTTTTATAGCAATTCCTATGATAACAATACTGACAAAAACCATTCCAATAAAAATCATTAAACTCGAATTCTTTAAGAAAAACTCCACAACATTAGTCAGTAAATCTGATTTTGCTTTAAAAAAACTAGATAGAGCAAATACTGTAAAGTATGTTATAACCATGATCAGCCTACCTTTTTCAGCCCCGTACTTAAGAATAAACGGAAGTTGAATAGCTGATATCAAAACACTTACAACTAATGTAATTAGTGAGATAAATATGATGCTGTCTATTAACATCTCTTTTTTTATTACCAATTGAACAAATAAACAAACTGAACCTACTAATCCAAAAACAAATGCAAAAAACAATTTACTTAGTACAAAGCTACTCTTTTTAATAGGCATTGAAAAGGCAAATTGTTCAAACTTCGATCTCGTATCATAGCCAAAAGCGATAGCACTTAAAATTAACGGTATCATAGTACAAATAAGCGGTATCATAAAAATTTCATTTTCATATATTCCATAAACAATGAGTGCAATACAGAGAGTAATAGTTAATAGTAGTGTTTTCTTTAAAGTAGCTATATCTTTTAATATCAATGCAGTCATTATCTTTTATCTCCTTTCAAAAAATATATCATAATATCTTCGATAGAAGGTTTTTGTAATCTGATTCCATCTGGAATAAAATTTCTTTTAACAAGCATCTCTTGTCCAAATGCGTGTATCCTTCTCCCAATTATAGATTCCTCATCAAGATTTTTAACTTCTTCATTAGATAAAGTACAGATAGCATAGTTTTCTTTGAGTTCATCCTTTGATTCAACAAAAAGAACTTTACCATCATTGATAAAAGCAATATAATCCGCCACTTTCTCTAAATCTGATAGGATATGTGACGATATTAAAATTGTATGATTTTCATCTTGAATAAAGTCAAGAAGAAAATCTAAAATTTCGTCCCGTACAATCGGATCCAATCCACTTGTAGCTTCATCCAAAATGAGAATTTCTGCTTTATGAGATAAAGCTACTGCCATCGATAATTTCATTCTCATTCCACGAGAATAACTTTGAATAGCCTGTTTTTCAGATAATTTAAATTTCTTTTTTAATTGATAGAAAAATTCTCTGTCCCATTTTGAATATACCCTTGAACAAAATTTTTCCAAATCAACGAGTGTCATTTCTTCCGGCACTAATAAATCATCAAACACTACTCCAATTTTATCTTTCAATTCAAGACTATTAGGATTATCATAACCTAAAATTTTAATTTCTCCTGAGTCTTTCTTAAGTAATCCTAACAATAATTTTATGGTTGTACTTTTACCAGCCCCGTTTTGGCCAATGTATCCGACAATAGAGCCTTTAGGAATAGAAAAATCTATCGGTCCTAATGTAAAGTCATCAAATTTTTTAACCAAGTTTTTGATTTCAATAGCAAAATCACTCATATTTTCCCTCCATATAACTACTAAACATCTCTACCAACTCATCATTGGTAACACCTGCAATCGCTGAAAGCTCAAGAATATCTTGCATTTTTGATTCGATTCGTTTCAAATATTCTTCTCGAATAAGCTCTTTATTTTGAGCTGCAACAAAATTACCTTTACCTTGAACTGAATTAATGAAACCATCAAGTTCTAGTTCATCAAAAGCTCTTTTAGCAGTTATCATACTCACTCGAAGTTCTTTAGCTAAAAATCTGATTGATGGTAATTGCTCGCCAACCTTTAATTCTCCCAAAATAATCTGAGCCTTTATTTGATTTTTAATCTGTAAATAAATCGGATTATCACTTGAATTATCAATCTGTATATTCACCCTCCATATCCTCCTAACTATCCAACTGTTATCTCTGTTTTATCTGTTTATATTATATCATAACAGTTATATAAGTTCAATATTTAACAATCTGTATGAGATATATTATTGTTTAAATTGATTCCTTTTCAATTTAAATTTTTAATATAACAAAAAGCCTTACAATCAAGGCTTTTCTTAACCCCTTTCGTTCAAAGGTTTCTATGCTTTAACCAGCAGAGCTACACACTCCACGTGATGAGTCTGCGGAAATAAATCCACAGGCTGAACTTTCTTCAACTCATATCCCAATTCTTGGTAGAGTTTGATATCACGCGCCATGGTGGCCACATTACAGGAGATATAGGCGATACGATCTGCTCCTGTTTGACTACTTGCCTTGATAAAGCTTTCTGTAAGCCCCTTGCGTGGAGGATCAACCAAGATAACGGTTGGTTGAATTCCCTCCTTGAGCCAATTTTTCATAGCATTTTCAGCTGTGTCACAGACATAGTGGGCGTTTGAAATATTGTTCAGCTGAGCATTCTTTTTACTATTCTCAACCGCTTCTGGAATGACTTCAACACCATAAACTTCTTTAACATGTTTCGCAACAGAGAGGCCAATCGTTCCTATACCAGAATAGGCATCAATGACCACATCATCTTCTTTTAATTCAGCAAAGTCAATGGCTGTTTGATAAAGTTTTTCAGCCATTTCAGTATTGACCTGATAAAAGGCTGGTCCAGCGATTTGGTAGTCATTTCCCAACATCTGGTCAGTAATAAAGTCTTGTCCATAAAGTGTGCGCCATTCCTTACCAAAAATTGCATTGGTGTTCTGATCATTGATATTTTGCATAACCGACACAATCTCTGGGAACTGCTTGGTTAATTGTTCAATCACTTGCTCCACACGGAAAACTTTAGGTCGAGTTGTTACCAAAATAACCATGATTTGTCCTGAGTAATGCCCACGACGTACCACAAGATTTCGAATCAAGCCAGATTGTTCCTTTTCATCATAAGGTTTCAAATCATAACGGCGGAGCAAGTCGCGTAGGGCTACTACTACCTCATCAATCACAGGATCTTGGATAAAGAAATCTTCTAGAGGCATGAGGTCGTGAGAATTCTTACGGAAAAATCCTGTTTCCAAGATACCATTTACTCGACGAACAGGGACCTGTGCCTTGTTGCGGTACTTGACTGGATTTTCCATGCCAAGTGTTTCAGCAACCTCTACATCAGCAATTCCAGCAATCTTATATAGACTGTCCTTAACTTGCTTAGTTTTAAATTTGAGCTGTTCTGAGTAGGCAAGGTGTCCTAAATCAGCGATTCCTGAACGCAGGTAAGCCAAATCTAGATTTTGATTACGGTGTGGTGACTGGACAAGGTATTCTTCAACCTTCCCAAAACCAATCTTTTTATTGACCTTGAGGACACGCATAAGGATTTTTTCACTCGGTAATGCATTCTCAACAAAAAATACCAAGCCATCCACCTTGGCAACTCCTGCCCCTTCATGGGTCAAGTCAACAATTTCAACTTCTACAATATCATTTTTCTTTAACATTCTCTTCTCTTTCTATTGGCCGACAAAAAAGACGGCAACGTTACGGTTACCATCTATTATACCATGAAATTTCTTAAGAACCAAAACTCTTGAAGAAGTTGACAATGGCTTGCCAGAGGGAGCTTAGGAAATTGCCGCCGTCCTCTAGCGCCTTATCAGCATCAAAGTTAAGGTTAATATTTTTAAAACTGTCACCAGCTTGTGATACAATGCTTTGTTTCAGGTCCTTTAGGGTTTTAGTGAAATCTGCATTGCTGAGGATATCACTTTTTGAGAGATTTAAAGCAAAATTGATGATGATATTGATCTGGTTTCCTGTTATGACCTGATCGAGTTTGTAATTTTTTAAGGTATCTTCAACAATTTTACGGACATCTTCCTCTGTCAGATTTCCCTTGCTTTCTTTAGCTTTGGCGAGTCCTGACTTGATATCGGCTAGGGCAACATTTAATTTATTAGCATCATAGCCTGATTTGTCCTTATTTTCAGCATTGATATCGGACAAAGCCTTCAACTCTTCTTGAGCCAAATCTTTGTTGGCTTGTGGCACCTTGGCTCCATTAGCTTCCAGCGAATAGTAAATCCCGGCTAAGGCACTCTCACCTGTAACTGGAATGGGTGCTGCTACAGTGATTTTGGCATGTTCCACACCCAGCGTTACGGCTGCGTTTCGGTACATATCCTGCGTCACCTTAGTGATGTTTTCAGGTGTTTCAATCTTGACCTCAAGTGGCGATTTGTCCCCTAGCTTTTGAATCTTGGCTGATGAATACAATTGTAAGCTAGAGTCATTTGCCACATTCATAATCTTAGAATAGACATCAGGTGTCACGGTCTTGAGTTCTTTGGTGTCTGTTGAGGCATTGTAGCCTAATTTCTTAAGAGTTTGATTTTTTTGGTCTTCAGACAATGAAGAACCTAGGACATATTCAGGTTGGACATAGGTTTCATCGATGACTTTTTGAACATCTGTTGCTGCATGGACGCTATTCATAGCTGTTACTGCCCACAAGACCGCAGCACTAGTCAGAAAGAGTTTCTTTCTCATAGGGAATTTCCTCCTTTACCTTTCTAGAGTAATATATCTATCTTAAAGAAAACTTATAACAAAAACACCTGGACTAGCCAGATGTCGAAAAGAGAGTGAAACATTTGATGATGTAAAGGTTGAGTTGAACCTGTCTAGAATAGTAATAGTTTCCTCCATTTACATAGAGTTCGGCACCGTGAAAAATGGAAATGGGGTGAATATAACTATAAGTCTTTCCAGTGGTATTGCCAAGCAAGGGAGCAACAGTCTCACGAGAGTACTGTTTGGCCAGAGCCAAGGTATTTTCCTTGCCATTTTGGGCGATAAAATCGATATAGGCAGGTCCAAAATTATAGGCTTGAACAGCCGTCCAGACATCAACACCCTTCTTCTGAGCCAGATAGAGATTGTCTGTCAGAGTTTGAACGCCTTGCCGAATGCTAGAGGCATTATCATTGATGGTGTTGGTGGAACCACTTGCAGACTCACTAGACTGCATAACATCGCCTTCTTTTCCTTTTGTTTCGGTATAAATCATAGCGAGCACAAGCTCTTCGTTTGCTGGGGTGTCTTTTTCACTCAAGATTTCACGCACCATGGGTTGATAGGTCATGACTTGCTTGACATCTTGGTGAACGCGGTATGCTTTATATCCAGCAAAAAGGAAGACTGCTAGTACAAGCACTCTTCGAATTCGTTTAAACATTATTTACTTTGGATATCCTCGATATTTTTGATTAAGATAGAGTAGGTTCCATTGTCGTTTTGGATAAACTCAACAGACTCGGCGTCTTGATAGACGTTATTGGGAACGATGAGCTCAATTCCATTTGACAAGGAAAGTTTTTGGTTTTCAAATTTCTTTAATTGGCGACTAGCATCAATTTCATCAAATTGAACTGGCTCTGGTACGGCTTCTTTGACTTGGTCAATAAAGCTCAGACGAGCCGTCAGATTGTTATCAAAAAGGTCGTTAGCCAATTTCTCAGGCGATAATTCATTGCTTTCTTCCAGATTGTTAAAAATAGCTGATTTGACCTTGGATTGAAATTGAAAATCGTCTGTGTTAAAGGTTTCAGCAATTCTCTGGGCCGTTTTTTCCAGTTCTTTGATAGATTTCTTGGGTGAAATTTTAGGGGCGACAGCAAGAAGATTATCTGAAAAATAGTTCAAAAAAGTCCCGTTGTACTTGATTCGTTTTTCAATCAGATGGTACTTGCGACTCTGAAGATTGACCACCAAGGCTTCGTCAGCACCCGTTCCAAATCCAGGCAGGTTATTCTGAGTCAGCTTGATTGGATTCTCAACTTCTCCTCCGAGGTGGGTCAAGGTCTCCCGCAGGGCAATTCGCAAGAAAGCGAAATGTTCCACGCCTTCTTTAGAAAATTGCACAAAAATCAAGTCATTGGTCTTGAGATTTTCGGAAATGCTGAACTCTTCTTTCCAGAGATTAGCCAGTGTTACTGATGTCTCCAACAAATCGTCTGTGATATGATTGAAGAAGGGATTTTCTTCTTCGAAAATCCCAGTCTTGGCTTCATCTGAATACACACGTTCAATTTTTTTACGCAAGTATTCTTCGATTTTTGGAGTAATATTGAGAAACTTATCCGCTAGGAACAGCTCGGTGTCATCCGGACTGAACTGGTGAATAATGGCTTTCTTAATATAAATGTCCATAAAAGTTTTAGTCCTCGTATAGTGGGAAGGCATCTGTCAATTCTTTGACAGCACT
Organism: bacterium; assembly: GCA_905221125.1. Classification (GTDB taxonomy): domain Bacteria; phylum Bacillota; class Bacilli; order Lactobacillales; family Streptococcaceae; genus Streptococcus. The sequence continues at coordinate 56,053 of CAJNBY010000004.1, read as the reverse complement.
TCTCACTTCTTCTAATACAGCCTCATTTTCTGCATTCTTAAGGGTTTTAATGATGAGCTCAGCCACTTTGCGACTTTCTTCTTCACCAAATCCACGTGCAGTAATGGCTGCTGCTCCGATACGAATCCCACTTGTCTTGAATGGTGACAAGGTTTCGTAAGGAATTGAGTTTTTATTTAGAGTAATATTAACTTCATCCAGCAAGTTTTGAGCAACTTTTCCGTTTTCTACAACCTTAGTAACATCCACTAGGAAGAGGTGGTTTTCAGTCCCACCAGAAATAATACGGAAATCAGGGTCTTGCAAGAAGACATCTGCCATAGCCTTGCTGTTCTTGATAACATTGGCAGCGTATTCCTTGAAGGCTGGATCCAAAACTTCTTTAAAGGAAACAGCTTTAGCCGCCACAACGTGCTCCAAAGGACCACCCTGAATACCAGGGAAAATAGCTGAATTGATTTTCTTAGCTAAGTCGTCATCATTGGTCAAAATCAAACCACCACGTGGTCCACGAAGGGTTTTGTGGGTCGTTGTTGTAGTGATATGAGCGTATGGTACTGGGCTTGGATGTAGACCAGCAGCAACCAAACCAGCGATATGAGCCATATCTACCATGAGCTTAGCACCAACGGCATCTGCAATTTCACGGAATTTTGAAAAGTCGATAATTTGAGAATAGGCTGAAGCACCTGCTACAATCAGTTTTGGTTTGACTTCTTGAGCTTGTTTTAAGATGGCATCAAAGTCCAAAAGTTCCGTTTCAGGATCTACACTATAAGAAACAAAGTTGTAGGTTTGACCAGAGAAGCTAACAGGAGCTCCGTGGGTCAAGTGTCCACCTGCTGCTAAATCCATCCCCATAACGGTATCACCTGGCTCAATCAAGGCCATGTAAGCCGCACAGTTGGCTTGGCTTCCTGAGTGAGGTTGGACATTGGCGAATTTAGCGCCGAAAATTTCTTTTGCGCGTTCAATAGCAAGAGTCTCTACTACGTCTACCACATCAGTTCCACCATAATAACGGCGTCCTGGGTATCCTTCGGCGTATTTATTCGTCAAGATAGACCCTTGAGCTGCCATAACAGCCTTGGAAACTACGTTTTCCGAAGCAATCAACTCAATGTTGTTTTGTTGGCGTTCTTCTTCTTTAGCAATAGCATTCCAGAGATCAGCATCATATGCTTTAAAATCATCTTTGTCAAAAATCATAGGTCTTCTCCTTTATTGTGTGACTAGTCCATTAGTTTCATTTTCTTATTAGAAAATGAAACTAAAAGATGCGAATAAACCGTTTCTGCATTTTATCACAAGTATAACCAACTTTTTCATAAAATACATGAGCACCCAGACGATGATCGGCAGAGTTTAAGCGGATAAACCCATAACCACGTCTTTTTGCTTCTTCTTCCAACCCTTGTAGTAAACTTTTACCAATACCTTGACCTTGCGCTTGAGGTGAAACTGCTAAGGCTAAAATATTAAATCCTGCTTTAGAATAAAGTGATTCATAGACCTCAGCGTGGACATATCCAAGTAAGACATGACTAGCTGCATCCTCATAGCCAAGAAAGAAATGATGGAAATCCTGAGATAGTCTAGCTAATTGACTAGCCGTTTCATCTGGACTAAAAGAATAGCCCAAAGCATCTTGGTTGATGTCACCAATAGCTTTCACATCTGTTTCTTGCAAATCTCTTAGCATTTTATTCCTCCTCAAAAGAAATCTCTGGCAACTGAGCAAGAATATCTTCTCGCTTAATGGCCCCTTGGCGTAAGATTTTCACCTTGTCTCCCGACAAATCCAAAATAGTCGAATCTTGTCCAGTTAGAAAAGCATCGTCTTCCAGACCCAGAACCTCTTGGTCAAAATCCTTCAGAATTTGTTCAAAGGTTACTCCACTTGCCTGACCTGAAATATTGGCAGACGGTCCAATCAAAGGCCCCATCTCTCGAATCAAATCAAGCGTGATGGGATGACTTGGTATCCGAAATCCAACAGTTTCAAGACCAGAATTGATCCAATAGGGGACTCTGTCATTAGCTTCGAGAATAATGGTCAAGGGACCTGGTAAAAAGGTCTCGACAAGTTTTTGTAGATAAGTTGGCTGATTCTTTGAAAAGTGCAAGATATTCTCTAAAGAGGCAATATTGAGATTGAGTGCCTTGTCTCTAGGACGACGTTTGAGCTGGTAAACATGGTCAACTGCTTTTTCATCTAGCGCCTTGGCAAAAAGACCGTAAACCGTCTCTGTAGGCAGAACGACAGCTCCACCATTTTCCAACTCTTGTCTAATCCTGTCCATCATTAACCACGACCATCCTATCTTGACCAAATTGGTCCTTGAGTGTTCGTACTCGCTGTTCAGGAAGATGTTTTCTAAAAAGTTCGGGAACACTTTGACCTTGCTTGTATCCAATTTCAAGGTAAATCTTACCACCGTCTTTGAGGTAGTCTTTTGCATCTTCCGCAATTCTACGGTAAATAGCTAGGCCATCCTCATCTGCAAAGAGAGCTAGATGAGGCTCCGAATGCAAAACATTCAAGCCGACCTCTGACTCATCTTCACGAGAGATATAGGGTGGATTGGAAACAATTATATCATATTTTTCAGAAATTTCTGTAAAACAGTCAGATTTTTTTAAAAATATTTGAAGATTTTGCTTTTTAGCATTTTCGCTAGCTACATCTAAAGCATCTTGGGAAATATCTGCTGCTGTCACTGACCAGTCTGGTCTGTTTTTTGCTAGAGCGAGAGCAATAGCTCCACTACCTGTTCCAATATCCAGAACTGAAAGATTCGTCTCAGGATTTTCAGCCAGGATAAGCTCAACCAACTCCTCTGTCTCTGGACGAGGAATCAAAACCCGCTCATCAACTTTTAACTGCATTCCATAAAAATCTTCCTGTCCGATGATATACTGTGCTGGTTTATGATCTACTAACTGTTGAAAAATTCCTTTTACAAATTGTTTTTCTTCCTCTGTTACCTCTTTCTGGAGGGCAAAAACAAAATCTGTGAAAGGAAGATTTTTCAGGCCACGATAGACAAAAGAGAGGCTTTCAGCTTCCTCTCCTTGTCTTATCAACTCTTCTTCAAAATCTGAAAATAATTGAGCTAATATCATTATTTATTTAATTCTTCTAATTTTTGTGTTTGGTCATAGAGCACCAAAGCATCCACAACCTCATCCAATTTACCAGACAAAATAGTATCTAGTTTTTGGAGAGTCAAGCCGATACGGTGGTCTGTGACACGGTTTTGTGGGAAGTTATAAGTACGAATACGTTCTGAGCGGTCACCAGTACCGATTGTTGATTTACGCTCAGCGTCTTGTTCATCCTGAGCAATTTGTGCAAAGTGGTCAGCAACACGCGCACGGATGATTTTCATGGCCTTCTCACGGTTCTTCTGCTGGGTACGTTCTTCCTGCATCTCAACCTTGATATTGGTTGGCAAGTGAACGATACGAACGGCAGTCGCAACCTTATTGACGTTCTGTCCACCAGCACCAGAGGCGTGATAGATGTCGACACGAAGGTCTTTTGGATCAATGTCGTATTCAACCTCTTCAACTTCTGGCATAACAAGAACTGTCGCTGTCGAAGTATGAACACGGCCTTGACTTTCTGTCACAGGGACACGTTGCACACGGTGAGCACCTGATTCGTACTTAAGCTTAGAGTATACAGACTGACCTGAAACCATAGCAACCACTTCTTTAAAACCACCGACACCGTTGATAGAGGCTTCCATGACTTCAAAGCGCCAGCCTTGGGCTTCCGCATACTTTTGATACATGGTTAGAAGGTCTCCGGCGAAAAGTGCCGCCTCATCTCCACCTGCAGCACCACGGATTTCCAGGATGATGTTCTTGTCATCGTTTGGATCCTTTGGAAGAAGCAAGATTTTCAGTTTTTCTTCGTATTCTTCTTTTTCAGCCTTGGCATCCTTGAGCTCTTGCTTGGCCATTTCTTCCAAGTCCGCATCTCCGCCTGATTCTTTAATCATCTCTTCGGCATCAACGATATTTTGAAGGACTTGTTTGTACTCACGGTAGGCTGTTACTGTGTCACGAGTTGAAGCTTCTTCTTTTGAAAGCTCCATAAAACGTTTGGTGTCAGAGACCACATCCGGGTCACTTAGCAATTCTCCTAATTCTTCATAACGGTCTTCTACAGCTTGTAGTTGATCATAGATGTTCATTTTTTCTCCTTATTTCTCAATTGTTAAATCGTATATTGCTACTACTTCGTTCTCGGATATTTCCCCAGTTTCTTTAAATCCATAACTGAGGTAACAAGATCTTGCATGTTCATTTTCTGGTTCATAAGACAACCAAAGTTTATTGCTTAAACCTGCTGGCGCTGTCCGAACATAGTCTAGTACTTTATCCATAATTGGTTTAAAATATCCTTGATTTTGAAAATTCTTATCAATCATAAAACGAAATAGTAAATAATTTCCACTACTAATTCCGATCTTTTTATCATAAGCTATCATCACAAAACCTATAATTGCATCATTATCATAAACTGCCAATGGAGCTACAAAATCTCCATTTTTAGTGTAGACGTATGCTTCAGCTAAACTAATTGCGTTAGTAGCAATGAATTGTTTTTGATATTCCTTGACATCCAAATTCAAAACATCAAAATAATTTTCCATTGTAACATCTCTTAGTTCAATTGTCATAGTTTTGCTCCTTGTTAGAGGTTATCATTGGCGCAAAATAATGTTTACGGCAAACCGAGATATAGGTTTCATTTCCACCAATCTGGATCTGCTCACCATCATAAACGGGTAGTCCATCCTGTGTACGCAACACCATAGTCGCCTTTTTCTTACAATACTGACAGATGGTCTTAATTTCGTCAATCTTGTCTGCTAAAAGCAAGAGATACTTGGAACCTTCGAACAGTTCATTGCGAAAGTCATTTTTCAAGCCAAAAGCCATGACAGGTATGTCTAACTCATCAACAACACGAGCTAGATCGTAAACATGGTGACGCTTGAGAAACTGGGCTTCATCGACCAAAATACAGTAAGGCTTTTCTGGTAGGTCTCGGATATAGCCAAAGATATCCGTCGTTTCCTCAATTGCAATGGCTGGGCGCTTCATGCCAATTCGACTCGACACATAGCCAACACCGTCACGCGTATCCAGAGCCGAGGTCATAATCACAACACCTTTTCCTTGCTCCTCATAGTTATAGGCCACCTTGAGAATCTCAATCGTCTTACCAGAGTTCATGGTCCCATAACGATAATACAACTGTGCCATGTTTCTTGCTTCACGTCCATTTCTAAATTTTTGCTACATTCTAGTATATCATAATTTTCTTAAGCTTTAAACGGCAAAATGTGGTAAAATAGAAGAAATCAAAAACTAGTGGAGGAAGCTATTATGCCATTTGTACGCATCGATTTATTTGAAGGACGCACGCTCGAGCAAAAGAAAGCTCTTGCTAAGGAAGTAACAGAAGCTGTTGTTCGCAACACTGGAGCACCTCAATCTGCTGTCCATGTCATCATCAACGACATGCCAGAAGGAACTTATTTCCCACAAGGGGAAATGCGCACCAAATAAGCTAGCTTAAGCAGAAATGCTTAGGCTTTTTCAATCTCCAAGTAGCATCCATTGAAGAAATAATCTAAATTTGTTACAATTTGAAAAGAGAATTGGAATATTCCAAGAAAAGAGCTATTAATTAAAGGAAACATTATGATTACACGTGAATTTGATACCATCGCTGCTATCTCGACTCCACTAGGTGAAGGGGCTATCGGTATTGTCCGCTTGAGCGGAACAGACAGTTTTGCGATTGTGCAAAAGATTTTTAAAGGAAAAGACTTGAGTCAGGTTGCCAGCCACACTCTCAACTACGGTCACATAGTTGACCCTCAAACTGGTAAGGTCATGGACGAAGTTATGGTTGGGGCCATGAAGTCTCCAAAGACCTTTACTCGTGAGGATATTATCGAGATTAACACCCACGGTGGGATTGCAGTGACCAATGAAATTCTTCAGCTAGCTATCCGTGAAGGAGCTCGATTGGCAGAACCTGGTGAATTTACCAAACGTGCCTTTCTAAACGGTCGTGTGGATTTGACACAGGCCGAGGCAGTGATGGATATCATCCGCGCCAAGACTGACAAGGCCATGAACATTGCGGTCAAACAACTCGATGGTTCCCTTTCTAACCTCATTAACAATACCCGCCAAGAAATCCTCAATACACTTGCCCAAGTTGAAGTCAATATCGACTATCCTGAGTATGACGATGTTGAGGAAGCCACTACTGCTGTTGTCCGTGAAAAGACAATGGAGTTTGAACAATTACTAACTAATCTCCTTAGAACAGCCCGTCGCGGTAAAATCCTTCGTGAAGGAATTTCCACTGCCATCATCGGACGCCCCAACGTTGGGAAATCAAGCCTTCTCAACAACCTCTTACGTGAGGACAAGGCAATCGTAACCGATATTGCTGGTACGACACGTGATGTCATTGAAGAATACGTCAACATCAACGGTGTTCCTCTAAAATTGATTGACACAGCTGGTATCCGCGAAACGGATGACATCGTGGAACAAATCGGTGTTGAACGTTCGAAAAAAGCCCTCAAGGAAGCTGACCTAGTACTACTAGTCCTAAATGCTAATGAACCGCTGACAGTCCAAGATCGTCAACTTCTTGAAATCAGTCAGGATACCAACCGAATTATTCTTCTTAACAAAACTGACCTACCAGAAATGATTGAAACTTCAGAACTTCCTGAAGACGTTATTCGTATTTCAGTCCTTAAAAACCAAAACATCGACAAGATTGAAGAGAGAATCAACAACCTCTTCTTTGAAAATGCTGGTTTGGTTGAGCACGATGCTACCTACTTGTCAAATGCCCGTCATATTTCCTTGATTGAGAAGGCTGTTGAAAGCCTACAGGCTGTTAATGAAGGGCTGGAACTAGGTATGCCAGTTGACTTGCTTCAAGTTGACTTGACTCGTACTTGGGAAATCCTCGGAGAAATCACTGGGGATGCTGCACCAGATGAACTCATTACCCAACTTTTTAGCCAATTTTGCTTAGGAAAATAAGAAAAATCCATGATCCTTCATTCGGTCATGGATTTTATTGTCTTATTAGTAATCTGGTCTTAAGACACCTGTTACAGTTGCCTTAGTTGCTTCGTAGTCGCCATCTACGACAACTTTGATAATGCGTTTGGCATCTTCTTCTGGTGCTGGAACCAGAGGTAGACGAGTTGGGCCAGCTGCAAATCCCATATAGTTCAGAACTGCCTTAACTGGAGCAGGACTTGGATAAGAGAAGAGGGCATTGACCTTAGGAATGAATTTACGCTGAATAGCTGCAGCTTTCTTCATATCGCTTTCTGCAATGGCAGTAAACATCTCGTGCATTTCATCCCCATTTGTATGAGAGGCAACAGAAATAACCCCGTCAGCACCAAGGTTCATGGCATGGAAAGCATCTCCATCCTCACCTGTATAAATCAAGAACTCTTCTGGCTTGTGCTCAATCAAGTAAGCCATATTAGCCAAGCTAGTACATTCTTTGACACCAATAATATTTGGATGGTCAGCCAAACGAAGCATGGTTTCTGGAGTCAATTCGACAACTACACGCCCTGGAATGTTGTAGATGATAATAGGCAAATCTGATGCATCTGCAATGGCTTTAAAATGCTGATACATTCCTTCTTGAGAAGGTTTGTTGTAGTAAGGAACAATAGCAAGCCCAGCTGCGAAACCACCAAATTCCGCTACTTCTTTGACAAACTCGATCGAGTCACGCGTATCATTTGTACCTACACCCGCAATCAAAGGAACTCGTCCATTGACAATCTTTTGTACAGCCGCAAAGAGTTCCAACTCCTCATCGTGGGTTAAAGTTGGACTCTCAGCAGTCGTTCCAGCTAGAAGAATGCCGTCTGTATGATGGGCCAATAAATGCTCAATCAGGGCTGGAATGGCATCAAAGTTAATGGAACCATCCTCGTGAAAGGGGGTAATAAAGGCTGTGATGATTTTACACTCTTTTAAATCTTGATAAGACATGAAAACACCTCTCTATTTCAAAGAAGGAGTTCATCTGAACTCCTAAACGATATGACTATTTTAACTCAAATTTCAATTCAGCTGTTGGACGAACCAAGCCACGTTCATGAAGAGTTTCTGCAATCTGAACTGAGTTCCAAGCAGCACCTTTGAGAAGGTTATCTGAAACAACCCACATGTGGATACCTTTTTCTTCATCCAAGTCTTTACGGATGCGACCAACAAAGGTATCACGTGAACCCACTGCATTGATGGCTTGAGGATAAATTTGATGAGCAACATCATCTTCAAGGACAGCACCTGGGAAGGCTGCGATAGCTGCTTTCACTTCTTCGATTGGAGCCACTTCTTTTGTTTCGATGTAAACAGACTCAGAGTGAGCTGACAAGACTGGAATGCGCACACATGTTGCAGACACTGCGATACTATCATCTTCCATGATTTTCTTAGTTTCCTTGGTCATTTTCATCTCTTCGTAAGTGTAATCATTGTCAGTGAAAACATCAATTTGTGGAAGAGCGTTAAAGGCGATAGGATAGTGTTTCTTGTCACCACCTGAAGGCAAGATTTCAGCATGTAAATCACGTGGTTTCACTCCATCGTTCAAGACTTCACGAAGTTCACGTTGTGTCTCAAGAATTGCTCCCATACCAGCACCTGAAACTGCTTGGTAAGTTGAGACAATGATACGGTCCAAGCCCCATTTTTGGCGAACTGGCTCAAGAGCCACCATCATTTGAATTGTTGAACAGTTAGGGCAGGCAATGATACCGTTGTGGGCATCAAGTGCATGAGCATTGACCTCTGGGACAACCAATGGTACGTCTGGATTTTGACGGAAGTAAGATGTATTATCTACTACTACCGCTCCAGCTTTAACTGCGTATGGTGCATACTTAGCTGATGTCGAACCACCTGCTGAAAAGAGAGCAATATCAACTCCTTCAAAAGCTGTTTCAGTTGTTTCTTCAATCGTAATATCTTGATCTTTAAATTTCAAAGTCTTGCCTGCTGAACGTGCAGAAGCAAGTAAACGGATTTTATCGATTGGAAGTGTTGATTCTTCCAACATTTTTATCATCTGAGCACCGACAGCACCTGTCGCGCCGACTACAGCAACTGTATATCCCATAAGTAACCTCTTTCGGAATTTTCTAAAAATTTCTATAATAGATGTATTATACTACTTTTTCCATGAATTGCAAAGCTTTTTCATCATTTTTTGGAAAATAAAAATCCCCGGTCGCTAGACCAGGGACTAAGAGGCATCTTCATGTGATGAGCAGGTTCACACAACTCATCAAGGTCCGCTCCTGCGTTATGACCTCCTTATGCTCAATAGTAGCCCGAAGACTACCTATCGACTCATCGCATCTACTATTCTACTAAAGAGAATGACTTTTGTCAACAGACAAAACTCTTTGATTTTATTTACACATGTGCATAAGAAACATCTTTGAAAAATTTGGGGCAAACATAACAAAAACCCTTTTAAATCAAGGGCTTTTCTGTCTATTTCATGCTAATTGCCGGGATTGAACCGGCGACCTCATCCTTACCATGGATGCGCTCTGCCAACTGAGCTAAATCAGCTTACTTAAAAAGTATACTATAGTTAGAAAAACTTGTCAAGTTTCCTTAGAAATTTTCCATAAGAAAAAGCCAGGTAATGACTACCCAGCTTGTCTAATTCTATTTGCTTAAATCGATTCGACGGCCAATTTTACCAATAATAATCGCTCCAATAATCAATGAAGCAAATTCACCAACTCCTGTTGTAAACCAAGTAAGGAAAAATGGTAATTGCGCTACAATATTCAACTCTGCAGCGATGGTAAACATGGAAATTGAAAAGAGGATTGAAAAGAAGAAATGATCTTTTCGAATGAATCCATTAAAGAGGTAATCTTTGCTGTATTTTGCAAAAAGCCAAACACCTAGACTAAGGAATACCAAGGTTGATCCACCACCAACAAAGACATCTAGAAGTCCGAAGCTAAAGAAATTAGCAATCATACAACCGATGGTAACTCCGATGATGTACTTAGGATTGTAAAAAGCCATAAAGTTCATCATTTCTGAAATACGGAACTGATAAGCACCATAGCTGATGGCATTTAGAGGCGGTGTAACAGTCAAAACGACATAGATTGCAGCAACGATTGCAATATCTGCTACATCACGAATAGTTAATTTTTTCATCTTTTCTCCTTTAGCGGGTTATCCGCGTGTAATATGCTTGGTGAAAGAAGCTAAGCACCAAGGGTTGCTTTATTCAACCTTACTAGTATAGCACAATAGCCTGCTTTATGCTATACTTAAACCATGAAAATTCCTATTCAAAAATTTTTTAACAATGAAATTTTATCCTATCTCTTCTTTGGCCTTGCAACAACTCTAGTTTCGATTCTCACACGACTAGTCATTTATCAACTAAGTCATCAGGAACTTCTTGCTACGACCTTGGCAAATATTATTGGTATCCTCTTTGCCTTTATCACAAATGATAGGATTGTATTTAAGCAAGCTAGGCAGAATTGGCCAAGACGTTTAGTGAAATTTTCTCTTGCCCGCCTTTCTACCTTTCTATTAGACTTGCTCCTTACTTTTCTGTTTGTAACCCAGTTTCCTAATATTATTGGTCAGTTCGTAAACGGTAATCTTGACAAAATCAATGCAATCGAAACAATACTTGCTCAAATATTGATAATTATTCTTAATTATATTTTTAGTAAGGTTTTTATTTTTAAAAAATAAAATTTCTGAGCATATATCTTGCAAGCTTTTCTTAATTAATATATAATGAATTATAAACTTTTTTTGAAAGGAAATTATGAAAATGTTAAAAGATCTTAAATCATTTTTGCTTCGTGGTAATGTTGTTGACCTTGCTGTCGGTGTGATCATTGCCTCTGCTTTTGGTGCAATCGTTACATCACTTGTTAACGATATCATCACTCCACTTATTTTGAATCCAGCCTTGGAAGCTGCGAAAGTACAAAACATCGCTGAGCTTGCTTGGAATGGTGTTACATATGGTAAATTCTTGAGCGCTGTCATCAACTTCCTAGTTATCGGTACTGTTCTCTTCTTTGTTATCAAAGGTATCGAAAAAGCTCAAAGCCTTACTAAGAAAGAAGAAGCTGCTGAGGAAGCTCCAGCTGCTCCAACTGAGTTGGAAGTACTTCAAGAAATCAAAGCCCTTCTTGAGAAAAAATAATCGTTTAAAAGGATCTAGCACAAAGCTAAATCCTTTTTCTTTACTCTTTTGGTAACTTACCTGCTTTCTCGAGCATTTTCTTGATAAGATAAGGCATCTTAACATTTTCCCGACCTTTTTTCTCAATCAGTTTTTTCACAAATTCTGGCATTTGTAAATCTTGAGATTCGGCCAAAATGTTTTTAGTCTCGTCTGAAGGAACTAACTCATCAAAGGTTTCTTCTTCTGGAAGAAATTCCTTAAATTCTTGATTTTCATTGACTCTAACTGTATTGACCAAAGCATCAATCAAACGAGAATCCGTATTTGGCATTGGTGGACGATGGTAGTTTACCCCAAATTCCTGACATAAGTCATAACATTCCACATCGTTGTCAAACAATACCTCAATATGCTCACTGATGAAACTAATAGGTACAAAAATATAATGGTCTGGATGTTCTGTCTGTTCTCTGAGATACTCTAAAACATCTGGCTTAATCCATGGAATCCCGATATCACTTTCACTCTGCCAAGTGTTAGTATATTGCTCAGAACTCAAGCCTAGTTTTTCAGCGACTAGCTTGCTATTTTCAAAAATTTGGTCGATATATGGGTCACCAAAATCCAAGGCAAAAATGGGCACACTATGGGCTGAAAAGATGACTTTAAAGCTATCCTGCTTTACTTCTTCTTTTAAAATTTTACCAATTTCATCTGCCCAATAGTTTAAGAGCGCTTCTTCTTGATACCAGTCCTTAATAACTAAAAATTGAATTTGTTTGCTTTCTAAAAATTTCTCATAGCCCATGACAGAGTAAAAAGAATAATGAGGCTCCAAAATCAAGCAAATACACTGCTCAATTCCGTCTGCTTCCATCTGACCAATAACATCTGGAATAAAGGGTTTGGAAAACTTATTAGCAAAATAAACACTATAATCATTCCCCAGCCTAGCTTCTACCAAGGCAACCTCTTCTCGGGTAATTTTTTGCAGCGGCGTGCCTCCAATAAGTACATAATTATCATAGAGTGTTTGAATCTCGTGGTCTTGAGGTCTCACTCCACGACGAATATTTGTGAAAAAATCAGCTACACCTTCAAATGTAATCTCTTCTGGCGAACCGAATGTCATCATTAAAATTGCTTTTTTCATAACTGCTTCCTTGTGATATTTTGATCAAGTTTATTTTATCATTTATCCATTAATAAGTAAACGCTAACATAGGGAATTTCCCGAACTTCTGTGTTTTGTTTTTCTCTCTTTTCTATGATACAATGGAAAAAATAAATTCAAAAGGAGTTTTTTATGACTTATCCAAATCTCTTGGACCGCTTCTTAACCTACGTTAAGATTAACACGCGCTCTGATGAACACTCTACTACTACTCCAAGTACGCAGAGTCAGGTTGACTTTGCAACCAATGTTCTTATCCCTGAAATGAAACGTGTCGGACTGCAAAACGTCTACTACCTTCCAAATGGTTTTGCGATTGGTACCTTGCCAGCCAATGATTCATCTTTAACACGAAAGATTGGCTTCATCTCCCACATGGATACTGCTGACTTTAATGCCGAAGGAGTTAATCCCCAGGTAATTGAAAACTACGATGGTGGTGTGATTGAACTTGGAAATTCTGGTTTCAAACTCGATCCAGCTGACTTTAAGAGTCTTGAAAAATATCCAGGACGAACGCTCATCACAACCGATGGAACAACCTTGCTAGGTGCTGATGACAAGTCAGGGATTGCTGAAATTATGACTGCTATTGAATATCTAACTGCTCACCCTGAAATCAAACACTGTGAGATTCGTGTTGGTTTTGGTCCAGATGAAGAAATCGGTGTTGGTGCTAATAAATTTGATGCAGAAGATTTTGATGTTGATTTTGCCTACACAGTTGATGGTGGCCCACTAGGTGAACTTCAGTACGAGACCTTCTCAGCAGCTGGTGCTGAATTGCATTTCCAAGGACGCAATGTCCATCCTGGTACTGCCAAAGGTCAGATGGTCAACGCCCTTCAGCTAGCAATTGATTTTCACAATCAACTTCCAGAAAATGACCGACCTGAGTTAACAGAAGGTTACCAAGGTTTCTATCATCTTATGGATGTGACTGGTAGTGTCGAGGAGGCGCGTGCAAGCTACATCATTCGCGATTTTGAAAAAGATGCCTTTGAAGCGCGTAAAGCAGCTATGCAGTCTATCACTGATAAGATGAATGAAGAACTTGGGAGCGACCGTGTCACCCTAAACTTGACAGACCAGTACTACAATATGAAAGAAGTCATTGAAAAAGATATGACTCCAATTACCATTGCTAAGGCCGTTATGGAAGATTTAGGTATCACGCCTATTATTGAACCAATCCGTGGAGGGACAGACGGCTCTAAGATTTCCTTTATGGGAATCCCAACCCCTAATATCTTTGCTGGTGGCGAGAATATGCACGGTCGTTTTGAATACGTTAGCCTTCAGACCATGGAAAGTGCAGTTGATACCATCATTGGTATCGTCGCTTATAAAGACTAAAAGACGAGGTAGCTCAGCTACTTCGCCTTTCTTTTTATTATGCTGGTTTTGCTTGATTTCCAGTACCTGTTGCAGATTCTGTTGTTTCCTTTTCTGAAGCTGGTTCAGCAGGTTTAGAATCTGTTGCCTTGCTCGGTTTGTTTTCGTCGCCGGCAGTTTCACTGTTAGATTCTGTAGCTGCGTTAGGTTGGTTCTCAACACTGGCCTTATCACCATTTGCCTCGGCATTTGTTGCTGGAGTTGCTTCTTCACTCGCACTTGATTTTGACTTAATTTCTTGATTCAAGACCAGAATAGCTTTTGTCAATTCAAGTAAAGCAGCTTTATCTTTACTCTTAGCAGAAAGTTGATCTAGTAGAGCATCCACCTTATCAAACTCCTCATCAGAACCCTTATTGTTTTCTAAATAAGCGTGAAGTGACATGAGGATATCGTAAAGTTTTTGATAGAGTACAAGCGTCTGAGGATCTTGCTCAGCATTTTCCTTCTCTTGTTGAAGGGCGCCTGTGATACGAGTCAAGACATCTTTCACCTGACTGTTTACTTCATCCAAATCTGCATCAGCCTTGTTTGTAGCAGCTTTGAGATTTTCTACTTCTTCTGCCAAGGATTGTCTGATTCCTTCTTCTTGGATTTGTTCCAAGAGTTGAGTTGCCTTGCTCAAAAGACTTTCTATTTGTTCCTTGCTAACATGATTGACATGCTCTTCAGGCATAAAGTCTCCATACAATTCTTTCAAGAAGCCATAAATAGCTGTCTTGGCACTTTGATTATCAACTTTTTCAGTATCTAGAACTGTATGACTTGATTTTGCAGTAGTTGGCTGAGCTTTCAAAGCTTCTTCCACTTCCTGTTTTACTTGATAGATGCTTGGGAATAATTTGTTCAATTCTGCTGCCTTAAGGAAGGATTGAGATTGATACAATGTCCAAGTCAACTGAGCTACTTTGTTTCGAAGTTCATCACTCAAACGACCGTCATTTACGTGTTCGTAGAAATACTTGATGTATTCTACAGTTGTAACCCCTGTTCGGTCATTAAAGTCTTGAAGAGCTTGAAGTTGTGATTCAACCGCTGCTAAACCAGCCTCATCTTTAGCTAACTTAGCTTCTTGGAGTCGAACGAGTAGGTCTTTCTTAGGAAGTCCATAAGAGTCTGTATCTAGTGTATTGATTTTATCAATCAAGGCCTGATATTTCTTATCTAGAGCGCTTGTTTCAACAGGTTTGACACTTTCATCAATATGGATATATTGCTTATCAAAGAGATCAAGGGTTGCAAGATAACCTGCTGTAGAGTTAGTTGCCAATTTCTTCATGTTTTCAGTAAATTGACCCAAGGCTAACTCAATCTGCCTTTGTTTGATTGGATCGTCTTTATAGACGTTTCGACTTTCAGCTAGAAGCTGGTCTACTTTTGCCAAGACTGCCTTCTCATCAAAAGCTCCAGGTTGATAGTTGGATTGGAGGGCTGGAATCTTGTTTTTCAAAGCCACTTCATAGCCCTTGGTTTGAACCTTGATATAGTGATTGTGGTCGCCATGAGGAATGACAAAACTGCCGTTTTCCACCTGCAAACGATAAGGAGACACACCATCTCGCAAGGCAGTCGTGTAAAGTTCATTTAGGAAATCAAGTTCTGGATTTCCAGTTTGGAGTGGCAAACGAACATGTTCCTTACGAACAGCATAGGGGTGGATATGAGTTGGATCGTAGGCTTGGTCTGGATTTCCAAAGACAAAGAAGCCATTTGAAATTCTTATCGCTTCAAGTGGAACCCCATAGGTCTTAGAAATGTAAGCAATTTTTTCTTCATCGCTAGCATCTCTTGAGAAAGACTCTACCGTTTTAGCAAGAGGTTTTACAGGCTCTGCATCATGATGGGTTTTCAAATGATCCTGCGCGGCCTTGATTTGTTCAGCTGTCAAATCCTTCTTGAAGAAGTAATGATTGTGATCACCGTGACTCATAACAAATCCTTGCTCATCCTCACTTATGACACGATTGGCATCAAAACCGTGATCGTGTTCCTCACCATGATGGTGTCCATGATGATCTTCGTCGTGATCGTCATCATGAGCTGGACTTGGTGTTACTGTATTTGCACCTTTCAAGTGGTCTTGCGCTGCCTTGATTTGTTCAGGTGTCAGATCTTTCTTAAAGAAGTAATGATTGTGGTCGCCGTGACTCATGATAAAGCCTTGTTCATCCTCACTGATGACACGATTAGCATCAAAACCGTGATCATGGTCTTCATCATGATGGTGTCCATGATGATCTTCTTCGTGATCCTCATCATGAGCTGGACTTGGTGTTACTGTATTTGCACCCTTCAAGTGGTCTTGCGCTGCCTTGATTTGATCAGCAGTCAAATCCTTCTTGAAGAAGTAATGATTGTGGTCGCCGTGACTCATGATAAATCCTGAACTATCTTCAGCAATAATCCGATTGGCATCAAAGCCGTGTCCACCTTCTTCATGTTCCTCATGTGAAACACCTGGATTGACTGGAAGAGATGGCGAAGGTGTTACTAGACCATTGTTAGGAAGAGTCGGTTGCCCAATTGGGTTCGATTTCGGAATGTAATGGAAATGGTCACCATGCCTTACGATATAAGCTGTAGCTGTTTCTTCAACGATATCTTTTGGATTAAAGATATAGCCATCAGATGTTGCAGAGAAAGCCTTATTTGTAGTCAATGAGGCATGATTCACTGTAGATGGTTTAGTTGAAAGACTTCCTAAACTAGACGCTACTTCATGAGGTTTTTCATTTGTAGAGACTGTAGAACCAGTTCCACCGATAGGCACCATTCTAGCAATCTTTTCTTCTAAAGCAGAGAGCTTACTGTAAGGAATAAAGTGGTAATGGTCGCCATGCGGAATCGCAACTCCATTTGGCGTACGGCTGATAATCTTAGCAGGGTCAAAAACCAGACCATCTGATTCACTGTAACGTTGGTCACTAGGTGAATCATAGAGTTCTTTCAAAAGACTTTGAAGATTTTCAGCTTTATTTGCTGGCTTGCTAGTTGAGCCTTGTGCTACAGATTGCGTGTTATTGTCACTAGCTGCTGAAGAATAGCTTAACTGACTCGGTTGCGTATTTTTCCCAGCTAGAATAGCTTTGGCTGCTGCTAATTCACTAGCAGACAAATCATTTTTTGGAATGTAGTGATAGTGTCCTCCGTGAGGAACGATATAAGCATCACCAGTATCTTCGATGATATCAGCTGGATTAAAGACATAACCATCATCTGTCGTATAGCGTCCCTGAGACCTTGCTACAGCAACATCTGAGCTGACCTTCTCATTATCTTTGATATGTTCTTGTTTTTGACGATTAATTTCATCCTTGGTTCGAACATTATCAGCATGAGCTGCATCTTTCAGGTAGACATAATATTTTCCATCGACCTTGATAATATAACCACCCTTGACCTCATTGACAATATCCCCATCCTTCAGTTGGTAGTTTGGATCCTTCATCAAGAGTTCTTCACTAAAGAGGGCATCATAAGGAACTTTCCCATTATAGTAATGATAGTGGTCACCGTGTGACGTCACATAGCCCTGGTCTGTAATTTTGATTACAATTTGCTCAGCCTGAATTCCCTCTTTTTGGCTGACCTGATCTGGTGTCAGGTTTTCAGTTTTCTGACTTGACTGACTACCATCCACATATGAGACCCGATTATTTTCCTTATTTTCCTGCGATCGGTGCTGATTTAGCGCATAAGCACATAGGCTCAAGGACACGATAACAGCTGATCCAGCTGCTATATACTTTTTACTGAATTTCATAAATCCCTCATTTCAATAAATGATGAAGCTATTTCGTAACTTCTTTTTCTCGGTTAAATAGTTTTTTTCTAAACCGGTTATTTAACCATTTAATTAACCAGTAAATAGTTTACCTTTTTTAAGTTTATCTGTCAAGATTTTTATATCATTTTAAAAAATAAAAGCCAGTATTGCTACTGACTCTTACATCATCTTGTTATAGGATAAAGTTTATTCTGCTGGTTTCGTCGTTACTGACTCACTACCTTTTAACAAAGCAAGTAATTTTTCTGCTTCTGCCATGATACCATTATTATCCATGGTTTGCAGACTCAAATTATTTCGTAAACCAGCTAGGGTTTCTGTCGCATTAGCTTTCAGACTGGCATCCGTTACTTTGGCAAGTAAAGCTTCTGCTTCTTTGAGTTTGGCTTCTACTTTTTCAGTCTCTACTTGAGGGACTTCTGGCTCAGCAGGTGTTTCCTCTACTGGCTCTTCATCTGCTTTGAAGTTCTTATTTGGATCTTCACTGTGGTCTTTCTTACCTAAGACATGATCGCTGGCATTGCCCCATCCATCATTAGAATGTGGACGTTCGTCAGGATGTTCGACATAGTACTTAATCGTCGCAAATAAATCTTCCAAAGTATAACCATTTGGAGCCTTGTATGAATGATCATCAAACCAAGCGAATTTAATGTTGTGGTAATGATCCTTATGAGGAATGATTAAATTACCATTTTTAATCTCAACTGTATGCTCGACCATGTATGGAAGTCGAACGAGTGGAATTCGTTTCTCACCTTTCACACGATTGTAAATGGCCGCTGCACTATCTCCAGTTGGATTTGCTTGAGCGTCTGCATCTGGAGACGGAGGTAGAATCCCTTTTTCTTTAGTATAAGATTGAGCAGCTGCTTTTTCCTTATCAGAAAGGCTGTCTTTTCCAATCCAGTGACTATGGCCCATATGAGGCGTTACATAAGCATCTCCTTCATCACTGATAATATCATGTTCGTCAAAAATGTAGCCATCTGAGGTTGTATACTTATCAGCTAATTGTGCAATACGGACTTCGTTTTCGGTATATTCAATTTGAGAATTTGGCTTACCAAGACGTTCTGGATGGGTAATTGGTGCTAGGAATGCCAATAAATCATCTACTAATTTGCCTTTATTAGAAGATTCATCATTCAAGCGTTCTGCTAATTTGTCTAAGGCTTGGAAATCAGAAGTACGACCCTTATTTTCAGATAAGGCTTTATGAGCCTCGGCCAATAAATTATATGCTTTATCATAAAATTCTTGATCACGAGGAGCGACATTTTCTTTCTTCGCAACTAGATTGTGTGTTTCTTGAGTTTTCTTAGACAAGAGATTTTCAATAGCATCAATCTTATCCTTGGCCAAATCTTTAGCAAGAACATAACGACTAACGCCCTTATCCTCTATAATATATCCATCGCCAACTTTTCTAACAACCTGGTTTACATCAAATTCTGTCGGTTTATTTTCCACTGGTGCTAGAGGTTTGGTAGTAGGGGCTGGCTTCAGAGGAGTAACACTTGGCAAGACACTGCCATTTTGTCCCTTAACAGCTATCATACGAGCCAATTTTTCTTCCAGCGGTGACATTTGTGAATAAGGGATAAAGTGATAATGGTCTCCGTGAGGCACTGCCACACCATTTGCAGTACGTTTGATGATTTGTGCCGGATCAAAGACTAAGCCATCCGATTCCACATGGCGTTCTGACAAAGGTTTGGCATATAATTCACTTAAAAGTGTTGAAATGTCTTCCCCTTGATTTTGATGATAAGTTGGTGTGACAGTCAGATTAGGAGTCTCTGTCAAACTTGGTTGAGCTGGCTTAGAATTATCACTACTTGGTTTACTTGAACTTGTAGAAGAATGAGAACCCTGTTTACCATTCCAATAAGCTTGAGCTGCAGCTAATTCTCCTGCTGACAAAGCGCCTTTTGGTATGTAGTGGAAATGATTTCCATGAGGGACAATAAAAGCGTCACCTGTATCTTCAATCACATCTGTCGGACTAAAGACATACCCATCATCCGTTGTATAAGCGCCTCCAGTTCCTCGATTTGGTGCCTGCGTATTGAGATTAAAGTTTGGTTTAATGGTTGAACTTGGTGTTGAATTTGTTTTCTCAGGGCTACTTGGTTTCGAATTGTCAGCATGACTTTGAACTGGCTGACCTCCAATTGGTAGATTTCGAGCCAATTTTTCTTCCAGAGCAGACATTTGCGAATAAGGAATGAAATGGAAATGATCCCCGTGAGGCACTGCCACACCATTGGCAGTACGTTTTGTAATCTGTGCTGGGTCAAATACCAAGCCATCAGACTCCACATGACGTTGGCTAAGTGGCAAAGCGTACAATTCTTGAAGAAGACTAGCTAAATCCTCACTTTGACTTTCAGAATCTGTTGCAGGATTTTGAGGTGTCTCAGATTGACTCGTTCTCACACTAGATCTTGTTTCTCCCCTGCTTGAACGATATTCAACCGTACTTAATTGGCCACCTTTTCCAGATAAGAAGGCTTGGGCAGCAGCTAATTCACTGGCAGACAAGTCACTCTTAGGAATATAGTGGAAGTGATTGCCATGAGGAACGATATAGGCATCACCCGTGTCCTCAATGATATCAGAGGCATTAAAGATATAACCGTCATCCGTTGTATAACGGCCTTGAGCTCTGGCAGCAACAACCGCTTGATCGTTTGAACCGCCTCCATGATTATGACTGTGTTCCTGCTTCTGACGTTTAATCTCTTCTTTTGTCCGAATATTATCCGCGTGGGCAGCATCCTTGAGGTAAACATAGTATTTCCCGTCTACCTTAATCACATAGCCACCCTTGATTTCATTGACAATGTCTGAATCCTTCAACTGATAATTCGGATCTTTCATGAGGAGTTCTTCACTGATGATGGCATCATAAGGAACCTTGCCATTATAGTAATGATAATGGTCTCCATGAGAGGTCACATAACCTTGGTCCGTAATCTTGATAACGATTTGCTCGGCGTTGATTCCCTCTCTCTTACTGACTTCATCTGGTGTCAAATTTTCTGCCTTTTGACCAGCCTGATCACCGTCTATATAAGCAACTCGATTCGAATCTTTCTTAACTTGTCCAGCTTGGTACCGTCCAAGTTCATAGGAACAAACACTTAGGGCAAGGACTGCCACTGAACCTGCTACATATTTTTTATTGATTTTCATTCTTTCCTCACTTTAATTCTTCTGCTAGAACACTCATATTTTCTTCAAGATTTTCTAGATAAGTCTTGTCATTTTGTGGGTCTGCCTCTAAAGGATTCAGAGTTTTAAGACCTACACCTGTTGATTTGACAAGAGTTTCAGCTACTTTTGAAGAAGCGTTACTTTCTGTAAAAATCGTTTTAACCTTATAGGTTTTAACAAATTCCTGAATTTCTGTTAGTTGTCTTGGACTTGGTTCTTGTTCAGGAGAGATACCTGCAATACCAAGTTGATTCAGTCCAAATCGCTTAGCAAGATAAGAAAAGGCTGTATGTTGTGTTACAAATGTTTTCTGAGTCGCTTTTTCAAATTTAGGCTGGAATTTCTGAGTTAATTCTTGAGCTTTTTTGATAAAGGCTTGCGCATTTTTCTGGTAAGTTTCTTTATGTTCACTATCAACTTCTGAAAGTTTATCAGCGATAATCTGAGCTTCTTCGCCAGCTTTTTCAGGATCTAACCATGTGTGAGGATCATAAAGCGTTTTTTCATCAACTCCATCACCTGCTTCCACATCTTCTAGCCCTGGGACGCGGTCTAAAGTCATTCCCTCTGAAGCCTCTAAAACCTTAACTTTAGATTTTTTTAGATTGGGATCTAAACTTCCTGCCCATGATTCAAGAGTATGCGAATGGTAAACAAAGACATCTGCATCATAGATGGCTGCGATATCATTTGCTGAAGGTTCAAAGGAGTGAATTCCGCTACTTGACTGAATCATTCGAACATCATTCAAGTCACCAGATACTTCCTTGACCATAGCATAGATAGGATAAAAACTGGTCACAATTTTCATCCCTTTACCTGACTGGCTCTCCTTCTGACCACAAGCACCTAAACACAAAAGAAAGACACTTAACAAAACTAAAAATAAACTTTTTTTCTTCATTGATAACTCCTTAACTATTTAATTAACTGGTAAACATTCTACTCCTAAAAATTTAATCTGTCAAGCTATTTTTAGAAAAAATTTGAAATTTCTTTCACATATAAAAATCTGCTGAGTTTCAACAACTCAACAGATTCTCACTTTATATACTCAATGAAAATCAAAGAGCAAATTAGGAAGCTAGCCGCAGGCTGCTCAAAGCACGACTTTGAGGTTGCAGATAGAACTGACGAAGTCAGCTCAAAACATGTTTTTGAGGTTGTAGATAAGACTGACGAAGTCAGTCACATATATACGGCAAGGCGAAGCTGACGTGGTTTGAAGAGATTTTCGAAGAGTATTATTCTTCTATGGTAGAATGCTTATAGCCATAAGTGAAGTAAATAATACTTCCTACTAACAATGCAACTAGGAAAGCAATCCAGGTTTCCATATTATACTGCAACATAAAGGATAAACAAATGATGATTGATAAAATCGGTAATAAGGGTACCAATGGTGTTTTGAATTCTCCAACTTTGGGCATTCCTTTTTCTTTCCGTAAGCGAATCAGCCCATAAGCCAGCATGATCAGGTAAGACAAGGTACAAATATTTAAGAAGGCTGCAATACTAGCTAGTGGGAATATTCCTGCAGCTACCGCTGAGGCTAGACCCGTCAAGATAGTAGCATTCTTTGGTACCTTACTTGTCTTCGTCAATTCTTTAAAGGCTGCAGGCATCAATCCGTCACGGGCTAAACTGTAAATCATACGCGACAGAGCATAGGTCATTGAAATACAAACTGTAATCAAGGTCAAGATAGCCACCAATGACACATAGTTGGCTGCCCAACTGATCCCAATGCTACGAAGGGCAAAGGCAACGGCATCGTCGACATTTAGATGGCTATAATGGACTACACCAGTCAAAACAAGAGTCACCAAGGCATAAAGAATGGTTACAATAGAAAGCGATAAGACAATCCCTCTAGGAATATTTTTTTGAGGAGTCTTGACTTCATCTACAGCCATAGAGATGGATTCAAATCCCAAAAATCCAAAGAACATTAAGGACGCACCAGCCATAATACCAGTACTAGCACCATAGATTTGTCCAAAACCATACGGAGCAAAATTGCTCCAATTATCAAGTTTGATATGCCAAATTCCTACTAAAACAAAGAGAGCTAAAGCAGAAAATTTTAAAATAACTAGAATTGAATTAAAGCGTAAGGCTGCTTTAGCATTGAGTAAAACAAGCGAGGTCACCAATACCAAAACAAGAATAGGCAATAAATCAACAAATGTCCCTGCTTGAGGATTAAAGGTACCATTTAAAGCCTGAGGAAGGGCTATCCCGTATTGAGAGAGCAAGCCTTTAAAATAAGCTGCCCACCCCGAAGCTACGCCTGATATGGCTGTCATGAACTCCATCATGGTTAACCAACCAGCCAACCAAGCAGGGAATTCTCCTAATATAGCATAGAGATAGCTGTAGGCACCACCTGTAGCAGGTACTCGCGAGGCAAATTCTGCAAAAAAGAGGGCTGATAAGCCTACACACAAGGCAGAAATGACGATTGAAATCACTAGGGCTGGACCCGCAAGCGTAGCAGCTGCAGTACCTGTAATTGTAAAAACGCCTGTCCCTACCATGGCTCCGATACCCAGCAAAATCAAATCCCATAACTTCAAATGCCTGTGCATCTCCGTTTTATCCAAACTAACATTCTTTGTTCTAAATATATTCATCTTTTTCTCCAAAATCAAATGATAATTCTATTTTACCATAAATATAGGAGATTTGTGAATATTTATAAAACATTTTTTCTGAAAAAATCTGACTACATCTTGTAATCAGATTTTTATCGATTCTAGTTCATTTCTTTAAAGGCTGCTTCTGCATCTGCATTACTGATAGCACCAAATTGAATCTTTCCAATCTTGCCTTGACTATCAATCAGGTATTCTGTAGGAATGCTTCGAATTTGATAAGCTTGGAAGGTGGTTGCTTTGGTATCATAAAGAACTGGGATATCCTTATAACCTTGATCTTGGAACCATTGTGGGAATTGCTCAACAGTTTTTTCGCCTTGAATTCCTGGTGCAATGACACTAAGAATTTCGAAATCACGATCTGATTTTGCCGCTAGTTCCATCAACTCAGGCATACTTTTCTTACATGGACCACACCAGGAAGCCCAAAACTTCAAATAGACTTTTTTACCCTTATAATCAGATAACTTAACTTCTTTACCATCCATAGATTGCAAGGTGAAGTCTGGAGCCTCTTTTCCAACAGCAATTTGTTGTACAGTAGTTTGTTGTTTTGGCTGTTGTGCTGCTTGAGGCTTTTTAGTCTCTTCCTCACCACAAGCCATTAATACGACTAATGACAAGAGGCTTAAGCCAGCAAACATTGCTTTTTTCATCTTTTTCTCCTTTATTCAAAAATTCCAGCTAGGACATTTACTTGTCCTAATAGTAACAAAATTCCCATTAAAATAATGAGGAAACCACCAATTTTCTTCAGTAACATCATATGACGCTTGATTTTACTAAAATAAGGCATCACGACTCCTGAAGCTAGGGCCAAGACCAAGAAAGGAATGGCCATCCCCAGAGTGTAAATCAAGGTATAAATAGCTCCTTGCCAAGCTCCATTTCCACCAGAAGCCGCAAGCGCTAAAACAGAACTTAAAACTGGACCGATACAAGGCGTCCAACCGAAGCTAAAGGTAATACCGAGTAAAAAGGCCGACCAATAACGATTGGCTTCTGATTTCTTAAAAGTAAAGCTTTTTTGAACCTCTAATTTCTTAAAATGAAAAATTTCCATCTGGTGTAAACCTAAAATAATGATAATCGTCCCCATGATATAACGAAACCAATTGGCATAGAGAATATTACCAAAGTAACCAGCACCGAATCCTAGAATAAAGAAAATGAGTGAAATGCCTGCGATAAAGCACAGCGTCCGAATCAGACCCGACCAAAGAACCTTTCTCCCAAATAAGGAAAAGCTTTTTGCACTTTCCTGATCATCCAATAAAATCCCAGTATAAACTGGTAACAGAGGAAAAATACAGGGGGAAAAGAAGGACAAGACCCCTGCTAAAAAAACGGAGATTGAAAATACTAGCGTTTCCAATAAAGAACCAACTTTCTTAATAATTCATATCCTATTGTACTATAATCAATTTTATTTGTATGGTTTCTGCTACGCAAATTGAATTAGCCTATTTTTGAATGAGCTTTTCTGCCACTAGTTAATTCAGATTTTGCCCCAAAAATGCCCCAAAACCAAAAGAAAAGCCTGTCATACAAGCTCAAATGCTTGATATGACAGGCTTTTTAAAGGCTGATTATTTAACAGCGTCTTTAAGAGCTTTACCAGCTTTGAATGCTGGAACTTTAGAAGCTGCAATTGTGATTTCTTTACCAGTTTGTGGGTTGCGACCTTTACGTGCAGCACGCTCACGAACTTCAAAGTTACCAAAACCGATCAATTGAACTTTTTCACCAGCTGCAAGGTAGTCAGCTACTGCTGCGAATACAGCTTCAACTGCTGCTGCTGAGTCTTTCTTAGTCAATTCTGTAGCTTCTGCTACTTTAGCGATCAAATCTTGTTTGTTTGCCATGTTAATGATTCCTCCAAATTAATTTCTAATTAACAAATATAATCATATCCTAAAATCCCTTTTAGGTCAAGTTAAAAACGCTATTTCTTCCCATTTTCTTTATTTTTTTAGGAGTGGTAACGTACCAAAATAGCCCAAGCGTTCTCACCTGTGTGCGTTTGAATAATGGAACCCGTTTCCAAAACAGAAATTGGCTGTTCAACATAAGCTTGTAAGCTTTCTTTCATCTCTTTTGCCCAATCAGCACTACCAGAATATGAAATTCCAATCTCTGCGACAGAACGTTCAGAGAGTGATGTTCTCAACTCTTCCAACCATTTTTTAAAGGTTTTAGCACCACGACCTTTAACCATTGGCTGCAATTCATGGTCTTTCATTTGCATGACAACACGGATATTGAGAAGTGAGCTCAACAATCCAGTTACACGGCCAATTCGTCCACCTTTTACTAGATTTTCTAGAGTAGAAACACCAATATAGAGCTCCGTATGGTTTTTAACGTCTTCTACATGAGATAAAATTTCCTCCAACTCTTTGCCTTCTTGTGCTAACTTCGCAGCTTCAACAACTTGGAATTTCAAGGCTTGGTCAGTGAAGGAGCTATCAATAACTGTCACGTCGGCAGTGGATAGGCTGGCACCTTGGCGCGCTGCTTCTACAGTCCCCGAAAGAGCATGGGACATATGAATAGCAAGAATCTGGCTACCATCCTTGCATAGGTCTTCAAAAACTTCAGCGAAGACACCTACAGGCGGTTGACTTGTCTTAGGAAGATTCTTACTTGCTTGCATCAACTGAAGAAATTTACCTTCTTCTTTCAAATCAGCATCAGAATAAACAACATTATCAATCATTACAGATAATGGAACAATTGTAATATCTAATTGTTTTACGAGTTCTGGTTCAATAGTAACAGATGAATCGGTTACAATCTTTATTTTTGTCATAGTATCAATCTTTCTATTTTAGGATTCAGATTGGTTTTCTTACTTCTAATTATATCAAAAAAAGATTAAAAATCCTAATGGAGTCAATCAAATTTTCCGTAAAAATTTGATATAATCAACTTATAAGAAAAGAGGTGTCCTATGATTAAAAAAATTTACCCCATTTTTACCATTTTACTAGGTGCTGCCATTTATGCTTTTGGACTGACTTATTTTGTAGTTCCCCATCATCTCTTTGAAGGAGGGGCGACAGGTATTACCCTCATCACCTTTTATCTTTTTAAAATCCCTGTTTCTCTCATGAACTTGCTGATTAATATTCCCCTTTTCATCTTGGCTTGGAAAATATTTGGAGCAAAATCCCTCTATTCTAGTTTGCTTGGAACCTTAGCTTTGTCAGCTTGGTTGGCTTTTTTTGAGCGTATTCCCCTTCATATTGACCTTCAAGGTGATTTACTAATCACAGCCCTTATAGCGGGAATTCTATTGGGAATTGGTCTTGGAATTATCTTTAATGCTGGAGGTACAACTGGTGGTACTGATATTCTAGCTCGCATTCTCAATAAATACACTCATATATCCATGGGGAAACTGCTCTTTATCTTAGATTTTTGTATTCTCATGCTTATTCTCCTTATCTTCAAGGATTTGAGATTGGTTTCCTACACGCTCTTATTTGATTTTATCGTTTCGCGTGTCATTGATTTGATTGGCGAAGGTGGCTACGCAGGTAAAGGCTTTATGATTATCACAAAACGTCCTGACCAACTTGCTAAAGCGATTAATGATGACCTAGGAAGAGGTGTTACTTTTATTTCCGGTCAAGGTTACTATAGTAAAAAAGATTTGAAAATCATTTACTGTATTGTCGGTAGAAATGAAATTGTGAAAATGAAGGAAATGATTCATCGAATCGATCCTCAAGCTTTTATAACCATTACAGAAGCCCATGAAATCCTTGGAGAAGGATTCACCTTTGAAAAAGAATAAAAAGAGGTAGTGACCTCAAAAGTTAGACTTATTCATCTATCTTTTGGGTCACAAACAACCTCTTTTTTAATTACTCAAACTCTTAGGACCAATTCCGAGCTACTTCTTCATCAGCCTTTAACTGATCCACTAATTGATCAACTGAGTCAAATTTGGTCATATCTCGAATGCGATCAAGCCAATAAACCATTACGGTTTCCCCATAAATATCTTGATTAAAATCAAAAATATTGACTTCAAAACGGGCTTCTTCTCCATCAAAGGTCACATTTTTTCCAACACTAGCCATGGCACGATACTTCTGTCTTTGAATTTCAACATCAACGACATAGACACCATCTGCTGGCATATAAGTACGATCTAAAAGCACTAAATTCGCTGTTGGATAACCAATCGTACGACCACGAGCATTGCCATGAACCACCATACCTCTTGATGGAAGTGGTGCTCCCAAAAGTTCTCCTGCTTCTTTTACATTTCCATCTAAAATAGCTTGACGGATACGAGTTGAACTAATCTTTCCTTTCTCATCTTCTACAGGTGGGACAATGATAACTTCTCCATCAAAGTAATCCTTTAAGTCTTCTGCCGTTTTTTGGTCAGAACCAAATGTATAATCAAAACCTGCAACAATAATTTTGGCATTCATAGCCTTGATATAAGTTGCAAAAAATTCTTCTGCCGTAAGACTAGCGAATTGACTACTAAAATCAAGGAGATATAATTCTTCTACACCTTCTCGCTTTAATTTCCTCTCACGTTCAGCAGGATTCAAAATATGTAAAAACAGATCAGGATGATAAGGCTCTAAAGCGATTTTTGGAGATTCATTAAACGTCATAACGACGATAGGCAATAAATCTTTTCTCGCAGCCTTATTGGCAACACGAAATAATTCTTGATGCCCCTTGTGTATACCATCAAAATAGCCGAGAACAACGACTGAATCAGATGGTGTGCCAATATCTTTTTGGTTTTTTATAGGAATAGTAATAATCATAAAATAATTATATCATAGCGATAGCTATTTCTGGAACAGAAAATCTGAAATGTCGTTTTTTTCACCTGAAGTGTACCATTTTAGAAGAATTATATTTTTAAAATCAGAAAAACGCATTATATCAGGCATAAAAGCTGATACAATGCGTTTTATTATGAGAAGTTCTACTGGTTTTTCTAACAAAATGAACTTCCAGCAGTCTTTTCACTTTCTATTAATAAGTTCCTTCTTCACCTTGGCTAGTCAAGATAACAGGTCCATCTTTTGTAATCACGAATTGGTGTTCATACTGACATGACAATCCACCGTCAATGGTTTTATGCGCCCAACCAGTCTTCATATCTGTGTCGATTTCCCAGTCACCTGTATTGATCATTGGTTCAATGGTTAAGACCATTCCTTCACGAAGACGGAGTCCACGACCTGCAATACCATAGTTAGGCACCATTGGTTCCTCATGCATTGTTGGACCAACACCATGACCAACCAAATCACGCACTACACCATAACCACGACTTTCAGCGTATTCTTGAATGGCTGCACCAATATCACCAATACGGTTCCCAACAACAGCTTGCTCAATGCCCTTATACATGGCTTCTTTAGTTACATTCATCAAGTTTTTCACTTCTTCGGATGGTGTACCTACAGCATAAGCCCAACAAGAATCTGCTAGACCACCAGAATAGCTCTGAGTGTATTTTTTCATTTGCTCAACATTGTTGAAGTTTAATTTTGAGACATTCAAATCCGATTTAGCAATTGGACCTCCCAAAACCATATCAACCTTGAGCAAATCACCATCTTTCAAGATATAGTGACGAGGGAAAGCGTGAGCAACTTCATCATTAAGAGAGCAGCAAGTAGCATAAGGATAGTCCATCATGGCACCGTCAACCCCAATCTGAAGTGGAAGGAAATTTTCTTCCTTACAACGACGGCGAACGTATTCTTCAACTTCCCACATATCTACGCCAGGCTTAATCAAATCACGTAAGCCGATATGAATACTTGCAAGGAAATCACCAGCCTTGTCCATAGCTTCGATTTCACGAGCTGATTTTAATGTTATCATTTTTTCTCCTAGTTTCTAATTAATTTTAACGGTCACATTTGCTTTTGAAACAATCTGATGACCGTGATAAATATCGTAATCAATAATAGCTGACCGTCTCGTATGATGGATAATGCGTGCTTGAATGCGCAGTATATCATCTATCTGAACAGCCTGTAAAAAGTAGATCAGCATCTGCTCGATAATGAGATTGCGACCACTATTTACAACTAAATCTTGGGTCATATGAGTCAAGATTTCTGCCAATACGCCATTAGCCAAAACACCATTTTTTTCAAGCATAAAGGGCTCAACTGTAATGACGACTTCATCATGGTGATAAGAAAGTTTTTGTCCAATCTGTTCAGAAAAAGTCGGTAGAGCCGAAACTTGGGAACGACTCATTTTCTCCATGACATCGCGTCGTGTCACAACTCCAAGCAAGGTTTGATTATTCCGAACAACCGGTACCATTTCAAAGTCTTCAGCAATCATCCGTTGACTCACATTGGCAATATTTGTCGATAATCCAACCAAAAATAGACTACGCGACATGACCTTGTCAATTGTGGTACTTGGTGACTTATCACCAGCGTCTCTCATGGTTACAACTCCAACAACAACCTGATGTTGATTGATAACAGGGAAACGACTGCTACGATTCTTACGAACTAAGTCCAAATAATCTTTAACAGTGTCTGTCTCTCTCAAAAAACCATATTCATGACTTGGGCGATAAAGTTTCTCAACTGTCAGAATATCCGTCTTAATTTGGACATTTGACAGGGCTTTATTAATCATGGTCGCAACGGTGAAAGTGTCATGCTTGCTTCTCAGAACAGGAATTCCTTTTTGATTGGCCAGTTTAAGAACATCATCATGAACATGAAAACCACCCGTAACCAGAACTGCATTTTCATTTTCAAGCGCTAATAATTGGATGCGGGTACGGTCTCCGACAATCAAGAGCCCCCCATCATGAAGGTAAGACAAGATATTTTGTTCAGTCATGGCACCGATTGAAAACTTACTAAATTCTCTCTCTAAACCTTCTTGCCCAGCTAAAACCTCAGACGAAGTCACTTCTGCAATTTCAGCAAAAGTTAATCTTTCAATCGCAACTTTCTGGGATTTGACGCGGATTGTTCCACTTCTAGGACGGGTCTCCACAATTCCACGATTTTCAGCTTCCTTGATAGCGCGATAGGCCGTTCCATCACTGACTCCCAGATGGTTGGAAATACTACGAACACTAACCCTTTTACCTACTGGTAATTCCTCCAAATAGCTTAGAATTTCCTGATGCTTACTCATTGAATTCTCCTTTTACATACCGAAATTCAAGATAATCCCGCATTTTTCTTGTGTAACGATCACTTCCCTTAAACTGACGGAACAAACTAAATCCAGCCTTAAGAGCAACCTTTTGACTTGCTTCATTTTCGAGGTGGGTAATAATGGACAATTGTTTTAAACCAAATTCCTCAAAAGAAAGTTGACAAATTTTTCTAACAACCTCTGTCATAAATCCTTGAGACCAAGCATCTTTTCTCAAAAAATAGCCAAGTTCTGCTTCTTTTTTAATTTCATCTAACTTTTCAAACTTAACAGAACCAATCATTTTTTCAGTTTTCTGGTCACAAATTGCCCATACTCCCAAAGGAGCCTTCATAAAATAATTGGCCAACGCATATTGACTCTCTTCCAGACTTGCCTGAGTTGGGAAAATAAATTGGAGATTTTCTGGATTCGAAGCGATCTCATGGAAATCTTGACTATCACTAAAAAAGAAAGGACGCAAATACAAGCGATCCGTTTCAAAAAAAGAAAACATTGCTAATTTGGTCCAAATATTCATAAACACCTCTACGGTTTAATCCTCAACAAGTCTAATATCCGCTCCTAGATTACGTAATTTTTCGATAATATCAGAATAACCACGTAAGATAAACTCGATATTGGTAATTTCAGTTTGCCCCTCGGCCATCAAACCAGCAATAACTAAAGCTGCACCAGCTCTCAGGTCAGTTGCTTTAACACTTGCCCCACGCAAATCACGTCCACCTGTGTACAAAATATGACCATTTGTTGTCGAAATGTCCGCATCCATCTTTGCTAGTTCAAAAACATGATTTACACGTTTTTCGTAAATCGTATCGACAATTGTACCACGACCATTCGTTCTTAGTAAAAGTGGGGTAATCGGTTGTTGCAAATCAGTTGCAAAGCCTGGGTAAGGAGCTGTCTTAATATTGATTGCTTTCAAATTAGACTGCTCTTCGACAAAAATGCTGTCTTCAGATACAGTCATTCTCACTCCCATTTCTTCCAACTTAGCAATAAATCCTTCTAGGTGTTCGTAAAGAACATTATTTATACGAATCCCCTTACCAACTGCAGCAGCTAAGGAAATATATGTTCCAGCTTCAATGCGGTCTGGAATTACCTGATGACGAGTTCCATGTAATCTGTCAACACCATCAATAATGATGATATTAGTTCCTGCACCGCGGATATGAGCTCCCATATTATTCAAGAGAGTAGCTACATCAATAATTTCAGGTTCACGGGCTGCATTTTCAATAATAGTACGACCATTTGCTTTAACCGCAGCAATCATTGTATTAATCGTCGCGCCGACACTAACTGTATCCATGTAAATACTTGCACCATGAAGACCAATCTCTTTAGAAGACAACTTCATGGTATCCCCTTCGTAGCTAACCTTAGCTCCCATGGCTTCAAATGCCTTGAGGTGTAGGTCAATCGGACGAGGACCAAGATCACATCCTCCCGGTAAACCAACTGTCGCTTCGCCAAAGCGACCTAAAAGACTTCCATAAAAATAATAAGATGCACGAAGACTATTGATTTTCCCATAAGGCATTGGAATATTTTGAACACCTCTTGGATCAATCTCTAACACATCATCATATCTCTTAACAGTAGCCCCCATTAACTCCATAATTTCGACAAGACTAGCAACATCAGAAATATCTGGTACACAATCCAAACTCACAATATCATCTGCCAAGATAATAGCCGGAATCAAAGCTACAACACTATTTTTTGCACCACTAATGGTAATCTCACCTTGCAGGGGCAAACCACCATTGATAACAATTTTTCTCATTTTAAATTTTTAATACTCTTTCAAAATTTCTAAAAAGGTCCTACTCTAAAGTATATCATAAATTCACCCTTTTTTCCATCATTTTCAATTATATTAGCTGAATCCTATTTGTTGGTAACTGTGCATTCCTAGAAAGTTATGCCTCTTTTATGCCCCTTCGAACACAAAAATAGCCCTTCGGATAAAATCCAAGGGGCTAGAAACGTTGTTAAATCAACGATTATTTTTTCAAGTTGTAGAATGATTTCAATCCACGGTATTCTGCTACTTCACCAAGTTGATCTTCGATGCGAAGTAATTGGTTGTATTTAGCAATACGGTCTGTACGTGAAAGTGAACCAGTCTTGATTTGTCCTGCGTTAGTTGCAACTGCGATATCAGCGATTGTTGAATCTTCAGTTTCACCTGAACGGTGTGATACAACGGCAGTGTAACCAGCTTCTTTCGCCATTTCGATAGCGTCAAATGTTTCAGTAAGAGTACCGATTTGGTTAACTTTGATAAGGATTGAGTTAGCAGCACCTTCTGCAATACCTTTTTCAAGGTAAGAAGTGTTTGTTACGAAGAAGTCGTCACCAACCAATTGAACTTTACCACCAAGACGTTCAGTAAGAGCTTTCCAACCGTCCCAATCGTTTTCATCCATACCATCTTCGATAGTGATGATTGGGTATTTGTTTACCAATTCTTCAAGGTAGTCGATTTGTTCTGCAGCAGTACGTACAGCAGCGCCTTCACCTTCGAATTTAGTGTAGTCGTAAACTTTACGTTCTTTATCGTAGAATTCTGATGAAGCACAGTCAAATCCAATAAATACGTCTTTACCTGGAACATATCCAGCAGCTTCAATCGCAGCAAGGATAGTTTCAACTCCGTCTTCAGTTCCTTCAAAACGAGGAGCGAATCCACCTTCGTCACCTACGGCTGTTTCCAAACCACGAGATTTAAGGATTTTCTTAAGAGCGTGGAAGATTTCAGCACCCCAACGAAGAGCTTCTTTGAATGATGGCGCACCAGCAGGTACGATCATGAATTCTTGGAAAGCGATTGGAGCGTCAGAGTGAGAACCACCGTTGATGATGTTCATCATTGGAGTTGGAAGAACTTTAGTGTTGAATCCACCAAGGTAGCTGTAAAGTGGGATTTCAAGGTAGTCAGCAGCAGCACGAGCTACAGCGATAGACACACCAAGGATTGCGTTAGCACCCAATTTACCTTTGTTAGGAGTACCGTCAAGTGCGATCATAGCACGGTCGATAGCTTGTTGGTCACGTACATCGTAGCCGATGATAGCTTCAGCAATGATGTTGTTTACGTTGTCAACAGCTTTTTGTGTACCAAGACCACCGTAACGAGATTTGTCACCGTCGCGAAGTTCAACTGCTTCGTGTTCACCAGTAGAAGCTCCTGATGGAACCATACCACGTCCGAAAGCACCTGATTCAGTGTAAACTTCTACTTCAAGTGTTGGGTTACCGCGTGAGTCTAGGACTTCGCGAGCGTAAACATCAGTAATAATTGACATTTTTTACTCTCCTTATGAGTTAAATTTTTTACACCTCTATAATACCTTAAAACCCCTACTTTTTCAAGAAAAAACGTTATCTTTGTGCAAATTTTCCTTAACTTTATAAAGTAATCGCTTTCTTTTGTCTGTTTTATTCTAACTTTTATGATATACTGTTTTCATGACAGATTTATCAAAACAATTACTTGAAAAAGCTCATGGTGGACCAAAACTAAATCCTGATGAGCAAAGACGCTATCTTGGTACTTTTGAGGAAAGAGTTCTTGGATATGCAGATATTGACACAGCAAATAGCCCTCAGCTAGAAAAGGGATTTTTATCTATTTTAGAAAACCTTCAAGAAAAGGCTGAGCCACTCTTTGTGAAGATTTCCCCAACTATCGAATTTGACAAGCAAGTTTTCTACTTGAAAGAAGCAAAAGAAACTGATAGCCAAGCTACCATAGTATCTGAAGAGCACACTTCTTCTCCTTTCGGTCTGATTATTCATACCAATGCACCAGTGCAAGTAGAAGAAAAGGACCTTCGACTTGCCT
This sequence comes from bacterium, assembly GCA_905221125.1. Lineage (GTDB taxonomy): Bacteria > Bacillota > Bacilli > Lactobacillales > Streptococcaceae > Streptococcus. The sequence continues at coordinate 21,481 of CAJNBY010000004.1, read as the reverse complement.
TTGCAAAACTTTGGGAAGTTAAAAAAGAAGAACCCGTCAAAACATCCATCTGGAAGAAATGGTTTGGCTAAATCTTAGGCGTATTTAATAATTGTCCAATATTGGCGGCCGTGTGCTCCAAATAGAGGCTGGCATTTTTCAAACTATCTTCTAAAGGTTCACTTTTCTCCAAAATTGAAAAAGCCGCTTGGATATTCTCAAATGGTAGGGAAGGTAAATCCTCAGCAATACTACCGCAAATAGCAATAACAGGAACTCCGACAGGGGTTCTTTTTGCTACGCCGATAGGAGCTTTTCCAGCAAAGCTTTGACTGTCAAGTCTACCTTCTCCAACAATAACCAAGTCAGCATCTGCAACTTTCTTATCAAAGTCAATCAAATCTAAGCAGGTGTCAATTCCAGATACGATTCTTGCCTTAGCAAAGGCACACAAACCGCCAGCAATGCCTCCACCAGCTCCTGCTCCTTTAATTTTCAATGTTGCAGGGGAGACTTTTTCATAAAAATCTTGGATTGCCTGATCTACTGCCTCAAACATAGTAGGATCTAGGCCTTTTTGATTTCCAAAAGTGTAAGTTGCACCTTGATGTCCACATAAGGGACTCACGACATCTGCTAAAATACGAATGTGAACATCTTCAGGAATTTTATAGCAATTTTCTGTTGAAACAGAAGCTAAGTTTAATAAGGACTGACCGCAAGCGGGCAAGGCATTTCCATCCCTATCATAAAATTGATAACCTAAACTAGCAGCAATTCCCAGTCCTCCATCATTACTAGCCGTACCACCAACGCCAATATAGATTTCTTTAATCTCTTGACTAATGAGGTGGCGAATCAATTCTCCAATACCACGAGTTTGGATTTGCAGCGGATTTCGTTTCTCCAGCGGAATTTTTCCAAGGCCGACCAAGTCAGCTACTTCAAATAGGGCTAATTCCCCTTTTTTAAAATAGCGCATGGCTTCTTTTTGGCCAAAAGGTCCTGTTACTTGAATCCATTTTTCTTCTAGGTCAATAGAATGTCGGATAGCATCTACAGTGCCTTCTCCCCCATCACCAACAGGACAGAGGAGACAGTCTACATCTGCAAGCGATTGTTGGAAACCTCTTTTTATAGCTTCAGCTACCTGATTAGCGGTCAAACTTTCCTTAAATGAATCTGGTGCAATTACAATCTTCATATTTTCCCTCATTCTAAAAAGTCAATCAAAGGAAGAACTTCAAAAAAATCTCTATTGTTTACATGATGTGGTATTTCTTTTCTGAGTACTTCTTTTGCACAAAAGGCAATTCCTAGTCCTGATGACTTCAACATTAATAGATCATTTGCCCCATCACCAATTGCAACTGTTCTTTCTTTAGGGAGTTTGAGTTCCTTTCTCCATGTTTCCAGAGTTGCTTGTTTGATTTCAGGGCTTATAATTGCTCCAACTAATTCCCCTGTTAGAAAACCGTCTTTGACTTCAAGTTGGTTAGCAGAGAAATAAGTAATACCGAGTGATTTTGCTAGTCTCTCAACTATTGGTGTAAATCCACCGGACACCAGACCAACTAAGATGCCATTCTTTTGGAGAATAGAGACAAATTTCTGAGCATTTGACGTTAGATGAATAGAGTTGAAGACTGTATCAAAGACCGAATCAGGGAGGCCTTTTAACAAAGCTACTCTCTCTCGTAAACTCGTTTCAAAATTCAACTCCCCTTGCATCGCCTGACTTGTAAGCTGCGCAATTTCCTCCTCACAACCTACCTCTCTTCCCAACAAATCAATCACTTCTTCTAGGATTAAGGTGCCATCAACATCCATGACACACAAGCCTTTTACTTGAGACATAAGTTCTCCTCTCTAAACAGCCCAAAAATCGTATGAAATCATCATACGATTTTATCTATTAATTAACTAAACTATGGTACAAGTCAAGGTATGACTTGCAGGCTGTATCCCATGAGAAATCACACTCCATAGCTTGTTTTTGTAAGTTTCTCCAAACGTCAGGATGGTTTCGATACAAGTCCAATGCTGTTTGGAAAGTCCAATTTAACCAATAAGGAGATAGATTGTCAAAGCTAAAGCCTGTACCATTTCCTTCGATTGGATTGAAAGCGCGGACAGTATCTCGCAAACCACCAACTTCATGAACCAATGGTAAGGTTCCGTAACGCATCGACATCATTTGAGACAAGCCACATGGTTCAAAACGACTCGGCATGAGGAAGAGGTCACAAGCAGCGTAGATTTCTTGAGCAAGTTTGATATCAAAAGTGATATTTGCTGATAGCTTGTCAGGATAAATCTGAGCAAACCACGAGAAAGCACCTTCAAAGGCTGGATCTCCAGTTCCCAAAAGAACAATCTGAACATCATTTTGCAAGATATGGTGAAGACTTTCGACCACGACATCAAAACCTTTTTGACGTGTCAAACGAGAAACAATTCCCACCAATGGAACGTCAGCTCTAACAGGCAAGCCAACTCTCTCTTGCAATTTTGCCTTGTTTTGGGCTTTCCCAGACAAATCTTCTTGATTAAAATGATAGTCTAAAAGAGCATCTGTCTGAGGATTATACAGGTCAGCATCAATCCCATTCACGATACCAGATACCTTGCCAGATTCCATTCGAAGAATCTGATCCAAGTTACATCCGAACTGACTGGTCATAATTTCATGAGCATAGCTAGGTGAAACTGTTGAAACACGATCCGCATAAAGAATACCAGCCTTCATCCAGTTCAGACAGTTGTTCCATCGAAGGGTGCCATCAGCGTACCGTTCAAAGCCGACTCCAAACAAATCCCATAACATTCCCTCTGAAAATTGTCCTTGGAATTCCAAATTATGAATGGTTAAAACAGTTTTAATTCCTTGGTAGGCTTGAATCCAACGGTATTTTTCCTTTAACAAGAACGGTATCATGGCTGTATGGTAGTCATGAACATGGAGAAGGTCAGGAATAAAGTCAATCCTTTCCATAGCCTCAATGGCAGCCAGTTGGAAAAATGCAAAGCGTTCTCCGTCATCAAAATCACCGTAAACATGGCCACGGAAGAAATAATATTGGCTATCAATAAAGTAGAAGGTTACACCGTTTAAGACGGTTTTCTTAATCCCACAGTACTGTCTGCGCCAACCAACACTAACCTCAAAATGAAGAACATCTTCAATCTGATTTCCAAATTTAGCCTCTACCATGTCATAGTAGGGTAAAATCACTGCAACTTCGTGCCCAGCTTTTACCAGTGATTTTGGAAGAGCGCCAATGACGTCTCCCAAACCACCTGTTTTTGAAAAGGGTGTACCTTCAGCTGCTACAAATAAAATTTTCATGAATGAATATCCTCTGTTACTTTGCTACCTTTCTTAACGACAACTGGATGTTCTGCCGTTCCTCGAATCACAACACCAGGCTCAACTTCAACACCCTTGTCCAAGATAGCATATTCGACCTGAGCTCCTTCTCCAATAACAACACGAGGGAAGAGCAGACTATCTTTAACCAGGCTATCCTTATGGACATGAATATTACGTGATAGAACGGAATTAGCCACTTGACCTTCAATAATACTACCAGAGGCAAACTGAGAAGTACTTACCTTAGATGTATTAGCATAGTAAGTTGGCTCTTCGTTTTTGACCTTTGTATAAATCTTTTGATTTGGTGAGAAGAGAGAGTAGAATTTTTGCGATTCAAGCATATCTTTGTTAGCTTGGTAATAAGACTCTACAGAATGAATATTTGCCAGATAACCTGTGTACTCATAAGCAAAAGCTCCTTCTTTTGCAGCTAGATCACGTAAAACATAACGCAACTTCTCTGGGTGTTCTTTTTTAGCTTCTTCTTCCAAGCGTTCAATCAACCAAGGTGTATCAACGACAAAGATATCTGTGGACATGTTATAGATTTGATCTGGTAACTTGCTATCAAAGAGTTTATGAGAACGAACATGGTCTGTTTCATCCACTTCCAAGATTGCGTTTACTTCTGAAATGTCTTTCTTAGCTAGTTTTTTATAAACTACAGTGATAGGCCCTTTTGTTGTACTGTGTAGGTGGAAAACTTGGTTCAAATCAATGTTAATCAAGACATCGCAGTTGAGTGAAACTGTTTGGTTTGAGCCAGAACGTTTCAAATAAGTAAGAAGCTGTTGGTAGTATTCTTTTCCAACTGTACTACTTTCCACACGGGTATTGTAAATACCTAGATAATAGTGACTTAGAAGAGTTGACAAGCCCCACTCGCGTCCTGAACGAATATGGTCAAAGACGGAGCTGATATTGTCTTGTTGGAAAATACCAAAGACACTACGGACACCTGCATTAGCAAGACTAGAAAGCGGGAAGTCAATCAAACGATATTTCCCACCAAATGGCAAACTAGCTACTGGACGGTGGTCCGTCAGTGTTGACATATCATGAAAACCAACTGTATTTCCTAAAATGGCAGAATATTTATCAATCTTCATCTGTTGCTACCCCCACTACTTCATTATATCCTACAACTTGTACTTCTTCTGTTCCATCAATTTCGACACCGTCAGAAATAACCGCACCTTCACCAATAATGGCACGTTTGATTTTAGCTCCGTTTCCAATAATAGCTCCACTCATGATAACTGAATCTACTACTTTTGCCCCTTCGCGAACTTGTGCCCCTGTTGAAAGGATAGAATGTTTAACCGTTCCATCGACAAAACATCCGTCTACAACTAATGAGTCTTCCACATCAGCATTTGCACCAAGGAAGTTTGGCGGTGAAATCAAGTTTCTTGAGTAAATCTTCCATTGACGGTTACGGCTATCCAAGGCATTTTCTGGAGAAATGTACTCCATGTTCGCTTCCCAAAGTGACTCAATCGTACCGACATCTTTCCAGTAACCATTAAATTCATATGCATAGACACTTTCACCTGACTCAAGGTAATTTGGAATGACATTCTTACCGAAGTCTGACATATCGACATTGCTCTTTTCAGCAGCAACAAGCATATTGCGAAGGCGTTGCCAATCAAAGATGTAAATCCCCATAGAAGCTTTGGTAGATTTAGGTTGAGCTGGTTTTTCTTCAAATTCTACAATACGATTGTTAGCATCGGTATTCATGATACCAAAACGGCTTGCTTCTTTAAGAGGGACGTCTAAAACCGCTACTGTCAAGCTGGCATTATTATCCTTGTGAGACTGGAGCATATCATCATAGTCCATTTTGTAGATGTGGTCCCCAGACAGAATCAAGACATACTCAGGATTGACACTGTCGATATAATCGATATTTTGGTAAATAGCGTGACTAGTCCCTTCGAACCAACGATTTCCTTCACTTGCAGAATAAGGTTGAAGAATAGATACACCAGAATTGATACCGTCTAGTCCCCAGCTTGAACCATTTCCAATATGATTGTTGAGAGCAAGTGGCTGGTACTGTGTAATGACTCCAACATTGTGAATCCCTGAGTTGGCACAGTTTGAAAGAGCAAAGTCAATGATACGGTAGCGCCCACCAAATTGCACAGCTGGTTTTGCGATGCTTTGAGTGAGTTTACCGAGACGAGTTCCTTGCCCACCAGCAAGAATCAAAGCTAACATTTCATTCTTCATTTTCTACTCCTTTTTGGTTTTTACTTGTGACGGTTTTTGCAGATTTCAAGCGACGTTTGATTTTCCATACACTTGCTCCCATAGCAGGTAGGGTAAAGGTTAGGGTCTGCTCATAATCTTTCCATAGTCCTTCTTGCGTTTGAACAGTTTGATTATGTTCTTTCCAAACGCCTCCCCACTCTTCTAACTCAGTATTCCATACTTCTTCATAAATCCCTGCGACAGGCAATCCGATTGTAAAATCTTTTCGTTCAACAGGTGCCATATTAAAGACGCAGACTAGCATGTCGCCCTTCTTACCCTTACGGATGAAGGAAAGAACACTCTGGTCTCGATTATCCGCATCAATGATTTCAATACCATCATAGCTGGTATCGATTTCCCACAGACAGCGATGGTCTTTGTAGAATTGATTAAGCTGAGAAGTGAAATACTTCATCTTAGCATTCATAGGGTCTTCTAGATTAGACCATTCCAACTGCTCTTCAGATCTCCATTCTAGGAATTGGCCGTATTCGCTACCCATGAAGAGCAATTTCTTACCAGGGTGACAAATTTGGTAAGTGTAGAGATTGCGTAAGCCTGCGAATTGATTGTAACGATCTCCCCACATCTTATGCATCATACTCTTCTTACCGTGAACCACTTCATCGTGCGAGAATGGTAGGAGATAGTTTTCATTGAAAACATACATAAAGCTGAAAGTCACCAAATTAAAGTCATACTTACGGTAAATAGGGTCTTCTTCGTAGAATCGGAGGATATCATTCATCCAGCCCATATTCCACTTGTAGTCAAATCCTAGACCACCAAGCTCTTTCATTCCCGTAATCTTGGTTGCTGACGAACTTTCTTCTGCGATCATCATCACATCTGGATGAACTAGTTTAATCACATCATTCAAGCGTTGAAGGAAATAATATCCTTCATAGTTGAGATTGCCACCATCTTTATTAGGTGTCCATGGAGCATCATCGTAGTCAAGATAGAGCATATTGCTAACTGCATCCACTCGAATACCATCTAAATGGTAAAAGTCAATCCAAAACTTAATGCTAGAAATCAAGAAAGACTGGACTTCATTCTTTCCAAGGTCAAAATTGAGTGCACCCCAACCGTAATTATGAGCCTTATTATGGTCTTGGTACTCAAAAGTCGGTGTCCCGTCATAATAAGCCAAGGCATCATCATTGATAGTAAAATGACCAGGTACCCAGTCTACAATAACCCCAATATTGTTTAAGTGACATTCCTCAACAAAATCTTGAAACTCTTCAGGGCGACCATAGGCATGCTCTAAAGCGAAGTAACCCATAAGCTGGTAACCCCAACTCAAACCGAGAGGGTGAGACATCAAGGGCATAAACTCAATGTGAGTATAGTTCATCTCAACTAGGTAAGGAATGAGTTCATCTTTCAATTGAGCAAAACTATAAGGACTTCCATCTGGATTTCTCTTCCACGATCCAGCATGAACTTCGTAGATATTGACAGGACGTTCAAAGAAAGTCCAACGTTTTCTACGAGCTAACCAAAGCCCATCCTTCCATTTCTTTTCTGGAATCTCTGTTAAAATAGCTCCAGTACCCGGACGTGCCTCATACCGTACAGCTAAAGGGTCAATCTTCATCAGCTGATGACCATTTGCACGCGTGATATGATACTTATAAATTTGGCCTTCTTGAGCAAGAGTAGTAAAGACTTCCCAGACTCCAAATTCATTTCGTTCCATCGGAATTTGATTTTCTACCCAATTCGTGAAATCCCCCACCAAGTGGACAGCCTGAGCATTGGGAGCCCACACACGAAATGTATAACCGTACTCTCCATTTAGTTCTTCCCTATGTGCTCCTAGATAATGCTGAAGGTGAAAATTTTCTCCTGTCATAAAGGTGCGCAAAGCTTCTCTTTTATCCATAATACCCCCTCTTTTCTGTAAGCGTTTTCTATAGATTTATTATACTACCTTTTTATGTAAGATTCAAGTAAATTACCATATTTGGTAAAAATTCTTTTGAAAATCTTCAAAAAATGAACTTATCCATTCACTTATAAATCAAGGAAGGACAGATAGTTTGTGAAAACGTCCTCTTTTTGATTACTATCATATCACAAAGTTCGTATTTTATCCAAATATAGCATTGTTTTTATGTAAAAAACAAAACCAGGAAAACAATTTCCTGATTTTACATTTTATTTCACATCAAAAACAATGGATTTGACATTTGTCATCGCTTCAATGCTATATTTAATTCCTTGAACACCAGCACCAGAACCTTTGACACCAAGGAATGGGAAATTATCTGGACCACGTTGGGTTTTATTATTAATATGAACTGTACCCACTTCAAGTTTTTCAGCAATTTCAAAAGCCTTTTTGAAATCATTTGTAAAGACTGAGGATTGAAGGCCGAATTCAGATTCGTTGGCAAAGGCAATTGCTTCTTCTACATTAGCCACACGAATAATTGGTAAAACAGGGCCAAATGGCTCTTCCCATGCTACTTTCATATCTTTTGTAACTTGGTCAAAAAGCACTGGCCAGAGAAGATTGCCCTCACGTTTGATTGGTGTAAGAGCCTGAGCCCCTTTTTCTTGTGCATCCTCAATCAAGCCCCAAATAAAGTCGGCTGAAGCATTGTCAATAACAGGTGTAATATCAGCATTGTCAAATGGGTCACCAACTGTTAATTTAGCAACCTCTGCTTGAAGCAAAGTAACTAATGTATCTGCAACACTTTCGAGAACAATAACACGTTTAATGGCCGTGCAACGTTGCCCTGAGTAGCTAAAGGCACCTGCAACAATTTGCTTGGCAGCATGTTCCAAATCTGCATCTTCTAGTACAAGAGCCGCATCTTTTCCGCCAAGTTCCAACATGATAGGACGCATACCAGCTAAACGACCAATACGTTCTCCGATTGGAGTTGAACCTGTAAAGTTGATGAAGTTGACTTCTTTGTGCTCAATGATATAATCCCCAATTTCTGAACCACGACCAGTGATGGTGTTGAAGACACCTGCTGGAATCCCTGCTTCTTCAAAGGCTTTAGCCAATAAGAGACCAGAAATAGAACCTTGTGTTGGTGGCTTAAACATAACCACATTCCCTGCAATCAAGGCCGGAGCAATCTTAGATCCAGAAAGGTTGACTGGATAGTTAAAGGGCGCGATAGCCAAGACAACTCCAACCGGCTCACGACGGACAACAGCCAGTTTGTTTTTACTTGCTGCCTCAAAACCGCCACCTTCCATTGCTTGGCCTGTAATTCGTAGCCCTTCTTCAGCAGCATAGCGAATCAAGTCTGCGGTACGCACTACTTCTCCAATTGCTGCTTTAATCCCTTTAGCAACCTCTTTGGCAAGAATTGTACCAATTTTTTCTTTATCACGTTCCAAAATAGCTGCTGTCTTATGCAAATAGGCTGCACGCTCAACTGGTGCTAAATCACGCCATGCAGGGAGAGCTGCACGCGCAGCTTGCATAGCCTCATCGACTTCAGCCTGACTCATAGCTGGAACAGTCCCTAATTCTTCTTGATTGATTGGTGAATAAATCGTAATTTCTTTTTCAGATGATTTCCATTCTCCATTTACTAAATTCTGATATCTTGTCAAATTCTCGTCCTCCTGAAAATGATTAAGATATATTTTACCAAATTTTCAGAAAATTACAACCCTTTTTACAATATTTTTGAGATTATTTTCACAAGCTTGATTTTTCAAACTATTTGAACACTCTTGTTAAGCAGTAATACTCAATGAAAATCAAAGAGCAAACTAAGAAGTCAGCCGTAGGTTGATCAAAGCACTGCTTTGAGGTTGCAGATAGAGCTGACGTGGTTTGAAGAGATTTTCGAAGAGTATAAGTACAAAAAGAAAAGGTTTAGACGAACTAAACCTTTTTCATGCTATGTTATTTTTCATTGACTTTTGTGATTTCTAGTATCAAGATATCCTAGAAATTATACGACATACTTGATAACTTTTAATTTCTTCTACAAAACTTTAAAGACGCTGGCACTAACACCGCCAACCATATCTTTATCATCTAAATGGCTATTGGTCACCAAGAGTTCTAGATTTCCAGCATTTTCAAACTGGAAGTCTTGCCCTTTAGCATTAAATACAACCAGTAAATGGTCTTTCCCTTGAATCTCATAGACAATCAAACCACTATGTTCATTTGCTGAATGAACAAAAACATGATGGTAAATCTCATCATAAGTAGGGTAAGAAAAGGCACAGGTTTCTGTCTTCAATCGAATCATCTGACGGATAAACTCAATACTATCTTGACGCTCATTGATCAAGTCCCAGTTGACTTGGTTCACACTGTCTGGAGCGTTATAGCTATTCATAGCACGCTCTCTATCATCATGAGTCAACTCACCATTTTCACCAGTCGCAACCAGTTTGGTACGACCAAATTCTTGACCAATTTCCATAAAGGCCATCCCCTGCATGAGCAGATTCATGGCTGTGGCTGTCTCAACCTTACGCATGATTTGCTCGGAACTTTGGTCTGGATGAAGGGTCGCCAATAAATCGTGAAGATTGTAATTGTCATGAGCTTCCACATAGTTAAGCACTTGATTTGGATGTGTATAGGTTCCTAGTTCACGACTACCTAGGATTGCTTTGGCTAGAATTGGCTCTGTCGCAGCACCACTGACAAAACCTGACTTGATAGCACCATAAACTTCTCCCCCTTTGACAGCATCGCGCTGATTGTCATTAAAGAAACCAATATTTGGCATCTGGTAGGCATTGTCTTTCTTAGCCTTATCATAAGGGGCAAGACCTGTTCCCATATCCCATCCTTCTCCATAGAGGATAATGTTAGGGTCGATTTCATCCAAACTCTGACGAATCATCTGCATGGTCTTAACATCATGAATCCCCATCAAGTCAAAACGGAAACCGTCAATATTGTATTCCTGCACCCAGTATAGAAGGGAATCAATCATATACTTGCGGAACATTTCATGTTCGCTGGCTGTTTCATTTCCAACACCCGTTCCATTCTGGAAAGTACCGTCTGGATTCATACGATAATAATAGTCAGGGACAGTTGTTTGGAAAGGTGCATCAACAACTGAGAAGGTATGGTTATAGACCACATCCATAATGACACCAATACCCGCATCGTGGTAAGCTTGAACCATGGTCTTCAAATCACGAATAACCTGAGCTGGATCATCTGGGTTTGTTGAAAGGCTCGTCTCTGGTGCGTTATAGTTTTGTGGATCATAACCCCAGTTGTAGGTTACATTCCCATCCTCATCGTATTCTTTATGACGATCTGCGATTGGTTGCAACTGAACATAATTGTAGCCCAACTTCTTGATGTAATCAAAAGCAGTTGCTTGGCCATACTGGTTAACCGTCCCAGTCTGTGCAGCCCCCAAGAAAGTTCCTCGAAGATGTTCATCCACACCTGAAGTCGGTGATTTAGTCAAATCACGAATATGCATTTCACAGATGACTGCCTTACATGGATTTGTCAAACGCCAAGTAGCCTCTGAACCATGCTTGACCTCGAAGTTTTCAACTTGCTTTTCCTCATGACTCAAAATAGCTGAACGTTTGCCATCAGGACTGGTCGCAATGGTGTAAGGATCACGTGTCAGTGTTTGGTGATGAGGGAATTGGACTTGATACTGATAAGCCTTACCAGTCAAATCTTCCTCAACATCCAAACTCCAGACACCAATAGTATTGTCTTTATGATTATAAGAGTAGCTATTGCCTCTTTCCATATCAAAAGTCTTCCAAATAGGTGCATCATTAGTAGCTGATTCATAAACAACAACCTGCACTTCTGTCGCTGTTGGAGCCCAGAGAGCGAAATGAGCCTGATTGTCCTCTACACGGCACCCCAATTCCCCTTGGTAACCCCAGTGGTGATCAAAACTAGCACTGTTAATGGCCTTGTCAAAGGCAAAAGGATTTTGATTTTTATAGAAAGGACTGGCAATAGCAGGATTTTCAGAATAATAAATCCTATCATCTCCTTCCAAAATCCAGACCTCTGTTAAAAGAGGATAGTGATTAAAACGGATGGCATATTCTTTACTGGTTTGGCCAGTATGAACCACAAAATTCAAGCTTTCTAAGGGGTGAACACTTAGGTGTTCAAAACTAAATAAAGCACCAAAATAATCCTCTTTATAAGTCAGTAAATCAATTCGTTGATCCTTACTCTTTACAAAAGAGCAAGTGTCGTATTCACCATTCTTGCGATGGTAATGAATGCGCATAGGGTAGTTATACATTGTTTATTTTTCCTTTTTACTTATAAATTTGTTTCTATTTTCACTAATAAATTCTTGACCGATTTCGTCTCGATTGACAAAAAATTCGATGTGATGATGGCAGACTTGAAGTTCAACTGGGGTATCTCCTCCATATTCCCCATCTAGGTTCAGCATAAATGGTTCTTGGTCATCTAAAACTTCTAAACGTAGTTTGCTCGTTTTGAGGTATTCGATATTGACATCTGAGACATGCTGACCTCCATTAATGGCCTGTATCAATAAGCCCAACATATCAAATAGCTTGTCTGTCTTGACCAAAATCAGAGTAAAATTGCCATCGTCTAACTTGGTATCAGGCGCTAACTGCTCAAACCCTCCAATGGAATTGGTCAGGGCAACAAAAATCAAGGACACCTCTCCTTCAAAGACCCCCTGATCGTGTGTGATTCTCACTGGACGAACCTTGGTCTTAGGAAACATTTCAATGCCTTTAGCAACATAGGCAAAATAACCCAGACGCGTCTTGACTTCACTTGGAACACTGTAAGTCAATTCGGTTAAGGTTCCAGCAGCGGCAATATTAATAAAATATTTATCGCCAAAAGCTCGTCCAATATCCATATGAATGGTCTCATTTTTAGCAATAATCTGAGCAGCCGCAACAGGATCACCCATTGGAATTTTTAGGGCACGCGCATAATCATTAGTCGTCCCTGTTGGGATGATGGCAAGCCGAGGCCTCTTATCAAGCGAGGCAACCCCATTGACTACTTCATTAATTGTTCCATCACCACCTGCAGCAATAATCAAATCAAAACCAGCTTTGGCTGCTCTCTCAGCTTCTTTTTGTGCTGAAAGAGGTTCTGGAGTCGTTTGAAAGGCACTGGTTTCATAGCCAATATCTTCCAAAACATCCAGTACTTCTGCTATATTTTTCTTGATAATTTCCTGCCCTGAGGTTGGGTTATAAATTAAACGCGCACGTTTTCTATCTTCTGTCATTGTTACAAACTTTCTAGCCAAGCTTCATCTCTAACCTGGATACCAAGTTCTTGTGCTTTTTGCAGTTTACTTCCAGCATCTGCACCTGCAACAACAAGGTCGGTCTTTTTAGAAACACTGCCTGTTACTTTAGCTCCCAGACTTTCTAGTTTGCTTTTAGCTTCTGAGCGCTTGAGACGTTCCAATTTTCCTGTCAATACAACGGTCAAACCTGACAAGGCTGCATCCGCAACTACTGTCTGTCCTTTATAGTCCAGATTAACCCCGGCTTCTTTCAATTCTGTGAGGAGAATCTCAGAGCCCTCTGTCGCAAAATAAGTCTGAAGACTCTTGGCAATCACACCACCCAGACTTTCAATACTAGCCACTTCATCTGGATCTGCCTGAGCCAGATTTTCAATCGAGTGAAAATGTTGAAGTAAAAGCTGACTGGCCTTACTGCCGACATGGCGAATGCCCAAACCAAACAAGAGCTTCTCGGCAGAATTTTCCTTAGATGCTTGGATGGCCTGATAAAGTTTAGCAGCTGACTTTTCCTTAACACCATCTAAAAGGAGAAAATCATCTTCTTTCAAGCGGTAAATATCCACCACATCCTTGACCAGATTGGCAGCAAAGAGCTTTTCAACTACTGATGGACCAAGACCTGTAATATTCATGGCATCACGAGAGGCAAAGTGAATCAAACCTTCCATAATTTGGGCAGGACAACGCGGATTGATACAACGGAGAGCCACTTCATCTTCAAAGTGCAACAAATCAGAGTCACAACTTGGGCAGTTTGTAGGGATATCTAGTTTTTCTTCAGAAATCCGTTTAGATTCTACCACACGCAAGACGGCAGGGATGATATCTCCAGCCTTATAGACGATAACCGTATCGTCTTTTCGGATATCTTTTTCAGCAATATAATCTACATTGTGCAAGGTTGCACGGCTAACAGTTGTACCAGCTAGTTGTACTGGTATTAGATTAGCAGTTGGGGTCACAACACCCGTACGACCAACTGTCCAATCAACTGAAAGGAGTTGGGCTTCTTTTTCCTCAGCAGGGAACTTATAGGCTACTGCCCACTTTGGCGCTTTAACGGTAAAACCAAGTTCTTCTTGACCTGCTAGGTCATTGACCTTGATCACCACCCCATCGATATCATAGGGCAGATTGTCCCGTTCCTCTCCTACTTCTTGGATAAAATTCCAAATCTCATCCATGCTTTCAGCCAGAATTCGTTTAGAATTGACTACAAAACCAAGTTGTTCAAGGTGCTTCAAAACCTTTTCTTGACTATCACGAGTTGACGGACTAGCTTCTTGATATAAGAAAGTCGCAAGATTGCGCTTGGCTACTACTGCTGTATCCAGCTGACGTAGTGTTCCTGCTGCCGCATTACGAGGATTGGCAAATTCAGGTTCTCCATTTTCTTGGCGAGCTTGATTGACCTGGTCAAAAGAAGCGCGTGGCATGTAACATTCCCCACGAACTGTGATATCTAACTCTTCTGGCAAGTTCAAAGGAATATCCTTAACACGCTTGAGGTTTTCCGTGATGTTTTCACCAACAGAACCATCTCCACGCGTTGCACCTGCAACTAAAATCCCCTTTTCATAAGTCAACGAGATAGATAAGCCATCGATTTTCAGCTCACAAATATAGGTAGGATGAGCCACTTCCTTACGAACACGCGCATCAAAAGCTTCAAGCTCCTCACGTGAAAAAGCATCCTGCAAACTATAAAGAGGATACTGATGACTGTATTTTTCAAAACCATCTAAAACCTTGCCACCAACACGATGGGTCGGACTATCTGCTAATACTTGATCTGGATAGGCAGCCTCCAACTCAACCAACTCACGGTAAAGGCGGTCATACTCACTGTCTGAGACCGACGGATTATCGCTGGTGTAGTACTCAGTCGCATAGCGATTAAGCATGGCGACTAACTCATTCATTCTTTTATTCATAAAACCATTTTACCATAAACTAAGCCCTCCTCACAAACGAGAAGGGCGGAAAAAAACACTTAGATTGGAATTATTTTTAAAACTCAAACAGACTTATATCTCTTTTTTAAAATGAGTTCGTACATAGCCTAGAGCTAAGAAAGATAAAGCAACAACTCCAAGTCCTATAATCAAGAAAGAATAAAGATGGACACTTGGAAGCCAGGTCATTAAACCTGTTGCAATAGGCATAAATAGTATAGCTAAGGTATAAATCGAACTAAGGACTCTGCCCAGATATTCACCATCAACCTTAGTTTGTACCTGAGTAAAAAAGTGAATATTGAACATCGTCATAAATAGTTCACAAATGAAATTTCCTGAAAAAGCAAGATAGGATGGGAGAGTGAATCCCATTATCATCACTCCAAGTCCAGTCAGAGCCAATAACAACAAAAGCATTTCCATACTAGCTTTAATCTTACTAGCTAGCAAGGCCCCAACAATAGATCCGATAGCACCCATTGTTAAAATAGTGACATAGGCACCTCGAACTCCATAGAGCTGATTTGAAAAAGGAAGAAGATAATTAAAGGCTGCGAAGAAAAAATTGACACTTGAAGCCATGACCAATAAAAAGAAGATTTCCTTTTGCTTCACAATATAGTGAACCCCCTCCTTGATATCAGAAAAAATAACTTTGAATGTGAGTTTCTTCTCCCCCAAAGCCTTCTCTTCTTTCTTTGGAAGCAAGGCTACCAAGCCAAGAGCGAGAAAAAAACTAAGGGCATCTAATACCAAGGTAATGCGAAGACTTGCGAATTGTAAAACCAGAAAAGAAAGTACAGGAGAACTCACACTGACAACCTGCAAGACCAACTCCAAACGAGAATTGTAGAGGACCAGTTCATCCTTCTCTACCAATTCTGTGATAATAGCTTTATTGGCAGGCCGAGAAAAAGCAAAGGCAATCGCTTGAACAATATTAGCAACAATCAAAGCTCCAATCATCCAGCTGTCATTCCTTATAAAAGAAATAGCCAGGCAAAGAATCCCACAAACAAGGTCTGTCGCCATTAAAATCCTACGACGAGAAAAACGGTCTGAAATAACGCCACCAAAGGGATTGACGAGAATAGATGTAACGAGTTCAGAAATCTGATAAATTCCCAAAACAGTCTGTCCGATAGTCCCCATGGAAGCCAACCAGACACTATTTCCATAATCATAGAGCATATTTCCTATCTTGTTAACAGCTCCGCGACTAATCAACTGTACTGCATAGCGATTCATATAAAAACTCCTCTCAAATTTTGAAACTATTGTATCAAAATCGAAAGGAGCTTTTTATTTTTTCCCTTATTTGGGAAAATTAATCTTTTACAAATTTTTCGTAGTGTTCCTGATAGTAGGCTACTTGCTCAGGAAGACCTAACACATCAAAAATATGCATGGCCTCTTGCATCTGCTTACAACCTTCTTTACACTGTCCTTTTTGGTACAAGGCAAAGCCTTTTAGGTAATGTAAAATATTTCGTTCATACAGACTAATGTTTTTACCAATAATCTTCTCTGTATAAGCCTCGAAATAACTAGCATTATCAAAAGAAGAATGCTCTAAACAATGCTGGTAACAATTGAGCGCCAAAATCAAAACCAATCTCTTATGGCGACCAATCTCTAGGTAAAATTCCTCCCTCTCCATAACTTCTCTACCAATCCGAGTTACATAGTCCACATCGTAGAAACTATAGAGGTTAGCAAACAGAATCAACTCATACATGGTCCATTCTTCTGTTTTGAAGAGATAATCTGCTACCTTATCCAAATCATCCTGCTTCATATCATAACTCGCATCTCTTTGACAAATCAGACCTTGCAACAAAATCCAATTCAGCTCAAAATAAAGGGGAGTCGTCGAACTCTTAGCCTTTTCAAGTTGTTCACTTTGAAGCTTTTGAAAACCTGCAATATCATTTGAATAGTAAAGAGGCACAATTTGTCCCATCATGGCAACATGTTCATGATTATGAAAATTCCTTGCCTTATCCATGAAATTTTCGATTGTTACATGAATATTATCCAATATCTCAAAGAAACGCGAGACTGCTAGGTCAGACTCCCCAAGCTCAAAGCGAGATAACTGAGAAGTTGAACAGGACTCGCCTGCAACCTCCTTTAAAGAATAATTTCCACTTGTTCGAAATTCACGAAATACTTTTCCAAGATGTTCCATCTTTACACCTGCTCTGACAATTCTTCCCACTCAAGCATGGCTTCTTCCTGACGGTGGCTGATTTTGTCCAGTTCAGCCTGCAATTCCATCAGTTTGTCGGCATCGTTTGTTTCCAACATTTGTTCAGAAATGGCTTGGCTTTTACTTTCTAGCTCTTCAATTTCAGCTTCTAAACTTTCGATTTGTCGCATGAGTTTGCGAACTTCTTTTTGACTTTCTTTCTGAGCTTGATAGTCATTAACTGGACTTGCTTCTTTTGCTTGATTGCTGGTTGAAGCTTCCTCAGCCTGAATCATTTCTACTTCTGCTTTCTTCTCAACATAGTAGTCGTAATCTCCAAGATAGAGAGTCGAACCATTCTCAGACAATTCCAAAACATGAGTGGCTACACGATTGATAAAGTAACGGTCATGGCTAACAAATAGTAAGGTCCCATCAAAGTCAATCAAGGCATTTTCAAGCACTTCTTTACTATCAATATCCAAGTGGTTGGTCGGCTCGTCAAGGATCAGGAAGTTGTTGTTTTCCATAGACAATTTAGCCAAAAGCAAACGAGCTTTCTCGCCTCCAGACAGCATGCCGACTGATTTTTTAACATCATCTCCTGAGAAAAGGAAAGCGCCAAGACGGTTACGAATTTCAACTTCTGGTGTCAGTTTAAAATCATTCCAGAGTTCATCTAATACAGTATTACTTGCTGTCAGCTTGCTTTGGGTTTGGTCATAGTAACCAACTTCCACATTAGCGCCAAATCGCTTCTCTCCCTTGATAAAAGAAATCTGGTCCACAATAGACTTGATAAAGGTTGATTTCCCAATACCATTTGGACCAACGATGGCGACAGCATTCATCTTACGAAGGTCTAAGTTGATAGGCTCTGACAATATTACCCCGTCATAGCCAATAGCCGCATTTTCAACAGTCAGAACAATATTACCTGACGTTTTTTCCGACTGGAAGGTCATATTGGCTGATTTCTTGCCAGCTTCCGGCTTGTCCAAACGCTCCATTTTTTCCAGTTGTTTACGGCGAGATTGGGCACGTTTGGTCGTCGAAGCACGGACTAAATTGCGATTGACAAAGTCTTCCAGAACAGCGATCTCCTTCTGCTGCTTTTCATAGTTTTTTGCCTCAGTAGCTAGCTTTTGCTCCTTCAACTCGACAAAGCGAGAGTAATTGCCCACGTACCGATCCAAGGAATGCTTGGTCAAATCCAGTGTAATCGTCGCAACCTTGTCCAAGAAATAACGATCGTGGCTAACGATAATGAGGGCACCACTATAGTTTACCAAGTAATTCTCTAGCCAGGCAATGGTTTCAATATCCAAGTGGTTGGTTGGTTCGTCCAAGACCAAGAGATTTGGTTTTTCAAGAAGCATTTTGGCTAGAGCCAGACGGGTGTTTTGGCCACCAGAAAGCTCGGCAATTTTCATCTGCCACATAGATTCGTCAAACTTGAATCCATTTAAAATCGCTCGAATATCAGCTTCATAGGTAAAGCCGCCTGCTTGACGAAAATTCTCAGATAAGCGATCGTAATCTGACATCAGTTTATCCAAGTCTTCACCAGTCTTTTCACCCATCTCCAACTCCATCTGACGAAGTTGTTTCTCCGTCCGACGTAAGTCATCAAAGACATGAAGCATCTCATCGTAGATGGTATTTTCAGACTCAAAACGGCTATCTTGGGCTAGGTAAGACAGAGAAATATCTTTTTTCTTATTGATTTCTCCGCTAGTTGGCTCCTCTTCTCCAACCAAAATCTTCAAAAGAGTAGACTTACCTGCTCCATTTTTCCCAACAAGAGCAATCCTGTCTCGTTCATCAACCTGCAGGTTGATATTATCAAAAAGAACTTCTCCTGCAAAAGAACGTTCAATTTTATTAGCTTGTAAAATAATCATACAAGTAGTATAGCATGTTTCCCTAAGGCATTCAAGATAATGGTAAGTATTAACCCAAATATCCTAGAAAAATCTGCTCTGCTTATTCTCAGTATTCAAAAATCTTTGGATTAGAAACTCTATTTATTTTGCAAGATAGCTGATAAAACATTTTTACTCGTTTACAATAGCGCCTCAAACTCAGATACTGACATACCCAACTGCTGACTGGCTACCTCCGAAGTCAGAAGACCTTGACGTACTAGATTTGCTAACATCGCGAAACCACCTTCAACTTTCCCACGCTCTAGACCTTGTTCAATACCTTCTGCTCGTCCTCGTTCCAGTCCTTGTTCAATCCCTTCTGCTCTAGCTGTTTCCAAGGCATAGTCCTGTGCTAACAAGGCTTGTTCTTCACGTCTGCGTTGTTCACTAAACATTTTCCTGTCCTCCTCGGACCAGCTTTTATAGTCCAGCAGTTGGTCTGCCTGGCTGATGGCTCGCTCAGGTTGCTGGGTAAAAGGTTTGTTCCCGAAAAACTCCAACCACGGTTTGCGAATGCTATCTTTGCTGGTTTCTCTGTATTTTTTTAATTCCAAGAATGCCATCTTGACCAGATGGTTTTCCTGTCCATTACTGGTGATAGTTAAGACCTCACCTGTCGTGTCCTCGCGCATGCTGAAACTGTGAAAAGCTAGGTCATCTGAGAAATAATTACTGTCCACAATTGCGATAGCGTAAACAGGTGCGATATGCTTGTAACTCTGGTGTGTATCACCTTCTCGCTGTCGAATTTTTTCTAGGTTTTGATTAACCTGACTGCACAGATAAGCCCACAGGCGATTAATGAAAAAATTCTGATGATGAACTTGAATCTCGATGATAACCTGTGTCCCATTGTCTAGTTCAGCTAAAACGTCTATGCTGGTATAGAAATCCTGCGCCGAGTACGGCAGGGATGGCAAAACGTGAATGTTACTTCCCTCCAAAATCGTCACATTTTTGGCTGGTAAGTCCAACATATCGCGAATAAATTGACAAGTGATTTCTGGATTGCTAAAGATTTTCTTAGCAACCAAATCGTTAGTTGGGCTGATGCCCGGATGACGTACAGTCATATTTGCTCTCCTTTCATTATAGCACATTTTTTAATCTAATTTACTAGATTTGATGCTTCTATCTAGTTATTCGGAAAAAGAGTAGAAAAAACAAAAGAAATCTCAAACTTTATAGCAAAATGAAATAAACTCTGAACAAATAGGATAGTAAAGTCGAATCAATTTCTAGCAATGTTTTATAAGTTATAATGTTCTATTCTGAATTTAAGATAACATATAATTTAAAGAAACTGGGCAAAAACTCAACTTCCGGAGAAAATGAAGTAAATCTTCCCACAATAAAACGCATAGTCTCAAGTTTTTCAATACCTGATACTATGCGTTTTTCTGATTTGAGAGGCTTTTTTCTCAGCCTCTTCTTAATCTTAGCTTTTCTCAACCTGCTACAGTTGATAAAGAGCTTTATTCTTCATCTTCTTTCTTCTTGAAGAATCCTAATCCTAGACCAGCTAACAAGGTCATGATACCAGCGCTAGCTAAGCTAGCATTAGATTCCGTACCTGTGTTTGGCAACTCTGTTTTATCAGATGTTTTGGTAGATGTTGCACTGTCTACTGTCTTTTCTGATGTAGCTGTAGCCACTGCCTCACCTTTTTGTTCTGAAACTTTAGATGGTGCTGGGCTTGGAGTTTGGTCTGGACTTGGAGTTTGGTCTGGACTTGGAGTTTGAGCTTTGTTTGGTTTTTCTGGCGTTGAAGTTGATGGCGAACTTGATGGAGTCGTTGAATGGCTAGTTGAGATTGGTGAAGTTGGAGTTCCATTCGCTATTTTCTCAAATGTATGCGTTAAAATACCGTTTTCTAAACGACTAGATAACCACTTGTAGCCTGCAATTTCTCCAGCAACTTCTTTCTTGCCAACTACTTTGTCCTTAAGCTCCTTACCTGCTGTATCTACCCATAGAGTTACTGGATGCTCTGGGTTTGCTGATTCAATCGATAAAGCGGCGTATACAAACGGTGTATAATCACTCGTTTTATGTTTGGATTGAGCTTGGACTTTTTCTTTATTGACAACTGACTCTCGTGGAATGGTTACAGTACCTGTTTTCTTATCTAGTTTGACATTTTCAGGTTGTTTGTCTAAAGTCCATTCTCCATTAGTTTGCTTCGTAAGAGTTAGAACTTCATCACCAGAGCCATCACTCTTAGGATAAGTGATTTTGACTGTATCCGCATCTTTTTTAGGTGCTTTGACCTCGATACTTGCTTTATTTGGTTCTTCAATAATAGCGATAGTCGGCGGAGCTACCTTAAGATCTGGTTGGTCTTCTGTTCCAGATTCTTTTTCCGGTTTATCTGCTGGTTTATCGCCACTTGGTGTACCTTCTGTTGGTTTGTCGCCACTTGGTGTACCTTCTGCTGGTTTATCACCACTTGGTGTACCTTCTGCTGGTTTGTCACCACTTGGTGTACCTTCTGTTGGTTTGTCACCACTTGGTGTACC